>NZ_MOEO01000017.1:0-55654 GCF_001875785.1 Bacillus sp. FMQ74 | reverse complement strand
AAGCTCCCATCTGTCCGCTCGACTTGCATGTATTAGGCACGCCGCCAGCGTTCGTCCTGAGCCAGGATCAAACTCTCCGATAAAGTAGTTTGACTGACTACGCACATCGCTGTGCGATTTATAAAAAAATGAATTAACAGGTACGTTTTGTCTTGTTTAGTTTTCAAAGATCATTTTGTCCACTTCGTTCAAGCGACTTTATTATTATAACTCGTTGACTCAGTGAAGTCAATAACTTTTTTTAAGTTCTTTTTTTCCTTATCGCCTTGTTTAGCGGCAACGAATAATAATATACCACCTTGTAAATAATAGCGCAATAGTTTTTTTGAAGAAATACTAAGGAATTTAAAAAGAGCGGTATCCTCCATAGAGAAAGGATGCCGCTCTTCTTTATTAGCGTTGCCTCATTTGCGGGAATAACAGCACATCACGAATAGAAGGGGCATTCGTCAGCAGCATAACCAGACGGTCGATACCGATGCCTAAACCTCCTGTTGGCGGCATACCGTATTCCAGAGCTTCAACAAAGTCTTCATCCATTAGATGAGCTTCATCATTACCGGCTTCACGTTCTTTTAATTGCGCTTCAAAGCGTTCTCTTTGATCAATAGGATCATTCAGCTCTGTAAACGCGTTGGCATGTTCACGGCCGACGATAAACAGTTCAAAACGGTCTGTAAAACGCGGGTCCTCAGGGTTTTTCTTAGCAAGAGGAGAAATTTCTACAGGATGCCCGTAAATAAACGTTGGCTGAATAAGCGTTTCTTCAATTTTTTGTTCGAAGAATTCGTTGATGATATGTCCTACTGTCATAGAATCTTTAATTTCCACACCATGTTCTTTCGCATATTCACGCGCCTGTTCAACAGTAACCTCTTCCCAGAAATCAACGCCAGTCGCTTCTTTGACTGCGTCAACCATATGGATTCTTTTCCACTCCGGTTTAAGGTCGATTTGCTCTTCCCCGTATTGAATCGTAGTTGTGCCAAGCACTTCTTGGGCGATATGAGCGACAAGGTTTTCAGTTAAGCTCATGATATCTTTATAGTCCGCATATGCTTCATATAATTCAATCATCGTAAATTCAGGGTTATGGCGAGTAGAGACACCTTCGTTACGGAAAACACGGCCGATTTCATATACTTTTTCTAAACCGCCGACAATAAGGCGTTTTAGGTGTAGTTCAATTGCAATGCGCATATAGAGTGGAATATCTAACGCATTGTGGTGAGTGATAAATGGACGTGCAGAAGCTCCCCCAGGAATGCTGTGCATTGTAGGTGTTTCTACTTCTAAGTATCCATGATCATCAAGGTATCTTCTCATAGCTTGAATGATCTTGCTTCGTGTGATGAATGTATGTTTGCTGTCTGGGTTTACGATAAGATCCAGGTAGCGTTGACGATAGCGCTGCTCAACGTCTTTTAAACCATGGTATTTGTCAGGAAGCGGACGAAGCGCTTTTGTCAGCAATTCAAAGGAAGTTGCCTTAACAGACAATTCGCCTACATTTGTTTTGAAGACTTTTCCGGTTACGCCGATCAGATCACCAAGGTCAGAAGACTTGAAGATTTCATACTGGTCGTCACCGACACTGTCTTTCCTTACGTAGATTTGGATTTGCCCTTCTAAGTCCTGAATATGAGCAAAGCCGGCTTTTCCTTTGCCTCGTTTTGTCATCATGCGGCCTGCAATTGTAACTTCAATCGCTTTTTCTTCTAACTCTTCTTTGGTTAGATCTTGATATGCCGAAATAACTTCTTGAGACTGATGAGTTCTTTCAAAACGTGCCCCGAATGGATCGATGCCGTTATCTCTCAGCTGATTCATTTTATCGCGTCTGACTTGCAGCTGATCATTCAATTCTTCATGGT
Organism: Bacillus sp. FMQ74; assembly: GCF_001875785.1. Taxonomy (NCBI): domain Bacteria; kingdom Bacillati; phylum Bacillota; class Bacilli; order Caryophanales; family Bacillaceae; genus Bacillus; species Bacillus sp. FMQ74. Next base: position 53,780 of record NZ_MOEO01000017.1, on the reverse strand, counting down.
TATGCTCTTCTTGACTCATTGTTATCACTCCATTACAGATATTGTTTCATGAAAAAAGCAGAAAAACTGCCAGCGCAAAACTAGCAGTGAGCAGCAAATAGAGGTGGGTATTATCCTACTTTTGCATTTCGAAGCTCTTTTGCCTCAACTTCAACCGTAAATGCATCTAAAAGCTGTACAAACTCTTCTCTTGTCTCACAATGATTGATTTCATTACGAACGTTCGCATTGCCTTTTACACCTTTCAGATACCATGCAGCATGCTTTCTCATTTCTCTTACCGCTACGTTTTCACCTTTTAAGTCAATCAGGCGATCAAGATGCAGTTTGCATACGGCCATTTTTTCGCGTACTTGCGGCTCTTCTTTTAATTCACCTGTTTCAAGATACTGAACCGTACGGTAAATCATCCACGGGTTGCCCAATGCAGCGCGTCCGATCATGACACCGTCTACTCCTGTTTCATCAAGCATGCGCTTAGCATCATGCGGTGTCTTAACATCGCCGTTTCCGATAACCGGAATCGATACTGATTGTTTCACTTCCTTGATGATGTCCCAGTTTGCCGTTCCTTCATACATCTGCACTCTCGTACGGCCGTGAAGCGCAACTGCTTTACCGCCCGCACGTTCTACAGCTTGTGCATTTTTCACTGCGAAAATATGGTCTTCATCCCAGCCCATTCTCATTTTCACTGTTACTGGTTTATCAACGGCATCCACTACTGCAGAAACCATTTCATAAATCTTATCAGGATCAAGAAGCCATTTGGCTCCCGCATCGCATTTTGTAATCTTTGGCACAGGACATCCCATGTTTATATCAATGATATCAGCAGTTGTGTTCTGGTCTACAAACTTCGCCGCTTCCACAAGGGTATCCTTTTTTCCTCCGAAAATTTGTAGGCTGAGAGGTTTCTCACGTTCATCGATATAAAGCATACCCATTGTTCTTGCATTATTGTAAAGGATCGCTTTGTCACTGACCATTTCAGCGCATACCAATCCGGCTCCGAATTCCTTTACAGTCAATCTAAACGCAGAGTTGCAGACACCAGCCATAGGTGCCAGCACAACCCGGTTTTTCAATTGAATATCTCCGATTTTGAACAATTTTTCTCCTCCTTTCGTTTATTCTATTTTTCTGGCGGTGCCAATTCGTCCGCACTTATATTTAAAACATCTGCCGCATCTTTAATGATGACAGCCGACGGCAATCGGTTTCCGCGTTCAATTTCGCCGAGAATAGAAACTGATATACCTAATGCCTTTGCAAATCCTTCTTGAGTATAACCTTTCAGCTTTCTGAATGCACGAATTCGTCTACCCCAGATTTCTGCTTCCATACTCTTACACCTTCTTGGTTTGTTTCAGCGCTTGTAGCCTCTTTTTCAACCTGCTGGCAAATTTCCGCAAGCGGTGCAAGGACAAACAAACGCTCATACATTCTCGGATGCGGAACAATTAGTTGCTCTGTTTCAATATTTTCACGATTAAATAACAAAATGTCAAGGTCTGCCGTCCGCGGCCCCCATCTTACTTCCCTTGTTCTGCCTAATTCGTTTTCTATGTGCTGCGTCAGTTCAAGGAGCTCAAAAGGGTTTAGTGATGTCTGTATTTCAACAGCCATATTCAAAAACTCATCTTGATCTTCGTATCCGACCGGGTCAGTTTCGTAAATTGACGACACTTTAGTGACTGTCACCGCAGCATGCTGATGCAGCAGAGCCACTGCTTGCCTTAAATACGTTTCTCTATCTCCAATGTTAGATCCAAGTGCAATATAAGCTATGTTGTTCATGACTTTTTTCTCGTGATTTCAATTGCTACTGATTTGTAGTGTCCGGGAATTGGCGGATCTGGCTTAATCACTTTCACCGTACATTGCTGAACCGGCTGAAATTTTTTGAGAACAGTGTCGGCGATACGTTCTGCCAGCGTTTCCACCAATTTTACAGGCTCCCCTTCCACGATATCTTTACATACGTGATAGAGCTCAGCATAGTTAATCGTTTGCTCAAGGTCGTCTGTTTGTCCGGCTTTGCTTAAATCCAGCTCAGCGGTTAAATCGACTTTAAACCGCTGGCCAAGTTTGTTTTCTTCTTTGAACACACCGTGATATCCGTAAAACTCCATTCCTTCTACATAAACTTTATCCATGGTGCACCCCTCCCTTATTCAGCATCGCGTCCATCATTTTCGCCATTCTGGCAATTTGTTTTACATCATGGACCCTGACAATGTCACAGCCTTTTTGAATACCGAGACACACAGTCGCCCCTGTGCCCTCAGCCCGCTCCTCGGGCGGAAGATCCAGAACACGTCCGATGAATCTTTTGCGGGAGGTTGCCAGAAGAACCGGATATCCCAATCCGCTGAAAATCTCCAGCTTGTTCATCACTGCCAAGTTATCGTGATAGGTTTTCGCGAAACCGATACCGGGATCAAGAATAATGTTCTTCTCGTCTACTCCGGCCTCAACAGCAATTTTTACACTCTCCATTAAGTCCGACAGCATATCCGGCAATAAGTCATTGTAGTTTCTTTCTGGGCGGTTATGCATGAGAACAATTGGAACATTGTGTTCAGCTGCAACGGAAGCCATCCTCGGATCGTGTTTGGCTCCCCAAATATCATTGATAATGGATGCGCCGGCTTTCACAGCTTCATCTGCGACAGAAGCCTTGTACGTATCTACAGAAATAGGAACACCAAGCTCCTTTGTAATCCGCTCAATCACCGGAATGACTCTGGACATCTCCTCATCCTCAGACACGCACTCAGCGCCAGGCCTTGTCGATTCTCCTCCGATATCTATGATATGGGCACCATCATCGATCATCTCTTTCGCGTGCAGCAGTGCCTTGTCCAAGCTGTCATACTTCCCGCCGTCCGAGAAAGAGTCAGGCGTTACGTTTAGAATTCCCATCACCAGCGTCTTCTCTTTATATGATAAAGCGCTGGGCTTGGTGTGGATGACTTGTGTTTGATTTATCGTTTGCTGCGCCATGCTCTTCCTCCCTTTTCATGTATCATGTTCTTTATCTCTTTTTTATATAGCAATTGAAGAGCGGAGACTGCTTCTCCGCTTCGGCTTCCATAGTTTACTTCTTCTATTTTAGTAAACGGGATGATTTCAAGAACCGAATTCGTCATCCACGCTTCGTCAGCTGTCAAGAGAGCTTCTAGCTCATATCGGCCCGTTTTGAGATCCAGACCTGCATTCTTTGCATTTTCTATGATAAAACGCCTCGTGACGCCGTCCAGAATACCCGTATCAAGCGAAGGCGTATAGATACAGCTGCCTTTTCTCCAGAAGACATTAGATATGATACCCTCTGCAACAGCTCCATCCTCCGTTAAGAATATTCCCTCGACACGCGGGTCATTTCCAATCTCCCGTTTCGCATACATATTATTTAGATAATGATGAGATTTTAACCGGAACGATCCCTCCGGAGTGTTTCTCCGTATCGATAAAACCCTTCCTTCTTTTTGCAATGGGAGGCTTTCTGGTTTCAGCTGATTCACAAAGCATAAAACGGTCGGCTTGTCGTACGTCTGGGCGACAAAGCCTTTATCGCTAATTCCCGCCGATATGTTCAGTCTGACGCGGGCATTTCCATCCTTGATATCATTTATCTTTAGCAGCTTGTCCAACATCTCAAGGATCTCATGCTTTGAAACAGTATATTCAATTTGCAGATCCTTAAGCGCGCGTTCAAGCCGTTCTATATGCCAATCAATCAAAAACGGGCAGCCTTCGTAGAGCCTGAAGGTTTCGAAAACACCAATCCCATATAAAAACCCATGGTCAAAAGGAGAAAGAACTGCATCTTTCTCCTCCATATACCGGCCGTTCACATATATCATCACGCAATAACTTCCTTGCGGTATGTCTCAATAAAATTTCTGAGCATTTCTTTTCCAAAGGAGGTCATAATAGACTCGGGGTGAAATTGCACGCCCTCTATCGGGAGGTCATTGTGGCGAATGGCCATTATTTCTCCCTCTTTCGTTTGGGCTGTTACTGTAAAACAGCTTGGCAGCGTCTCAGGCTTGACGATCAGCGAGTGGTAACGTGTCGCAACAAGGGGATTTTTCAACCCTTCAAAAATCGTCTTGCCGTCATGCTCGATATCCGAGGTTTTCCCATGCATAAGCCGTTCTGCCCTAACCACGTCACCACCGAACACTTGCGCGATGGACTGATGTCCGAGGCACACACCGAAAATAGGAATTTTCCCTGCAAAATGTTTAATGGCTTCGAGGCTGATTCCCGCCTCATCAGGGCTGCACGGTCCGGGAGATATCATCAGAAAGTCCGGAGACAATTCTTCAATTTCTTCGATTGTGATGCTGTCATTGCGTTTCACAACCAGCTCTTCCCCAAGCTCGCCCAAATATTGTACCAAGTTGTACGTGAATGAATCGTAGTTATCAATCATTAAAATCATTTCTCCGCTCACCTCATCTAATTTTTGTCTCTTCTTTGCTCAGCTCTAACGCCTTTTGCATCGCAAAAGCTTTTTTGAATGATTCCCTGTATTCATGCTTTGGTACAGAATCAATCACAACTCCTGCGCCGGACTGCATAAATGCCTGCCCTCCGGTTGCATAAATGGTTCGAATAACGATATTAAACTGCAGATCGTGATTATATCCAAACCATCCTATAGATCCAGTATAAAGCCCGCGGCGTGTCGGCTCAAGTTCTTCTATAATTTCCATCGTCCTTACTTTAGGTGCACCTGTAATGGTTCCTCCAGGAAACACAGCATGAATAATATCTACAGCATCATACCCATCCTGCAGTTCCCCCTGGACGTTAGACACAATGTGCATCACATGCGAGTATTTTTCAATCGCCATGAATTCATTCACGCGCACAGACCCGTAACGTGACACTCTTCCCAGATCATTTCGCTCAAGATCAACAAGCATGACATGTTCCGCGCGTTCTTTTTCGTTGTGGATCAATTCGTTTGCAAGCGCCTCATCTTCTTCATTCGTTTTCCCTCTGGACCGGGTGCCCGCGATCGGTCTCGTCTCTAATCGTTTGCCCTTTTTGCTGACAAGCAGTTCAGGCGATCCGCAAATGATTTGGAAATCAGGCGTTTCTAAATACGCCATGTACGGAGAAGGATTTACTTCTCTCAAGGTTTTGTAAATTTGATATGGATGAGCTGGCAGTGACTGTGACTGCCTTATTGATAGATTGACTTGAAACACATCTCCGCTGGCAATGTATTGTTTGATTTTCTCTACAGCTTGTGAAAATCCATCCTCGGTAAATGGCGCCGCGAAGGAACCATCCGTTTCATACCCCATCTCTCGCGAAGGGACAGCAGGAAGCTCAGTCAGCCACATCTGCTCTAACTCAGATAGCCTCACATCCGCTGCTTCCTGATCAGAACCATTTACATGAGTAATTAGCCATAAAGACTCTTCTTGATGGTCATAAACAGCTATATCATCAAAAACAAGAAAATAAATATCTGGCGTTTCTAGATCATCTAAAGAGAGCATTTTAAAATTTTCAATATAGCGTGCGTAATCATAGCTGAGAAACCCGATTGCTCCGCCTTGAAAGTCGGGGAACTCATGATTCGTTTCTGTTTCCAGTGTTTTAAACCAGCTGTGGAAGGCCCGTAATGGGTCACCTTCTCTAAACAGCATCTCATCACCATGCTTAATAGTCGTTATTCCGTCTTTTCCTTTTACAGTCGCAATTGGATCAAGACCGGCTATACTGTATCTGCCGCCTCTTGCACTTTCGAGAAGTACGTGGTGTTTTCGGGATTGCGCAAGTTTCTCAAATTGTTGTAAGAATGAGTCTTTTTGAAAAGGTACTTTTTTGCCTGCCGGTCTGCGTTGTGCCATTTGTATCATTCCTCTATTTTCTTTTTTGCTTGTTTTAATTGTAAAGCAATGTTGTTAGTGAAAAAAGTGAATTTCTCTTCCAAGAATAACATTCGTCGCAGACATGGCATATTTGATGCACGAAATATAAAAAAACTCCCGGCGAACCGGGAGTTTTGGCTTTTTTTAATCGAATTGATACAGCGGCGTGCTTAGATAACGTTCACCGTTACTTGGAATGATGGCCAATACTTTTTTGCCTTTTCCGAGTTTTTTCGCTATTTGAAGAGCAGCATAAATTGCCGCACCTGATGAGATGCCTCCGAGAATTCCTTCTTCACGTGCAGCTCTGCGGGCATATTCGAATGCTTCTTCATTCTTCACAGGGAAGATTTCATCGTATACTTCAGTGTTTAAGATGTCCGGCACGAATCCAGCTCCGATTCCCTGAATTTTGTGGGGGCCTGGTTTTCCTCCTGAAAGCACTGGGGAATCTGACGGTTCAACAGCGTAAATCTTGATGGAAGGGTATGCTTCCTTCAGCACTTCGCCCGCTCCCGTAATCGTTCCGCCTGTGCCAATTCCGGCTACAAATGCGTCAAGCTGGTCGTCACCGAATTGCTCAACGATTTCTTTACCTGTTGTTTGGCGGTGAATTTCTGGGTTAGACGGGTTGTTGAACTGCTGCGGCACAAAGTATCCGTGCTTTTCAGCAAGCTCTTCAGCTTTCTTAATGGCGCCTTTCATGCCTTCCGCGCCAGGAGTCAGCACAAGCTCAGCACCGTATGCGCGAAGAAGGTTGCGGCGCTCCATGCTCATTGTATCAGGCATAACCAAAATAGCTTTTAATCCTTTAGCAGCAGCAACCATTGCAAGCCCGATTCCAGTATTTCCGCTTGTCGGTTCAATGATTGTATCACCGGCTTTTAATTTTCCTTCTTTTTCAGCCGCTTCAATCATAGCTAAACCGATACGGTCTTTTACACTGCTTCCAGGGTTCATGTATTCAAGCTTTAGATATACATCCGCACTGTTTTCATCTGCAAGGCGATTTAATTTGACGATTGGCGTATTCCCAATTAATTCAGTAATGGAGTTTGCTACACGTACCATTCTCGACACCTCAATTTCCGACTATTTGTATTGGTATTATGTATATAATCTATCAATTTCAAAATTTTTTGTCAATCACTTAGTACTTTTTTCCCCATAAAACCAAGATACATCGGCTTCTTTCCAAAGTGTTTTAACTGTCGCTTTATCGCCTAGTTGATCCATTGCAATTTGCCGTCTGATCTGGTCCTTTACTTCATCATATGAGAATGTTCTTGCTTTTAGTTTTTCTTTCAGCTGGATAATGGCATATCCATTGCTGACCTTGATTGGTTCCCGAGACCATTCATCCTCTTTGAGTGTTTTCGCCTCTTCAATGTATGCTGACGGAATGTTGTCTGATGCCTCTGTGACAAAACCTAAATCTCCGCCGTATGGCGATGTATATCTGTCAGTAGATCTTTCCGCCGCAACAGCTTCGAAGCTTGAGCCGCCTTTCAGTTCTTTCAGGACTTCTCTCGCTTCTTCTTCATCTTTGACAACAATGTGCCGAATTCGATACGAATCATCAAACTGATATAGTTCCTTATTTTTATGATAGAATGATTCCAGTTCTTTGTTTGAGATGTCGATATCCCTTGTTAACAATTCTTCAAGGAGGATATTATAACGAATTTGGTCTTTCCACTCTTTCTCAGTCGTATGTTCATCTTCATAAAAGGAATTATTGACCGCTTTGATCAGTAGAAACTCACGATCAATTTCGTTTTGGGATACTTTAAGGTTGTTCTTTTTGGCCAGCTGCTCAACGACTCGGACATTGATCATATCTTCAAGCGTGGACTTCCCATATTGGTCTTCCATTTCTTTCAGCCATTCTTCTCTTGTCACACTCTTGCCTCCGATAGTCGCAATAGACTCACCGGATGACGATGCGCCGGCTTGGGATTTCGTCAGCGTATATGCAACAGCAATACAGCAAACCAACAGCGCCCCTAAAATAATGGTCCAGATTGTTCTTGATTTCAAACCTGCTTTCAGCCCCTTTTCTCAAATTAAAAACCCGCTAAAGAGCTTAGCGGGTAGTTTGGTCACGAAGCCCTTCCAGCTCTTCTTTTGTAAATAAGTACTTTTCATTACAAAAATGGCATACTGCTTCGGCTTGTCCATCTTCTTCTATCATATCTTGAATTTCTTTTTTGCCTAGTCCTAAAATGGCTGTTTCGAACCGTTCTTTTGAACAAGGACAATGGAATCTGACAGGCATCGTTTCCAAAATCTCTGGTTTCTCGCCTAGGACTTCTTCTAAAATTTCTTCCGGTGTCAATCCCTTTTGAATGAGCTTAGAAATCGGCTCAACTTGAGATAGGCGCTGTTCAATTTTTGTGATGGTTTCATCATCTGTTCCCGGCATCAGCTGAATAATAAAGCCCCCTGCCGCAAGAATGGTATTGTCAGGATTGACGAGCACACCTACACCCACTGATGAAGGAACCTGCTCAGATGACACAAGATAGTAAGTAAAATCATCTCCTAATTCTCCTGAAACGATTTCTACTTGTCCTGTGAAGAATTCACGCAAACCTAAATCTTTTACAACACTTAACGTTCCACTTGTTCCAACCGCACGTCTGACATCAAGCTTGCCTTGTTCATTTAAATCGAAATGAACTTGCGGGTTAGAGACATAGGCTCTGACTTCTCCTTTGGAATTGGCATCAGCTACAATAGCTCCAATCGGACCTCCGCCCTCGATTTTCACGGTCAGCTTATCTTCGCCCTTCAGCATAGCGCCGAGCATAAGCGAAGCTGTCATTGTGCGACCTAGTGCAGCGGATGCTGTCGGCCACGTACCATGGCGTCTCTGTCCTTCATTTACCATATCAGTCGTTCTCGCTGCATAAGCCCGAACTTTTCCGTCATACGCAAGTGCTTTTACTAAATAATCCATTACAAAACCTCCTATACACTTCCTACGCGGTTTCTTTCATAAATCAATTCCAGCCCCTTTAGGGTTAAGAATGGATCAACGATATCTATACAATCTGATTCGTTTGCAATGAGCGGCGCCAGTCCTCCTGTCGCAATGACTTTTGGCTCCTGTTTTGCCTGCCATTTCATTCGCTTAACGATTCCTTCCACTTGGCCGACATAGCCAAATAAAATCCCAGATTGCATCGCGCTTACAGTGTTTTTTCCGATAATATTGTCGGGACGGGTGATTTCGATACGCGGAAGCTTCGCTGCACGCGAGTAAAGCGCCTCTGTCGAAATTGTAATCCCAGGAGCAATTGCCCCGCCCATGTATTGTTTGTTTTCATCAATATAGCAGTACGTTGTGGCCGTTCCGAAATCAACAACAATTAATGGATTGCCGTATAAGTGTATCGCAGCGACAGCATTTACGATCCTGTCTGCCCCCACTTCTTTCGGATTGTCGTATTTTATATTTAAACCGGTTTTCATACCCGGACCGACAATTTGCGGTTCGATATGAAAGTATTTTGTGCACATTCTTTCTAACGCAAACATGATTGGCGGCACTACTGATGAAATAATGATGCCATCTATCTGTTCAAACATAAGCCCGGAATGCTCAAATAACGAGCGTAAAATCATCCCAAACTCATCTTCTGTTTTATGCCTGCTTGTTTCTATACGCCAGTGATATTCTAATTTTCCATCATGATATACACCAAGTACAGTATTGGTGTTCCCAACATCGATAACCAGTAACAACCTCTATCACCACTTTTGAATAGTTTCTCTACTTTACTTTTTACAAACATTCTACAATACCATACACGATCAGCGGCTCATTTGTAAACAAATCGATACCAGAATTGGATGATTGTAAAAGACGCAGCTGAGCCCATCATTTACATAAAAAAACTGCCAGCGTCAGCCGGCAGTTTTTAGAGAGAAAGCGAATTACTCTTTCGTATCGTCTTTCTTTTCTTCTGTTTTTGTCAGAATGTTTACTTTCACATCATCATTCTTCTCATCATCATTCTTCTCATCATCAGAGAAATTGCGTTCTGGCAATGTTCCGTGATCGATAAGGTGTTTGATTTGTTCAGCGTCAAGCGTTTCAACTTTCAGAAGCGTTTGGGCAATCAATTCAAGCTTGTCACGATTTTCAGTCAGGATTTGTTTCGCGCGCTCATAGCATTCCTTGATGATGCGCTGAATTTCCTGATCAATTTCGTAAGCAATTTGATCACTGTAGTTCTGTTCGTTGTTGAAATCACGGCCTAAGAATACCTGACCGCCCTGAGACTGTCCAAATTGCAACGGCCCCAGTTTTTCTGACATACCGAATTCCGTAACCATTCGTCTTGCAATATTCGTCGCACGCTGGAAGTCATTGTGCGCTCCTGTGCTGACTTCACCAAAGATAATCTCTTCAGCAACACGTCCGCCCAAGAGCCCGACAATTTTATCAAGCAGCTCCGGCTTTGTTTGGAAGTAACGGTCTTCTCTTGGCAGCATAACAGCATAACCGCCAGCCTGACCCCGAGGTACAATCGTTACTTTATGAACCATATCTGCCTCATCTAAAACGAGTCCGATAACAGTGTGTCCGCCTTCGTGATAAGCCACGATATTGCGTTCTTTCTTGGAGATAACGCGGCTCTTCTTAGCAGGTCCGGCAATTACACGGTCCGTCGCTTCATCAATATCACGCGCATCGATTTTTTTCTTATTTTGACGAGCCGCCACAAGCGCAGCTTCATTCAAGAGATTTTCTAAGTCAGCGCCTGAGAAGCCTGGTGTTCTCATGGCAATTGATTTTAGGTTAACCGTTTCATCCAGCGGTTTGTTTCTCGCATGGACTTTCAATACAGCTTCACGGCCAATAACATCTGGACGATCCACTGTGATTTGACGGTCAAAACGTCCCGGACGAAGTAAGGCTGGGTCCAAGATGTCCGCACGGTTCGTCGCAGCAATGATGATAATACCTTCATTAGCGCTGAATCCGTCCATTTCAACAAGCAATTGGTTTAGCGTCTGTTCACGTTCATCGTGTCCGCCGCCGAGACCCGCTCCACGCTGGCGTCCCACTGCGTCAATTTCATCAATGAAAATCAAACAAGGCGCATTCTTTTTCGCATTTTCAAACAAGTCACGCACACGAGAAGCACCGACACCTACAAACATTTCAACGAAATCAGATCCGCTGATGCTGAAGAAAGGTACGCCGGCTTCACCTGCACAAGCCTTGGCGAGCAATGTTTTACCGGTACCCGGAGGTCCAACTAAAAGCACGCCTTTCGGTATTCTGGCGCCAAGCTCGGCAAACTTGCGGGGATCTTTCAGAAACTCAACAACTTCAACGAGTTCTTGCTTTTCTTCGTCAGCCCCTGCAACGTCTTTAAATTTGACGCGTTTCTTTTCCTCTGTATACAGCTTCGCCTTACTCTTACCAAAGTTCATGACACGGCTGCCGCCGCCTTGAGCCTGATTGAGCAGGAAGAAAAACAGAATAAAGATAATAACAAACGGGATGATGGTCGTCAGGAATGTCACCCATCCGCTTGTTTCTTGAGCGGGCTCAACCTTTACGTCCGTTTTTTTCAAAGCGTTAAATATCTGGTCTGCTCCCTTTCCTTCAGGAACATGAGTCAAAAAGTATTGATCTTTGTCGTAATTTTTCAGCTGCCCTTTTACCTCATAAACACCTCTGACAGGCTGAACCGATACGCTATCAACTTTCCCGTCATCCAGGTTTTTGATAAACGTACTGTACGACATATTTTCTGTTTTCGGATTTGAGGTCTGGAAGTAGCTCACAACCCCGATTACTACTAATAAAATAAGTAAATAAAAAATGGTATTACGGAAGACCCGATTCATTCCTTACCTCCTCCCACAGTAAGCACAACTATGTTCAATAGTACCATAGAAAATCATTCCAATACAAACAATAACCATCTCGGAAGCAGGCTGCCGATCAGCTTTCATAAACTGCCGGTTTTAACACTCCGATATAAGGCAGATTGCGATAGCGCTCAGCATAATCAAGTCCGTAACCCACTACAAACGCGTCAGGAACTTCAAAACCTACAAAGTCTGCTTTGATGTCCGCTTTTCTTCCGCTCGGTTTATCCAAAAGGGTAACAATCTTAATTGATTTTGCTTTACGGTATCGGAAGAGCTCTACGAGATAACTTAAGGTTAACCCACTGTCGATGATATCTTCAATAATTAAGATGTCCCGGCCCTCTACAGATGTATCCAAATCTTTAATGATTTTGACTTCTCCAGAAGAAACCGTAGAATTTCCGTAGCTTGATACATCCATGAAATCCATTTCCAAATATGTATCAATATGCTTGATAAGATCCGCCATAAAAGGAAGTGCTCCTTTTAACACACCGATTGCCAACGGAAATGTATCTTGATACTCGCTCGTTAATTCTGCGCCTAACTCTTTTACTTTCTCTTGTATCTCTGCCTCTGAGATCAGTACTTTCTCGATATCATGTTTCATCATGATTTTGCTTGCCCCCTACACTTTTCATGCTGTCTATATTGTAATACAATGCGGTCGCTGTTTGGAATCACAAGATCTTCAAAAATTGATTTTTTCAAGCCAGGTATCCAGATAATTTCACCGCTTGCGTCCGTCACAATCGGCCAGTTGTCTCTTTCTTGGAGAGGCAATTTCTTATCAATAAATATATCCTTTACCTTTTTTGAGCCGTTCATCCCTTTTAGTTTGATCCGGTCTCCAGCTTTTCTCGTCCGGATTGTTAAGGGAAATTGCACCTTTTTTTCACTTGTGATAAAAACAGCATTCCCATGTTCTTCAGGCGAATCCGCATAATGCTTTGCCTCTATCAGATATCCATTGGGGAGCACTACAGTTTTATCAGCAGCTCCGCTTAATTGGTATTCAAAGGGAACATTTTTGCACTGCCATTGTTCAAATGTAAACAAACATGTCTGATATGATTTGACCACCTTCAGCCCTTTCGGAAAGTCCAATACTCCTGAAGGACCGCCATTTTCCGCCCAATCAAGAAACTGCTGAATGTGATGGGCTGAAAAGGATGATGGAACGTTTTCATAAAGATAGTTTAATATTAGTTGAACTCCTCTTCTTTGTAAAGGCATCGGGAGGGCAAGCAATTGAGAGGAATTGATTTCAACTGATGTATTAGACTGGCTTGTGATTACTTTATTCATTTCATCTTTCGTTAATGACTGTAAGAATTGCTCATCTTCCGTCAGTGCTTCACTCACTTTTTGAAACCTTTTATGCACATCCGGAGACTCCTGTTTCAAAAATGGGAGCACTGTTTTTCTGAATCTGTTTCTTGTGTAGTCATCTTTGGCGTTACTTTCATCCGTCCGGTAGCTCAAGCCGTTTTCACGGCAATAGTGAAGGATCTCTTCCTTTGTAATCGTTAGGAACGGCCTGATAATCCGTCCCGTCCCAAAACGTCTAACCGGCTGCATTCCCGCAAGCCCCGTTCCAAGCGTGCCCTTAGCCAATCTCATAAGCATTGTTTCAACCTGGTCATCACCATGATGAGCAAGCGCCAGATAGTCCGCTTGGTGCTTTGACATGATTTCCTCAAAAAACTGATAGCGGCAATCACGTGCTGCAGCCTGCTTATTGAGTCCTTTCTCCTGTGCATATGCGGTTACATTGATTTGAGCCGTTTCACACACGAGCTGTTGAGCCTTACAATAAGCTTGGACAAAACGCATGTCCTCCTCGGATTCCGCGCCTCTGAACAGATGATCAACATGAGCTGCAATAATATTTGCTGAACGGCCGCATAAAGTATGCAACGCGTGAAGAAGAGCCATTGAGTCCGGACCGCCGGAAACGCCTACAATAATTGTCGCCCCTTTTAACGTAAGATTGTGTTTGTTTAAAAAATCTTTGACACTTTTCACAATGTCCTCCTCACAATGAGCAGGTATTTTAAAGATATTCATATCCTATCACTTTCAATCCCTCCAAGCAAAGAAGAAGCATAGGCTCTGCAGTTTACGCCGCTTAGATTAAGAAAAAGATAATGTAGGCGAAATAAAGCGCTAAAACACTGATCACGATGAGCGTTGTTTCAAATAACCCCCCCGACTTAGCCGGCTTCTGTTTTGGGGTATACCGGGTCTTCGTTACTTTTCCTTGACGAGGTTTTTGCTGCCTCTGTCGTGCGGCAGGCTGCGGTGATGTTTTTATAGGTTGTTTTCTTTGTACTGCTTTTTGCCCCGCGTCGAGCATATCCTTCTTCATTTCATCTGCGGATTGATATTCTCCGTTCAAGGCTGAAAAAAGCACTTTTTTATACTTATGCAGCAACGGGTTTCCTTCAATGAGCGACCTAAGCTGTTCTTTGGGCTGGTTTGTTTTCTTAAATTCTTTTTTATGCACGCTGTTGATCATAATCATAGCAACCGCGAACAAATCGTAGGATGGCTCTGCCTTTCTTGTTCCATACCCCCAATAGCCTCTGTCATAAAACTCCGTATACTCTTTTATCGCCCGGCCTTCCTTTGTCGTGCCGCCCACATCAATACAGCGGATCCTTGCGGGCGGGCCAGTTACGATTAGATTATCAGGTTTAAGATCGCCGAATATCCATCCTTGCTGGTGAAGCACCGATAAACTGGATAATAGCTGAATCATTAATACCGGTATCCATTCCGCTCCTTTATCACTGACATACTTCAAAAGCAGCGGCCCTTTTATGTATTCCATTGCATAAAAAGAAACTTTCGTATTGGCACTGGGAATATAGGCATCATCCGTATCAAAAAAAGAAGGCCCCATCGTAACGGACTGGGCCTTTGAGAAAGATTTCAAGACATTCACTTCAGAAGTAATAGACAGGCTGTCATCACTCACCTTTAAGGCAACATGTCCATCTGATGCTTCCGCCAAATACACAATTCCATTGGCCCCTTTACCAAGCTGTTTACGCAATGTATAAGTGTTTCCATTCCACTTGCCTTTGATTGTCGTACCCGGCTTTAGGCTACATGCCAAACTCGTCAAAGCGTCGTTCATCATCTGCCAGCATGCCCCTTCTTGACCGTATTTTTTCAAATTGCAGTGTCGCTTCACGAATCGCCGGACCTGTCGGCGTGATGCCCCCTGTCGAAAGCTTTGCAAAGAGGGTGGAAAGAGATTGCAGCTTCGGTGTCCAGTTCAGCACAAGCTCGACCTCTTGTTTTTTCCCGGGAAATATACACATCGCAAATTCGTTATTCCCGATTCGGGAATTGAGGCTGACAGACAAATCAATCAGCGCCTCTTTTACTGTTGGAAGCTTTGGCGCCATACTTGCACTTGTATCAACAAGAACCAAAACCTGAAGATGCACCGTTTCTCCAAGCTCGTCTACCACTTCCATGACTTCGCCGCGTTTTTCCGGAGAAAGCTCTTCCATTTCCACATTTTTTCCGAGAATTTGTTTCAGTTCTTGATTGACGACACCTTGCAGGGTTTGCGTCATCGCTTTTTTTGTTACCATTTGAACGGTTTGTGAGAGCTGGGATGCATAAACGACTTGGTGTACGCCGCCTCCGGCAAGTGCAATCCCTTCGACTTCCTTCATAGCCTCAGGGTCAATTTGATTTTCTTCCATTATACCTATGACGTTTACCGTAATCCCCTGCTCTTTAGCAAAAGCAGCCATTGCAAGCGGGTCTTCCCCATGGTTCGAGCAGCCATCCGTTATCAGCAAAATTTGATTTAAATGTCCGTTATTCACATTCATTCCTCCTGGAGAATACGAGGATTCTCAGATTCATATATTCCCATCTTCGCCAGAAGAAATTTGATTTATACGGAAGCGTTATGATATTTCTTGTTTGTTTTGAAAGATTGCCGGAACAGGAATGGATGCCCACTTCGGTGTATTGTGATCAATCCGGACGACGACAACAGTCATATCGTCCTCAATTTGGCCGGACCTTGTGCGGATGACTTCTTCCATAAGCAAATCGGCAATCTCCTGCGGGTCATTTGTTTTCAACCCTTTCATTTTACGCTTCATCCATAAGTCATGATTTTCTACATGCTTAGGCCCCTCAAAAATGCCATCACTCATCATAATTAAGAGGTCACCCGCTTTTAGCTGTTCACTCACAACCTCCACATCGAATTCATTAATAATACCGATTGGCAGATTGCTCGCTTGAACTTTCATGACCTGGTCACCCCGTTTGATAAAGCTAGGCGTCGATCCAACCTTCAGAAATTTACAGCTGGCATCTTGAAGGTCAATAATAGATAGGTCAAGCGTGGAATATATCTCATCAGTTGTCCTTAGGGATAATATGCTGTTAATGGTTTTAATCGCTATTTTTTCATCAATTCCTGATTCAAGGATTTTCTCAAGAAGCTTGATCGTTTCATTGCTTTCAAAGTGCGCTCTTGCGCCATTGCCCATTCCGTCACTGATTGCCGCAGCATATTTTCTGGCTCCAAGCTCCATCATGCTATAGCTGTCGCCGGAGACAAGGCCGCCGCCCTTCGCAGCGTGAGCCGCCCCTGTGGACACCCTGTATGATTTTGTTGACCCAAAGGCGACATGGCTGTATCCATTCGGATGCGGAGAGTGCTGTTCGGCTTTCACAAGAATTTGTTCTTCCAGAATGTCAGACAGCATAGGGGCAATGATTTTTTCACTTTCTCCATGTCCGCTGAACGGAATGGTCATTTCAATATCGATATTTCCTTGTTCAAGGCTATAGATCTCTACATGCTGAATCTCAATTCCGAAATGCTGAAGTGCCTCTATGATTTGCTCTTCCTGCAGAAAGTGCTGTTCTCGCTCTCTTTTTATTTCCCGAGAAAAGTCGGCCATGACCTCAGAAACGCCTAAAAGCTGTTCGGCAACAAGACGCCTGCTGTCCTGGACTTTTTTCTTGAGCGTCAAATGGGCATGATGATATGCGAGCTCATCCTCAATCAGCTCTTCAACCTGCTTTGATTTAGAACAATGCTGATGAAACTCTTTTTTCAGCCTTCGGTTTGATGCATATTCTTTTTCTTCTGTTTCAAGCATAACTTGTTTCATTAAGTCATATGTTTTATCAAAGTTCTGTACCCAGCACCTGTTTTTCTTGTAACACGTCTGACAGGAATGCTCCGTGATTTTGCTTAAAAACAGATCCACTTCGCTGTCATCTGTCTGTTCGTCTGATGCTTGGTAAAAGGTTGCAAAGCTTTCAGACAGCGCGTGAAATACATTGGAGAACTGGTCTACCTTCTGAGCAGTGACATCTCGGATTTTTCTTGCGTATTGCTGCTGCTCTTGAAGATGCTCCACAGTTCCCGGAATATATCTCGCCACTTTCCTTGTGATAGATTGAGGTGTGAGCAAAAACAGGCCGACTGCGATTAATGACTCATAGAGCGTTGTCATCAGACCGGCAGAGCCTTCACCATATAAAGATATAAGAAGCGACCCAACGATCAGGCCGATTGCCGCACCTGCTTTTTTCCCTTCCTTCAGCAAGCCGCCTAATAAACCGGAAAAAGCAAGCAGACTCATTTGATATAGGTTTCCGATATTCGCCAAGCCAAGAATCAGGCCGGTCACGACGCCAACCGTACAGCCAATGCTTGCTCCGCCAATAAAGGAAAAACTCAATACAACATATCGAGCTAATATATGTTCTGCCTGCATCCCTTGGTAGGATAAGCCGGCCAGCCCCGTTAACACAGAAGCAATCAGGATCATAAAGCAAATGATTTCCTCTATTTTTAATGATTGTTTCACTTTTTTTACAGTGAAAACTGGAAGGCTCTGAAGGAAAATCAATGTTAAGATAAACGATAGTCCAGCCTCAACGACAGCCATTACATAATCATAGGTTGTAAATGCGCCATTTTGGGCATAAACAAACCCGGCTCTTGCTGCAGCCATGGAGAAGAACACGACAATCGGGAGTGCTTTTACACGATCGTCGGTAATGAAGGCAGCCACTTTAGAAAATACGAAGAATGCCAGCAATGCCGCTAGTATGAGCAATGAGTGCTTCGGAGATATAGTCAGCGCACCTGCAAGCACGGCCAAAACCGCATAAAACGCTTTGTCTCTTCTGATGAGAAGCATCGCTCCAAAGAAAGGAAGTGCGAAAGGAAGCACCTCGGATAATATGAAAGCTCGTCCAAGCAAAAATCCGATGACGACATAAATGAATCCTTTATAGAAAAACAGTGAATGCAAATGATGAGTCACAAGCTTCGTTCCCCTATTAAAAAACGATTGGAGTTTTTCCAAAGCCTGTCCCGCCATTGGCCCGTTCACTCTTCTTTCTGCTTTTTCCATTCCTCTCATCTCCCACCTGTTATATTCGTTGCCTGTCATTATAGCGAATGCACAGATAGGATTTTGTCAAAAGAAGGTAAGAATACCAAAGAAATCTTCGACGGTTTCTGCCTTGATATTCGTTTATCAAAAGAATTTCTGGAATGTTGTCTAAAAATGAAAAAAATCGGTTTCTGCAAGAGAAACCGATTTTCTTAGGATGACCCGTACGGGATTCGAACCCGTGTTACCGCCGTGAAAGGGCGGTGTCTTAACCGCTTGACCAACGGGCCAAACAAATATGGTAGCGGCGGAGGGGATCGAACCCCCGACCTCACGGGTATGAACCGTACGCTCTAGCCAGCTGAGCTACACCGCCATATTGTTTTGTGCTTCTAAGCACAAGTTATATAATACAAAGGTTTGTCTCTTTCGTCAACAGAAACTTTAATGTTGTAATTTTCTGACTCTTAAAGAGGATGAGGATAATAAAAAAGCATCCGTCGGGATGAACGGATGCTTCATTTATTTTATAGAAAGCAGCAAGTTATCCTCTTCTTGCTCCGCGCCCTCCACGTTTTGATTCCGTATTGCGTTTTAAAGATGACAAGCGATCTTCGCTGTCTTTTAAAAACTTATTCATTTTCTGTTCAAAAGATTCTTTCGGACGGAAATCATTTCTAGGTCTGGCTTGCGGACGGTCTTTAGCTTTTTTAATAGATAAACCAATTTTCCCGTCTTTTTCAACGTTGATGACTTTCACTTCAACTTGGTCGCCGACTTTTAAGTGGTCGTTAATGTCTTTGACATAATTATCAGCTACCTCACTAATGTGAACGAGACCGGTTGAGCCTCCAGGCAATTCAACAAATGCTCCAAAATTTGTAATACCTGTAATTTTCCCTTGCAACTTGCTGCCAACTTCAATCGACATAAAAAAAGTGCTCCTCCTTAGGCTTATAAAAAGATCGTTTGCTTAATTATACCTAAATAAAAATTTAAGTGTCAACAAGGCTACTTGCTCTTCTTCTCCACATTGAAGATAATTTCTCCGTCTCCAGACATGAATAAGTCCCTTCTGGCAAGCTCTGTGACGTAATCCTCATCCTTCAATTTGGATATTTCTTCTTTTAAATCCGCTTGTTTTGTCTTTAAACTTTTCAGTTCTTTTTCAAGCTGTTCTTTCTTTTCTTCTTTTGCACTAAGGGAAGATGTTTGGGACCATACAGAGCTTGCCAGCACAATTGCAGTCAGGAATACTAGGGCGCCGAATACAGTTAACCGTCTGTACAGCCCTTTGCGTCTTCGTTTCTTCAGCTGATTTTGCCGTTCTACTTGTTCTTTATAGTCGTTTTGTATTTCAGTTATCGTTCGTTCCCTGGAAAAATTCAAACCAGACGGTCCTCCTTTCATCTCTTCAAAAACCGTGTGATGGTCGTTCTTATGGTTATCAATAGTTTCTTCTTCTTTTTGAGAAATCCTGCACCTTTTTCAAAATAACGTCTAAAAGTTAGACGCATTTTCATAGGAAGAAGTTTCAAACATTGTTTCGCGATAAAACGGATCGGAAAACACAAAACCATGACTATTTTATATAGACACAGCAGGAGAAAACCGATCAGGCGGTATGTTTTCTTGAATAAAAATGCCGCCACCCAGATGACCGCTCCGCATGTCCACACAATAGGACGAAATAACACGTGCTGAATGAGTTTTTTGAAGAATTGATAAACAGAAACAACAAGGTAAATGACGAATTTCAGTATTTTTATATAGATTCGTTTGCACAGGCTCTGATACGTCGCAACGCCCAGCAGAACCGCTAAAAAGATGTAAATCCTGAATTCTCCCTCATTTACATGAAGCAAGACATAAAAGAAAAGCAGCCCTTGCACAATCCAGAAAAGAATATCATGAATAAATAATAGCCATCTGGCTGTTTTAGCACGAATAACAAAGAGCCGGTATGTATCAAGCGAAGCACCAAGCCAGAGACCCATACCGGACATCGCCAGCATTGTATAGAATTGTGTCGTCAGCGTCATTTAAACAACTTGCTAAAAAACCCTTTAGCTTTATCCCCTTGTTGTTCGTCTAAGTACACTAAATCAAATACCCTGCCTTTAATCGAAACAATCCCTTTTTCCACATCGAGATTTTTCATCTGCAGGTTTTGGCCTCTGACGGAGAGCATTCCCATTACCGTTTCCAGCAGGAATTCTTCATTATCAAAGCTCTCCACATGCTTAACCCCAGAAATATCTAAATGCTTCCGGCCTTTCATTGTCACATCATGCTGTTCCGGAACAGACGAAGAACCTTTTTGATCATAATATGAATTCATCTATTCAGCCCCCATATCCTCGATACTTTTAGCACTATTACTGCATTGTATGAGGAGGGGGATTTTTTTAGAACAAGCCTATTCGCCGAGTTTTTCTTCTTTTAGAATCGTATACATGTTTGCAGCTTCTTCTTTTTTCGTTGTGTCTTTCAATTCATTAACTTGAACCGTTACAAGCTTTTGGCCGAAGCGGACCGTTAGTTCATCTCCCGGTTTTACGTCAGAGCTTGCTTTCGCCTGGTTTCCGTTTATAGAGATTCGTCCTTGGTCTGCTACTTCCTTCGCTAGTGTACGTCGTTTGATCAGCCGTGATACTTTTAAAAATTTATCTAATCTCATATCTATGATCTCCTCTCAGTTTCTTTTGCTTCGTTCCACAGTTTGTCCATGTCCTCAAGAGGCATATCAGCCAGCTCGATTCCCTTTTCCTTCGCTGTTTCTTCAATGTATGAGAACCGTCTCCGGAATTTGTCATTAGTCATAGTCAGCGCTTCCTCTGGCTCTATTTTGTAGAAGCGGGCTACATTCACCAGTGCGAACAAAATGTCGCCAAACTCGGCTTTAAGATTGTGTTCATGAGGAGCTTCAGAAACCTCAGAAGAAAATTCCTTCATTTCCTCACTTACCTTTTCCCAAATATCGCTGACGTCTTCCCAGTCAAAACCGACCTTTGCTGCTTTTTTCTGCAATTTAGCTGCTTTCGAAAGAGCTGGAAGGGGCTTCGGTACGCTGTCTAATAACGATGATTCAGATGTATTTTTTTCAGCCTTTTTTATATCTTCCCAATTTGCCAATACATCGTTCTCATCCTGAACCTTAACATCTTTAAACACATGGGGATGTCTTCGGACCATTTTTTCACTGATTCCTTTTATGACATCATCAATTGTGAAATAACCTTCATCTTCACCAATTTGCGCGTGAAGCAAGACTTGAAGCAAAACGTCGCCAAGTTCTTCGATCATATGGTCTGTGTCTTCTTCGTCAATTGCTTCGAGAAGCTCATAACATTCTTCAATCATGTACTGCTTTAATGACTGATGCGTCTGCTTTTTATCCCACGGACATCCATTAGGTCCGCGAAGCTCTCTGATGATGCTTCGGAACGTGGAGAATTCGTGATAAAGCAGCTTCTCTTCTTTAATCGGCGGAATATACACACTTGTTAAGTTATTCAGGGCGACATTGCGGTCCAGCTCAAATAATGGCACTGTCCTGATATCTTCGTCACGGCTGCCTGCTGCAGTCACGATCACGACCTCATAATCATCAGGCAGCTTCTCCATTAATGTCAGCTTCACTTCAGAGGCCGTCATTTGGTCGTAAACCTGACATATAATCAAATGATGGCTGAGCTCAAGCTCATCCGCGGACAATGTGCCGGCATCCACAAATTGAAAACCTTCAATCGGGTCAATTTGCAAGGCATTGAATGTGGCATCAAGGAAACTTTGTCCCCCCGCAACTTTCACTTGAACGTTTTCCTTTTTCTGCCGCTCTGTCAGCAACTGAACTGTTTTTTCTGCGACAAACGGGTGTCCCGGTACAGCATAAACCACGTCCTCACGCTGCGCGGCTTCAAAGAGGATATCAGCAATTTCTTCATATACCGCCTCAAACTGATCATGTTTCTCATATATATCGTCAAAGTAACGGATGTTCTTCGTTTCTTTTTCAAGCTCCTCAATTAAAGGATGATCCTTGGTTCTGACATACAGCGTATCTGCCTTCGTCAGCAGCTTGTGTATACCAATTGTCAATTGGTCCATGTCTCCGGCGCCAAGTCCGACGACAGTAATTTTACCCGCCATTTTGTTCTCTCCTTCTCATGAATTTGCTTAACTTGCTGCCGAATGGCATACTGTTCAGCTCTTCATCTGTAAATATTCCCAATCTCATCATACAATAAATAAACACCACGCCACCAATGGCAACAGCAGAAAGACTCTCAATCACAGCCGCTCCTCTTCCTGTTGCAGGAAACAAGAAAGTCCAGAGACGCGTATACGCAAGTAAAATAGCTGACATCAAAAGAGCAGACCCAATAATCGGAATCAAAACGCCTCTAAGCTTATCGAGCCATTCCTTTTGCCGAAGCTGATACAAGTTAAGTCCGGCGACAGCCGCAAAGGAAGCCGCTGTCGCAAGCGATGCACCTTCAATCCCATAGCGCGGAACCAAAAGAGTGTTTAACACCCATTTCACTGCAACACCCATGCCTACCGCTATCGCAGGAAAAACTGTGTACCCCGCGCCCTGTAAGACTGCCGCTGCCGTTACCGCCATAGATGCAAACAAAATAGAGCTGCTAAATACTTGTAACGCACCTGTCCCTTCTCCATTTTGAAACAGCATGATATTCACCGGCTTAAGAATGCAAATTAATCCAGCCGATGCGCCTGTACCGAGCACAAGGCATAGTTTCAAAGATGACGTGATTTTTTCTTTCATGATCTTCAGCTCATTGTTTTTTACAGCCCTAGAAATATACGGAACGAGTGACGTCGCAATGCTTACGGCAAAAACTGAGCCGAGCTGCAGCAAGGGCTGTCCCCGATCATAAATCCCCTTTAGGCGTTTCGCTTCTTCGCTTGCCTCGCCACCTGATAGCAAAGCATATAAATTCAAAGCATCAACAAGCTGGATAAACAAAAGCAGCAAACTGCTTACACAAATTGTAACCGAATATAAAAGCAGTTTTTTCGCCAATTCTTTTGTTGTGATGGCATTTTCTTTTTGCCTACCCGTTTGCTTGTCTCTTTTCATTTTGAACCAAAAAAATCCGAGTATTATCAATGCAACGAAACTTCCGGCAAGAGATCCGGAAGCTGCTGCCGCTCCCGCAGTATAAAGTGAGGCTCCTTTTTTGACGAACCAAAATGATAAGCCTAAGAGCACCGCAACTCGCAGAAACTGCTCTGTCATCTGTGACAGGGCAGAAGGGAGCATTTCGTGCCGCCCTTGAAAACCGCCTCTAAGCAACGCGACAAATGGGAATAACAGAAATGCATACGAGGTCACTTGAATTAACTCAGCGAGATGCGAATCCCCCATAAAGAGCGCGATTGGAACCGCACCCAAATATAAACAAAGAAATAATAACATACCGATTAAAGACAAAAACAACGCTGATATTTTTAATATAGTGTGATGATTTTTTTCGCTATAATCATTCATCAGTTTCGAAATAATGACCGGAAATCCTGATGTTGACAGCATAACCGCAATACCAAGAAAGGGATATACCTGCTGATATATATAGAATCCAACATCGCCGACAATGTTTTGAAACGGGACTCTGTAAACGGCGCTTAAAATTTTTGTGATGACGCCTGCCAGAATTAAAACAAATGCCCCCTGCCAAACCCAATGCCGTTTAACGCCTATTGAATCGTCCATCCAAAAGCTCCTTCCCAACGTCAAGGTCAATACGGTTCACGTATTACCGCGGCACAAATAAAAACGAGGTTATTATACCACATCCCAACCCTTGGAATCCTTTTTCGGCACGCATGAAAAAGAACAGCATCTCAGAGGAGAGCTGTTCTTTTCATACCTATTTTCGATAAAAGGAATAAGACCTACTGTTCCATTTGACGGGCCAAAAATCCAGCTGCTGTTTCAACGGCTTTATGCTCTACTTCGCCCATTGACTGATCTTTTGAAAAAATCACCACAGCACCTATCGGATCGCCATTCGCCACTATTGGGCCGACAGTATAAGAATTCATGTCCTCATCTATGCCATTCACAAGCTGTACTGATTTCGCATCACTCTCAAGCACAGAGCTGCGCTGATCCATTATTCTTTCCAGCATTTCGCTGATTGACTTGTTTAAGTAATCTTTTTTGGAGCTGCCAGATACGGCAATATATACATCACGATCACAAATCAGTACTGAATGGCCGAGACTGTCGTAAAGCGCGTCTGCATACTCTTTTGCAAAGTCTCCAAGCTCACTGATCGGAGAGTACTTTTTCAAAATCACTTCTCCGTCACGATCTACAAAAATCTCAAGCGGATCGCCTTCCCTGATTCTCAGAGTTCTTCGAATTTCTTTAGGAATCACGACCCGACCTAAGTCATCAATACGACGTACGATACCGGTTGCTTTCATCTCTGGTGCCTCTCTTTCATTTGATGGTATATACATGTGGGAAAGACCTAAAGCAGTTACTTTATGTACCTTCCGCCTCGCTTGAAATTAGTATCCGTCACATCAAATGTAATATACACCAGAGAGTAACAAAATTTACGTTGATGAAATGGTTTGCTTTTTCACATCTTTTAAACCCTTCAGCATGCCCAGTACGGTCTCGAGCCACTCATCAGCACTACGGCCTTTCGTCTGTATGGAGATTTTGAGTTTTTTCCCTTCCATTCCCAGTCCGATTTGTCTGCCATATTGATTGCCAAGCTCAAACAGCTTCTGTCCGTCAATTTCAGCACTTGCTTCTTCAGAGATCGTCAATCTGACAGCGTCTTTATCCTGCTTAATCAGCTCGACACGTTCCTGTCTCGCATAAACCTTCATTTCTGCAACAGTAAACAAGTATTCGACTTCTTTTGGATAATTTCCAAAGCGGTCGATCATTTCATCCTGAAGCTCATTCTTCTCTTCGATTGTCGCCACAGACCTAAAGCGTTTATACATATCAATTTTCTGTTTGCCGTCTTGAATATATGTTTCTGGAATATACGCATCAAGCTCGACATCAATTTCTGTTTCAAACTGCTCTGTCTTCGCTGTGTCCCCTTTACGTTCTTCAATAGCCTCTTTCAGCATTTGTGAATAGAGGTCAAATCCGACCGAATCGATGAAGCCGTGCTGCTGGGCGCCAAGAAGATTCCCGGCTCCGCGAATGGTTAAGTCACGCATTGCAATTTTAAAACCGGAACCTAGCTCCGTGAATTCTTTAATAGCCTGCAGCCTTTTTTCAGCTACTTCTGTCAGCACTTTATCCCGACGGTACGTGAAGTACGCATACGCCACACGGTTAGACCGGCCGACACGACCCCGCAGCTGATAAAGCTGAGAAAGACCCATCTTGTCGGCGTCAAATACAATCAGCGTATTGACGTTCGGGATGTCCACACCTGTTTCAATAATGGTTGTACTGACGAGAACGTCTGATTCTCCTTCAAGGAAACTCAGCATAACGGTTTCTAATTCATTTTCTGTCATTTTTCCGTGGGCGTACGTCACCTTTGCGTCAGGGACAAGCATTGAGATCTCATCCGCTTTCCGCTCGATGTCCTCTACCCGGTTGTACAAGAAATAGACCTGGCCCCCGCGTGCAAGCTCACGTTCAATTGCCTCTCTGACAAGAGCGCCATTGTATTCCACAACATACGTCTGTACCGGGAAGCGGTTTTCCGGCGGAGTTTCGATGACTGAAAGATCCCTTACGCCAAGCATAGACATATGCAGCGTACGCGGAATCGGCGTTGCTGTTAGCGTTAATACATCAACATTGGCTTTAATTTGCTTGATCTTTTCTTTATGGGTTACACCGAAACGCTGCTCTTCATCAATGATGAGGAGCCCTAAGTCTTTATACACGACATCTTTTGATAGCAGCCGATGCGTCCCGATGACGATATCAACCGTCCCGTTTTTCAATCCTTTGATTGTTTCGTTTGCTTCTTTTCTTGTTCTGAACCTGCTGAGAAGTCCGATATTAATCGGATAGTCCTGGAAGCGCTCTTTAATGGTTTCATAGTGCTGCTGGGCCAAAATGGTTGTCGGAACGAGCAGAGCTACCTGCTTTCCATCACCGATCGCCTTAAACGCGGCACGTATGGCAACCTCTGTTTTACCGTAGCCTACATCTCCGCACAGCAAGCGGTCCATCGGACGTTCTCTTTCCATGTCTTTTTTGATTTCGTGAATCGAACGGAGCTGATCCTCAGTCTCTTGATAAGGGAAAGCTGATTCGAATTCACGCTGCATCTCATGGTCAGGAGAAAACGCATATCCCTTGCTCGCTTCTCTTTCGGCATAGAGCTTAATTAAGTCATCAGCAATATCCTGAACGGATGTCTCTACTTTTTTCTTAACCCGTTTCCATTCGCTTCCGCCTAATTTATACAGCTTTGGCTCTTTCCCTTCGGAGCCGACATATTTTTGCACCTGATCAATTTGTTCTACAGGGACGTAAAGCTTGTCACTTCCCTGATAATGAATATTTAAATAGTCTTTATGAATTCCGTTGATTTCAAGAGTTTCGATTCCCAGGTATTTTCCGATCCCGTGATTAATATGAACGACATAATCACCAATTTGAAGCTCAGAATAGCTCTTGATGCGCTCTGCATTGGTAAGCTTCTGTTTTCGCGGCTTCTTTTTCACACGGTTTTTGAACAGTTCTTCTTCCGTAATAACGGCAAGCTTCATTAATGGCAGCTCAAATCCCGATTGGAGCTCGCCTTCCATGATATAGACCTGTCCCTGAACAAGCGCCTTTTTACTGTCTGTCACGGCGGCCTCGATATCATAATCAGCCAAAACAGATGACAATTTCTGTGTACGTTCCTTGTTTGCTCCTAAGAACACAACAGTGAAATTTGATTTTTTAAAACGCTCCATTTCACCCGCGAGCACGTTCATTTGCCCATGGAAACTCTGCATTTGCCGGCCTGACACATTGACGATATTTTGCGGACTCGTATGCTGTACATGCCGCAAAAATAAAGAATAGTACAGCAGAGGCCGTTTTTGCTCAGCCACTATTTTTTGGAAGCTGAATGACAAACGAATGTCATGCAAAATCTTCCCTTCCTCAAGAAGATTTGTTATAAATTCCGCTTCTTCTTTTTGAAGCTGTTCTTCCATCTCATGAATCCGACTGACTTCATCCAAAATCAGAAGTGTATTATCAGGTGTATAATCTAGTAAACTAGCAGGCTTTTCATAGAAATATGAGAGATACTTCACGAGCTCCTGATCTGTCTGCCCTTCAGACAAGCGTTCTTTATCGTGTGAAATATTCGCATGAAGTATTTCTTTTTGTTTGTCAGCCTTTAATTTCTTCAAGCTCGCGGCAAGACCATTATCGATTTTCTCCATCGCCCGCGCTTTTTCTTGCGATCTGATAATTAATTCCTTCGCGGGACCGATATTGATCGAGGTAAGGGTCTCAATTGACCGCTGATCATCTGAATTAAAGCTGCGGATTGAATCGACTTCAGTGTCAAAAAGTTCAATTCTCACCGGATTTTCTGAAGTCAGCGGATAAATATCAATGATTCCTCCGCGAATACTGAATTCTCCGGGCGCAGATACCATATCAGACCGTTCATACCCTACCTCTACCAGCCGTGACGCTAGCTGGTCAGGTTCGATATCATGCCCCACTTGAATGAGCATCTGGCTGCTTTTCCACACCTCCACAGGCGGCAGCATTCTTCTGATTGCAGCTACAGGAGCAACGACAATTGGCGCTTCTCCATTCGTTAATCTATTAATGACATCTAATCGCTGCGCCCGTAATTCAGGGCTTGCCACTGCGATTTCTGATGAAATGAGTTCATTGACGGGGTACAAAAGGACAGACCGATCCTCTAGAAGAGAAGTCAGATCATCTGTTACTTTCTGGGCTTGATATAAGTTATGGGTGATGAGAAAGATAGGCTTATTCGTTTCATTAGCCAGAGCAGAAGTAAAAACAGAACGCGCGGAACCCGACAGACCCGCGAGCAGTTGTTCCTTCAGGCCCTCGTGTAAACCGTTGATGATGGATTTAAAGTCATCGCTTTCTTTTATAAAGGTTTGAATGTTGTCCATATGGCCCCTCCTCTCTGTTTCCTGTGAGAACAGAAAAACGCTTTGGTCTAGTGTCTACACCAAAGCTTTTTATTGAATAAATGTGTGATATTCGTGGTAATGCGGATTTCGGTCAAGCGCCTCTTGGCAGTCTTCACATATCGTCAAAACATGGACATCTCCATTTTCTTTATAAGAAATCATATCGTTTCTTTCCTCATTTGTTAAGTGCTGAAATCCAAGTGAGTCTGTCGATACCATTGAAGATTCGAGACTGCCTACTTTCACTCCGCAATGACGACAATAATAATGCAAAGCCATACAAGGGACCTCCTGATGAAAAAGTCATTTTGGTGTAGTATGGACTTTGTTGTTTCATTTTATACCTTTGCGTTAAATTCGTTCATGACTTCTAAAAACGGTTTACTCAGAGAAGCCTCACAAGCCTTCACAGATTTATCAACCGCTTCCTCGATCTCAGGTGCCTCCTCCTTGGTAAAGGAGCCTAACACATAATCAACGACCTTCATGCCGTTTACAGGCCGGCCGATTCCGATGCGGATACGGTCAAACTCGGATGTTCCAAGATGCTGGATCAGTGATTTGATGCCATTGTGCCCTCCGGCGCTTCCTTTCGTTCTTAAACGAATCTTGCCAGTCGGAAGGTCAAGATCATCGTAAATGACTGTCAAATCTTCGTTATCGACATCATAGTAGTCCATTAAAGGCCGCAAACATTCTCCTGATAAATTCATATATGTAAGCGGTTTAACAAGTAGAACCTTTTTGCCGGAAACAAATCCGGTTCCGTATAATCCGTTAAATTTATTCTGATTCAGCTCTATATTCCATTCCTTTGCAAGCTGATCTATCACCATAAATCCGACATTATGCCGTGTATTTTCATAGTTCTTCCCCGGGTTTCCGAGACCGGCAATCACAAGCATGGCGAATCCTCCCTTAGTCACATAACTCCCGTCTTCATAAACGGGCTATAATTCTTCTCATTCTAGCACAAAAGACGTAACCGCGGGAGGGTTACGCCTTAAGCTATTATTGTTCTTTGTTTTCACCTTCAGGCTGAGCATCAGCAGATTCCTCTTCATCGATCTCAGCTGCTTCCTGCTGCTGCGGAGGAAGGATAGAAGCCACGACCTCATCTGATTCATGATGAAAGGAGTAGTCACCGCCAGCAGGCAAATCCGCGATCGTCAGTACTTCATTTACATCGAGATTTGAAATATCAGCCTCAATCGTTTGCGGAATGGCTTTTGGCTTAGCCTTTACAGTAAGTGCATATAGCGGCTGCTGCAATACGCCTCCGTTTTTCTCACCAATGGCTTCTCCGGTCAAATGAATCGGCACTTCCACTTCAATGTCCTCACTCATATTGACTACTTGAAAGTCAGCATGAGTAATTTCATTTTTCAGCGGGTCCGTTTGCAGGTCTGTCACCATGACAGAGTGTTTTTCTCCGCTGACCTCAAGCGTAATGACTGCATTTTTGCCTTCGTCCCTCAGCGTTTTGATCAGCTCCACACTGTCTAATGACACAGGTTTGTTGGCCGTATCCTTCCCATATATGATACCTGGAACATGTCCTGAAGTACGGATATTCCGAAGAGACGAACGAGTAAAGTCCGTTCTTTCTTTTGCCGTTAAAGTTGCCATATTCAGCACCATCCTATTATCGTTTTAATTGTCCTATTACAAACAATACCCATAACGATTAGGATTTAAACCTCAAAAAACAGTTTAGCTGAACAGATAGCTGACTGATTGCTGTTCATGAACGCGAATAATCGCTTCAGCAAGAAGCGGTCCGACTGAAAGCTGCTTAAAGCGTTCAATTTTCTTTTCTTCAGGAAGCTTGATGCTGTTTGTCACAACGAGCTCTTTAATTGTTGAATTATTAATCCGTTCAACCGCAGGGCCTGATAGTACAGGGTGTGTACAGCATGCATATACTTCTTTCGCTCCGTTTTCTACGAGCGCATTAGCAGCAAGTGTAATCGTACCTGCAGTATCAATAATGTCATCGATGAGGATAGCAGTCTTCCCTTCGATGTTACCTACAATATTCATGACTTCCGCCACGTTTGGACGCGGACGGCGTTTATCGATAATCGCAATCGGCGCTTTTAGTCGGTCAGCCAGTTTGCGGGCACGTGTCACACCGCCGTGGTCTGGTGAAACAATGACGATATCTTCAAGGTTTTTGCCTTCAAAATATTCTCCTAAAATCGGAACACCCATTAAGTGGTCAATCGGTATATCAAAGAATCCTTGAATTTGCGGCGCATGCAGGTCAAGTGCAATCACACGAGTCGCACCGGCTGTTTCAAGCAGGTTAGCGAAAAGTTTAGCTGTGATTGGCTCACGGGATCTTGCTTTTCTGTCTTGACGCGCATAACCGTAATAAGGAATAACAATGTTAATCGTTTTTGCAGAAGCGCGTTTTAACGCATCTACCATAATCAGCAGTTCCATAATATGCTCGTTAACGGGGTCACTTGTAGACTGGATGATGTAACAATCACATCCGCGAATACTTTCTTCGATATTAATTTGGACTTCCCCGTCACTAAATCTTGTGACAGAACATTTCCCTAATTGAACTCCAACTATATCTGCGATTTCTTTTGCAAGCTCTGGATTCGAATTCAAAGAAAAAATCTTTAAATTCTTATCTCCGTATTGATTAGACATGGATAAACCTCCGAATTTAGGATTATTTTTTATGAATATTTTTCACATAATCGTCTTTATTTACTTGTCTCGCTCTGGCAATAGCAAGTGCTTTTCCAGGTACATCTTCCGTAACAGTTGAACCTGCCGCCACATAAGCGCCTTCTCCGACTGTGACAGGGGCAACCAAGTTGGAGTTGCAGCCGATAAACGCGCCATCTTCAATTTTTGTCAAATACTTATTCTTTCCATCATAATTGACAGTAATTGAACCGCAGCCCAGGTTTACATCAGTGCCTACGTCTGCATCGCCGACATAGCTTAGATGAGATGCCTTGCTTCGGTCTCCGAATTGTGTCTTTTTAATTTCTACAAAATTCCCGATCTTCACTTCATTCCCGATGACAGAATCAGGTCTGATGTGAGCAAAAGGTCCTATGTTTACATCATTCCCCACTTTACTGTGATTGACTACCGATTGTTTAATAACCGTACGGCTGCCGATGGAACTATTCATAATCTCCGTATGAGGGCCAATTATCGTATCTTCTCCGATTTGCACCTCACCTTTAATCACAGTTCCAGGATAAATCACAGTATCGCTTCCGATAACAGCGTCAGGAGAAATATACGTATTCATCGGGTCAATCAACGTCACGCCATTTTGCATATGCCGTTTATTAATACGCTCTTTCATAAATTGTTCTGCTTGAGAAAGAGCAACTCTATCATTAACACCGAGCGTTTCTTGGAAATTACCAGTCTGGTAAGCGGCAACAGTTTCGCCTTCATTTTTAAGAATCTCTATGACATCCGGTAAATAATACTCGCCTTGAGCATTATCATTAGACACCTGATCAATAGCCCGGAATAGCGCTTCATTGTCAAAACAATACGTGCCGGTATTGATCTCAGTTACAAGACGTTCTTCTTCAGAGGCGTCCTTATGCTCAACGATTTTTTGAACCGCTCCGTTTTCGCTGCGAATAATGCGGCCGTATCCGGTTGGATCTTCTGCAACCGCAGTTAAAATCGTAGCTTTCGCTTCTCTTTGTGTATGTTCTTTCAGCATCTCTTCCATCGTCTCTGCTGTTAAAAGCGGCGTATCCCCGCAAATGACAATCGTAACGCCTTTTTCGTCAGCAAGAAATGGCTGTGCCTGTTTTACAGCATGAGCAGTGCCAAGCTGTTCTGCTTGAAGCGCGTACTCGCTTTTATCACCAAGCTGCTTTTTCACTTCTTCTGCACCATGTCCGACAATCGTGACAAGCTTCGATAAAGATAATTTTAAGGCTTCGTCCACGACGTGCTCTACCATAGGCTTACCGCAAACTGGATGAAGGACTTTATAAAGCTTCGATTTCATTCTCGTTCCTTGTCCAGCCGCTAAAACAACTGCAAACCGCTTATCCATTTATTGGCCTCCAATATCCCTTTTATCCATAGAAAAATATATCCTAAATATCTTCTGATTTCAAGGAGACTTCATGAAGTGCAAGAATTTTCTATTGAGTGCAAATGTGTTTGAAAAATCAGAATTAAAAAAGGACCGCCGGCAAAGGGCTTATGTCAGCCCTTTCAGCAGTCCTTGCTTTTTGGTTATTTTTTAAGAAGCTCCAGCTTCTTCGAATTCTAATGCTTCAGTGTCACCCAGACGATGATACTCATTTAACACGGCATCTTGAATCTTTCCTCGCGTGCTTGAATTAATAGGATGAGCAATATCGCGGAACTCTCCATCAGGGGTGCGTTTACTCGGCATCGCAACGAAAAGACCATTGTTTCCATCAATCACACGAATATCATGTACAACAAATTCGTGATCCAGCGTGATGGATGCAATCGCTCTCATGCGACCATCGGTATTCACGCGGCGTAATCTTACGTCAGTAACTTCCACAGTAGTTCACCACCTTTTCCCTATATAAAAGCATTAGTGTATCAATTCCACGATTTTCTCTGAAATCCTGCTCGTTTTTAAAATATTTTTTGAAAAAATAGGATATAGTTACACAATTAGGTCATATCGCTTTTATTTCGGGCATAAGGTAAATAAAAAAGTGATCCCGGGTACTCCCAGAATCACTTTTCTTATTATTTTACCAATGCAATAACTTCAATTTCGACTAACGCATCCTTCGGGAGCCTTGCGACTTCAACACAAGATCTCGCCGGTTTGTGGGTGTCAAAATATTGTCCGTACACTTCGTTTACTTCCGCAAACTGTTCCATATCCGCGATAAATACAGTTGCTTTTACAACTGTTTCAAAAGAAGCACCCGCTTCTTCCAGAACCGCTTTTAAGTTGCTGAATACTTGATGAGTCTGCTCCTTAATATCTCCGTTCACCATTTCGCCTGAAGGAGTCAAAGGGATTTGGCCTGAGCTGTAAAACATATTGTTGACGATAATCCCTTGTGAATAAGGCCCAATTGCCGCTGGGGCATGTTTTGTGTGGACTGCTTTTGTCATGATTCTGTCTCTCCATTCTTTAAAAGATTGTCTTTAAAAAAACGCAGAAAATTGCCATTCTGAATTTCAATGGACTTCTCTTTCATGTTGATGGTTGAAAGAGTAAGAAGTGACATATATTCATCAACAAGACGTTCATCTACTCCTTCGGCCTCTACTAAGACGCCGATTCCCGCCACATTTGCGTTAAACTCATCCAACAGGTTAATCATACCATTAATTGTGCCGCCTGCTTTCATAAAGTCATCAATAATGAGTACGTTTGAACCCGTTTTCATGCTTCTTTTCGCAAGTGACATTGTTTGAATGCGGTTTGAGGAGCCTGAAACGTAATTAATGCTGACTGTGGAGCCTTCTGTTACCTTATTGTCTTTACGAACGATCACAACAGGCACATTCAAATAGCTCGCAGCTGCGTACGCAAGAGGGATGCCTTTCGTGGCAACGGTCATGACAACATCAATATCGCGCTCTGCAAACACGGAAGCAAACAGCTTCCCTACCTTGGAGAGTACAGATGGCTTTCCTAAGATATCCGTTAAATATACATAACCGCCCGGAAGGATACGTTCAGGATTTGCCAGCGACTGTCCAAGAGTCTGCACAAACTCTTCAGCTTCAGCCTGCTTCATTTTCGGAATATATTTAACGCCTCCGGCAGCACCGGGAACAGTAAGCAAAGTACCGATCCCCTGCTGTTCAAAGGTTTGTTTAATAATTGTTAAATCTTCACTGATCGATGATTTTGCAGATTCATACCGCTCAGAGAAAAAGGTTAGCGGTATTAACTCGTGCGGATGGGTTAACAAGTAATTTGTTAAGTCCACCAATCTGCCGCTGCGACGAAACTTCATGAACTTACCCCCAAAATCCGAATATTTTAAGATCAATATAACTTAACATACGGATTTAATCAAGAGCGTTCTGTTCGCCGATCATTCTCACCGCATAAACTTGATCGCAGAAGCCTCTTAACCCGTTATAAATTCTCTGCACCTTCGACTCATACTGAACCAGTCCAAACACTGTCGGTCCGCTCCCGCTCATTAACACGGCATCTGCACCAAAGCGTTTCATCTGGTTTTTGATCATCGCGACTTCAGGATGCATATCGAGCGTGACAGATTCGAGCACATTGCCTAGACGGCCGCACATCTTCTGAAAACTCTTTTCCTCTATCGCCTCGATCATGCCTTGTACATCGGGATGCTCTATATCATCCAGTTTCAGCGCTCTGTACACTTCAGCAGTTGAAACACCGATTGTCGGCTTCGCTAAAATGACCCAGCAGTGCGGAGGCGTGCTGATATGTTTTATTTTCTCGCCGCGCCCTGTTGCTAGTGCAGTTCCTCCATAGACACAAAATGAAACGTCGGAGCCAATTTCCGCTCCAAGCTCAGCAAGCGTTTCCGCAGAAAGATTTAAATTCCACAGTCTGTTCAGCCCTCTGAGCGTCGCCGCCGCATCACTGCTTCCGCCGGCAAGACCGGCAGCCACCGGAATTACCTTCGTAATCATGATGGAAACTCCCTTTTTCACGTTGTATCTGTCCTTGATCAGCTTGGCGGCCTGATAAGCTAAGTTTCTTTGGTCATCAGGCACAAAACGGTTGTGGGAGGACACCCTCACTTCATCCTCTGCCAGCTCCGTCAATTCAATTCGATCAGCTAAATCAATTGTCGTCATGATCATTTCGACTTCATGATAACCATCCGGGCGTTTTCGGGTGACGTCAAGTGACAGATTGATCTTGGCTGGCGCTTTTTCTAAAATACGCATAGCTTTCACCTACTTCTCCATCTAAACATAAGTATGAACATTGTATCACATTTGAAGTACAGGATGAACATATCCATATTCAGCCCATTATGTATTTATATCCAACATAAAAAAACCGGGGAACAGCACGTCCCCCGGGTCACATCCTTATCGGTTATTATGATTCTGAGCCATTTGCTGTTCAGCGATTTCAATGGCGCGCTTTACCATATTACCAGCATCGCGGGCCCGAATTTCGCCCCAACCGCCATTTTTTACTGTGTCATAAAAACCAAGGTCCTTAGCCAGCTCATATTTAAACTCATCTGACATAACTCCACGACGTCTGCCCAAACGAAACAACCCCTTTTTTAGAAGTGATAGCCATTCGTGCACGTCACGATAATATGTGACTGTTTTATCTTTTGTTAAATCAAATGGAACTTTCGTTAAAATTACTGGAAACCAAAAAAGGGCAAAACAAAAAGCAGTAAACAAAAGGTTCACTGCCCGTTAAAATGCCACTGAGCTTGCTGCGTCATCATTAAATGTCAGCTCAACAGTCTCAGTCAAAATATCAGCATAACTGTATGAAACTCTTTCAAACGAGTTCTCGTCTTGATCTAGTTGTATCACAAAAACAGAAGGGTACGTCTCAGCTAAAATGCCCGAACGCTCAATCGTTTTTCGGCGGCCACCGTTTGCTTTTAACGTCAGCCTTTTACCTAAATTTCCATCAAGCGATCTTTTAATATCGGACAACGTCTTCGCCATTGCATCCACCTCACTACATTTATTGTACAACACGAGCCCATTTTTGTCAAATAAAATTTAAATTATATCAACGTTAATAAGACGTTGTCAATAAAATTATTTTGACAAAATTCTATGATTCCTCAATTATGTTCCGCAAGTTTCGGTAAATTATGTATCATTATGCAAAATAAAAAACCCGCATAGATCTACTATCCGGGTTTTCAACTGTTAATTGGACTTATAAGGCATACCAATTCTCAGTACTCCTCTTGTTTCAATACCTCCAAGCCCTTTCTCTCTTGTCAGCGTATTACGGAGCACTTCCCATACATTGATCCGTTCCATAAACGGTGTAAAGCTGATCTTCGCGACGATATATACCGGATCAAGCGCGTGAATATTTACTCTTGATGGTGAACTCGCAAAATTTGCCCCCGCTCTGATAAGTGATTCAAAATGGGATTGGCAGGCCCCCGCAAAAATAACAAGCTGATCTAAGTGAGGGATCTTTTTTCGGGCGTTTTGAACCGTTTCAACAAAGTGCTTAGAATGTCTGTACGCGTTCAAATCATCAATGCCGCCCTTTTGCTTCGAATACGCATCATGCCCTGTTATCACCAGGATATCTGGTCGATATTTGTCGAGCAATTCTTCAATAGAAGCAGACATTTTCTTTTCGTGGCAATGGATGCCATAGACCGGCACTCCAATTTTTTTATAGACATTCAGGCATTTTTTCAGATATGCTTCATCACCATCCAGATGAAGCACTTTTCCAGGCATATGGAAATAATGCTCCTGATGCTGATATTGGCTTGTCGCATAGTACTCCTGCTTTTCTCTGAGCAGCTTATAATCCTGGCGGAGCAATTCGAGCGACTCATTCATTCTGCTCTCATCTTTCTTTTTCCGCATCATCTGCTCATCTTTTTTCACTGCTACCAGATCAGAAAAATCCGAATCAGCAATCAGCCTGACTTCATCTCCATGCAAAATGGCAATTGAATTTCCTTTGCTTGTTTGCTCTATTCCTATAATTCGAAACAAAACATCCATCTGATAGGATTTTCTGGCTACCATATCCCCTATTTGAAATTGCACGTTCCTCACTCCACACATAGACTAAGCCTCATCATGAAAGAAAGAGCCTTGAGAAAGCGCCTTTTTTCGCTGAGTCCAAGTTTTTTCTTATCATTGAATGAAAGGTCCTTCTCTAGCCTATGTAGCGGCAGTCCATGTGGTGCGCAAAACAAAAAGCCCTTTTAGAAAAGGGCTTTATACAATCCGTTAGACAGCGCTGCAAACTCCTCAATAGACAGGGATTCACCTCGGCGCTTGCCGTCAATATTTGTTTCTTCGAGCACTTGCTCAATCGTTGATTTTTGTGCTTTTCCTTCAGGCAGATTGTTAACTAAGTTATTGAGCAGCGTTTTACGGCGCTGCGCAAAGCTTGCCTTGATGAGCTGAAAGAAAAAGGATTCGTTTTCTACGTCCACTGCCGGGCCGTCTCGGAGAATCAGGCGGATGACTGCGGAATCGACATTAGGCTGAGGGACAAATACGGTTTTCGGAACGATCATCACCGTTTTGGCTTCTGTATAAAACTGCACCGCGATTGAAAGCGAGCCGTATTCCTTAGATGAAGGATCAGCCGCCATGCGCTCGGCCACTTCTTTTTGCAGCATGACCACAATCCCTTTCAGCGGAAGATGCTCTTCAAGCAGTTTCATGATAATCGGTGTTGTTACGTAATAAGGAAGGTTGGCTACTACCATGATCTCATCGCAGTCTTGAAATTGTTCTTCAATGACCGATTTGACATCAGCCTTTAACACGTCCTGATGAATGACAGTGACATTGTCGTAAGGTGACAGCGTATCCTTCAGAATCGGCAGTAAACGCTGGTCAATCTCAAACGCCACGACTTTTTTTGCCCGCTTGGCAAGCTGTTCGGTTAAAGCACCGATTCCTGGGCCGATTTCAATGACACCTGTTTTCTCCGTCACTTCCGCGTGATCGACAATTCGGTTTAAAATGTTCGTATCAATTAAGAAATTCTGTCCTAAGCTCTTTTTAAAAGAAAAACCGTATTTCTTCAATATCTCTTTCGTTCTAATCGGTGTCGCAATATCTTTATTCATTCTGTTCCTCCCGCATAACGGTATCGAGCGCACTCATAAAATCACTTTTTTTAATTTGAAACATTTGCAGCCGTTTTTGAAGCTGTTTGCCATTTGTATAGCCGATTTTCAACAGATCACCCAGTCGTTCGCGGCGGCGTTTGGCCGCAGATCCGCCTATTAGTCCGGCATGAATCAAATCCTCAGCCGAAATGTCACTCGGCTGCGCTTCCATCTCCTCATGCACATTTTCTAAACATGCCCTAATGCTTTCAACCGATGCATGCTCCACACCAATTCCCCGCTTGTTTTTAGGTTTGGCAAGATGCTTTGGCAAAAATGCATGCTTACAGCCGGGTACAGCCTCTGAAATGGTTTTGCGGATCTTCTCTCCCGGAAAGTCCGGATCCGTTAAAATAATCACGCCTCTGGTCTTCTGGGCCAATCGGATTTGGTCAATCACTTGATCATCAATGGCTGAACCATTTGTTTCAATTGTGTCTGCATCAACAGCCAATTTGATGCGGGCCGTATCGTCACGCCCCTCGACCACAATGATCTCTTTTATTTTCATTATTTCCTCCAAGACAAAATAAAACTTTTGTATATTTATGAAACTTTTTCTTATGTCGAGCGTCTAATAAGCAGAAAATGCACTTTGTCTATTATAACGAAAAAAACAGAGGGCGCAAAACCCTCTGAATAATAAGTATATACTAATTTAAGATCTTAATTTTGACTGTTTTATTTCCCCATCGGTACGCCGATGATTTCTCTGGGAAAAAGACGTCTATTTTGTTCCCTTTAATCGCTGAACCAGTATCTGCAGCAATAGCATATCCATAGCCTTCCACGTGGACTTTGGAGCCTAGCGGAATAACATTTGGATCCACAGCGATGACTTTGGCATTCGGATTATTTTTCAAATTGACGCCTGTCGCTGTATGTCCTGAACAACCGCTGCAGCTTGCCGTATAAGCCGTAGATGATACAGTCATGACTTTTCCTGATGATTCATTGCTGCGAGACACAACTGTTTTTGAATCACCTGAAGCGCTGACCTTCTCAACTTTTGGACTGCTCTGCTTTGTGCCGACAGCAATCACTTTATCTTTGCTCTGTTCAGCTGTTTCTTCTTTTACAAGCTCTCTGGACACTTCTTTGCCGTTTTCTTTAACGACTTCGAAATGTTTCTTAAGCTTGCCTTCTTTTCCTTTTTGGACGACCTTTTCTTCCCCTTTTTCAAGAGAAGCGTCTTCTTGCTTTTTCACATCGAACGCAATCTTCTCTTCAACTACATCGGTGACCTTTTCGATACGAGTAATTGTAATATCAGCCTTTCCTTTCGTCAGCTTTGCATCTAACGCAGGCTTGATTTTATCTTCGTCTTTTATGTTCATCTTTTGCTGTTTTAAAAAGTCAGCGACCGTAGTCGAAGTCGTCCAGATCTTCTTTTGTTTTCCTGCATCATTCACAGTAACCTGAAATGCGGGCTCTATGTTAATCTTCATGTCTTTCGAAATATCTGTATCTATTGCGGGATCAACTTGATCTTGTTCTTTCACATCAACATCTTGTTCGTCCAGTAATGCACCGACCGTCTTTGCTGTTGACCATAATGTCTTTTCTTCCCCGTTTATTGTAAGCTTCACAGGTTTTGCAGCCTCATACACAACGTCCATATCTGCTGTTATCTTTGTCTGTTTAGCAGGTGTGATCTTGTCTTCGTCTCTTGTCTTGATATCAAGCGTCTCCAAAAGATCACCGACTGTATTTGCATGTGTGCGTATATGTTTCTTTTTGCCATTGATAGAAACTGAGACTGATTGTTTCGTCAGCTCATGAGCCGCGTACGCAGTCCCGCTTCCTGCCAAAAGCAAACAAGCAGCAACCAGAATGACTTTGCTTTTGCTAAGCTTTACGGAAAACAGCTTTTTCATTTTTTGTGTGATGAAAAACGCCTCCTTCTCCTCGGAGAGATTATATAGAGTATCTAAAAGGCTGTCAACCCTCCCTTCTCTTTCTCCCAAAAGCTCAGTGTCTTCTTCATTATCCTGAAATACACTGAGAAACGGAAGAAAGACTTGTCGACAAACCTATCCTATGAGGAGAAGAAAGCATGTAGAACTTTTATAGAAAAACGCTGTAAGGGACAAGCTCTTACAAAACCCGCTAGCGTTTTTTGTCAGTTTATACGGAAAAGTCTTTTCGCATTTTCAGTCGTGATTGAGGCAATCTCTTCAAAGGTCATTTCTTTTAATTCGGCGATTTGTTCTGCCACATATTTCACATATCTCGGTTCATTTCTTTTCCCGCGGAAAGGGTGAGGCGTGAGAAACGGGCAGTCCGTTTCAATCAGCAACCGGTCATTCGGAATTTCCTTCACTACTTCCTTCGGTTTCTTCGCGTTTTTGAATGTCACCGGCCCTCCAAATGATAAATAAAAATTCATTTTCATGCATTCTCTTGCCACTTCCGCACTTCCTGTAAAGCAGTGCATAATTCCGCCCACAGCTTCTGCACCTTCCTCTTTCAAAATGGTGACGACATCCTCCGTTGCATCACGGTTATGAATGATAATAGGCAGATTGACCTCTTTTGCTAAGGAAATTTGTTTTCTAAACACCTCTTTTTGAATATCTTTAGGTGATTTATCCCAATGATAATCAAGTCCCATTTCACCTATCGCTACCACTTTCTCATGAGCAGAAAGCTCTTTAATCCACGCTAAATCTTCCTCTGTCATGTCAATCGCGTCAACAGGATGCCAGCCGATGGCTGCATAAATAAAATCATATTCCTCAATCATTTCCATCGCACGGGTAATGGTTGGACGGTCAAAACCAACTACGACAATTCGTTCAACTTTTTCAGCTTTTGCCCGTTCAATAACCTCTTCCAGATCAGTATCATATTGTTCCGCATTTAAATGCGCGTGTGTGTCAAACAACATAAGTGAAAAACTCCTTTCTTGTCGAAACACAAAAGGTGTTCGACGAATTGTTACACGTGAAACACCTTTTGTTTATCATTATTTAATTCTTGTGCCTTTCGGTAACGACTGATCGATAGATACGACTTTTAATACGCCGTCTGCTTCCCCTGCAAGGATCATACCTTGAGAAAGCTCGCCTCTCAGTTTAACCGGTTTTAGATTTGTAACGCAAACGAGTTTCTTTCCAACAAGCTCTTCAGGCGTATAATGCTTCGCTATGCCGGATACCACTTGGCGCTTTTCAAAACCAAGATCCAGCTGCAGCTTCAATAAACGGTCTGCTTTTTTCACTGGCTCTGCCTCAATGACTTCTGCCACGCGAAGTTCTACATCCATGAATTGATCAATCGTAATTTCAGGTAAACGATCAACCTCTTGCGGTTCTACTTCTTTTGTTTCTTCTTTCGCTGGCGCTGAACCCTGCATCTTCCCTTTAATGTAAGCAATTTCTTCCTCTGCCTCTAAGCGTGGGAACAATGGCTCGCCTTTTTGTACTTTTGTATCTTTCAGCTGGCCGAAAGCTGTAATGCTGTCCCAAGCTTTTAAAGATTCATCAGTAATGCCCAGCTGCTCGAACATTTTTTCCGGTGTCTTTGTTAAGAATGGCTGTAGCAGTACCGCTGAAATACGCAACGATTCAGCCAGGTGATACATAACGGATTGCAGTTCTTCTTCTTTTGCCGGATCTTTTGCAAGCACCCATGGAGCTGTTTCATCAATGTATTTGTTTGTGCGGCTGATTAGCTGCCATAAAGTCGAAAGTGCTACCGAGAATTCCATGTTTTCCATTGCTTTCTCGTAAGCCTTCACTGTTTCTTCAGCAACCGAAGTGAGCGTCTGATCAAATTCCGTTACGGCGCCTTTGTAAGAACCGATTTGTCCGTCAAAATACTTATTGATCATCGCAACAGTACGATTCAATAGGTTTCCTAAGTCATTCGCTAGATCATAGTTGATGCGCTCAACAAATCCTTCCGGCGTGAATACACCGTCAGATCCGAACGGCACTTCGCGAAGCAGGTAATAGCGAAGCTCGTCTAAACCATAGCGTTCAATTAATGTAACTGGATCTACAACATTTCCTTTTGATTTTGACATTTTTCCGTCTTTCATCAAAAGCCAGCCATGAGCGAATACTTGCTTCGGCAGAGGCAGATCCAGAGCCATCAGCATAATTGGCCAGTAAATAGTATGGAATCGTACAATCTCCTTACCGACTAAATGAACATCGGCAGGCCAATATTTTTGATACAGCTCATCATTTTCTGTATCATAACCTAGTGCTGTTAAATAGTTAAATAGTGCGTCAATCCAAACATATACAACATGCTTTGGATTTTCCGGCACCTTTACGCCCCAATCAAAAGTGGTACGTGATACTGCCAAATCCTCAAGTCCAGGCTTGATAAAATTATTAATCATTTCGTTTTTGCGTGATTCCGGCTGGATAAAGGTCGGATTTTCTTCATAGTATTTCAGAAGACGATCCGCGTATTTCCCCATACGGAAGAAATAAGATTCCTCTTTGATCAATTCAACTGGGTGACCGCTGTCAGGGCTTTTTCCGCCGATGACCTCTCCCTTTTCATTCCGCTCGATATCAACAAGCTGAGTTTCCGTGTAGAACGTTTCATCAGGGATGCTGTACCAGCCTTCATACTCATCAAGATAGATGTCCCCGTTATCAAGGAGCTTTTGAAACACCTTTTCAATGACAGCTTTATGCCGTTTTTCTGTCGTGCGGATAAAGTCGTCGTTTGAGATTTCAAGCTGCGTCCACAGTTTTTGAATATCTGCCGCTGCACGATCCACATACTCCTGAGGTGTAATGTTTTCCTGTTCAGCTTTTTGCTGGATCTTTTGTCCATGCTCGTCCGTTCCCGTTAAATAGCGAACATCGAACCCTTTTAATCTTTTGTAGCGTGCCATTGCATCTCCCGCGACTGTCGTATATGCATGGCCGATATGTAATTTTCCGCTCGGATAATAAATCGGTGTTGTAATGTAAAATGTATTGTTTTCTTGCGGCATCTTGAAACCTCCTAATCAGAATGTCAAAAAGCTCCCGCCCAAAGGACGAGAGCGGCGATAAGTGCAAATCATATATGAATATTATTTATATTTATCCTTTATCTATGATACCATCTTAGCCTTTAAGATCAAGAATATATACATATGCCCTGAAAAAGAATAATTAAAATTAAAAATCTTTAATGAAAATAAAAAAAGTCTGTTCGTGTCGAATTTTGTCGTATATAATCAAATGAAATAAAAAACTTTGGTTCGAAAGTCTTGATTTAAAAGGATTTTTAGTAGGATAATAGCTTTATTAAATATTTATAAAATGCTGTTATTTCGGTAGTTTCCAAGACATTACTGACTATAAGAACTAATTCTTACAATCAATAGTAAACAAAATGATTGACGATTATTGGAAACCTTGTTATGCTATGAAGGTAAGGATTTTGTCGAATAATGACGAAGAAAAATATAATTTAAACAAATAAGTATCTCTTGGGAGGAGAATGTTTATGAAATCTACTGGTATTGTACGTAAAGTTGATGAATTAGGACGTGTAGTTATTCCTATCGAATTGCGTCGTACACTTGGAATCGCAGAAAAAGATGCTCTTGAAATTTATGTTGATGATGAAAAAATCATCCTTAAAAAATATAAACCAAACATGACTTGCCAAGTAACTGGTGAAGTTTCTGATGATAACCTTAAACTTGCAGGCGGTAAATTGGTTCTTAGTAAAGAAGGCGCTGAGCAAATCATCAGCGAAATCCAAAACC
Source organism: Bacillus sp. FMQ74 (assembly GCF_001875785.1). Lineage (NCBI taxonomy): Bacteria > Bacillati > Bacillota > Bacilli > Caryophanales > Bacillaceae > Bacillus > Bacillus sp. FMQ74. Next base: position 9,886 of record NZ_MOEO01000017.1, on the reverse strand, counting down.
AGCTTCAAAACCTTAAATAATCATTTCTTGTACAAAAAACGTTCTTGTTATGATACAAGAACGTTTTTTTATTGCTTAATATGGTAAGCATCGTACATTTCACGCTTTGGTACATTGCGATCGACTGCTGCTTTTTTAATGGCTTCTTTAGAAGTAGCGCCTTTCGAGATGTAATGCTCGACATGTTCTTTCGCAGTGAGGGTTTCCCACCATTGTTCTTCCTCATCTGCTTCTTCATTATTACTTCCTTCTACAACAAGACAAAACTCGCCGCGTATCTGATCCTCGTTTGCCCATTCGATGACCTCGGATATCGTTCCTCGGATAAACTCTTCATATTTTTTAGTGAGTTCACGCGTTACAGCAATTTCTCGATCCCCTAATATCTCTGCCATCGCTGACAAGGTTTCCTTCAATCTGTGAGGCGCTTCATAAAAAATAATTGTTTCCCGCCGTTTTTTAAGGGCTTCAAGCTCCTTCTTCTTTTCTTTTTTCTGTCTGTTGAGAAAACCGTAAAAGAAAAAAGGCTGCGGTATAATACCTGAAGCAATAAGAGCTGTTAATGCAGCATTGGCTCCCGGCAACGGAACAACATAACCGCCTATATCCGTAAAATCTTTAACGATTTCAGCTCCAGGATCAGAAATTGTCGGCAAACCGGCATCACTGACAAGAGCAATGTTTTTTCCTGATTTCAGCCATTCAATAATTTTGTGCCCGCTGCTTTCTTTATTGTGTTCGTGGTAGCTGACGAGCGGTGTTTCAATTTCATATACATGGCAAAGCTTTTTTGTTTGCCTCGTATCTTCCGCAGCAATCGCATCCACTGATTTCAGCGTATCGATCGCCCGGAATGTCATATCCTCTAGATTTCCGATTGGGGTTGGGACCAAGTAAAGAATTCCCATGTCCGACTTTCCATTAAAGCTCATTTGGCGCCTTAACATATACAGCCTCCTTGCTGTTCCGTTTTTCTTCTATATAAAGCTCTTTTTTCTTTCGAGTTAGTTTTTTGAAATAATATTCCGCCTGCATAGCTTCCCGCTTGGTGTCGAAAGCTTCGGCAAAAATCAATTCAACCGGACGCCTTACTTTTGTATACTTTGCGCCCTTTCCGTCATTGTGTGTCTTCACCCGTTTATGCAGATCGTTGGTATACCCGGCATACCAGCTATTGTCCTTACATTTCACGACGTAGAAGAAATGATTATTTGTCTCCATATAAAATGGTCCTGATCTCTTTTGTATATTCATTTTGTTCATCATAAACGAACAAAGGAGGAAGAATTTTCAAATCTGGACGCCCGCCTTTGATTCCTTCAACCAAAATGGTATTGGCTTCCTTCCCTTGCTTCGGGTAGACAAATTGCACACGCTTCGGCTCGATTTGATAAGCCTTCATCAGTTCAAAAATCTCCAGAAGCCGTCCCGGCCGGTGAACAAGTGCTGCCTTTCCTCCTTGTTTGAGCAGTTTGCTGCTGACTGAAATGACATCCTCTAATGTACAGTGGATTTCATGTCTTGCGATTCGGAGATGCTCGTTCATGTTTTGTTCAGTTTGCTTCGGCGTTTTAAAATACGGCGGATTGCAGGTGACAACATCATATCGATTATGTCCAAGTTTCTCCGGCATGTTTTTCAGATCATCATGTATGACCTGAATCTGATCCTGCAGCTTATTATACTCCACACTGCGAACAGCCATATCATGGAGCCTTTCTTGAATTTCGACACCAAGAATGTCTGCTTTTGATCTTGTACTGAGCAACAGCGGCACAATGCCATTGCCGGTGCATAAATCAACGATTTTCCCTTTTTGAATCGGAACGTACGCAAATTTCGACAGAAGCACAGCGTCCAACGAAAAAGCAAACACCGTTGGACTTTGTATGATTTTCATGTCCTCTGCCAGCAAATAATCTAATCTTTCATCATCACGTAATGAAACCATCTTCTTATCCTTTCAGTACCTTTGAAAAAGGCTCCCGTCTTATGCGGAAGCCTTTTTCCTATTTTTTATTTAAGAATGACAGACAGAAAAGACAATCTTCTTTTCGAACACTTCCATAGTGGACATTGCAGATATGAAATCCTTCTTGATACAGACGTGCCAGATTATCATATCCTTCCCCTATATCAGTTTGCTCTGTCTTCTGTGTTTTTGATTCTTTTTTATCAGCTTTGAACTTTTCAATCTGCTGCGTCGTATCGTCCAGCCGTTTGCGCAAATGCTTGTTTTCAAGCTGTAAATGATGATTTTCCTCAATCATCTCACCGATATGCTGCTTCAAATCCCCCAGCTGCCGGTACAGTGAACCAATTTGTTCTTCTAAGTTAATGACTGTATCAAATAACTCTTTTTTATCCAAGGTTCCACACCTCGTTAATCTGTGGTTTGTGCGGATACGACGCCCTCTTCCAAGAGCTCTTCCCAAGTATATTCTATCACTTTTTCACGGTTTATCAGTTCCACCTGAAGCACCCGTTCCAGAATATTTAGTCCGACGACCTTCGCGGGGCCGTTTGCTGTCGTAATCATTTCTCCAATATCCGGAAGCTGTTCTTTTGCGGTCTCATACTCATCGTTCTCATATTTTAAACAGCACATCAAACGTCCGCAAAGACCTGAAATCTTCGTAGGATTTAAAGACAAGTTCTGATCCTTGGCCATTTTAATGGAAACGGGTTCAAAATCTCCAAGAAACGTTGAACAGCAAAGCATTCTTCCGCAAGGACCGATTCCTCCGAGCATTTTCGCCTCATCCCTCACTCCGATTTGGCGCAGCTCAATTCTTGTCTTAAAGATAGAAGCCAAATCCTTTACAAGCTCTCTAAAATCTACTCGGCCGTCAGCAGTGAAGTAAAAAATGACTTTATTGCGATCAAACGTGAATTCAACATCGACCAGCTTCATATCCAAGCCATGTTCAATCACTTTCTTTTGGCAGATATCAAATGCTGATAGTGCTTCCTGTTTATTTTCTTCTACAATGAGAAGATCGCGCTCATCAGCCACACGTATCACTTTTCGAAGGGGAAGCACCACATCATGCTCATCCACCTGTTTATTTGCAATTACGACCTGGCCGTACTCAACGCCTCTGACAGTTTCTACAATTACGCAGCTGTCATGTTCTATATGAAATCCATTCGGATCAAAATAATATATTTTACCCGCTTTCTTAAAGCGGACACCAATTACATTGTACAAGCTTATCCCTCCTGCAACATTAACACCAAGTGCTCCATTAATCCTTGTACATTCACATTGGAATGAAGCCGTTTCTTTGCTTCTAAAACAGCAAGTATCTGATTCGTAACGCTTTGTTGTGTTGATTGTAGCGCATGCTGTTTTATTGATTGGAATAAGTCTTGATAAATCAATTTATCTTCATTTCCTATTTGGATGGACAACACATCACGATATATCAATAAGAGCATATCAAGACCCATTTCTTGATGGGTTTTTTCTTTGAAAAAGGGCATCCATTGATCTTGAATAAAGAAAAAAGCATGTCCTTTCCGCTGGTGTAGGACTTCATACAATTTTATCACTTTCGCTCTAGACTCTGCAAACTCATCATTTCGACTTAATTCGACTGCTTCTGCTACATTATTGGTCATGTTGGCCAGGAGCCTTGCCATATGAGGCGAGACGTCCTGTTCGATCAGTCTGTCTTCAATTGCTTTTGGCTGCAAAGGCTGAAAAGGAAGGGTTTGGCATCTTGAAATGATGGTATCCAATAACCTTTGGGGCTGCTCAGTGATGAGGACGGCCATTGTGTCTTTGTTCGGTTCTTCTAAAAATTTCAGCAGGCTGTTCGCCGCATTTGCTGTCATTTGATCTGCGTGCGAAATAATATACAGCTTTTTATGCGATTCAAGTCCGGTCTTAGAAAACTCTTCTTGCAACGCTTGAATTTGCGCCTTTTTGATTGATAAGCCATCAGGCTGAACAAGATGGAGATCGGGATGGTTCCCTGACTCTATCCGTTTACAGTTTCGGCAGCTCTCACAAGGCTCCGCGCCATCCTCCAAACAAAAGAAGCTTTTTGCAAGAAGCAGCGCGGCATCAAGCTTGCCTGTTCCTTTTTTCCCCTCAAACAAATAAGCGTGTGATAGTCTGTCCTTCTCAATACTATTATATAAAAGCTTCATCACTCTGGGCTGAAGCTCGTTCATTTCCTTCCAGGTTATTGCCATTGTATCACTCTCTATGTGTAAAGGTTAATCAATAAACCTTTTATTTCGCCAATACGCTCCAGCAAATCAATTGCCGGTTTTTCCTGATCCATCATCTCTTCTGTAAGCTTTATCAATTTTTCATCTATTTCTTTCACAAGTCCCAGCGTTCTGCTGTTCCCGTAAAGGTCAAAGCTTTTCGACGTTTCATGTGAGAGGCCGCTGTCCACAGCTTCTTTGACAAAACGTTTCACAAGTCCTTTAAATCTCGCTAAGTCTTTAAAGTTCCGCGATTTCGTTAGCCTTTTTCCAAACGCCTCTATATCGGATAACATCCTGGTAAGCTGATCAAGCTTCAATTTGCTGCTTTGGTTTTCCATTGATGTTTTAAACGATGCTGTAATCTCAGATGTTTTCACAGAGGGAAGCTGCTTATTATCTATAAATGTACGTATATCTTTATTAATTTTCACAGTTTCAAATCCTTAAAATTGATGAAATTCATCGACTGGAAGGACAAATACTGTCGCTCCGCCAACTTCAACTTCGACTGGATAAGGGACATAAGAATCAGCATTTCCGCCCATTGGAGATACAGGGGCAATCATTTGATCACGTTTCTGTCCGTTTTCTTTAATGAGACTCAACGCTTTATTGACACGTATATCCTCAACACCAATCATAAACGTTGTATTGCCTGATTTAAGAAATCCTCCCGTCGTCGCAAGCTTTGTGACCCTGAAGTTGTGATCCGTTAAGGTTTTCAAAAGTCTGTTGCTGTCCTGATCTTGTACAACTGCCACTATCAATTTCATCTGTGAAGGCCTCCTTTAGATTGGAAACAACATGATCTCGTTTACATTATTATATCAACTATTGGGAAACAGGTCACAATTGAATTTTTTTCAACGCTTCATTGATCACCTTTAGAACATCCTGAACGACGAGGTCTTTAGATTGCCCGGCATCAACTGAATGGAATCTTTCCGGAAATCGCTTCATCAGCTCTTGATAACCTTCCTGTACCTTTGTATGAAAGTCCAGTTTTTCTAAATCGAGCCTGTTTTTCTCCCGTGAGCCGTTTGCATAAATACGCTTCAGGCCTTCTTCCGGATCAATTGAAAAATAAACCGTTACATGGGGCATCATATCTCCAATGGCAAATTCATTTATGGACAGAACCTCATCAATTCCAAGTCCTCTTGCATAGCCTTGATACGCAAGCGAACTGTCTATGAATCTGTCGCAAAGAACGACATGCCCCTGTTCTAAAGCAGGTTTTACTTTTTCAACTAAATGCTGGCGTCTTGCAGCTGCATATAAGAGAGCTTCTGTTTTTGGGTCCATTAATGTGTTGTTCTCATTCAGAATAACCTCTCGAATTTGTTCTGCAATATCTATTCCGCCCGGCTCTCGAGTTGCCATAACCTGAAGGCCTTCTGCTGACAGTATGTTTTTGATTTCCTGGAGAACAGTTGTTTTCCCCGCACCTTCAGGACCTTCGAATGTAATAAATAAACCGCTCATGATTTCTCCTCTTCTATATAAACAAGTAGTTGTTTCTCTTTGATTTTCATATTCCCTTGAACATGCGTTTTCATGCTGATCAAGCGGCTGAGCTTTCGCACACTTTCTTTTGTTATTCTTTCTCCTGCCATAATCATCGGGATACCTGGAGGATAAGGGATGATATCCTCTGCATTCAGCCGGCCTGCTGCTTCCCCAAAGTCCACATATTCCTTCTTAAACGAATGTAAGACCTTTTTTTGATAAGGCAAGATAGTTACAGGCTGCGCTCCCCATTCTGCAGGAACAAACGGCCGCTCCGGAGGCGTTTTCTCAATCTCCTCATCAATGCTTCTAATGGTTTCAGCATTTATTCTCCGTTTTCCTCCCAATGGGAGAACGAGCAGTACTTGATTTTCGTCAGCAAGCTCAGTGAATATGTTGGCACGCTCTAATATGCTTTGCAGCGTATAGCCAGAATGCCCGCGTTTTGAACGAATGGTAAGCTTCAGCGGGTCAACTATAATCTGTGTATTAGCAGGGTTAACAGCTTCTGCATTTGTAAGTGAATCAAACGTTTGTTTAAGTGTTTGTATTCGCTGCAGAATGTCAGGAAGCTTTTGTTCTTCTATAATATGCTGTACATAAGCGCGGGCAATGTCTAACGAAGCCATAATCGGATAAGACGGGCTGCTGCTTTGTAATCGGTTTAAATACTCTGCCACCCGATCCCTGTTAACTCTGCAGCTGCTGTTGAGGTGCAAATAAGAGCCCATCGTCATGGCAGGCAACGTTTTGTGGGCAGACTGAACAACAATATCTGCCCCCATTTTTAAAGCTGAGACTGGAAAAGGCTCTCCTAAAATAAAATGTGCGCCATGTGCTTCGTCCACCAAAACAGGAATCCCGTAATGATGGGCCTCAGTAATGATCTCGGTCAAATCAGCACTATGCCCGTAATATGTCGGATTGGTCAGTACCAAGCCTTTCGCATCAGGATATGCTGCCAAGGCTTCTTTAATTGTACCAAGCGGAACATGCGTAGGCACATGCATCGCTGAATCAACGTCAGGTGCGAGATAAACTGGCTCTGCACCAGCTAAATCAACAGCATGAAATACAGATTTATGACAGTTTCTTTGAACCAAAATTGTGTCACCAGGTTCACAAACAGATAAAATCATCGCCAAGTTTCCGACAGTCGTACCATTCACCAGAAAAAAGCTTTCTGCCGATTCATATAATTGACTGACAAGCTCTTGCGCTTCCTTAATTGCCCCGGAAGGATGATGGAGATCATCCAGCCCTGCCAGTTCAGTTACATCAATGGTGAGAAGCGGATCGAATATTGACTTAGCGTCATCAAAAAAGACATCTCCATTGTGATGTCCCGGAACATGAAATGAATGAGAATTTCTTCTCGCATGTTGAATTAATGCTTTATATAAAGGTGTGTTCATGAAAACAATCCTTTGAATGTGTCTTCTTACACTTTATTATATCGTTCCTCTGACAGAACTTAAAGCCAGACTTACTGGTAACTATCTTTCCTTTATTGTAAGCAGCTTTTGCTTTAGATCGCCTTCCATCATCATAAGCTCTTCTTCTGCCTGACGACGTTTGATTCGTCCTTCTTCTTGTATAGTTAGTGTTTCTTCAAGCGTGCTGATTAAGCTTTCCTGCACCTTTTTCAAGGTATCTATATCAACAAGGCCTCGTTCATTTGCCCGTACAGTTTCAATTGTATTGGTTTTTAAAAGCTCCGCATTTTTCAGCAAAAGCTCATTGGTTGTATCAGATACTTTCTGTTGTGCATCCACTGCATTGCGCTGCCTTAAAAGTGTCAGTGCGATCGCAACTTGGTTTTTCCAAAGCGGAATCGCTGTCACAATGGATGACTGGATCTTTTCAGCTAACGCTTGGTTTGTATTTTGAATCAGTCTGATTTGCGGAGCACTTTGGATTGTAATTTGCCTGCTCAGCAGCAAATCGTGCACCCTTTTATCTAACCGGTCAGCAAATTGAATCAAATCATTTACTTCTTGAGCGGCCATTTGGTTATGATCACTCGATTCAGCCTGTTGCTTCAGTTCAGGAATTGTTTTTGTTTTTAATTCCTCCAGCTTCAGTTCTCCTGCAGCAATATAAACATTCAGCGCCTCGAAATACTCTTTATTTTTTTCATATAACTGCTCTAATAGCTTATTGTCACTGATTAAAGCATTTTTAGAGTGCTCCAGCTTCAAGCTGATTCTGTCTATCTGCACGCTGGTCTTTTGATATTTAGACAGCACCTCTTGAAGAGAATTTGATACTCTTCCAAACATGCGTGCCAAAAAAACCTTTTTCTTAGACTGAAGATCATCAGGATTTACTTGCTCCAGCTTTTTCATCAGCTCTCCAAGTATTTCGCCAATCTCCCCGACATCCTTCTTTTGAACATGATTAATCATATCATGAGAAAAGTTCAGCAATTTAGATTGAGCTTGTGAACCGTATAAGACAATGCTTTGCATATTTTTATGATCAATCTGTCCAGCAAGCTGAATTGCTTTTTCCTTGTTTTCCTCAGGAAGAACATCAACAAGCCGTACTTGCTCTTTCTCTGCTTTTACTGCCTCCGAACCTGGTATCTCTATGTTACCTCCAAAAGGGTCTGCCAATAATTCATCTATATGAAGGTCGCTTTGATTTCGGTTCATCGCTCTTACCCTCTTCCCTTATTTCTTTAATGAATGTTTTGCTGCATCTAATTCAAATTGCAACTCGCCAATTTCATCACCCATTACTTGAGTTAAATCTTCCTCTAAACGCTTGGTCAATTCAGTAAGAGTGATGCGTGTCTCACTTAACGACATCGACAATTCTTTGCTTTTTTTTGGGTGAGATGATAGAAAAGCATACTTCTCTGTCAATTCAACAACTGAATCGAGAGTTTGATAAAAAAATCGCTCTGCCTGATAAAACCGCTTTGGCTCTTTTTTGGTTAGCAAATAAATCCTTCTGACAAGCCTAAGGATTTCCGCATTTAGCTTAAACATTTGAATGCTTTTAACCTGAAACAATGCTTTTCTAAGACGTATGATTTTCCGCCTTGCTTCCTCTAGATTTTTCTTAATGTAAGCATACTCTCTTCCTGTCAATTCATGCTTTTTAAGAAATAACCGTCTTGCATTCCAGATACCAGCTGTGTATACGACTGCTCCTGAAGCAAGCCCATAAACAAAAGATAAAAAAAGCGACTGATTTAAACCGAAAAAGCACAATATCCCTATGAAAACAAAAGTCGCACTGCTAGTTAAACTCCACATCAAAAAGTGAAAAAATCTCTGCATGAGATAATCGACTCCTGTGTCTATACTCAGTTTTAATATTATTATCTACTACGTTCAATCCTTAAACAAGTTTCATCTTCTTTTTATTATTAAGCGTACAAAAAAAGACCTTTTCAGGTCTATGAATATAATGGCGGTGTATGAATGCTCTTTAGTTTTTTCACGTAAAAGGCATAGTCAGGATCAGAAGTTGATGTAGAAATTACTTTTCTCTCACAATCTAAGCATATGAATTTCGTATAAAGATGAATGCCTCTATTCTTCTCTTGATCACAAATCACACATGTATGATTAAGTTTAGCTGTTTCGTCCACCTTCTCCACCTCCATACAATTAGCCTCCCCTTAAAACGGATATTGTATACACTATTTAGATCTTTTTGAAACTTGGAATCAGTATATGGGCTATATAAGCTCTCGGTGTTTGTATTTGTTTGTTTTTCTCGATCTTGAGTAAACAAAAAACCCAGCTCAATGAGCTGGGTTTAAGCTTGCTTGGCGGCGTCCTACTCTCACAGGGGGAAACCCCCGACTACCATCGGCGCTGAAGAGCTTAACTTCCGTGTTCGGTATGGGAACGGGTGTGACCTCTTCGCTATCGCCACCAAACAAATGCCTTCTGGATGAAGGTACTGGGCGTTTCTCACAGGATGTGAGAGCCCTTAGCGGAGTTTCCTTACCTTTCCGCCATTAGAGAGGTGTTCTCTCAAAACTAGATAACAGGTGTGACATCATTCAAAATGTGGTTAAGTCCTCGATCGATTAGTATCTGTCAGCTCCATGTGTCGCCACACTTCCACCTCAGACCTATCAACCTGATCATCTTTCAGGGATCTTACTTCCTTGCGGAATGGGAAATCTCAT
>NZ_MOEO01000016.1:0-60076 GCF_001875785.1 Bacillus sp. FMQ74 | reverse complement strand
ATGAGATTTCCCATTCCGCAAGGAAGTAAGATCCCTGAAAGATGATCAGGTTGATAGGTCTGAGGTGGAAGTGTGGCGACACATGGAGCTGACAGATACTAATCGATCGAGGACTTAACCACATTTTTGATTGATGTCACACCTGTTATCTAGTTTTGAGAGAACACTCTCAATTTGTTTGGTGGCGATAGCGAAGAGGTCACACCCGTTCCCATACCGAACACGGAAGTTAAGCTCTTCAGCGCCGATGGTAGTCGGGGGTTTCCCCCTGTGAGAGTAGGACGCCGCCAAGCAAGTTTAAACCCAGCTCATCGAGCTGGGTTTTTTGTGTTCTGTTTTATTGGTATCATAAAATTCCACTTAACTGTATAATATAATAACTTTATACCGAATTTTAAATCAGCATTCAGGTTTTATGGGCCGGGAAAATGGAAATAATAAAGGATAGAGCGAGAAAGTTGAAAATTCTCGAGAAACGGCTTATAGTAAGATTAAAGTCAAATATAGTCAAAGTCAGTAAAGGAGGGGGTTGAGTGGGACATAATATTTCTGACATCATTGAACAATATTTAAAACGAGTGTTAGATCAAAATGGCAAGGAAATTTTAGAGATTAAACGAAGTGAAATTGCAGATAAATTTCAATGCGTTCCTTCCCAAATAAATTATGTCATCAACACCAGATTTACAAGCGAAAGAGGATATATTGTTGAGAGCAAACGCGGGGGCGGCGGTTACATCAGAATCATTAAAATTAAAATGAACAATGAAGTTGTCCTGATCAATAATATTATTTCTCAAATTAGTACCCATTTGTCTCAAGCAGCCTCTGATGACATTATTTTAAGGCTATTAGAAGACAAGGTGATTTCAGAAAGAGAAGCAAAAATGATGGTCAGCGTAATGGACCGCTCAGTTTTACACATTGACTTGCCTGAACGTGATGAATTAAGAGCAAGAATGATGAAGGCTATGCTGACTTCTTTAAAATTAAAATAAGCGGGTGAAAAGATTGATTTGTCAAGAGTGCCACGAGAGACCAGCCACTTTTCACTTTACAAAGGTTGTTAACGGAGAAAAAATAGAAGTTCATATTTGTGAACAATGTGCCAAAGAAAATAGTGATTCATATGGTATAAGTGCAAATCAAGGTTTCTCTATTCATAATTTACTTTCGGGTTTGCTGAACATGGATTCTTCCTTTCAAAGTGCAGGGACTCAAATGTTCAGTCACTCGGAGCAAATATCTGCTTGTCCGAAATGCGGAATGACGTTTCAGCAATTCAGAAAAATTGGCCGCTTTGGATGTTCTGAATGTTACAAAACATTCCATAGCAACATTACACCTATCCTACGTAAAGTGCACAGTGGAAACACTGTGCATGCAGGGAAGATACCGAAACGAATAGGCGGCAATCTTCATGTCAGACGGCAGATTGATATGCTGAAAAAAGAATTAGAATCCTTAATCCATCAAGAAGAATTTGAAAATGCAGCTCATGTGAGAGATCAAATTCGTTCTTTGGAACAATCACTCAAAAGTACAGATAGTGAGGAGGAACAGGGGTAATGTCGCTAAAGCATTTTATTCAGGACGCACTAAGCAGTTGGATGAAGCAGAAAGGACCTGAAAGTGACATTGTACTCAGCAGCCGCATACGTTTAGCAAGGAACTTTGAACATATTCGGTTCCCTACGCGGTATTCCAATGAAGAAGCCTCATCCATCATACAGCAATTTGAAGATCAGTTTTCAGAGCAAGAAATTCCCGGAATCGGCAAATTCGTTTTGATTAGAATGAATGATGCACAGCCTCTAGAAAAGCGTGTACTTGTTGAAAAACATCTAATCAGTCCGAATTTGACAGAGTCTCCTTTTGGCGGCTGTTTGCTTTCTGAAAATGAGGAAGTAAGCGTCATGCTAAATGAAGAGGATCATATTAGAATACAATGTCTTTTCCCTGGATTTCAGCTTCTAGAAGCAATGAAAGCCGCAAACCAGGTCGATGACTGGATTGAAGAAAAAGTTGATTATGCATTCAATGAGCAGAGAGGGTACTTAACCAGCTGTCCTACAAACGTAGGTACAGGTTTAAGGGCTTCGGTCATGATGCATCTGCCGGCGCTGGTTTTAACTAGGCAAATAAATCGAATTATACCGGCAATTAATCAATTAGGCTTAGTTGTTAGAGGAATTTATGGGGAAGGCAGCGAAGCAGTAGGGAATATCTTTCAAATTTCAAATCAGATCACGCTTGGTAAGTCAGAGCAGGATATTGTAGATGATCTTAACAGTGTTGCTGCCCAGCTGATTGAACAAGAGCGATCTGCCCGAGAAGCGATTTATCAAACTTCTAAAATTGAACTTGAGGATCGGGTATATCGGTCTTATGGGGTCTTGTCTAATTGCCGGATGATAGAATCTAAAGAAACTGCAAAGTGCCTTTCAGATGTTCGGTTAGGCATAGACCTAGGCATTATAAAAGGACTTTCAAGCAACATACTTAACGAACTAATGATTTTAACGCAGCCAGGATTTTTACAACAGTACTCGGGAGGCGCTTTGCGTCCGAACGAAAGGGACATTCGAAGAGCGGCTCTCATAAGAGAACGGCTTCACTTAGAAATGAATGGGAAAAGACAGGAGGATGAATCGATATGATGTTTGGAAGATTTACAGAACGGGCTCAAAAAGTACTGGCGCTAGCACAGGAAGAAGCACTTCGTTTAGGTCATAATAATATTGGCACTGAGCATATTTTATTAGGACTGGTAAGAGAAGGAGAGGGCATTGCTGCCAAAGCTCTTCAAGCGCTTGGACTCGGTTCAGATAAAATCCAGAAAGAAGTAGAAAGTTTGATCGGGCGCGGGCAGGAAATGTCTCAAACGATTCATTATACTCCTAGAGCTAAAAAAGTCATTGAACTTTCGATGGATGAGGCAAGAAAACTCGGTCATTCTTATGTCGGAACAGAACATATTCTCCTTGGTCTGATTCGTGAAGGAGAAGGTGTTGCCGCGAGAGTTCTGAATAATCTCGGTGTCAGCTTAAATAAAGCAAGACAGCAGGTGCTCCAGCTTCTTGGAAGCAATGAAACAGGATCATCAGCGGCAGGAACAAACAGCAATGCGAATACGCCTACGCTTGATAGCTTGGCAAGAGACTTGACTGCTATTGCGAAGGAAGACAGTCTTGATCCTGTAATCGGCAGAAGCAAGGAAATCCAGCGTGTTATAGAAGTGTTAAGCCGCAGAACGAAAAACAACCCTGTTCTCATTGGTGAACCAGGTGTTGGTAAAACGGCTATCGCAGAAGGTTTGGCACAGCAAATTATCAATAATGAAGTACCCGAAATCTTGCGTGATAAACGTGTGATGACATTAGACATGGGAACGGTTGTTGCCGGCACAAAATATCGCGGAGAATTTGAGGATCGCCTGAAGAAGGTCATGGATGAAATTCGCCAGGCAGGAAATATCATTCTATTCATCGATGAGCTCCATACATTAATCGGTGCAGGCGGAGCAGAAGGTGCTATCGATGCATCTAATATCTTAAAACCTTCACTTGCTCGCGGTGAGCTCCAATGTATTGGAGCAACGACTCTTGACGAGTATCGTAAATATATTGAAAAAGACGCAGCGCTGGAACGCCGTTTTCAGCCGATCCAGGTTGATCAGCCATCTGTCGATGAAAGTATTCAAATTTTACAAGGTCTTCGTGACAGATACGAAGCTCACCACCGTGTTTCTATCACTGATGATGCCATTGAAGCTGCGGTTAAGCTTTCTGACAGATACATTTCCGACCGCTTTCTTCCGGATAAAGCCATTGATTTAATCGATGAAGCTGGTTCAAAGGTGAGACTGCGCTCCTTTACAACGCCTCCTAACTTAAAAGAGCTTGAGCAGAAGCTTGATGAGGTTCGTAAAGAGAAGGATGCGGCAGTGCAAAGCCAAGAGTTTGAAAAAGCTGCTTCCTTGCGTGATACTGAACAGCGCCTGCGTGAGCAAGTAGAGGATACAAAGAAATCATGGAAAGAGAAGCAAGGGCAGGAAAACTCAGAGGTTACTGTGGATGATATTGCGATGGTTGTATCCAGCTGGACCGGTGTGCCTGTATCTAAAATCGCCCAAACTGAAACTGATAAGCTTCTCAATATGGAAAACATTCTTCACTCCCGTGTCATCGGCCAGGATGAAGCGGTTGTAGCCGTTGCAAAAGCCGTCAGACGTGCGAGAGCAGGGTTAAAAGATCCTAAACGCCCAATCGGCTCATTCATTTTCTTAGGTCCTACAGGTGTAGGTAAAACAGAGCTTGCGCGAGCACTTGCTGAATCCATTTTTGGCGATGAAGAATCCATGATCAGAATAGATATGTCTGAATACATGGAAAAACACTCAACTTCAAGACTTGTCGGTTCACCTCCGGGATACGTGGGATACGATGAAGGCGGTCAATTGACAGAGAAAGTCAGAAGAAAACCTTACTCTGTCGTGCTTCTTGATGAGATTGAGAAAGCGCACCCTGATGTCTTCAATATCCTTCTGCAAGTTCTTGAAGACGGCCGATTGACTGATTCTAAAGGACGTACAGTCGATTTCCGCAATACCATTTTGATCATGACATCAAACGTCGGAGCAAGTGAGCTGAAACGCAATAAATATGTCGGCTTTAACGTTCAGGATGAGACTCAAAATCATAAAGACATGAAAGATAAAGTGATGGGTGAATTGAAACGGGCGTTTAGACCTGAGTTCATCAACCGTATCGATGAAATCATCGTCTTCCATTCACTTGAGAAAAAACATCTTACTGAAATCGTGTCATTAATGTCTGATCAATTGACGAAACGCCTGAAAGAACAGGATCTTTCTATCGAATTGACTGATGCTGCAAAAGCAAAAGTCGCGGAAGAGGGCGTTGACCTGGAGTACGGAGCCCGTCCGTTAAGAAGAGCCATCCAAAAACATGTAGAGGATCGTTTATCTGAAGAACTCCTCAGAGGAAATATTCATAAAGGACAGCATATTGTTCTTGATGTAGAAGATGGCGAATTTGTCGTAAAAACGACTGCTAAAACGAATTAATATATAAGACAGAAATGAGGCATACAGCATGTAAGTGTATGCCTCACTTTCATATCAAGAAATAGAACAAGGGAGAGGTCTTACACTATATATGGCTAAAACAAAATCGAAATTCATCTGCCAATCCTGCGGCTACGAGTCTCCAAAATGGATGGGGAAATGTCCGGGCTGCGGTGCTTGGAATACAATGGTGGAAGAAATGATTAAAAAAGCACCGGCCAATCGGAGAGCGGCTTTTTCTCATTCTGTTCAAACTGTACAGAAACCTTCACCTATTACATCAATCGAAACATCAGAAGAACCCCGCGTTAAAACCCAGCTTGGCGAGTTTAACAGAGTACTCGGCGGAGGTGTCGTTAAAGGCTCCCTCGTTTTAATCGGCGGTGATCCTGGTATCGGAAAGTCAACGTTATTACTGCAGGTTTCCGCTCAATTATCAGGCTCATCAAACAGTGTGCTGTATATTTCGGGAGAAGAGTCTGTAAAGCAAACGAAGCTTCGAGCTGACCGCCTCGGCATTAATAATCCTTCACTGCATGTTTTGTCTGAAACCGATATGGAGTATATTTCGTCTGCTATACAAGAGATGAATCCAGCCTTTGTCGTTGTTGACTCTATTCAAACGGTATACCAAAGCGATATCACATCGGCACCGGGCAGTGTGTCACAGGTCAGAGAATGTACCGCTGAGCTGATGAAAATTGCAAAAACAAAAGGTATCCCGATTTTTATCGTGGGACACGTGACGAAAGAAGGGTCTATTGCAGGGCCGAGACTGTTGGAGCATATGGTTGACACTGTTTTATATTTTGAAGGAGAACGCCACCATACTTTCCGTATTTTGCGGGCTGTAAAAAACCGTTTTGGATCTACAAACGAAATGGGCATATTTGAAATGCGGGAAGAGGGGCTTACTGAGGTTTTGAATCCTTCAGAAATTTTCTTGGAAGAACGCTCTGCGGGTTCCGCGGGCTCGAGTATCACTGCTTCTATGGAGGGCACTAGACCGATTCTCGTTGAAATTCAGGCGCTCATCTCGCCAACAAGCTTTGGAAACCCAAGGCGTATGGCAACGGGAATAGACCACAACAGGGTTTCTCTGTTAATGGCTGTGTTAGAAAAAAGAGTTGGGCTGCTGCTGCAAAATCAGGATGCTTATTTGAAAGTGGCTGGCGGCGTTAAGCTTGATGAACCGGCAATTGATCTTGCCATTGCGATCAGTATCGCATCAAGCTTTAGAGACACACCTCCAAATCCTGCAGATTGTTTTATTGGAGAAGTGGGATTAACCGGAGAAGTCCGGCGGGTTTCAAGAATTGAACAGCGTGTGAAAGAAGCGGCAAAGCTTGGTTTTAAACGCATGATCATACCCGCGGCTAATCTGGATGGATGGACAAAACCAAAAGGGATTGAGGTTATCGGAGTAGCAAATGTTGCAGAGGCGCTTCGTACTTCATTAGGAGGATAATAGATGGAAAAAGAGAAAAAAGGGGCGAAACACGAGTTAGACCTGTCATCTATACTGCAGTTTGTTGCTCCGGGTACACCGCTCAGAGCGGGGATGGAGAACGTCTTGAGAGCAAATACAGGCGGTCTGATCGTTGTTGGATATAATGATAAAGTAAAAGAAGTGGTGGATGGAGGATTTCACATCAACACGGCTTTTTCTCCGGCGCATTTGTATGAGTTGGCTAAAATGGATGGAGCGATCATTTTAAGTGATTCGGGTCAAAAGATCCTATATGCGAATACACAGTTGATGCCGGATGCCACAATTTCTTCATCAGAAACAGGAATGCGGCATAGAACTGCCGAAAGAGTAGCTAAGCAGACTGGCTGTCTTGTGATCGCTATTTCTGAAAGAAGAAATGTCATAACGTTATATCAGGAAAACATGAAGTATACACTAAAGGACATAGGATTCATTTTAACCAAGGCGAACCAAGCCATTCAAACACTTGAAAAATACAAGACAATCCTCGATAAAACGATTAATGCACTGAATGCGTTAGAGTTTGAGGAGCTTGTTACCTTTAGCGATGTCTTGTCTGTCATGCATCGTTATGAAATGGTGTTGAGAATCAAAAACGAAATTAATATGTATATCAAAGAGCTGGGGACAGAAGGACATTTGATCAAACTGCAAGTCATTGAATTGATTACGGATATGGAAGAAGAGGCCGCTTTATTTATTAAGGATTATGTAAAAGAAAAGATTAAAGATCCGTTTGTTCTTTTGAAGGAGCTGCAGGATATGTCCAGTTATGATCTGCTGGATGATTCCATTGTGTATAAGCTTCTCGGTTACCCTGCTTCTACTAATCTTGATGATTATGTATTGCCTAGAGGATACAGGCTGTTAAATAAGATACCGCGTCTTCCGATGCCAATTGTTGAAAATGTTGTAGAAGCATTTGGAGTCCTTCCAAGGATTATTGAGGCGAGTGCAGAAGAATTAGATGAAGTAGAGGGAATCGGTGAAGTACGAGCCCAAAAAATCAAAAAAGGATTAAAACGCCTGCAAGAGAAGCATTATTTAGACCGGCAGCTGTGATTTCGGTTAAAACCTGGTGAATACGGGTATATTAATGTTGGTTTTTGTTTATTCTGATATTCGTAGGGTGCATAAGACTTTGTGAAATAAAAATGTTTAAAAAGGAGGTGGGGGTATGTTAAAACGAATAGTTCAGGCGTTCTTCATTATTTTTGGCGGCGTTGTTGGTATATTTCTAATACCTGAATTGTTTGTACTGTTAAATATACAGGACATACCTTTAATAACAAACGCATATACGTCTGCGGCAATTGGGGCAATTATTTTTTTTCTCATCAGTATATGGGGTACAGAATACGTTGTGAACTGGATGAAGTGGATAGAGGATTCATTGTTAAAAGCGCCGGTTCCAGATTTGTTATTTGGAAGTCTTGGCCTAGTTTTTGGACTTATAATTGCTTATCTTATCGTAAATGTTATTCCTTTAGACAATATACCTTACCGCATATTCAGCACAATTATCCCTGTATTTTTGGCTTTCTTCCTCGGTTATCTCGGCTTCCAGGTGGGCTTTAAGAAAAAGGATGAATTGATCAGCCTGTTTTCCATTTCCGCCAGAATGCAAAAGAAAAAAGGATCAGCTGAAGAAGAACATGAGGTTCAAGACAAGAAGCTGAAAATTTTGGACACTAGTGTTATTATTGATGGGAGAATAGCAGATATTTGTCAGACTGGATTTTTAGAGGGAGTTATCGTGATTCCGCAGTTTGTCCTTGAGGAATTGCAGCATATTGCCGACTCTTCCGATGTGTTAAAACGAAACAGAGGACGCCGCGGTCTTGATATCCTGAACCGCATTCAGAAAGAATTAGACATTGAAGTTGAAATTTACGAAGGTGACTTTGAGGATATTCAGGAGGTTGACAGCAAGCTCGTCAAACTTGCTAAGCTGACATCCGGGGTCGTTGTGACGAATGATTTTAATTTAAATAAAGTATGCGAGCTTCAGAAGGTAGCAGTATTAAACATTAATGACCTTGCCAATGCGGTCAAGCCTGTTGTGCTTCCTGGCGAGGAAATGAATGTTCAGGTCATTAAGGATGGGAAAGAGCATAATCAGGGAGTTGCCTACTTGGATGACGGTACGATGATTGTCGTTGAAGAAGGACGCAATTATATCGGCAAGCATATTGATGTACTCGTCACAAGTGTGCTGCAGACAGCAGCGGGACGAATGATTTTTGCGAAGCCTAAGCTGTTGGAGAAGGCGCTGTAGAGGGAGAAGAAACAATGAGTTATGATGTGGTGATTCCTGCAGCCGGACAGGGAAAGCGGATGAAGGCAGGGAGAAATAAACTGTTCATTGAGCTGAAAGGAGACCCGGTGATCATACACACGTTAAGAGTGTTTGACAGCCACCGGCAGTGCGATAAAATCATTTTGGTGATTAACGAGCAGGACCGGGAGCACTTTCAGCAATTGCTGTCCGATTACCCGTTTCAAACTTTAATTGAGCTTGTTGCAGGCGGAGATGAGCGTCAGCACAGTGTATACAAGGGGCTGAAAGCCGTAAAGCAAGAAAAGATTGTCCTTGTACATGACGGTGCCCGCCCATTTATAAAACATGAACAAATTGACGAACTGATCGCAGAGGCGGAACAGACAGGAGCGGCCATCCTCGCTGTCCCGGTAAAAGATACGATTAAACGCGTTCAAGATTTACAAGTCAGTGAGACGATTGAACGTTCAAGCTTGTGGGCTGTCCAAACGCCACAAGCTTTTCGTCTTTCTTTATTGATGAAGGCTCATGCTGAGGCCGAGCGCAAGGGATTTTTAGGGACGGATGACGCCAGCCTCGTTGAACAGATGGAGGGCGGTTCGGTCCGTGTTGTAGAAGGCAGCTATACAAATATTAAGCTGACGACGCCAGACGATTTGACGTCAGCCGAAGCTATCATGGAATCAGAAAGTGGGAATAAACATGTTTAGAATTGGACAAGGATTTGATGTGCATCAATTAGTGAAGGGCCGTCCTCTCATTATTGGCGGAATTGAAATCCCGTACGAAAAAGGGCTGCTTGGCCATTCTGATGCAGACGTATTGCTGCATACCGTCGCTGACGCGTGCCTGGGAGCTGTGGGTGAAGGAGACATCGGCAAGCATTTTCCTGACACAGATCCCGAGTTCAAGGACGCAGATTCTTTCAAATTACTTCAGCATGTCTGGGGAATCGTGAAACAAAAAGGGTATGTCCTTGGGAACATTGATTGCACCATCATAGCGCAAAAGCCGAAGATGCTGCCGTACATAGAAGATATGAGAAAAAGAATTGCTGAAGGCCTTGAGGCAGATGTTTCTCAAGTAAATGTAAAAGCAACAACGACAGAAAAGCTTGGATTTACAGGCCGGGCGGAAGGAATAGCGGCTCAGGCGACAGTACTGATACAAAAAGGCTAACTTGTTTTGATGCCGGGTCTATTTGGTGGTAGAATAGATTCATACATTTTTGCCTGAGGCCATACATGACATGAAAGGAAGTATTTGAAAATGGGAAACGAAGTACGCGTCCGTTATGCACCGAGTCCAACCGGACATTTGCATATTGGAAATGCCAGAACGGCGCTTTTTAATTATTTATTTGCCCGCAATCAAGGCGGTAAGTTTATCATTCGAGTTGAGGATACAGATAAAAAGCGCAATATTGAGGGCGGAGAACAAAGCCAGCTGAATTATCTGAAGTGGCTGGGTATTGACTGGGATGAGAGTGTGGATGTCGGCGGAGAGTACGGCCCATACCGTCAGTCAGAGCGTAACGATATCTATAAAGTGTACTATGAAGAGCTCCTTGAAAAAGGGCTTGCTTATAAATGCTACTGTACGGAAGAAGAGCTTGAAAAAGAGCGTGAAGAACAGATTGCCCGCGGAGAAATGCCGCGTTATTCTGGGAAACACAGAGATTTGACTCAGGAAGAAGAGGAGAAATTTATTGCTGAAGGCAGAAAGCCGAGTATTCGTTTCCGCGTGCCGGAAGGAAAAGTCATCGCCTTCAACGATATCGTAAAGGGCGAAATTTCTTTTGAATCAGATGGCATTGGCGACTTCGTTATTGTGAAAAAGGACGGAACGCCTACTTATAACTTCGCGGTAGCTATTGATGACTACTTAATGAAAATGACACACGTGCTGCGCGGTGAGGACCATATTTCTAACACACCGAAACAGATTATGATTTATCAAGCATTCGGGTGGGATATTCCTCAGTTCGGGCATATGACGCTGATCGTAAACGAAAGCCGTAAAAAGCTCAGCAAACGTGATGAATCCATTATTCAATTCATCGAGCAGTACAAGGAGCTTGGCTACTTGCCTGAAGCGCTGTTCAACTTTATCGGGCTGCTAGGCTGGTCACCGGTTGGTGAAGAAGAGCTTTTCACAAAAGAGCAGTTTATTGAAATTTTTGATGTAAATCGTTTATCTAAATCACCAGCTTTGTTTGATATGCATAAGCTAAAATGGGTTAACAACCAATATGTGAAGAAGCTGGATCTTGATCAGGTTGTTGAACTTACGCTTCCGCATTTGCAAAAAGCCGGCAAAGTTGGCACTGAGCTTTCTGCTGAAGAACAAGAGTGGGTTCGTAAATTGATTTCCCTGTATCATGAGCAATTAAGCTACGGTGCGGAAATTGTTGAGCTGACTGATTTGTTCTTTACGGATGAGATCGAGTATAATCAAGAAGCAAAAGCTGTTCTGGAAGAAGAACAGGTTCCTGAAGTGCTCAGCACATTCGCTGCGAAGCTTGAAGAGCTTGAAGAGTTCACTCCAGATAATATCAAAGCATCGATCAAAGCAGTGCAGAAAGAAACTGGCCACAAAGGGAAAAAACTGTTTATGCCGATTCGTGTTGCTGTAACAGGGCAAACTCACGGTCCGGAACTGCCGCAATCAATCGAATTGATCGGTAAAGAGACTGCAATTCAGCGTTTGAAAAATATCTAAATAAACGATTGTTGAGAGGGAAGAGTATAAAGCTTTAGGCCATTACAGAAAGGATCTTCATTGGCTGAGAGAGATCCATGAGCCGGGTTTTAGAAGTGCGCCCTTAAGACCTTTGAAGAACGTTTTTTAAAATCAGTATTCAAAGGCGGCCGCCGCCGTTACAGGCTGAAGTTGGGAGAGCAGAAGTCTGCTTTTCAAACAGAGTGGAACCGCGCGGTTAAAGCGTCTCTGTCATGTTTACATGCAGAGACGCTTTTTTTATTGGGCAGAGGAAATCAGATAGAGAAACGGGGGGAAGCATGTGTTTTTTAGAATGCTCAAAGAAGACATTGATACTGTGTTCGATCAAGATCCTGCAGCAAGAAGCTATTTTGAAGTGATTTTAACTTATTCCGGTTTACATGCTATATGGGCGCATCGGATTGCACATGCTTTATATAAACGAAAATTTTATTTCCTTGCACGCCTTATATCTCAAGTAAGCCGATTTTTTACCGGGATAGAAATCCACCCCGGCGCTACAATCGGGAGAAGGTTTTTCATAGACCACGGCATGGGGGTTGTCATTGGGGAGACATGTGAAATCGGCAATAACGTAACCGTTTTTCAGGGGGTTACCCTCGGGGGAACGGGGAAAGAAAAGGGAAAAAGGCACCCAACGATTAAAGATGACGCATTGATAGCCACAGGTGCTAAAGTGCTCGGTTCTATTACGGTCGGTGAAGGCTCAAAGATTGGCGCTGGTTCAGTAGTGCTGCATGATGTTCCTGATTTTTCAACAGTTGTCGGTATCCCTGGACGGGTCGTTGTACAAAATGGCAAGAAAGTAAGACGCGATTTAAACCACCAGGATTTGCCCGATCCGGTTGCTGACCGCTTTAAGGCTTTGGAACAGCAGATTTTAGAGCTGAAGGCAGAACTTGAAGACAGAAAAGAAAGGATCAATCAAAAATGACAATCACACTTTATAATACATTGACTAGACAGAAGGAAACATTCGTTCCTCTTGAAGAGGGGAAAGTGAAAATGTACGTATGCGGACCGACAGTTTACAATTACATTCACATCGGGAACGCGCGTCCGGCTATCGTTTACGATACGGTTCGAAACTATTTGGAGTATAAAGGCTATGATGTGCAGTATGTCTCTAACTTCACAGACGTAGACGATAAATTAATTAAAGCGGCAAATGAACTTGGTGAGGATGTGCCTACCATTTCAGAGCGTTTTATTAAAGCATACTTTGAAGATGTAGGTGCGCTCGGATGCCGAAAAGCCGACCTTCATCCGCGAGTGATGGAAAATATGGATGCCATTATTGAATTCGTAGATCAGCTCGTGAAAAAGGGCTACGCTTATGAATCAGAAGGTGACGTTTATTTCAAAACAAGAGCGTTTGAAGGATACGGAAAGCTTTCTCAGCAATCAATCGATGAACTAAGATCAGGTGCACGCATCCGGGTCGGCGAGAAAAAAGAAGATGCTCTTGATTTCGCACTGTGGAAAGCGGCAAAAGAAGGGGAAATCTCTTGGGATAGCCCTTGGGGAAAAGGACGTCCGGGCTGGCACATTGAATGCTCAGCAATGGTGAAAAAATATCTGGGTGACCAGATTGATATCCATGCGGGGGGACAGGATTTAACATTCCCTCACCACGAAAACGAAATTGCGCAATCAGAGGCGCTGACAGGCAAAACGTTTGCGAAGTACTGGCTTCATAATGGCTATATCAATATTGATAATGAAAAAATGTCAAAATCACTGGGCAACTTTGTTCTTGTGCATGACATCATTAAACAGCATGATCCGCAGCTTTTGAGATTCTTTATGCTATCTGTTCATTATCGCCATCCGATTAACTATTCAGAAGAGCTTCTGGAGAATACGAAAAGCGCATTTAACCGTTTAAAAACAGCGTACAGCAATCTTCAGCACCGTCTGAACAGCAGTACGAATTTAACGGAAGATGACGATCAATGGCTTGAAAAAGTTGAAGAACACCGCAAAGCATTTGAAGAAGCGATGGACGATGATTTTAATACGGCAAATGCGATTTCTGTCTTGTTCGACTTAGCGAAACACGCCAATTATTATCTTCAGAAAGATCATACGGCTGATCATGTAATTACGGCGTTTATCGAGATGTTTGACCGTATTGTTTCTGTTCTCGGTTTTTCATTGGGTGAGCAGGAACTTCTCGATCAAGAGATTGAAGACTTAATCGAAAAACGAAATGAAGCGCGCCGGAATCGCGATTTTGCATTGTCAGACCAGATTCGCGACCAGCTGAAAAGCATGAATATCATTCTTGAAGATACGGCTCAAGGCACTCGCTGGAAACGGGGAGAATAACGGATGCTTGAATTTGATACGATAAAAGATTCAAAGCAGCTTAACGGTCTTGCGCTTGCTTATATAGGTGATGCCATTTTTGAAGTGTATGTAAGGCATCACCTGCTTAAGCAGGGCTTTACCAAACCAAATGATCTTCATAAGAAATCAAGCCGGATTGTTTCGGCAAAGTCACAGGCTGAGATCCTATTTTTTCTGCAGGATCAATCATTTTTTACGGAAGAAGAGGAAGCGGTGCTGAAAAGAGGCAGAAATGCCAAGTCTGGAACAACACCTAAAAATACAGATGTTCAGACGTACCGCTATAGTACAGCATTTGAAGCGCTTCTGGGCTACCTTTTTTTAGAGAAAAGAGAGGAACGGCTTAGTCAGCTCGTAGCCGAAGCTATACAATTCGGGACGTCAGGGAGGAAAACAAATGAGTCAGCAACATGATTACGTCATAGGGAAGAATGCAGTGATCGAGACGTTAAAATCTGATCGGAAGCTGTATAAGCTGTGGATGGCGGAAAACACCGTAAAGGGACAAGCACAGCAAGTGATTGAGCTTGCGAAAAAGCAGGGAATCACGATTCAATACGTCCCGAGAAAAAAACTCGATCAAATGGTAACAGGACAGCATCAAGGCGTAGTGGCACAGGTTGCAGCGTATGAATATGCAGAACTGGACGATTTATATAAAGCAGCCGAAGAAAGAAATGAACAGCCTTTCTTCCTCATTCTGGACGAGCTTGAAGACCCTCATAATCTTGGTTCCATTATGAGAACAGCGGATGCGGTCGGCGCTCATGGCATCGTCATTCCAAAACGGAGAGCTGTCGGGCTGACAACAACAGTGGCAAAAGCTTCAACAGGGGCAATTGAGCACATTCCTGTAGCAAGAGTCACCAATTTGGCACGGACGTTAGAAGAGATGAAAGAGCGGGGAATTTGGGTTGTCGGAACGGATGCGTCCGCGCGTGAGGATTACCGCAATATGGACGGCAATATGCCTTTGGCTTTAGTCATCGGAAGTGAAGGAAAAGGGATGGGCCGCCTCGTGAAGGAAAAGTGTGATTTTCTCATTAAACTCCCGATGGCCGGAAAGGTAACTTCATTAAATGCATCTGTCGCGGCTGGTCTTTTGATGTATGAAGTCTACCGGAAACGAAACCCTCTGGGAGAATAAAGACCCATGGATATCCTGTTAGTAGACGGGTACAACATGATTGGAGCCTGGCCGCAGCTAAAGGATTTAAAAGCGAACAGTTTCGAAGAGGCGAGAGACGTACTGATTCAGAAAATGGCGGAATATCAATCGTATACAGGAAACAGGGTTATTGTTGTTTTTGACGCGCATCTCGTAAAAGGGCTTGAGAAAAAACAGACCAACCATCGAGTTGAAGTGATTTTTACAAAGGAAAATGAGACGGCTGATGAACGGATAGAAAAGCTCGCTCAGGCTTTGAATAATATCGCGACTCAAATTCACGTTGCGACCTCTGACTATACTGAGCAATGGGCGATTTTCGGACAGGGGGCATTGCGGAAATCGGCCCGGGAGCTTTTGAGAGAGGTAGAAGCGATTGAAAGGCGAATAGAGAGACGGGTAAGAAAAATCACTTCCGAAAAGCCGGCGGGTAAAATTGCTTTATCGGAAGAGGTTTTGAAAACGTTTGAAAAGTGGAGGCGGGGAGACTTAGATTAAGTTGACGCTTTTTTGCCCAATACTGTATAATATTTCTATCTACGTGCGCCGGGGGGATCGGAGTGAATCTACAGAACAACAAGGGAAAATTCAACAAAGAGCAGTTTTGCCAGTTGGAGGACGAGCAGGTCATTGAAAAGGTTCATGTTGGGGACAGTGATGCGTTAGATTACTTGATTACGAAGTACCGAAACTTTGTTCGGGCGAAAGCAAGATCCTATTTCTTAATAGGGGCGGACAGAGAAGATATTGTTCAGGAAGGTATGATAGGCCTCTACAAGTCTATTCGTGACTTCAAAGAGGACAAGCTTACCTCTTTCAAAGCTTTTGCAGAATTATGTATTACCCGCCAAATTATTACCGCAATAAAGACAGCTACTCGCCAGAAACACATTCCTTTGAATTCCTACGTCTCATTAGATAAACCGATTTTTGATGAAGAATCAGACCGAACGCTGCTTGATGTCATTTCAGGGGCGAAAACCTTAAATCCTGAGGAAATGATCATTAATCAGGAAGAATTTGATGACATTGAAATGAAAATGGGAGAACTATTAAGTGATTTAGAGAGAAAAGTACTCGTCTTATATCTCGACGGGAGAAGTTACCAAGAGATTTCCGATGAACTGAACCGACATGTGAAATCGATCGACAATGCCCTTCAGCGTGTGAAACGCAAGCTGGAGAAGTACTTGGAAATTCGCGAAATCAGTTTGTAATAGGAATTTATGCTATATTGACAGTATTTTTCTGACTATGATATGTTACTAAAGATAAGAACTAATGTCTATTTAGAAAAAGGTGTAATGACATGAGAAAAAAGATTACGTTAGCATGCAAGACATGCGGAAACCGTAATTATACGACAATGAAGAGCTCTGCATCAGCGGCTGAGCGATTAGAAGTAAAGAAATACTGCAGTACTTGCAATTCACATACAGCTCATCTTGAAACAAAATAGTTTTTGCGCTTTTAAATTGTGGAGGTCTTTTACATGCGTATTATGAAATTCTTTAAAGATGTTGGGAAAGAAATGAAAAAGGTAAGCTGGCCTAAAGGAAAAGAGTTAACGCGTTATACCATTACGGTAATTTCAACAGTTATCTTTTTTGTTATCTTTTTTGCCCTCCTTGACACAGGAATTTCTCAATTAATTCGTTTAATAGTTGAATAATGATCAGCAATACGTGCTATAATAGATCATAATATTACTTGCCAAAACCCGTTCAGCGGGTTTTTTATTGTGGCTTAAAATGAAAGTTATCATAGGCTTGCCGCCTATTTTTTGAAGCGTTATGGTAATTCACTAAAACCAAATGCGGGGAGGGAAGGACTGGACAGTCCTGAAGAGAATGGAAAAGAATTGGTATGTTGTTCACACGTACTCTGGTTATGAGAATAAAGTAAAAGCCAACTTGGAAAAACGTGTTGAATCAATGGGGATGCAGGATAAAATTTTCCGTGTAGTCGTACCCGAAGAAGAAGAAACGGATATCAAAAACGGCAAGAAAAAAGTCGTGAAAAAGAAAGTATTCCCTGGTTATGTGCTTGTTGAAATTGTAATGACAGACGACTCTTGGTATGTTGTCCGCAACACGCCGGGCGTTACTGGATTCGTAGGATCTGCCGGATCAGGTTCAAAACCGACGCCGCTTCTTCCGGGCGAAGCAGAAACCATTCTAAAGAGAATGGGCATGGACGAACGCAAAACTGATATTGACTTTGAATTGAAAGAGACAGTGAAAGTAATAGACGGACCTTTTGCTAACTTTACTGGATCGATTGAAGAGATTGATTATGACAAAAGCAAGGTCAAAGTTTTCGTTAATATGTTCGGCCGCGAAACGCCGGTTGAGCTGGAATTTACCCAAATCGATAAATTGTAATGTGAAAAAACTTGAAATTGCTATATATAAATGATAATATAGCAAAGGTACGTCTTGGACTTATCCAAGGCAACTAGCATGATATTTCGTCATTCATATAAAGAATGAAACCTTGAGTGGGAGGGTTTACCCTATTACCACATCACGGACTTAAGGAGGTGTGTCTCGTGGCTAAAAAAGTAGTAAAAGTTGTAAAATTGCAAATTCCTGCTGGAAAAGCTAACCCAGCACCACCAGTTGGACCTGCACTTGGTCAAGCCGGTGTTAACATCATGGGATTCTGTAAGGAGTTTAACGCTCGTACAGCTGACCAAGCTGGTTTAATCATTCCTGTTGAAATTTCGGTTTACGAAGACCGTTCATTTACATTTATTACAAAAACTCCACCTGCTGCAGTATTGCTTAAAAAAGCAGCTGGAATTGAGTCTGGTTCTGGTGAACCAAACCGTAATAAAGTGGCAACCGTTAAGCGCGATAAAGTACGCGAAATCGCTGAAACGAAAATGCCTGACTTAAACGCAGCAGACGTTGAAGCGGCAATGCGCATGGTTGAAGGTACTGCCCGCAGTATGGGTATTGTAATCGAGGATTAATTTGTTTCTTGTCGGGTTGCGAGTTTTAACAAGTTCGCAACCCTTATTCGTGGGAGGTTATTCCGCTATAACCACATAAGGAGGAAATTTTAAAATGGCTAAAAAAGGTAAAAAGTACGTTGAAGCTGCTAAGCTTGTAGACCGTTCTAAAGCTTACGACGTTTCTGAAGCAGTAGCTCTCGTTAAAAAAACAAATACAGCTAAATTCGACGCTACAGTTGAAGTGGCTTTCCGTTTAGGGGTTGACCCTCGTAAAAATGACCAGCAAATCCGCGGAGCAGTTGTGCTTCCAAACGGAACTGGTAAAACTCAGCGCGTTCTCGTTTTCGCAAAAGGCGAAAAAGCGAAAGAAGCTGAAGCTGCTGGTGCAGATTTCGTAGGCGATACTGACTACATCAACAAAATTCAACAAGGCTGGTTCGATTTCGATGTAATCGTAGCTACACCTGACATGATGGGTGAAGTTGGTAAAATCGGTCGCGTACTTGGACCAAAAGGTTTAATGCCAAACCCTAAAACTGGTACAGTTACTTTCGAAGTTGAAAAAGCTATCGGCGAAATCAAAGCTGGTAAAGTTGAATACCGCGTTGATAAAGCTGGAAACATTCATGTTCCTATCGGTAAAGTTTCTTTCGAGGATGAAAAACTTGTTGAGAACTTCACAACAATGTACGATACAATCCTGAAAGCTAAACCTGCTGCAGCTAAAGGCGTTTACGTGAAAAATGTTGCTGTAACTTCTACTATGGGACCTGGTGTCAAAGTAGACGCTTCAACTTTTAACGTAAAATAATATTGACATGACATCAACATTCTGATATGATTCAAAATGTTGTAAAATAGAATATCATTTATACCGTAGACAGTAGGGGCCTAACCGCTTAATCATCCTACCGAGGTGTATATTATCACAGCTATTACGTTACGTATGCTTGTATATACAGCCTCCATGTCTCATGGAGGCTTTTTATATGGAATCCGTCGTCTCAGTCGTGATCACCTAACGGTATAAGTGTTACACAAGAATCTACAGGAGGTGTAACCATGAGCAGCGCAATTGAAACTAAAAAAGTTGTTGTTGAAGAGATTGCTTCTAAACTGAAAGAAAGTAAATCAACGATCATCGTTGACTATCGCGGACTTAACGTTTCTGAAGTAACTGAACTTCGTAAACAGCTTCGCGAAGCTAACGTTGAGTTCAAAGTTTACAAAAATACGATGACTCGCCGTGCGGTTGAACAAGCTGAACTTAATGGTTTGAATGATTTCTTAACTGGACCGAACGCGATCGCATTCAGCACTGAAGATGTTGTCGCTCCGGCTAAAGTTCTGAATGACTTCGCTAAAAATCACGAAGCTCTTGAAATCAAAGCTGGCGTTATCGAAGGTAAAGTTTCTACTGTTGAAGAAGTGAAAGCTCTTGCTGAACTTCCATCACGCGAAGGCTTGCTTTCTATGTTGCTTAGCGTACTTCAAGCTCCAGTTCGCAACTTTGCTCTTGCTGCAAAAGCTGTGGCAGAACAAAAGGAAGAACAAGGCGCTTAATCTAATCAGTTTTTCATAAATTAAAACAAAAATGGAGGAATTACAAATGGCTTTAAATATCGAAGAAATCATTGCTTCCGTTAAAGAAGCAACTGTACTTGAATTGAACGACCTAGTAAAAGCAATTGAAGAAGAATTTGGCGTAACTGCTGCTGCTCCTGTAGCTGTAGCTGGCGGAGCTGCTGCAGGCGGAGCTGCTGAAGAGCAAAGCGAATTCGACCTTATCCTTGCTGGTGCAGGATCTCAAAAAATCAAAGTTATCAAAGTTGTACGTGAAATCACTGGTCTTGGCTTGAAAGAAGCTAAAGAACTTGTTGACAACACTCCAAAACCACTTAAAGAAGGTATTGCTAAAGAAGAAGCTGAAGAGCTTAAAGCTAAACTTGAAGAAGTTGGCGCTTCTGTAGAAGTTAAGTAATCTTCACTTACCTGGAGGGGAAGCTCGCTTTTATGAGGCGAGCTTTTTCTTTGCCATTCTTTAAGCCATGAAAAAAGGAGGTTCTAATAATGAGTGAGCACTATTATTCAGAAAAACCTTCAGTAAAAAGCAACAAGCAAACCTGGTCTTTTAGGCTTCGGAATAAAGATTTCACGTTTACCAGCGACAGCGGGGTTTTTTCTAAAAAAGAAGTTGATTTCGGCTCCCGCCTGCTGATTGATTCTTTTGAAGAGCCTGAGGTTGAGGGCAGCTTTCTGGATGTAGGCTGCGGGTACGGCCCGATTGGTTTATCGTTGGCCAGCGACTTTAAAGACCGGACTATCCACATGATTGACGTTAATGAGAGAGCCGTAGAACTATCAAATGAAAATGCGGAACATAACGGAATAACAAACGTTAAGATTTATCAAAGCGATTTGTTTTCAAACGTTGATTCTGCTCAAACATTTGCTTCTATTCTTACAAATCCCCCAATCCGAGCCGGAAAAAAAGTTGTCCATGCTATCTTTGAGAAAAGCGCTGAACACTTAAAAGCTTCAGGTGAGTTGTGGATCGTCATACAGAAAAAGCAAGGCGCGCCTTCTGCCATTGAAAAACTCGGGGAACTGTTCGATGAAGTTTCCGTCGTTCAAAAAAAGAAAGGCTATTATATCATAAAAGCAAAAAAAATTTGACTCGGTATTTTAACTATGTTAATATTGTAAAATGCCAATGTATATATTTTGCTTGATATGATGAATTGTCAATATCTATGTATAAATTATACAAGTATGGAAATGCTAATAAAATCGGTATTTGTTTTTGGATGTGGTTTTCTTAATTAGAAACCCTTTTTTCTTTTGTCTTGTAAAAGTATTTTCTTTCTTTGGAAGAAATGCTTATTACACATATAATACGCATGATTTGAGGGGTGAATCAGTTGACAGGTCAACTAGTTCAGTATGGACGACACCGCCAGCGCAGAAGCTATGCTCGCATTAGCGAAGTGTTAGAATTACCAAATCTCATTGAAATTCAAACCTCTTCTTATCAGTGGTTTCTTGATGAGGGTCTTAGAGAGATGTTTCAAGACATATCACCAATTGAGGATTTCACTGGTAACCTCTCTCTTGAGTTCATTGATTATAGTTTAGGTGAGCCTAAATATCCTGTAGAGGAATCAAAAGAACGTGATGTGACTTACTCAGCTCCGCTAAGAGTGAAGGTTCGTTTAATTAACAAAGAAACTGGAGAGGTAAAAGACCAAGATGTCTTCATGGGTGATTTCCCTATTATGACAGACACAGGTACTTTTATCATTAACGGTGCGGAACGCGTTATCGTTTCCCAGCTTGTTCGGTCTCCAAGTGTATATTTCAGTGGTAAAGTAGACAAGAACGGTAAAAAAGGTTTTACCGCAACTGTCATTCCAAACCGTGGCGCATGGTTAGAATACGAAACTGATGCGAAAGATGTTGTTTATGTCCGCATTGATCGCACACGTAAGTTGCCGGTTACGGTTCTTTTGCGTGCTCTCGGCTTCGGCTCCGATCAAGAGATTCTTGATCTTATAGGAGAAAACGAATACCTGAGAAATACGCTTGATAAAGATAACACAGAAAACAGCGACAAAGCGTTGCTTGAAATTTACGAGCGTCTCCGTCCTGGAGAGCCGCCTACAGTAGAAAATGCGAAAAGCTTGCTTGATTCTCGTTTCTTTGATCCGAAACGATACGATCTTGCCAATGTAGGACGCTATAAAATTAATAAAAAACTTCATATTAAGAATCGCCTCTTCAATCAGAGACTTGCTGAAACGCTCGTTGATCCTGAAACAGGAGAAATCCTTGCTGAAAAAGGTCAGATTCTTGATAGAAGAACACTTGATAAAGTACTGCCATACTTAGAAAACGGAATCGGTTTCAGAAAGCTGTATCCGAATGGCGGTGTTGTTGAAGATGAAGTGACTCTTCAATCCATTAAAATCTTTGCTCCGACTGATCAAGAAGGAGAACAGGTTATTAATGTAATCGGGAATGCTTACATCGAAGAAGAGATTAAAAACATCACGCCTGCTGATATTATTTCTTCAATCAGCTACTTCTTCAACCTGCTGCACGGAGTAGGCGACACAGATGATATCGATCATCTTGGAAACCGCCGTTTACGTTCTGTAGGCGAGCTTCTCCAGAACCAATTCCGTATCGGTTTAAGCCGTATGGAGCGTGTGGTTCGTGAGAGAATGTCAATTCAAGATACGAATACAATTACGCCTCAGCAGCTGATCAATATTCGTCCTGTTATTGCATCCATTAAAGAGTTCTTTGGAAGCTCTCAGCTTTCTCAATTCATGGATCAGACGAACCCGCTTGCTGAATTAACGCACAAGCGCCGTCTGTCAGCATTAGGACCGGGCGGATTGACACGTGAGCGTGCCGGAATGGAAGTACGTGACGTTCACTACTCCCACTATGGCCGTATGTGTCCGATTGAAACGCCTGAGGGCCCGAACATCGGTTTGATCAACTCACTATCATCTTATGCAAAAGTAAACCGTTTTGGCTTTATTGAAACGCCATATCGCCGCGTTGACCCTGAAACAGGGAAGGTAACGGGCAGAATCGATTACTTAACTGCTGATGAAGAGGATAACTATGTTGTCGCTCAAGCGAACGCTCGCCTCGATGACGAAGGCGCCTTTATTGATGACAGCATCGTAGCTCGTTTCCGCGGGGAGAACACCGTTGTTTCCAGAAACCGTGTAGACTACATGGATGTATCGCCTAAGCAGGTTGTATCTGCTGCGACAGCATGTATCCCGTTCTTAGAAAACGATGACTCCAACCGTGCCCTCATGGGAGCGAACATGCAGCGTCAGGCTGTGCCTTTGATGCAGCCAGAAGCGCCATTTGTTGGAACTGGTATGGAATACGTATCAGGAAAAGACTCTGGTGCCGCTGTTATTTGTAAACACCCTGGTATCGTTGAACGCGTAGAAGCGAAAAACGTTTGGGTTCGCCGTTATGAAGAAGTGGACGGTCAAAAAGTAAAAGGAAACCTGGATAAATACAGCCTGCTGAAATTTGTCCGCTCTAACCAAGGTACGTGCTACAACCAGCGTCCGATCGTAAGTGTCGGCGATGAAGTGGTAAAAGGAGAAATCCTTGCTGACGGTCCTTCTATGGAGCTTGGTGAACTTGCACTTGGCCGTAACGTAATGGTCGGCTTCATGACATGGGATGGCTACAACTATGAGGATGCCATCATCATGAGTGAACGCCTTGTGAAAGATGATGTTTATACATCTATCCACATTGAAGAATACGAATCAGAAGCACGTGATACGAAACTTGGACCTGAAGAAATCACTCGCGATATTCCAAACGTCGGTGAAGATGCGCTTCGCAATCTTGATGACCGCGGAATCATCCGTATCGGGGCAGAAGTAAAAGACGGAGATCTTCTTGTTGGTAAAGTAACGCCTAAAGGCGTAACTGAACTGACTGCAGAAGAACGCCTGCTTCACGCCATCTTTGGCGAGAAAGCCCGCGAGGTTCGTGATACTTCTCTTCGTGTGCCTCACGGCGGCGGAGGAATTATCCATGACGTTAAAGTCTTCAACCGTGAAGACGGAGACGAACTTCCTCCAGGTGTTAACCAGTTAGTCCGCGTATATATCGTTCAGAAACGTAAGATTTCTGAAGGGGATAAAATGGCCGGTCGTCACGGTAACAAAGGTGTTATCTCTAAGATTCTTCCTGAAGAGGATATGCCTTACCTTCCTGACGGCACACCAATTGATATCATGCTTAACCCGCTAGGCGTACCATCACGTATGAACATCGGGCAGGTATTAGAACTTCATATGGGTATGGCCGCTCGTTACCTCGGCATTCACATTGCATCTCCTGTATTTGACGGAGCGCGTGAAGAGGATGTCTGGGAAACACTTGAAGAAGCCGGCATGTCTCGTGACGCCAAAACAGTGCTTTACGACGGACGTACTGGAGAGCCGTTTGATAACCGCGTATCTGTCGGTATCATGTACATGATCAAACTGGCTCACATGGTTGACGATAAACTTCATGCACGCTCCACAGGTCCTTACTCACTTGTTACGCAGCAGCCTCTTGGCGGTAAAGCTCAATTTGGCGGACAGCGTTTCGGTGAGATGGAAGTTTGGGCACTTGAAGCTTACGGTGCGGCTTACACTCTTCAAGAAATTCTGACTGTTAAGTCTGATGACGTGGTTGGACGTGTGAAAACATACGAAGCCATCGTTAAAGGCGACAATGTTCCTGAACCAGGTGTTCCGGAATCATTCAAAGTATTAATCAAAGAACTTCAAAGCTTAGGTATGGATGTTAAAATCCTTTCCAGCGATGAAGAAGAAATAGAAATGAGAGATTTAGAAGACGAAGAAGATGCAAAACAAGCTGACGGCCTGGCATTATCAGGTGATGAAGAGCCGGAAGAAACAGCATCTGCAGACGTTGAACGTGATGTAGTAACAAAAGAATAATCTCTAGTTATAAAGGCAAGTGACATCGGTTAATCCGAAGATAAAAAGGGAGGTAGGCCCCTTGCTAGATGTGAACAATTTTGAGTATATGAACATCGGTCTTGCTTCACCGGATAAAATCCGTTCATGGTCTTTTGGTGAAGTGAAAAAGCCTGAAACGATAAACTATCGTACGTTAAAACCTGAAAAGGACGGTCTATTCTGCGAACGCATTTTCGGACCGACTAAGGACTGGGAATGTCATTGCGGGAAGTACAAGCGAGTTCGTTATAAAGGCGTAGTTTGTGACCGTTGCGGAGTCGAAGTAACACGGGCTAAAGTCCGTCGTGAGAGAATGGGGCACATTGAACTGGCTGCCCCAGTTTCTCACATTTGGTATTTCAAAGGTATTCCAAGCCGTATGGGTCTTGTGCTGGATATGTCACCTCGTGCTTTAGAAGAAGTTATTTACTTTGCTTCTTACGTTGTAACTGACCCGGCAAATACACCGCTTGAAAAGAAACAGCTTCTGTCTGAGAAAGAATACCGTGCTTATCTTGATAAATACGGTAATAAATTCCAAGCGTCTATGGGTGCTGAAGCAATTCATAAACTTCTTCAAGAT
The DNA here is from genome assembly GCF_001875785.1 of Bacillus sp. FMQ74. NCBI lineage: Bacteria > Bacillati > Bacillota > Bacilli > Caryophanales > Bacillaceae > Bacillus > Bacillus sp. FMQ74. The sequence continues at coordinate 34,886 of NZ_MOEO01000016.1, read as the reverse complement.
ATTGATCTTGTAAAAGAAGTTGATATGTTAAAAGAAGAGCTGAAAACTTCACAAGGACAACGCCGTACTCGTGCGATCAAACGTCTTGAAGTTTTAGAAGCCTTCCGTAACTCAGGAAACAAGCCTTCTTGGATGATCCTTGATGTGCTTCCTGTTATTCCTCCGGAGCTTAGACCGATGGTTCAGCTAGATGGCGGACGTTTTGCGACTTCTGATTTGAACGATCTTTATCGTCGTGTCATCAACCGTAACAATCGTTTGAAACGCCTTTTGGACCTTGGTGCGCCTAGCATCATCGTTCAAAACGAAAAGCGTATGCTTCAAGAGGCTGTCGATGCCTTAATTGACAACGGCCGCCGCGGACGCCCTGTAACAGGTCCTGGTAACAGACCGTTAAAATCTCTTTCTCACATGCTGAAAGGGAAGCAAGGCCGTTTCCGTCAAAACCTTCTTGGTAAACGTGTTGATTACTCCGGACGTTCTGTAATCGTTGTTGGTCCTCATTTGAAAATGTACCAATGCGGATTACCGAAGGAAATGGCGCTTGAACTCTTCAAGCCTTTCGTTATGAAAGAACTTGTTGAAAAGGGTCTTGCACACAACATTAAGAGTGCGAAACGCAAAATTGAGCGCGTACAGCCTGAAGTTTGGGATGTATTAGAATCAGTAATTAAGGAGCACCCAGTACTGCTGAACCGTGCCCCTACACTTCACAGATTAGGTATTCAGGCGTTTGAACCAACGCTTGTTGAAGGACGCGCAATCCGCCTTCACCCGCTCGTATGTACAGCTTACAACGCTGACTTTGATGGTGACCAAATGGCGGTTCACGTACCATTATCTGCAGAAGCACAAGCTGAAGCACGCATCTTGATGCTTGCTGCTCAAAACATCTTGAACCCTAAAGATGGTAAACCGGTTGTAACACCGTCTCAGGATATGGTACTTGGTAACTATTACCTGACACTTGAGCGTGCCGGTGCTGTCGGTGAAGGTATGGTTTTCAAGAATACAGACGAAGCGCTTCTTGCTTATCAAAACGGATATGTTCACCTTCATACGAGAGTAGCTGTTGCAGCTAACTCCCTTAAGAATGTGACATTTACCGAAGAACAGCGCTCAAAATTGTTAATTACAACTGTCGGTAAGCTTGTCTTCAATGAAATTCTTCCGGAATCATTCCCTTATATGAATGAACCAACGAAGAGCAACATTGAAGAGAAAACACCTGACCGTTTCTTCTTGGAAAAAGGTGCTGACGTTAAAGCTGTCATCGCACAGCAGCCAATTAATGCACCGTTCAAAAAAGGTATTCTGGGTAAAATCATCGCGGAAATCTTTAAACGATTCCATATCACGGAAACGTCTAAAATGCTTGACCGCATGAAAAACCTGGGTTTCAAATATTCAACAAAAGCTGGTATTACAGTTGGGGTTTCTGACATCGTCGTACTCGATGATAAACAAGAAATTCTTGAAGAAGCGCAAAGCAAAGTTGACAACGTTATGAAGCAGTTCCGCCGCGGTCTTATCACTGAAGAAGAACGTTATGAGAGAGTCATCTCTATCTGGAGTGCTGCAAAAGACGTTATCCAAGGCAAACTGATGAAATCACTTGATGAACTCAACCCGATCTACATGATGAGTGACTCTGGTGCCCGTGGTAACGCATCTAACTTTACGCAGCTTGCCGGAATGCGCGGCCTGATGGCCAACCCGGCTGGACGTATCATTGAGTTGCCGATCAAATCAAGTTTCCGTGAAGGTCTGACAGTATTGGAGTACTTTATCTCCACACACGGTGCGCGTAAAGGTCTTGCCGATACAGCTCTTAAAACTGCTGACTCAGGTTACCTTACACGCCGTCTCGTTGACGTTGCGCAGGATGTTATCATTCGTGAAACTGATTGCGGAACTGACCGAGGCATTCTTGCTAAGCCTCTTAAAGAAGGAACCGAAACAATTGAGCGCTTAGAAGAACGCTTAATCGGACGTTTTGCACGAAAACAAGTGAAGCACCCTGAAACAGGTGAAGTGCTTGTGAATGAAAACGAACTGATCGATGAAGATAAGGCGCTGGAGATTGTCGAAGCCGGCATTGAAGAAGTGTGGATCCGTTCTGCCTTCACATGTAATACGCCTCATGGTGTATGTAAACGATGCTATGGCAGAAATCTTGCAACTGGCTCCGATGTTGAAGTCGGTGAAGCTGTCGGAATCATTGCTGCCCAATCAATCGGTGAGCCTGGTACACAGTTAACAATGCGTACATTCCATACAGGCGGGGTTGCCGGAGATGATATCACACAGGGTCTTCCGCGTATCCAAGAGCTTTTCGAAGCGCGTAATCCGAAAGGTCAGGCAACAATTACAGAAATCGACGGTACAGTCGTTGAGATCAATGAAGTTCGTGATAAGCAACAGGAAATTGTGGTTCAAGGCGCAGTGGAAACACGTTCTTATACGGCACCTTACAACTCCCGCCTGAAAGTAGCGGAAGGAGATAAAATTACTCGAGGCCAAGTGCTTACAGAAGGTTCAATCGATCCGAAAGAACTTCTTAAAGTGACTGACCTGACGACTGTTCAAGAGTATCTTCTCCATGAGGTTCAAAAGGTTTACCGTATGCAGGGTGTTGAAATCGGTGATAAACACGTAGAAGTAATGGTTCGCCAGATGCTTCGCAAAGTACGCGTAATTGATGCCGGTGACACTGATGTGCTTCCAGGTACATTGCTTGATATTCACCAATTTACTGAAGCGAACAAAAAGGTATTGCTTGAAGGCAATCGCCCTGCTACAGGCCGTCCTGTCTTACTCGGTATTACAAAAGCATCTCTTGAGACTGACTCATTCTTATCTGCTGCTTCCTTCCAGGAAACAACGCGTGTCCTTACAGATGCAGCGATCAAAGGTAAGCGTGATGAGCTTCTCGGCTTGAAAGAGAATGTTATCATCGGTAAGCTTGTTCCAGCTGGTACAGGTATGATGAAATACCGTAAAGTAAAACCAGTATCAAATGTTCAGCCGACTGACGATATGGTTCCGGTTGAATAACTGATTCCATTCTGCTGAAAGACTGCAAAACAGTCTTTCAGCAGATATATTTATTAAAAAGTCACTCTATGAGAAGATAGAAACTAAAAAATGTCATACCTTGTTGACATTCGTCTCCTAGAATGATAATATAACCAAGGTGCTCGAAATAAACCTGTTACTTTGGAGGATATGTTTATGTCTTATGATAAAGTATCACAGGCCAAATCAATTATTATTGGTACGAAGCAAACAGTGAAAGCTCTAAAGCGAGGTTCAGTAAAGGAAGTAGTCGTTGCAAAGGACGCAGATCCGATACTCACGTCAAGTGTTGTTTCACTTGCGGAAGATCAAGGTATCTCTGTCTTAATGGTTGAATCCATGAAAAAGCTCGGCAAAGCCTGCGGAATTGAGGTAGGAGCAGCCGCTGTTGCCATTATTTTATAACGTACTTTTGTTTTTGCGTAAGATTCCATCTTGTGTAAAGACATTGTTTTTTGCCTTTTGATGAACCACCTGGGTATGTGGGTTATAAAACGTAATGAAGGGAGGAAAATATCATGCCTACAATTAATCAGCTAATTCGCAAAGGACGCGTGAGTAAAGTAGAAAACTCAAAGTCTCCTGCACTTAACAAAGGATACAACAGCTTTAAAAAAGAGCACACTAACGTATCTTCTCCACAAAAACGCGGGGTATGTACTCGTGTTGGTACAATGACACCGAAAAAACCGAACTCAGCACTTCGTAAATATGCTCGTGTTCGTTTGACTAACGGAATCGAGGTTACTGCTTACATTCCTGGTATCGGTCACAACCTGCAAGAGCACAGTGTTGTACTTATCCGCGGTGGACGTGTAAAAGACTTACCAGGGGTACGTTACCACATCGTTCGTGGTGCGCTTGATACTGCTGGAGTTGAAAACCGTGCACAAGGCCGTTCTAAATACGGTACGAAAAAACCTAAAGCAAAATAATAAACGAAAATACGCATAATTGATGAAGGGAGGATATTCAGATGCCACGTAAAGGTCCTGTAGCAAAAAGAGATGTTTTACCTGATCCGATTTACAACTCTAAGCTTGTATCTCGTCTAATCAACAAAATGATGATCGATGGTAAAAAAGGTAAGTCTCAAACAATCCTATACAAGTCATTCGATATCATTAAAGAACGTACTGGCAATGATGCAATGGAGGTTTTCGAACAAGCATTGAAAAACATCATGCCTGTACTTGAAGTAAAAGCACGCCGTGTAGGTGGTGCGAACTACCAAGTTCCTGTAGAAGTTCGTCCTGAACGTCGTACGACTCTTGGACTTCGCTGGTTAGTTAACTACGCTCGTCTTCGCGGAGAAAAAACGATGGAAGAGCGTTTAGCTAACGAAATCCTTGACGCAGCTAACAACACTGGTGCTGCTGTTAAGAAACGTGAAGACACTCATAAGATGGCTGAAGCAAACAAAGCATTTGCTCACTATCGCTGGTAGGATTTATAGATTAACAAAACACAATTTCCTAATAAGGAAGGAGAAATTACCCAATGGCAAGAGAGTTCTCCTTAGAAAAAACTCGTAATATCGGTATCATGGCTCACATCGATGCCGGTAAAACGACTACTACAGAACGTATCTTGTTCTATACTGGTCGTATCCACAAAATTGGTGAAACTCATGAAGGAGCTTCACAAATGGACTGGATGGAGCAGGAACAAGAACGTGGTATCACAATCACTTCCGCTGCGACAACTGCACAGTGGAAAGGATACCGCGTAAACATCATCGATACTCCAGGACACGTAGACTTCACAGTTGAAGTTGAACGTTCTCTTCGTGTACTTGATGGTGCTGTTGCTGTACTTGACGCGCAATCAGGCGTTGAGCCTCAAACAGAAACTGTTTGGCGTCAGGCAACAACTTATGGAGTACCACGTATCGTTTTTGTTAACAAAATGGACAAAATCGGTGCAGACTTCCTATACTCTGTAGGAACTTTAAGAGACCGTCTTCAAGCAAACGCTCATGCAATCCAATTGCCGATCGGTGCTGAAGATAACTTCGAAGGCATCATCGACCTTGTAGAGAACGTTGCGTATTTCTACGAAGATGACCTCGGAACTCGTTCTGATGCAAAAGAAATCCCTGAAGAGTACAAAGAGCAAGCTGAAGAGCTTCGCAACAGCCTTATTGAAGCTGTATGTGAGCTTGATGAAGAGCTTATGGATAAATACCTTGAGGGTGAAGAAATCACAATTGACGAGTTAAAAGCAGGAATCCGTAAAGGTACATTAAATGTTGAATTCTACCCTGTTCTTGTTGGTTCTGCCTTCAAAAACAAAGGTGTTCAACTCGTACTTGATGCTGTTCTTGACTACCTTCCTGCACCAACTGACGTTGCTGCAATCAAAGGTACACGTCCTGATACAAATGAAGAGATTGAGCGTCATTCTTCTGATGAAGAGCCATTCTCTGCATTAGCATTTAAAGTTATGACTGACCCTTACGTTGGTAAGTTGACGTTCTTCCGTGTGTACTCTGGAACACTTGATTCCGGTTCATACGTGAAAAACTCTACTAAAGGCAAACGTGAGCGTGTTGGACGTATTCTTCAAATGCACGCTAACAGCCGTGAAGAAATCTCTACTGTATACGCAGGGGATATCGCAGCTGCTGTAGGTCTAAAAGATACAACTACTGGAGATACTCTATGTGATGAGAAGGATCTTGTTATCCTTGAGTCAATGGAATTCCCAGAACCAGTTATCGACGTTGCTATTGAGCCTAAATCAAAAGCTGACCAAGATAAAATGGGTATCGCTTTAGCGAAACTTGCTGAAGAAGATCCTACATTCCGTACTCAAACAAACCCAGAAACTGGCCAAACGATCATCTCTGGTATGGGTGAACTTCACCTTGACATCATTGTTGACCGTATGAAACGCGAATTTAAAGTAGAAGCCAATGTTGGTGCTCCTCAGGTTGCGTACCGTGAAACATTCCGTACCGGTGCAAAAGTTGAAGGTAAATTCGTACGTCAGTCTGGTGGACGCGGTCAGTTCGGACACGTTTGGATCGAATTCGAACCAAACGAAGAAGGCGCTGGCTTTGAATTTGAAAATGCGATTGTCGGTGGGGTCGTTCCTCGTGAATACATCCCAGCTGTTCAAGCAGGTCTGGAAGATGCACTTGAAAATGGTGTACTAGCAGGCTTCCCGCTTATCGACATTAAAGCTAAACTTTTCGACGGTTCTTACCATGATGTTGACTCAAACGAAATGGCATTTAAAGTTGCTGCTTCTATGGCATTGAAAAATGCAGTCAGCAAATGTAACCCAGTTCTTCTTGAACCAATCATGAAAGTAGAAGTGGTTATTCCAGAAGAATACATGGGAGATATCATGGGTGATATCACTTCACGTCGCGGACGCGTAGAAGGTATGGAAGCACGCGGTAACGCTCAAGTTGTTCGCGCTATGGTTCCTCTTGCTGAAATGTTCGGTTACGCTACTGCACTTCGTTCTAATACGCAAGGTCGCGGTACGTTCACTATGCACATGGATCACTACGAAGAAGTGCCGAAGAGCGTTGCAGAAGAAATTATCAAAAAAAATAAAGGCGAATAATTGATTTTGCCGCTTAACTCAAGTATAACTACTATTGTAAGATGAGGAAGTGAAAGCTTTCTTTCACTTCCTATCACTCTATACATTACTAATTAAAAGCTCTTAAGGAGGATTTTAGAATGGCTAAAGAAAAATTCGACCGTTCCAAATCACATGCCAATATTGGTACAATTGGACACGTTGACCATGGTAAAACAACTTTAACTGCTGCTATCACAACAGTACTTCATAAGAAATCTGGTAAAGGTACAGCTATGGCGTACGATCAAATTGATGGTGCTCCAGAAGAACGTGAGCGCGGTATCACAATCTCTACTGCACACGTTGAGTACGAAACTGAAACTCGTCACTATGCACACGTTGACTGCCCAGGACACGCTGACTATGTTAAAAACATGATCACTGGTGCTGCGCAAATGGACGGAGCTATCCTTGTAGTATCTGCTGCTGATGGCCCAATGCCACAAACTCGTGAGCACATCCTTCTTTCTAAAAACGTTGGTGTACCATACATCGTTGTATTCTTAAACAAATGCGACATGGTAGACGACGAAGAGCTTCTTGAACTAGTTGAAATGGAAGTTCGCGATCTTCTTAGCGAATACGACTTCCCTGGTGATGATGTACCAGTTGTTAAAGGTTCTGCTCTTAAAGCTCTTGAAGGAGACGCTGAGTGGGAAGCTAAAATCTTCGAACTTATGGATGCGGTTGATGAGTACATCCCAACTCCAGAGCGCGACACTGAAAAACCATTCATGATGCCAGTTGAGGACGTATTCTCAATCACTGGTCGTGGTACAGTTGCTACTGGCCGTGTAGAACGTGGACAAGTTAAAGTCGGTGACGAAGTTGAAATCATCGGTCTTCAAGAAGAGAACAAGAAAACAACTGTTACAGGTGTTGAAATGTTCCGTAAGCTTCTTGACTACGCTGAAGCTGGTGACAACATTGGTGCCCTTCTTCGCGGTGTATCTCGTGAAGAAATCCAACGTGGTCAAGTACTTGCTAAACCAGGTACAATCACTCCACACAGCAAATTCAAAGCTGAAGTTTACGTTCTTTCTAAAGAAGAGGGTGGACGTCATACTCCATTCTTCTCTAACTACCGTCCTCAGTTCTACTTCCGTACAACTGACGTAACTGGTATCATCCATCTTCCAGAAGGCGTAGAAATGGTTATGCCTGGAGATAACACTGAAATGAACGTTGAACTTATCTCTACAATCGCTATCGAAGAAGGAACTCGTTTCTCTATTCGTGAAGGCGGACGTACTGTTGGTTCAGGCGTTGTTTCTACAATCACTGAGTAATAGTATGCTTTTAAACGAGACCCCTGCGGGTCTCGTTTTTTGTTTGCTTATCTTTTTCTTGTATAATAGGATCTATCATATTCGAGGGGCTACTATCTATGATTCCTGAAAAGAGATCAATCGCAGTCATGAAAGAACTGAGTATTGAAAATACAAAGCAAATGCTGATGATAAATGGAGCTGATGTTGAAAATCCATTGCTGCTTTTTTTACATGGGGGGCCGGGAACGCCGCAAATCGGATACATTAGACATTATCAAAAAGAGTTGGAACAGTATTTCACTGTAGTTCATTGGGATCAGAGAGGATCAGGGCTTTCATATTCTAAACGAATTTCGCAACACTCCATGACAATAAATCACTTCATTAAAGATACAATCCATGTCACTCAATGGCTCTTAGCGCACTTTTCAAAAACAAAACTATATCTGGCTGGTCATTCTTGGGGGTCAATGTTGGCGCTTCATGTAGTGCAGCAGTGCCCGGATTTGTTTTACGCTTATTATGGAATCAGTCAGGTTGTTAGCCCTCACGATGAAGAATCAACTGCTTATCAACATATTCGTGATATTTCTGAAACAAAGAAAGCCAGCATATTATCTTTGCTCACACGTTTCATTGGGGCTCCGCCTTGGAAGCAGGATATCCAGCATCTTATCTATCGGTTTTGTGTTGAGATAAGCAGAGGAGGATTCACTCGCCTACATCGGCAATCTCTTGCTGTTTTATTTCAAATGCTTACTGGTAATGAGTATGGTGTGCGAAACATTCATAGCTTCCTCAATGGACTGCGCTTCAGCAAAAAACATTTATCTGATGAGTTGTATCGGTTTAATGCATTTAGATCTGTTCCTTCTATTAAAGTACCGTGTGTTTTCATTTCAGGGAAACATGACTTAATTGTTCCCGCTGAAATATCAAAACAGTATTATCAAGAACTTGTGGCGCCCGAAAAGCGCTGGGTTCAATTTGAGAATTCAGCTCATACCCCGCATATTGAGGAGCCGTCATTATTCGCTAGTACACTAAGTCGTCATGCACGGCACCATTTATGATAGGTCCTTGATAAATAAGAAAAACCCCTGTATAATAAAAAAAGTGTGCAAACCATGCATATTTTAAATAAGTCTTGCAACATACGCCTATTTTCTGTATAATGGTGTATGTTGGTCTTTGACTGCGATGAAGTGAGAGGTTGCTGACACACCCGGCCGCTTTGCCATGGCAAGGTGTTCAGGTTTTTCTCACGGAGAACTGTCTAACGTGATGTAGGCGAAAAGGAGGGAAAATAATGGCAAAACAAAAAATTCGTATTCGTTTGAAAGCATATGATCATAGAATCCTTGATCAATCTGCAGAGAAGATTGTTGAAACGGCAAAACGTTCTGGTGCCAGCGTATCTGGTCCGATTCCGTTGCCAACTGAAAAATCAGTTTACACAATCCTTCGTGCGGTGCACAAATACAAAGATTCTCGTGAGCAATTTGAAATGCGTACACATAAACGTTTAATCGACATTGTGAACCCAACACCACAAACTGTTGATGCTCTTATGCGATTAGACTTACCATCTGGTGTCGATATCGAAATTAAACTTTAATTCTAAAATATAGAATGATCTTAATAGGAGGTGTGACGAATGACCAAAGGAATCTTAGGAAGAAAAATTGGTATGACGCAAGTATTCGCTGAGAACGGTGATCTTATTCCGGTAACTGTTATCGAGGCTGCTCCAAACGTTGTTCTTCAAAAGAAAACAGCTGAAAACGACGGTTACGAAGCAATCCAGCTTGGTTTTGACGACAAGCGTGAAAAGCTTTCTAACAAACCTGAAAAAGGGCACGTTGCAAAAGCGGAAACTGCTCCTAAGCGCTTCGTTAAAGAATTACGCGGAGTGGAAATGGATGCGTATGAAGTTGGTCAGGAAGTCAAGGTTGAAATTTTCTCTGCTGGAGAAATCGTAGATGTAACAGGAGTATCTAAAGGTAAAGGTTTCCAAGGTGCGATCAAGCGCCACGGACAATCTCGCGGACCTATGTCTCACGGTTCACGCTACCACCGTCGTCCTGGTTCAATGGGACCTGTAGATCCTAACCGTGTATTCAAAGGTAAATTATTACCTGGACGTATGGGCGGAGAGCAAATCACTGTTCAAAACCTTGAAATCGTAAAAGTTGATGCAGAGCGCAATCTTCTTTTGATCAAAGGTAACGTACCTGGTGCGAAGAAATCTTTAATCACTGTTAAAAGTGCTGTTAAATCTAAATAACTCTCTTAGGAAAGGAGGAAATTGATCATGCCAAAAGTAGCATTATACAACCAAAACGGTTCTACTGCTGGTGACATCGAATTAAATGCTTCTGTATTTGGTATCGAACCAAATGAGAGTGTTGTATTCGACGCTATTCTTATGCAAAGAGCTTCCTTACGTCAAGGAACTCACAAAGTAAAAAATCGTTCTGAAGTACGCGGCGGAGGTCGTAAACCATGGCGTCAAAAAGGTACAGGACGTGCCCGTCAAGGTTCAATCCGTTCACCGCAATGGCGCGGAGGTGGTGTCGTATTCGGCCCAACACCACGCAGCTATTCTTATAAATTACCTAAAAAAGTTCGCCGCTTGGCAATCAAATCAGTATTGTCTTCTAAAGTGATCGACAACAACATCATCGTTCTTGAAGATCTTACTCTTGATACGGCTAAAACAAAAGAAATGGCAGCTATCCTTAAAGGATTATCTGTTGAGAAAAAAGCTTTAATCGTAACTGCGGATGCAAACGAAGCAGTAGCTTTATCTGCTCGTAACATTCCTGGAGTTACTGTTGTTGAAGCTAACGGAATCAACGTTTTAGACGTTGTCAACCACGAGAAGCTTCTGATTACAAAAGCAGCGGTTGAAAAAGTAGAGGAGGTGCTTGCATAATGAAAGATCCTCGTGATGTTCTAAAGCGCCCCGTCATTACTGAACGTTCTGCTGATTTAATGACTGAAAAGAAATATACTTTTGAAGTTGATGTAAGAGCTAACAAAACAGAAGTGAAAGACGCGGTTGAAAGCATCTTTGGAGTGAAAGTTGACAAAGTCAACATCATGAACTACAAAGGTAAATCAAAACGTGTTGGACGCTACACTGGTATGACTAGCCGTCGCAGAAAAGCGATCGTAAAACTTACTGCAGACAGCAAAGAAATCGAAATTTTTGAAGCTTAATTATCTGTAAAAAGAAGGAGGGAAATTCAAAATGGCGATTAAAAAGTATAAACCGACCTCTAATGGACGTCGTGGCATGACAACTTCAGATTTTGCTGAAATCACGACTGACAAGCCGGAAAAATCCTTGCTTGCTCCCCTTCACAAAAAAGGCGGACGTAACAACCAAGGTAAATTGACTGTACGTCACCAAGGTGGCGGACATAAACGCCAATACCGTGTTATCGACTTCAAACGCGATAAAGATGGTATACCTGGACGCGTTGCTACAGTTGAATACGATCCAAACCGTTCAGCTAACATCGCTCTAATCAACTATGCAGACGGAGAAAAACGTTACATTCTTGCTCCTAAAGGAATTCAAGTGGGTACTGAAATCATGTCAGGTCCTGAAGCTGACATTAAAGTAGGTAATGCACTTCCACTTATCAACATCCCTGTTGGTACAGTTGTGCATAACATTGAATTAAAACCTGGTAAAGGCGGACAGCTTGTACGTTCAGCTGGTACATCTGCTCAGGTTCTTGGTAAAGAAGGTAAATACGTTCTTGTACGTCTTAACTCTGGTGAAGTTCGCATGATCCTTTCTGCTTGCCGTGCTTCTATCGGTCAAGTAGGTAACGAACAGCACGAACTTATCAACATTGGTAAAGCTGGACGTTCTCGCTGGAAAGGCATCCGTCCTACAGTTCGTGGTTCTGTAATGAACCCTAACGATCACCCACACGGTGGTGGTGAAGGACGTGCGCCAATCGGACGCAAATCACCAATGTCTCCATGGGGTAAACCAACTCTTGGATTCAAGACTCGTAAGAAAAAGAACAAATCCGATAAATTTATCGTACGTCGTCGTAAAAATAAATAACGGGGTTGTCTACGGTTCTTTTCGGACCGTAGTGCAATCACGAAGGGAGGTTCCAAAATGGCTCGCAGCTTGAAAAAAGGACCATTTGTCGATGGACACTTGATGACTAAAATCGAGAAATTAAATGAAACAGACAAGAAACAAGTCGTAAAAACTTGGTCTCGTCGTTCTACTATTTTCCCACAGTTTATTGGTCACACAATCGCAGTCTATGACGGACGTAAACACGTGCCTGTATTCATCTCTGAAGATATGGTAGGGCACAAGTTGGGTGAATTCGCTCCAACACGTACGTACAAAGGTCATGCTAGTGATGACAAAAAAACAAGACGCTAAGAGAGGAGGCTTTTAAATGCAAGCTAAAGCTGTTGCAAGAACAGTCCGTATTGCTCCTCGTAAAGCACGTCTAGTAATGGACCTGATTCGAGGCAAGCAAGTAGGTGAGGCAGTATCAATCTTGAACCTTACACCAAGAGCTGCTTCTCCAATTATCGAGAAAGTATTAAAATCCGCTATTGCAAATGCTGAGCATAACTATGAAATGGACGCTAACAACCTGGTTATTTCTCAAGCATTCGTTGACGAAGGCCCTACGTTAAAAAGATTCCGCCCACGTGCTATGGGACGTGCGAGCCAAATCAACAAACGTACGAGCCACATTACAATCGTTGTATCAGAAAAGAAGGAGGGATAAGTAGTGGGTCAAAAGGTAAATCCAGTCGGTCTTCGTATCGGAGTCATTCGTGATTGGGAATCTAAGTGGTACGCTGGTAAAGATTACGCTGACTTCCTGCACGAAGATTTAAAAATTCGTGAATACATTAGCAAACGCCTTTCTGACGCTTCTGTTTCTAAAGTAGAAATCGAGCGTGCAGCAAACCGCGTTAACATTACGATCCACACAGCTAAGCCTGGTATGGTTATCGGTAAAGGCGGTTCTGAAGTTGAAGCACTTCGCAAAGCCCTTAACAGCCTTACTGGCAAGCGTGTACACATTAACATTCTTGAAATCAAAAGAGCAGATCTTGATGCACAGCTAGTTGCTGACAACATCGCTCGTCAATTAGAAAACCGTGTTTCTTTCCGCCGTGCGCAGAAACAACAAATCCAACGTACTATGCGTGCTGGAGCACAAGGTGTGAAAACAATGGTTTCTGGTCGTCTTGGCGGTGCAGATATCGCTCGTTCTGAATACTACAGTGAAGGAACTGTTCCATTGCACACATTACGTGCGGACATTGACTATGCAACATCTGAAGCTGACACTACTTACGGTAAGCTTGGTGTGAAAGTCTGGATCTATCGTGGAGAGGTTCTTCCTACTAAGAAGAAAACTGAGGAAGGAGGAAAATAATATGTTATTACCAAAACGCGTTAAATATCGCAGAGAGCATCGCGGAAAAATGCGTGGCCGTGCGAAAGGCGGTACTGAAGTACATTTCGGTGAATTCGGTATCCAAGCTCTTGAAGCTTCTTGGATTACTAACCGTCAAATCGAAGCTGCACGTATTGCGATGACTCGTTACATGAAACGTGGCGGTAAAGTTTGGATCAAAATTTTCCCTTCTAAACCTTACACTGCTAAACCACTTGAGGTACGTATGGGATCCGGTAAAGGGGCTCCAGAAGGTTGGGTAGCTGTTGTAAAACCGGGCAAAGTTTTATTTGAAATTTCTGGTGTGTCTGAAGAGGTTGCTCGTGAAGCGCTTCGTCTTGCATCTCACAAATTGCCAATTAAAACGAAGTTCGTAAAACGTGAAGAAATTGGTGGTGAATCAAATGAAAGCTAATGAAATTCGTGACCTTACCACTGCTGAAATTGAACAAAAAGTAAAGTCTCTTAAAGAAGAACTTTTCAATCTTCGCTTTCAATTAGCGACAGGACAACTTGAAAATACTGCTCGCATTCGTGAAGTGCGCAAAGCTATCGCGCGCATGAAAACTGTGATTCGTGAAAGAGAAATTGCTGCTAATAAATAATCACTGAGGGGAGGTCGTGAGCATGAGCGAACGTAACCAACGCAAGGTTTACCAAGGCCGTGTTGTTTCTGACAAAATGGATAAAACCATCACTGTTGTTGTTGAAACATACAAAAAACATACACTTTACGGTAAACGCGTAAAATACTCAAAAAAATTCAAAGCACATGATGAAAATAATCAAGCTAAAATCGGTGACATCGTTAAGATCATGGAAACTCGTCCATTGTCTGCAACTAAGCGTTTCCGTCTAGTTGAAGTTGTCGAAGAAGCTGTTATTATCTAATAAAGTTCGGAATTCTTTTTCCGAAGGGAGGTAACAAATAATGATTCAACAAGAGACTCGTTTAAAAGTAGCTGACAACTCTGGCGCACGTGAAGTACTTACTATTAAAGTTCTTGGTGGTTCTGGACGTAAAACAGCTAACATTGGTGATGTAATTGTTTGCACGGTTAAACAAGCAACACCAGGAGGCGTTGTCAAAAAAGGTGAAGTCGTAAAAGCTGTTATCGTTCGCACTAAAAGCGGAGCGCGCAGAAGTGACGGTTCATACATCAGCTTCGATGAGAATGCATGTGTTATCATCCGTGACGACAAGAGCCCACGCGGAACTCGTATCTTCGGACCAGTTGCTCGTGAATTGCGTGAAAACAACTTTATGAAAATTGTTTCTCTAGCTCCAGAAGTTATCTAATGAAATAAATGCCTTACTCAAGGAGGTGCGATCAGGATGCATGTAAAAAAAGGCGATAAAGTTATGGTTATCTCTGGTAAAGATAAAGGCAAACAAGGAACAATCCTTGCTGCTTTCCCTAAAAAGGACCGCGTTTTAGTTGAAGGTGTTAACATGGTAAAGAAACACTCTAAACCAACTCAAGCTAACCCTCAAGGCGGTATTTCTAATCAAGAGGCGCCAATTCATGTATCAAACGTTATGCCGCTCGATCCTAAAACAGGTGAAGTGACTCGCGTAGGATACAAAGTGGAAGATGGCAAAAAAGTTCGTGTAGCAAAAAAATCTGGGCAAGTTCTAGATAAATAGTATTAAAAGGAAGGGAGGTCTATCTCATGAACCGCCTTAAAGAAAAGTACAATAAAGAAATTGCACCTGCTTTAATGACTAAGTTCAACTATGATTCAGTCATGCAAGTGCCTAAAATCGAAAAAATCGTAATCAACATGGGTGTTGGTGACGCTGTTCAAAACGCAAAAGCAATCGACAGTGCTGTTGAAGAATTAACGTTTATCGCAGGTCAAAAACCTGTCGTTACTCGTGCGAAGAAATCAATTGCTGGATTCCGTCTTCGTGAGGGAATGCCTATCGGTGCGAAAGTAACTCTTCGCGGAGAGCGCATGTATGATTTCCTTGATAAACTTATTTCTGTATCTTTACCGCGTGTACGTGACTTCCGCGGGGTTTCTAAAAAATCTTTCGACGGTCGCGGTAACTACACACTTGGTATCAAAGAACAGTTAATCTTCCCTGAAATTGACTACGATAAAGTAACAAAGGTTCGAGGAATGGACATCGTTATCGTAACAACTGCTAATACTGACGAAGAAGCTCGTGAGCTATTAACTCAAGTAGGTATGCCGTTCCAGAAATAATCAATGAAAGGGAGGCGAAATCGTGGCTAAAAAGTCTATGATTGCGAAACAACAACGTACACCAAAGTTTAAAGTACAAGAGTACACACGCTGTGAACGCTGCGGACGTCCGCATTCAGTCATTCGTAAATTTAAACTTTGCCGTATTTGTTTCCGTGAGCTTGCATATAAAGGACAAATTCCTGGCGTGAAAAAAGCCAGCTGGTAATCCCCAAGAAAGGGAAGGAGGTAATTATATAATGGTTATGACAGATCCAATTGCAGATATGCTAACTCGTATTCGCAATGCAAACATGGTACGTCATGAGAAGCTTGAAATTCCTGCTTCTAAATTGAAAAGAGAAATTGCTGAAATTTTAAAGCGTGAAGGTTTCATTCGTGACGTTGAGTTCGTAGAAGACAGCAAACAAGGTATCATCCGCGTTTTCTTGAAATACGGACAAAACAACGAGCGCGTTATCACTGGTCTTAAAAGAATCAGCAAGCCTGGTTTGCGTGTTTATGCTAAATCTAATGAAGTACCTCGCGTACTTAACGGTCTTGGAATCGCGATTATTTCTACATCACAAGGTGTTTTAACGGACAAAGAAGCCCGTGCAAAACAAGCTGGTGGAGAAGTTCTAGCATACGTTTGGTAAGAAGTTTAACATGAATGGAGGTGTTTGGTATGTCTCGTGTAGGTAAGAAGCTACTTGAGATTCCTTCTGATGTTACAGTAACGTTAAATGATAACAACACTGTAGCTGTGAAAGGACCAAAAGGAGAATTAACTCGTACGTTTCACCCTGATATGGAGATTAAAGTAGAGGACAATGTGCTTACAGTCGCTCGTCCTTCTGATCAAAAAGAGCACCGTGCCCTGCATGGTACGACTCGCAGTCTGCTTGGCAACATGGTTGAGGGTGTATCTAAAGGATTTGAAAGAGGTTTGGAATTAGTCGGTGTCGGTTACCGTGCTTCTAAATCCGGAAATAAACTTGTTTTAAACGTTGGATACTCTCATCCTGTTGAGATCGTTCCTGAAGAAGGCATCGAAATCGAAGTTCCTTCTCAAACTAAAGTAGTTGTAAAAGGTACAGACAAAGAACGCGTAGGAGCTATTGCTGCTAACATCCGCGCTGTACGTTCTCCAGAGCCTTACAAGGGTAAAGGAATCCGCTACGAAGGTGAAGTTGTTCGCCGTAAAGAAGGTAAATCTGCTAAGTAAGATCGCTTAAAGTGAAGAAAGGAGTGACCTAGATGATTACGAAAACTAGCAAAAATGCTGCTCGTCTTAAAAGACACGCTCGTGTTCGCGCTAAACTTTCCGGAACTGCTGAAAGACCGCGTCTGAACGTTTTCCGTTCTAACAAGCACATTTACGCTCAAATCATCGATGATGTAAATGGTGTAACACTTGCTAGTGCATCTACTCTCGATAAAGACTTGAACGTTGAAAGCACTGGAGATACTACTGCTGCTACTAAAGTTGGAGAATTAGTTGCAAAACGCGCTGCTGAAAAAGGCATTTCTGACGTAGTATTTGACCGTGGCGGATACTTATACCATGGACGTGTAAAAGCTTTGGCTGATGCTGCTCGTGAAGCTGGACTTAAATTTTAATAAAAGAAGGAGGGACACATGATTATGCGTCGTATTGACCCAAGCAAATTAGAGTTAGAAGAACGCTTAGTTACGGTTAACCGCGTAGCGAAAGTTGTTAAAGGTGGTCGTCGTTTCCGCTTCGCAGCTCTAGTCGTTGTCGGTGACAAAAACGGACACGTAGGATTCGGTACTGGTAAAGCACAAGAAGTACCAGAAGCGATCCGCAAAGCTGTTGAAGATGCGAAAAAGAATTTGATTGAAGTACCAATGGTTGGAACTACAATTCCACACGAAATCATCGGACGTTTCGGTGCAGGTAACATCTTGTTAAAACCTGCTTCTGAAGGTACTGGAGTTATCGCTGGAGGCCCTGTACGTGCGGTACTTGAGCTAGCTGGTGTAGCTGATATCCTTTCTAAGTCTTTAGGTTCTAACACACCGATCAACATGATTCGTGCAACACTTCAAGGTTTAAGTGAACTTAAACGCGCTGAAGACGTTGCGAAGCTTCGTGGAAAATCTGTAGAAGAACTGTTAGGATAAGGAGGGAACATTAATGGCTAAATTAGAAATTACCCTCAAACGAAGTGTAATCGGTCGCCCGGAAGACCAACGCGTTACTGTAAGAACACTTGGTTTAAAGAAAACAAACCAAACTGTTGTTCATGAAGACAACGCTGCGATCCGTGGCATGATTAATAAAGTATCTCATTTAGTTTCTGTTAAAGAACAATAAAAATATTTGATCGGATAAGGAGGTGTCCTAATGAAACTTCATGAATTAAAACCTTCAGAAGGTTCACGCAAAACGCGTAATCGCGTAGGTCGTGGTATTGGTTCTGGCAACGGTAAAACAGCTGGTAAAGGTCACAAAGGTCAAAACGCTCGTTCTGGCGGCGGTGTACGCCCTGGATTCGAGGGGGGACAAATGCCTTTATTCCAACGTCTTCCTAAACGCGGTTTCACTAACATCAACCGCAAGGAATACGCTGTAGTCAACCTAGACAAATTGAACGGTTTTGCAGAAGGAACGGAAGTCACTCCTGAACTTCTTCTAGAGACTGGTGTTATTAGCAAACTTAATGCAGGAGTAAAGATTCTTGGCAACGGTAAATTAGAGAAAAAATTAACTGTAAAAGCCAATAAATTCTCTGCTTCTGCGAAAGAAGCTGTTGAAGCTGCTGGCGGTACAGCTGAGGTGATCTAACTTGTTTAAAACAATCTCCAACTTTATGCGTGTGAGTGATATCAGGAATAAAATCATATTCACTTTACTCATGCTTATCGTCTTTCGCATAGGTGCGTTTATTCCTGTGCCTTATGTTAACGCTGAAGTGTTACAGGCACAGTCTCAAATGGGTGTTTTTGATCTCCTTAATACATTTGGCGGCGGTGCGCTTTACCAATTTTCCATTTTTGCAATGGGAATTACTCCTTATATCACGGCTTCGATCATCATTCAGCTGCTTCAGATGGATGTTGTACCGAAGTTTACCGAGTGGTCTAAGCAAGGTGAAGTTGGCCGCCGTAAATTAGCTCAGTTCACAAGGTACTTTACGATTGTGCTTGGTTTCATCCAAGCGTTAGGTATGTCATATGGATTCAACAATCTGGCAAACGGTATGCTGATCGAAAAATCCGGTGTATCGACATATCTTATCATTGCTTTAGTGCTCACTGGCGGAACTGCCTTTTTAATGTGGCTTGGGGAACAAATTACGTCTCATGGAGTAGGCAACGGAATATCGATCATTATCTTCGCGGGGATTGTGTCTAGTATTCCAAAAACAATTGGGCAAATATATGAGACTCAATTTGTCGGCAGCAACGATCAGTTGTTTATTCATATTGTGAAAGTCGCACTTCTTGTGATTGCGATTTTAGCAGTTATTGTTGGAGTTATTTTCATTCAGCAAGCCGTACGGAAAATTGCGATTCAATATGCTAAAGGCACAGGTCGTTCACCTGCTGGCGGAGGTCAGTCTACACACCTTCCATTGAAAGTGAATCCTGCAGGGGTTATTCCGGTAATCTTTGCGGTTGCGTTTTTGATAACGCCGCGGACGATCGCGTCATTCTTTGGTACAAACGATGTGACAAAGTGGATTCAAAACAACTTTGATAATACGCATCCGGTGGGTATGGCGATATATGTTGCGTTGATTATTGCCTTTACGTACTTTTATGCTTTTGTACAGGTAAACCCTGAACAAATGGCTGATAACCTTAAAAAACAGGGTGGCTATATCCCGGGGGTTCGTCCAGGGAAAATGACTCAAGATAGAATTACGAGCATTTTGTATCGACTTACGTTTGTGGGTTCTATATTCTTAGCCGTGATTTCCATTCTTCCTATCTTTTTCATTCAATTCGCTGGATTGCCTCAAAGTGCACAAATTGGCGGAACATCTTTGTTAATTGTTGTCGGGGTAGCCTTGGAGACAATGAAACAACTAGAAAGCCAGTTGGTGAAACGAAACTACCGTGGATTTATGAAAAACTAGAGGAAATGGATTTATCCATTCCCTCTTAATAAAGAGAGGACGGGGGAAATCCGAATGAACTTAGTCTTAATGGGGCTTCCTGGTGCCGGCAAAGGCACACAGGGCGAACGAATTGTTGAGGATTATGGGATTCCTCATATCTCAACAGGAGATATGTTCCGTGCTGCTATGAAAGAAGAAACACCACTCGGACTCGAAGCAAAATCTTATATTGATAAGGGAGAGCTCGTACCTGACGAAGTCACAATCGGAATTGTAAAAGAAAGACTTGGCAAAGATGATTGTGAAAGAGGTTTTCTTCTGGACGGATTTCCGCGAACAGTCGCTCAAGCCGAAGCTCTTGAAGAAATTCTTGAGGAATACGGCAAGCCGATTGATTATGTCATTAACATTGAAGTCGACAAAGACGCTCTTATGGAACGTCTGACTGGACGCAGAATTTGCAGTGTTTGCGGCACAACCTATCATTTAGTTTTTAATCCGCCGAAAACGCCGGGTATTTGTGATAAAGACGGAGGCGAACTCTATCAACGGGCAGATGATAATGAGGAAACCGTCTCTAAACGGCTTGAGGTAAACATGAAGCAAACTCAGCCTTTACTAGATTTCTATTCAGAGAAAGGTTATCTTGCAAACGTGAATGGCCAACAGGACATTCAAGACGTTTATGCAGATGTGAAGGATCTTCTTGGAGGATTAAAAAAATGATTATCTGTAAAACCCCACGTGAACTTGGTATCATGCGGGAAGCAGGGCGAATCGTGGCTTTAACTCATGAAGAGTTAAAAAAGCACATTAAACCAGGAATCTCGACAAAAGAATTGGATCAAATTGCCGAACGTTTTATTAAGAAGCAGGGTGCAATCCCATCTTTTAAGGGGTATAATGGGTTTCGCGGGAGCATTTGCGTATCAGTTAATGAAGAACTCGTTCACGGCATTCCTGGCAGCAGGGTGCTGAAGGACGGTGACATCATCAGTATTGATATCGGTGCTAAATTAAATGGTTATCATGGTGACTCTGCATGGACATATCCGGTAGGAAACATCAGCGATGATGACAAAAAACTTCTGGAAGTGACAGAGGAGTCTTTATATAAAGGCTTGCAGGAAGCAAAACCAGGTGAACGTTTGTCGAATATTTCCCACGCAATACAAACGTATGTCGAAAATGAGCAGTTTTCAGTTGTTAGGGAGTATGTCGGACATGGTGTTGGTCAAGACTTGCATGAGGACCCGCAAATTCCTCATTACGGTCCGCCCAACAAAGGACCACGGCTCAAACCTGGCATGGTTCTCGCTATTGAGCCTATGGTGAACGCTGGCAGCCGCTACGTGAAAACATTGGCTGATAACTGGACGGTTGTAACGGTAGATGGGAAAAAGTGTGCTCATTTTGAACATACGATTGCGATTACGGAAACGGGTTTTGATATACTGACGAGAGTCTAGATGATGAAAATAATTCCGAAGACAGATGTTTTTTCGACTTGATAGGGCAGAAAGCTTGGATGAACATTGGCAGGACTGAATTCATCTTGTCGCTTGTCATTGGAATTTTGACCATCATCAATGTACTAACAGCAGACGGAGAAAAGCGTACATTTCATTCTCCTAAGAAAAAGAATATCAATCATGTAACCCTTTATGATTGCGTATCTCCGGAAGTTCAGAACAGTATAAACGAAACAGGGCGTGTGACAAACTTCTTTTGAAATTTGTCAGAAAGCAAGTTACTGATTTGAAGAAGGGAGAACACTTGAATGGCGAAAGACGATGTAATTGAAGTGGAAGGTACTATAGTCGAAACACTGCCAAACGCGATGTTCAAAGTTGAACTTGAGAATGGCCACACTGTTTTGGCTCATGTATCTGGTAAAATCCGCATGCACTTCATTCGCATTTTACCTGGAGACAAAGTTACGGTAGAATTATCTCCATATGACTTAACTCGTGGCAGGATTACGTACCGTTACAAATAAAGCACTCCGGAAACTGAAGGAGGTTGGAAACACATGAAAGTGAGACCATCAGTTAAACCAATCTGCGAAAAATGTAAAGTTATTCGCAGAAAAGGAAAAGTAATGGTGATCTGTGAAAATCCAAAGCATAAACAAAAACAAGGATAATTTATAAGGAGGTGCCCAGAGAATGGCTCGTATTGCTGGTGTAGATATCCCACGTGACAAACGTGTTGTTATTTCTTTAACATACATCTTCGGAATTGGCCGCACAACGGCTCAGCAAGTTTTAAAAGAAGCTGGAGTTTCAGAAGATACTCGTGTGCGCGATCTTACTGAAGAAGAACTTGGTAAAATCCGTGATATTATTGATAAACTGAAAGTAGAAGGTGACCTTCGCCGTGAAGTTTCTCTTAATATCAAACGTCTGATCGAAATCGGAAGCTACCGCGGAATCCGTCATCGCAGAGGATTACCTGTTCGCGGACAAAACTCTAAAAACAACGCGCGTACTCGTAAAGGTCCGCGTCGTACTGTAGCTAACAAGAAAAAATAAGTAAGGGAGGTTCTTAAACAATGGCTGCTGCTCGTAAATCTAACACGCGTAAACGTCGCGTGAAAAAGAATATTGAGTCTGGTATTGCTCATATTCGTTCAACTTTCAATAACACGATCGTTACGATCACTGACACTCATGGTAATGCTATTTCTTGGTCTAGTGCCGGAGCTTTAGGATTCAGAGGTTCTCGTAAATCTACTCCTTTCGCTGCGCAAATGGCTGCAGAAACAGCTGCTAAAGGTTCAATCGAACATGGTCTTAAAACTCTAGAGGTTACTGTTAAAGGACCTGGTTCAGGCCGTGAAGCTGCAATCCGTGCACTTCAAGCTGCTGGACTAGAAGTCACTGCTATCAGAGACGTAACTCCTGTTCCTCATAACGGATGCCGTCCACCAAAACGTCGCCGCGTGTAATTTGTTTGTATAGATTTTGTGTCCCTGTCAATAATGGGTTATGATACAGTTATTTATGAAACGAATGCACCGACTCGTTGCCTGAGCACATACGGGACTAAACAATGGGGAATTTCGGATGGAATCTCATATGATTCTATTCGAGGTTTCGACGTTTTGAAGGAGGGTTTTAAGTAATGATCGAGATTGAAAAACCAAAAATCGAAACGGTTGAAATCAGCGACGATGCCAAATTTGGTAAGTTTGTCGTAGAGCCACTTGAGCGTGGATATGGTACAACTCTGGGTAACTCCTTACGTCGTATCCTCTTATCCTCACTCCCTGGTGCCGCTGTAACATCAATCCAGATAGATGGTGTACTGCACGAATTCTCGACAATTGAAGGCGTTGTGGAAGATGTTACAACGATTATCTTACACATTAAAAAGCTTGCATTGAAAATCTACTCTGATGAAGAGAAGACGCTAGAAATTGATGTACAGGGTGAAGGAACTGTAACGGCAGCTGATATTACACACGATAGTGATGTAGAGATCTTAAATCCTGATCTTCATATCGCGACTCTTGGTGAGAATGCGAGTTTCCGAGTTCGCCTTACTGCTCAAAGGGGACGTGGGTATACGCCTGCTGACGCAAACAAGAGAGACGATCAGCCAATCGGCGTGATTCCGATCGATTCTATCTATACGCCAGTTTCTCGTGTATCTTATCAGGTAGAGAACACTCGTGTAGGCCAAGTTGCAAACTATGATAAACTTACACTTGATGTTTGGACTGATGGAAGCACTGGACCGAAAGAAGCAATTGCGCTTGGTTCAAAGATTTTAACTGAACACCTTAATATATTCGTTGGTTTAACTGACGAAGCTCAACATGCTGAAATCATGGTTGAAAAAGAAGAAGATCAAAAAGAGAAAGTTCTTGAAATGACGATTGAAGAATTGGATCTTTCTGTTCGTTCTTACAACTGCTTAAAGCGTGCGGGTATTAACACGGTTCAAGAGCTTGCGAACAAGACGGAAGAAGACATGATGAAAGTTCGTAATCTAGGACGCAAATCACTTGAAGAAGTGAAAGCGAAACTAGAAGAACTTGGACTCGGACTTCGCAAAGACGATTGACTAGTTTCCCTTGTGAACTAGGATTTTCGTGTGTTTATTATTCAGAAACAGCATTCCAATAAAGGAGGGGACATCACATGTCATACAGAAAACTAGGACGTACGAGTGCACAGCGTAAGGCTATGCTTCGTGATCTTACAACTGATTTGATCATCAACGAAAGAATCGAAACAACTGAAACACGTGCGAAAGAACTTCGCTCTGTAGTTGAAAAAATGATCACGCTTGGCAAACGCGGTGATCTTCACGCTCGCCGTCAAGCTGCTGCATACATCCGCAACGAGGTTGCAAACGAAGAAAATAACCAAGATGCACTTCAAAAATTATTCTCTGACATTGCAACTCGTTACGAGGAGCGCCAAGGCGGATACACACGTATTATGAAGCTTGGTCCTCGCCGTGGTGACGGAGCACCAATGGCAATTATCGAATTGGTTTAATCACATATTTTTGTGTATCTAAAGAAGGGCGGGACAGTTTCTAACTGGATCTATGCCCTTTTTTTAGATACTGCAACTTTTAATATAGAGAGAAAAGCAGAGCATTAGCTGAGAGGAGGCCGGTTTTCCATGAATCAAAATCAGTTGATATCGGTAGAGGATATCGTATTTCGATATCGGAAGGACGCAGAAAGACGAGCACTAGACGGCGTCTCCCTGCAGGTGTATGAGGGTGAATGGCTTGCAATTGTAGGTCATAACGGTTCAGGGAAATCAACACTGGCCCGGGCATTGAATGGTTTAATTCTTCCTGAATCAGGTGACATCGAGGTTGCCGGGATTCAATTGACAGAGGAATCAGTTTGGGAAGTGCGTAAGAAGATAGGTATGGTCTTTCAAAATCCGGATAACCAATTTGTCGGAACGACTGTTCGCGATGATGTGGCTTTTGGTTTAGAAAACAATGGTGTACCGCGGGAAGAAATGATTGAGAGAGTAGACTGGGCAGTAAAACAGGTAAATATGCAAGATTTTCTCGATCAAGAGCCGCACCATCTCTCCGGAGGCCAAAAGCAGAGAGTTGCGATTGCGGGAGTTATTGCCGCACGTCCTGATATTATTATCTTAGATGAAGCAACATCCATGCTTGATCCGATCGGGCGAGAAGAAGTGCTTGAAACGGTAAGACATTTAAAAGAACAGGGCATGGCGACTGTCATATCCATTACACATGATCTGGATGAGGCAGCAAAAGCAGACAGGATCATTGTCATGAATGGCGGTAAAAAATATGCTGAAGGGCCGCCTGAAGAGATTTTTAAATTGAATAAAGAACTTGTTCAAATCGGGCTTGATTTACCCTTCTCATTCCAGCTTAGCCAGCTATTAAGAGAAAATGGACTGGCTTTGGAAGAAAACCATTTGACTCAGGAAGGGCTGGTGAAAGAGCTATGGACATTACAATCAAAGATGTAGAGCATCGCTATCAGATGAAGACGCCGTTTGAGCGCCTGGCACTGTATGATATCAATGCATCGATTAAAGAAGGTAGCTACGTAGCCGTTATCGGACATACAGGCTCTGGCAAGTCCACTCTTCTTCAGCACTTAAATGGTCTCCTGAAGCCGACGAAGGGACAGATATCACTAGGCAGCACTGTCATTCAGGCAGGGAAAAAGAATAAAGACCTGAAAAAACTTCGTAAAAAAGTCGGAATCGTTTTCCAATTTCCTGAGCATCAATTATTCGAAGAAACAGTTCTTAAAGATATATCGTTCGGACCGATGAACTTTGGGGTAAAAAAAGAGGATGCTGAACAAAAAGCGAGGGAGATGCTAGAGCTTGTAGGTTTATCAGAAGAGCTTCTGGACAGATCCCCTTTTGAATTAAGCGGCGGACAAATGCGCAGAGTTGCAATTGCCGGCGTACTTGCAATGGATCCTGAGGTGCTTGTTCTGGATGAACCGACTGCAGGATTGGACCCAAGAGGGCGAAAAGAGATAATGGACATGTTTTATGAGCTTCATCAACGTGGGAACCTGACGACGATC
Source organism: Bacillus sp. FMQ74 (assembly GCF_001875785.1). Lineage (NCBI taxonomy): Bacteria > Bacillati > Bacillota > Bacilli > Caryophanales > Bacillaceae > Bacillus > Bacillus sp. FMQ74. The sequence goes on along the minus strand of NZ_MOEO01000016.1, from coordinate 9,127 downwards.
CTTGTGACACACAGCATGGAGGATGCAGCTGCATACGCTGATGAAATGATTGTTATGCACAAAGGAACGATACAAGCATCAGGCAGTCCGCGTGAACTGTTTTTAAAGGGTGAAGAGATGGCTGGCTGGGGGCTGGATCTTCCGGAAACGATAAAATTCCAAAGACATCTTGAAGCTGCACTGGGTGTGAGATTTAATGAGCCTATGCTCACAATTGAAGATGCCGCTGCTGAAATTCGCGCTCTTTTTCAGGGGGAGAAGACCTTATGATGGACAGCATGATTATCGGCAAGTATGTACCGGGCTCCTCACTTGTGCACCGGCTTGACCCCAGAACAAAGCTTATCACGATCTTTTTATTTGTCTGCATCGTATTCTTAGCCAATAATGCGCAGACATATGCGCTGCTTGGATTATTTACAGTTGGCGTCGTTTCTTTAACAAGAGTTCCTTTCTCTTTTTTAATGAAAGGGCTGAAGCCTATCATCTGGATTGTCCTCTTTACGTTCCTTCTTCACATTTTTATGACACATGAAGGACCGGTTATCTTTCAAATAGGTTTTTTCAAAGTCTATGAGGGCGGTCTGGTTCAGGGGATATTCATTTCCCTTAGATTCGTCTACCTGATTTTAATCACAACCTTATTAACGCTTACGACAACACCGATTGAGATTACCGATGGAATGGAGCAGCTGCTGAATCCACTGAAAAAATTAAAACTTCCTGTCCACGAGCTGGCACTAATGATGTCCATTTCTTTGCGGTTTATTCCGACACTGATGGAGGAAACAGATAAGATCATGAAGGCTCAGATGGCGCGAGGCGTTGATTTTACAAGCGGGCCTGTTAAAGATAGGGTGAAGGCTATTGTTCCGCTTCTTGTCCCCCTTTTCGTCAGTGCTTTTAAACGTGCTGAAGAGCTTGCGGTGGCAATGGAAGCAAGAGGCTATCAGGGCGGAGAAGGGCGTACGAAATATAGAAAGCTTGTATGGACAGGAAAAGACACTTCTGTCATTGCCAGCTTGATGGTATTAGCTGCTTTGTTATTTTTCTTAAGGGCTTAGAGGTGCTGTATGAGACTGAAATGTACGATTTCTTATGACGGACATTTGTTTAACGGTTATCAGGTTCAGCCGGGCAAAAGAACGGTTCAGGATGAACTGGAGAAGGCTTTGGCTGTCTTGCATAAGTCAAAAGAAAGAATTCCTGTCGTTTCGTCTGGAAGAACAGACAGCGGGGTTCACGCAGCCGGACAGGTGATTCATTTTGACACTCCGCTGGCTATCCCGGCGGAAAGATGGCCTTATGCCTTAAATGCACTGCTTCCGGACGATATCGCAGTCAAACAGGCAGAAATTGCGGATGATGGGTTCCATGCACGATTTAGCGCAGTCAAAAAAGAATATCGCTATTTTGTATACACGGAAAAACACCCGGACGTATTTAAACGGCATTACGCTTACCATTTTTCATATCGCCTTAATGTGCAGGACATGAGAGAAGCGGCAAAGCATCTTATAGGGACACATGATTTTACGAGCTTTTGCGCGGCAAAAACAGAAGTGCAGGACAAGGTAAGAACGATTTACGAGCTTGATTGGACTGAGACGGATGACGGCCTGCAAATGCGGATCACAGGCAGCGGTTTCTTATATAATATGGTCAGAATTATTGTCGGTACTTTGCTTGATGCAGGTATTGGAAAAATTTCTCCCGATGATGTGAAATCTATGCTGGAAGCGAAGGATCGCGAAGCGGCAGGGCGCACAGCACCTGGGCACGGGCTATATTTATGGAACGTTTACTATGACAACTAAACCAGGTGTATAATATTTTCTTGACAGAGTCTGCATAAAGTTATAAGATATCATATGGTATGTATTTCAACCCCACGATAAGCCCCGGAACTTATTGTGTTGTGAAATAGAACGTAATCGAAGTTTATTGAAAATGACAGATCATTTAGGAGGGAAATTCAATGCGTACAACACCTATGGCTAACGCAAGTACTATTGAACGCAAGTGGTTAGTTGTTGATGCTGCTGGCAAGACTTTAGGTCGTCTTTCTTCAGAAGTTGCAGCTATCCTTCGCGGAAAACACAAACCAACTTACACACCACACGTTGATACTGGAGATCATGTGATCATCATCAACGCTGAAAAAATCGAGTTAACTGGTAAAAAGTTAACTGACAAAATCTACTACCGTCACACTCAACATCCAGGCGGATTAAAATCAAGAACTGCTCTTGAAATGCGTACAAACTACCCTGAGAAAATGCTTGAGCTTGCTATCAAAGGCATGCTTCCAAAAGGTTCTCTAGGTCGTCAAATGTTCAAAAAATTGAACGTATACCGTGGTTCTGAGCATCCACACGAAGCACAAAAACCTGAAGTTTACGAACTTCGCGGTTAATTAAAAAGGAGGTTACCAATTTGGCACAGGTTCAATATTACGGTACTGGCCGTCGTAAAAGCTCTGTAGCGCGTGTGCGTTTAGTTCCAGGAGAAGGTCGTATCGTCGTTAATAATCGTGAAATCAGCGAACACATCCCATCTGCAGCTTTAATCGAAGATATCAAACAACCATTAACTTTGACTGAAACAGCTGGCACTTATGATGTTTTAGTAAACGTACATGGAGGCGGCTTATCTGGTCAAGCTGGAGCAATCCGTCACGGTATCGCTCGTGCTTTGCTTGAAGCAGATCCAGAATACCGTACAACTCTTAAACGTGCAGGTCTTCTGACTCGTGACGCTCGTATGAAAGAACGTAAAAAATACGGTCTTAAAGGCGCTCGTCGTGCACCTCAGTTCTCAAAACGTTAATTTTGCGTTTTCAAAAAAGCTCTCGACCTTGTGTTGGGAGCTTTTTCTTTTATTAGAACATGATAGTTCTGCAACAAAAAACAACTAAATGGACGAATGACGGAGATAACAAATTGTTTGCGTATAAACGGTCTGACTTGTAATAATTATAATATCTCACATTTCATGATCACTTATTGAATTCGCAATATGGTCAATGTTTATAATCGTTATGTCATCAGCCGAGCTCTTTCTAACCCCAGTCTCCGTTAAAGTTAACTGCTGATTCTCATCTATTTCTTAACCCAGAGGAACAATAGCTCTTTGCTAATGACATTATTTAAAGAAGTAAGTGTAAATTTTAATGACGTAAATCACATATCTCCTTTGTGATTTTTTTGCGTTTTTATGAACTTTTTTCTAAATATGCAAAGGGAAAGCGATATCAATCTAGAAATATTTGTTATACTCTATACATTAAAGTAAGGAGAAGATTCATGAATGCGTTAGTAGCTCATAATAGCAAAGCCTGGGATAAAAAAGTAGAAACAGGCAATGAATGGACTGTTGCTGTTGAGCAGCAGGTTATCGAACAAGCGAAAAAAGGCAATTGGGATATAAGAGTAACACCAATGAAAGATGTACCGAAGGATTGGTTTCCGTCTGTCAAGGGTCTGAAAATACTCTGTTTAGCATCAGGCGGCGGCCAGCAAGGTCCAATTTTGGCAGCCGCGGGGGCGGATGTCACCGTATTAGATAACTCCGAAAAACAGCTGAATCAGGATAGAATGGTTGCTGAGCGAGATGGTCTTACAATTCACACTGTCAAAGGAAGCATGGATGATCTCAGTGTATTTAATGATGAATCATTTGATATCATTGTACATCCTGTTGCCAATGTTTTTGTTGAGAATGTCCTCCCGGTCTGGAAGGAAGCACACCGTGTGTTGAAAAGAAACGGCGTACTAATCTCAGGGTTTATCAATCCCGTCGTATTTCTGTTTGATGTAGAATTAGAACAACAAGGTATTTTAAAAGTAAAACACTCCATTCCATATGCAGACCCAGAAGATCTTCCGAAACATAAAGTGAAAAAACTAATCGATAATAATGAGGCTCTGGAATTCGGCCATTCCTTAGAAGACCAGATCAAAGGCCAAATAGATGCCGGTTTTATCGTCACTGGTTTTTATGAAGATAAAGGCGGGTTTGTATTAGATCAATATATCCATACATATTCTGCAACAAGAAGCGTGAAAGTATGAAAAGCAGCGACCTGTCAGAGGGGCTGCTTTTTTTATCACTAATTACAGAACACTTGTTCTATACCCTTCAGAAAGCTGCTTTTTTATCAATTCACACCTTCATTTGGGCAAATTTCCAACCGAATTCGGGCATTGTTTCATCATCCAAACCCCAAAATAATCGGTAAAAGGAGAGTGAATTTATATGGCAGAAGTACTGTCTTTTATGGATGTGAAACGGCAAAAGGATTTTGAATTAGAAAAGAACTTGCTCAAAGAACTCTCTCTGAGACAAATTATCCAGTCTGTTAAGGACTGTTTGGAACCACTATTCCCTTTTTTACATGATGAACGAGATATAATTAGCGAAGGCTGTATTGATTTTGCGATTGAAGCCTATTTGTTAGGCGGGCGTTTTGGAATATTCGGCTATTACGGAGAATCCATGCAAAGTATCAGTGCCCGCTCTGCAAGAGAAGAAGAAGAGCTTCGAATGGAGTTTTTTGATTATCTTTATAATTGGATACACGAGCAATACGCAACATTTGATAAAAACACTGTTTATGAAGCGGCACGCAAGTTTATTAAAGATTGGTGGACAGCAGGGTTCGTTCAAAGAGAAAAACAGTGTAAGCTTCGCATGCGGTAATCATATTTCCCGGCCCTGTCCCATAGTTATGTAATAACGGACAAGCGGGAGGGGAAGGGATGAGGAAAAAGCTTAAATGGCTCAGTTTTTTGCTAGGCTTCATCGTATTACTATTTCTGTTCAAGTATCAGTTCAGCAATAACGATTCTTGGAAGCCGTGGAGCCTGCCCTTGAGCGGGAAAATCATTTACCTAGATCCAGGGCATGGCGGGCCTGACGGCGGAGCAGTCGGCGGAAAGCTGTTAGAGAAGGATGTTACCCTGGAAGTCGCGTTTAGAGTCAGGGATTATCTACAAGAACAAGGAGCGCTTGTGATCATGACCAGAGAAAGTGATACTGATCTCGCTCCAGAGGGAACAAAAGGCTATAGCCGAAGAAAAGCTGAGGATCTAAGACAACGAGTCAAATTAATAAACCATTCAGAGGCGGAGCTCTATATCAGTATACATCTCAATGCGATTCCGTCGCAAAAGTGGAGCGGAGCCCAAAGCTTTTATTACGGAAAATATGCGGAAAATGAGAAAGTCGCAAAATACATTCAGGATGAGCTGAGAAGAAACCTGGAAAACACAACCCGGAAAGCAAAGCGGATTCATGGTATTTACTTAATGCAAAACGTCACTAAACCGGGGGCGCTTATAGAAGTCGGATTTTTATCCAATCCAAGTGAAGCAACGCTGCTCGGTAAACCGAAATATCAAGACAAGGTGGCATCTTCCATATATAAAGGCATTTTGCGATATTTCACAGAAAAAGGAGACCCTCCGGAGTAAGGAGGGTTTACTTGCAGTTCTAAGCATAAGACACCCGCCATTTATGTATGATATAATAATAATTGTAAACGAATACACAAAAGGGTGAGGTTCGATGATAAGAGAAGATGAAGTAAGAAAACTAGTCGGAGAAATGCGCGAACCTTTTCTTCAAAGACCTCTGGGAGAATTGGATGCCGTTAAGGAAATTAAAATAAAGCCTGAAAAACGGCATGTCAGTGTAAAAATCGCTCTTGCAAAAACAGGAACCGCAGAACAAATGCAGATTCAGCAAGAGATCGTAAACGCATTAAAAGGGGCAGGAGCTGAGACGGTCGGCCTTCGATTTGAAGAGCTGCCTGAAGAAACGGTTGCTAAATTCCGGGCGCCGTCAGCTGAGAAAAAAACATTATTAAATATGGATAACCCGCCAGTCTTTCTTGCTGTAGCAAGCGGAAAAGGCGGCGTAGGCAAGTCAACTGTGTCAGTAAACCTAGCTATTTCTCTGGCTCGTCTTGGGAAAAAGGTCGGTTTAATTGATGCGGATATTTATGGCTTCAGTGTACCGGATATGATGGGTATCACTGTGCGTCCAACGGTTGAAGGAGAGAAACTTCTTCCTGTTGAGCGCTTCGGAGTAAAGGTCATGTCAATGGGCTTTTTTGTAGAAGAAAATGCTCCGGTCGTATGGAGAGGGCCGATGCTTGGCAAAATGCTGAATAACTTTTTCCACGAAGTAGAGTGGGGAGAAGTAGACTATATCGTACTTGATCTTCCGCCTGGTACAGGGGACGTTGCTCTCGATGTACATACAATGCTTCCGAGCTGCAAAGAAGTCATCGTATCGACGCCGCATCCGACAGCTGCTTTTGTCGCGGCCAGAGCGGGCTCTATGGCGATTAAAACCGATCATGAGGTCGTAGGGGTCATAGAGAACATGGCTTATTATGAAAGTGCAAAGACAGGGGAAAGAGAATATGTCTTTGGTAAAGGCGGGGGAGATAAACTGGCTGAGGAACTAAATGTACCTTTGCTGGGCAGAATCCCATTGAAGCAGCCTGATTGGGATAAGGACCAATTTGCGCCGTCCGTTTATGACGAAAATCATCCCATCGGAGAAATATATCAAGACATCGCAAAAAAAATAGATTCAAAAATGTCAGTGCAAGTATAAAAAAGGTGAACCGGGATTCCAGATCCCGGATTTCCCTTTATTCACTTTCTTTGGCAGTGTCTTTTGCTGCTTTTTTCAGTTCATCTTCGAACTGTTTTTTGTAAAGCGGACTAGAAAGCGTTTCGTTAATAACCTCTTCTAAATAACTGCGGAATTCTTGGCTTTTTGCCAGCTGACTGTACTTTTTATCCATACCGGGATCCTGCATAACGTTCATCAGCATCTTTTGGTAATCTGGATCCTTCATCAGCTTTTTTATCACTTTTTCATGCTCTGTCTGAAGAGTTTTGGCAAAGCCCTCAGCAAAATCAGTGTCTTCAAAGATGTTTTTCCAAAATTCTTCGCCTTTTTTTGATGTGAGTGTTTTTTCTATTGTTCCTTTAATCGCATCTTGGTCAATCACCAGCGCTTCATTCATGGCATCATCATTTAATAATTCCTTAATGGCTTTTTTTCCATCATCAGTTTTTAATATATCAACAACCATTTTTTTGGTCTGATCATAGTCCATATCCGCTGCTTGGTCTTTTGGAGCGCAAGCTGTTACAGATAATAACAAAAAACAGCTTATCAATAGCGTTTTGGCTTTTGACATGCTTAAGCTCCTTTCACATACTTGTCTTACCTTTAATATGATTCATCTGTTAGGAATTATACATAACAAAATATCGCGGTTCGCGATTTTTGAGGGGATGAATAAAGAAATGAAAAGCCGTGGTTTAGTTCGTTTTTTCTTTTCTATTTTAGCTGTCGGAGCGCTTATCACGAGTATTGTGGGTTTTGCTTTAAAATGGGGAGAATACAGAGGGCTGTTTCTAACATTTGAAGCGGGGCAGATTTTCTCTGTTTTATTTTGGTTTATCGGTGTAGGCATGATTTTCAGTGTGATCAGCCAAATGGGGTTTTTCGTGTTTTTAACAGTTCATCGGTTTGCGCTTGAGATATTAAGATCCTCATCTTTATGGAATTTGCTTCAGTTGTTTTTCATCCTGTTTGTTGCTTTTGATTTAATGTACGTGCGTTTTTTATTTTTTGGAGAGAGCGGAGAATCGCTGGCTGGCTATGCGTGGTTACCATTGTTTTTATTGATCTTTGGAGTGATTACAGCTTATATAAAGCAAAAGCAGTCCTCTAAGAAAACGTTTGTATCATCGTTGTTTTTGATGGTTGTGATTACCGCATTAGAATGGTTCCCTGCATTAAGAGTAAATGATGAGGACTGGCTTTATTTAATGCTATTTCCGTTAATGGCATGTAATGCTTTCCAATTGTTGATGCTGCCTAAGTTTGCAGCGAAGTAATTACTTTACCTCTGCGGATTTGGCATCAGAATTTGCGATGAGATCACCCACGGTTACATTTTTTAATCCTTTTTCTTTCAGCTGATGGATGATATCAGGCAACGCTTCTTCTGTTTGTTTTGCCGAATCGGAGGCATGTAAAAGAATAATGTCTCCCCCGGAAACTTGCTTGGTCACATTGTCGATGATTTTTTCAACTCCGGGATTTGTCCAGTCTTGAGAGTTCACACTGTAGTGAACGACTGTATAATTGTATTGCTTTGCGACCTTTAGAACATTCTTATTGAATTGGCCAGTAGGAGGTCTTAATAGCTGTATGTCTTTGACCCCTAACTTTTCAAATGCTGTTTGCGCGCGATTTATGTCCTTTTTTATTTCGCTGCTCTCTAAATTGGCATAGTTTTTATAAGCATAGCCCATGCTCCCGATTTGATGGCCATCCTTTATGATACGAGCCACCGTGTCGGGATGCCGTTCTGCCCAAGAAGCGGAAAGGAAAAACGTCGCATTTTTAATCCCGTTTGCTTTCAGAGTATTAAGTATAGGTTCTGCTCTCTCATCACCCCAGCTGATATCGAAAGTAAGTGAAATATCTTTAGAGTCTGTTTCTCCTTTATAAATGGCTTTAGGCCCGGTGTCAGTTGAAAAAACGGGGAGCGGGACAGCTCTTTGGATATAAAAAAAGCTGGCTGCTGCAAATGCGGCGATAAGTATAATTATTAATTGTTTCACGCGTTTAATATGCCACACATAGAAGTGATTCACTGATGATGCCTCCTTATCTTGTCCATCATTCTTGTTTTACATCTTATGAGCATGGCCAATTGAATATAACCGATAAAATGTCTCTTCACATATAGCCTAAATTGGGTGTTGACCTTTTGATAATATCCGTGATATATTATTATTCGTCGCTGATAAACAGCTGACATCAACTAAAAGCTTCATTAAATACTTTGAAAAAAGTTATTGACTTAAAAGAGGCTAAATGTTATAGTAATAAAGCTGCTTCGTTAAGTGGCTGTAATGATCTTTGAAAACTAAACAAGACAAAACGTACCTGTTAATTCATTTTTTATAAATCGCACAGCGATGTGCGTAGTCAGTCAAACTACTTTATCGGAGAGTTTGATCCTGGCTCAGGACGAACGCTGGCGGCGTGCCTAATACATGCAAGTCGAGCGGACAGATGGGAGCTT
>NZ_MOEO01000015.1:0-67725 GCF_001875785.1 Bacillus sp. FMQ74 | reverse complement strand
AGCTCCCATCTGTCCGCTCGACTTGCATGTATTAGGCACGCCGCCAGCGTTCGTCCTGAGCCAGGATCAAACTCTCCGATAAAGTAGTTTGACTGACTACGCACATCGCTGTGCGATTTATAAAAATATGAATTAACAGGTACGTTTTGTCTTGTTTAGTTTTCAAAGATCATTTTCACTTCTTGTTGAAGCGACTTTATTAATATAACATTTCGACTTTCTTTTGTCAAATGTTTTTTTGGTTTATTTCTCCGCCGCTGTGAGCTTATTTTCTCAGAAGCGCATCAGCGACGTTTAATAATATAACACGGTCAAGAATCAGAGTCAACACCTTTTTTAAAAGAATATCCTCGGTGATAGACAGCCTGTCCTTTCGTTTCTATTTGGCAGACGTTGATAAGTCCCTTTTCTGTCAAGTAATCAAGCATAACGCCAAGATCCTGGGTAAAGTGCTTTAGGTCATGATGTTGAAGAAGCTCACCGAATTGCCAAATGTCTTTTTCTTTCATTACTTCGAAAAGATGCGCCGAACCGATCTCAGCTTTGGAGTGGATGAGAAAATCATTTGCTAAGAATAATAATTCTAGTCTTTTTTCCAAGCTCTCGTGACTTTCAATCAGCTCGGAATATAATTTGTACACTTGGGGCTCCATCTGGCGCACTTGGCTCCACACCGTGGTTTCGGGATGAAATCCTCTGTCGATTACTTCAATACGTGCTAAATGATGCAGCGCATGAACAACGGCGTTATAGGCATCTAAAAATTGATTGGCTTCAAAAAAAGCTTTTCCTTCAACATACCTTCTGATTAATTTGCCGTATTCGAGTCCGATCTTCAGTTTGCGTTCGGCAAACGGAAATGTATTCAGCCTGTCAATCAGTTCAACAACGTATTCATTACGGTCAAACAGGACTCTTCCATTTACAATCCAATCTATGATTCTTCTATTTGTTCCAAGCAAAATCCATTCTTCAATCTGAGAAGCTGTTACCACATGCAAAGAAGCTGTTTTATGATCAAATTCATAATGCTTTATAAAAACTGGCTCATCAGCATCCTTTACAATCACCAGCAAAGCTGCGTCAAAGTTATCTGTTAAGGAAGATGTTTTGTTTCTTCTCTCAATCATAATGACAGCCAATGTATTGGGGTGACTTGCTCTTTCTTGGTAAATTGGACGGAGAAGATTTTCCATCACTATTCCTCCAATGCAATTGTTCAAATTTTTTTATTCTCTATTTGATTCAATTCTATGGTTAAAACGAATTTCCTTTTTTCTAAACACATTGAACTATTATAAACAATTTCACAGTAAGTCTCCATAAGTAAATTCCAGTTCAACCGAAAACATGAAGAAAATCCCATCGGGTTTGTGCTATAGTTAAATCAGAGGGGGATGGACATGGCGAAATACTCCAGCAAAATTAATAAAATCAGAACATTCGCGTTAAGTTTGGTTTTCGTTGGGTTTATCATTATGTACATCGGTATCTTTTTCAAAGAGTCAGTTTTGCTTTCTAGTTTGTTTATGATACTTGGGCTTTTATCCATCGGTCTTAGCACGGTAGTTTACTTTTGGATCGGAATGCTTTCGACCAAAGCGGTTCGCGTCATTTGTCCAGGCTGTGATAAAGAGACAAAGGTTTTAGGAAGAGTCGATATGTGCATGCATTGCCGAGAGCCGCTGACTTTAGATAAGGGATTAGAAGGAAAAGAATTTGATGAGTCTTATAATAAAAAGAAAATGTCGAAATAAAATAAGCTGACCGTTTCGTGCGGTCAGCTTATTTTTAATGATTTTCTTTTTTCGAACACTCTTGGCAGACGCCATAAATTTCTAAACGGTGGTGGCTTACCTTGAAACCCGTGACGTGAGCAGCAAGCTGCTCAACTTCGTCAAGGCCCGGGTAATGGAAGTCCACAATTTTCCCGCAGTTTTCGCAAATCGCGTGATAGTGATCGGATGTGACAAAATCGAATCTGCTGGAAGCATCACCGTATGTGAGCTCTTTTACCAAACCTGATTCTCGGAACACACGCAAATTGTTATATACCGTCGCTACGCTCATGTTAGGAAATTTCCCTTCCAGAGCTTTATATATATCGTCCGCTGTTGGATGAGCCATAGAGTTAACGAGATATTCCAGAATCGCATGACGTTGAGGAGTAATGCGAACTCCGGTTTCCTTCAACGTTTCTAAGGCTTCTTTTAGTTCATGTGCAGCCATCCGTCATGCACCTCTCTTCTAAAAAAAATTCTTACATTGTAATGTTTATAATTAGTGTAACTCTTTCTACGATAATTTGTCAATTGATATCAGGGTAAAAGTAAGCATACCATTTGAGGCTGATAGACGAATTTACTTTTCCGACATATCTTTGAGGGTTTGAAGCGCTTCGGCTACATGGTCTTTCACTTTTACCTTTCTCCATTCTTTAACGATACGGCCTTCTTTATCAATTAAAAAAGTGGAGCGCTCGATTCCCATATATTCTTTTCCGAAGTTTTTCTTCAGCTTCCACACATCAAACGCTTCCGCCAGCTTATGCTCATCATCAACAAGAAGCAGAAATGGAAGGTTATGCTTCTCTTTAAATTTTCCGTGTTTTTCCTGGCTGTCCGGGCTGACACCGATAATGACGGCATCCAGTTCACTGAAGCTTTCGTGATTGTCCCGAAAATCGCAGGCTTCCGTTGTACACCCTGGTGTCATGTCCTTTGGATAAAAATAAAGAACGATGTACTTTCCTTTATAATCCGATAATTTTACTGTTTCCCCATGATCACCTTTTAACTCAAGATCAGGCACTTTTTGTCCGATTTCTATAGTCATTACGTTACCTCCGGATGTTTTTTTATTAAGCGTATCCAATTCTTGTCCAGATTACAACCATCTCAGCTGCATCTGAAGCCTGAAGCCATTGTTCTTGTTCGGAAGCATGCTACAATAGAAAGGACGCATGGAGATATAGGAGGTTTTTATTCTTGCATACAAAATCAATTGAACTTCACAATGAGGCATTAGAGCACATTGTCGGCGGTGTAAACAGCCCGTCTAGATCATATAAAGCAGTCGGCGGCGGTTCTCCCGTTGCAATGGAGAAAGCAAGCGGCGCTTATTTTTGGGATGTGGACGGCAACAAATACATCGATTATTTAGCGGCGTACGGTCCGATTATTACAGGACATGCCCACCCGCATATTACAGAAGCGATAAAAAAAGCGGCAGAGAACGGTGTATTGTATGGAACTCCGACGAAACACGAGGTTACATTTGCAAAGATGCTCAAAGAAGCCATTCCCGCTATGGACAAAGTAAGATTCGTCAATTCGGGAACAGAAGCCGTTATGACGACCATCCGCGTGGCTCGCGCATATACAGGCCGGACAAAAATTATTAAATTTGCAGGCTGCTATCACGGGCATTCGGACCTTGTGCTTGTCGCTGCAGGCTCCGGCCCGTCCACTCTCGGCACTCCGGACTCAGCCGGTGTACCAAAAAGCATTGCAAATGAAGTGATCACTGTGCCATTTAATGATATCGACAGCTATAAAGCGGCACTTGATAAATGGGGCAATGAAATCGCGGCGGTTCTCGTTGAACCGATTGTTGGCAACTTCGGTATCGTTGAGCCGAAAGAAGGTTTCTTAGAAAAAGTAAATGAATTGACGCACAATGCAGGCGCTCTCGTTATTTACGATGAAGTCATTACGGCTTTCCGCTTTATGTATGGCGGCGCACAGGATCTCTTACAGGTGAAACCGGATTTAACAGCACTCGGAAAAATTATCGGCGGCGGACTTCCGATTGGCGCCTATGGCGGCAAAAAAGAAATCATGGAGCAGGTAGCTCCGCTAGGGCCTGCTTATCAGGCGGGAACAATGGCAGGGAACCCCGCTTCCATCTTATCAGGCATCGCTTGCCTGGAAGTGCTCAAAGAGGAAGGCGTGTATGATAAGCTTGATCGCCTTGGCGCAATGCTGGAGGAAGGCATTTTGCAGCATGCAGAAACACATGGCATTACTATTACGGTCAACCGGTTAAAAGGTGCGCTCACGGTATATTTCTCTGATGAGAAAGTCGAAAATTACGAGCAGGCTGAACGGAGTGACGGAGAAACATTCGCTAAGTTTTTCAAGCTGATGCTGGAACGCGGAATTAATTTAGCACCTTCTAAGTATGAAGCCTGGTTTATCACAACAGCACATACAGAGCAGGATATTAAAGACACGCTTGAGGCGGTCGAGGATGCTTTTAAACATCTTAAAAACTAGAATCTGACACCTTGGACAGGAGCATTGAGCTCCTGTTTTTTTATGGATTCAAACAGCGTGTAAGATTTTGGTCTTTTTCTAGAAAAATAGCTTGAATATTTGTATCGATCCCTGTATATTACTTAATTGTTTAGCAAATAAACTAACCGGGAATTTTAAGGATTAGCCCATTTGCTATGTCACACAATTTACTATAGAAAGGAATGCACGCACAAACCAATGAAACTTGGTGCCCGCATTTTCAAAACCGGGATTGCGATTACACTTGCTCTTTATTTGGCTTCGTGGATCGGGCTTCCCGCGCCGATTTTCGCTGGAATTGCAGCGATATTTGCGATCCAGCCGTCGATTTACCGCTCTTTTCTCATTATTATTGATCAGGTTCAGGCAAATATTATCGGAGCTGTGATTGCCACAGTGTTCGGCCTTATTTTTGGACCCAGTCCGATTATGATCGGGTTGACAGCAGTTATTGTCATTACAATCATGCTGAAACTTAAAATTGAACATACCATTTCGATTGCACTTGTAACAGTTATTGCGATATTAGAATCCGCCGGTGACGACTTTTTAATGTTCGCACTGGTCAGAACAAGCACAGTCATTTTAGGGGTGCTTTCTTCTTTTATTGTCAACCTTGTATTTTTACCCCCTAAATATGAAACAAAGCTGATTCATAATACCGTCGAAAACACCGAAGAAATTATGAAGTGGATCAGGCTGATCATGCGGCAGTCAACAGAGCATTCGATTTTGAAAGAGGATATTGAAAAACTGAAAGAAAAAATGATCAAGCTTGATCAGACATATCTTCTATATAAAGAAGAAAGAAGTTACTTTAAGAAAACGACTTATGTAAAATCAAGAAAGCTCGTCCTGTTCAGACAGGCCATTATTACTGCGAATCGAGCACTTGATACACTGAAGAAGCTGCATCGTCTGGAAAACGACATCTATCATATGCCTGAAGAGTTTCAGGAAACATTGACTGAAGAACTCGATTATCTGCTTTACTGGCACGAACGGATTTTGATGAGGTTTGTCGGCAAAATCAAGCCGCATGATGATACGGATGAAGAAGGCATCCAGTATAAGCAGCTTTTAACAAAGTCCTTTTTAAAAAATCAGCAAAATACGGATGAGGAGCTTATTGATTACAACATGCTCAATATAATGGCAAGCGCCGTGGAATATCGCGAGCAGCTTGAACATTTGGAAACACTTATCACAAGTTTTCAAACGTATCATCCGAAAGACTGCGAAATTGAAACAGAAGAGTAACCCGGTTAAACAGCCGGGTTTTTTTATATACAAAAAAATCTTATATCCTTCGTTAAAAGGATATAAGATTGATGTTTTAGTTCAAATTTTGAATGGTAAATAAGTGCTTGTACTGGCTGTCATAGTCCATGAGTTCATCATGGGTTCCGGTTTCAATAATTGTGCCGTTTTCCATCACAACAATCTTATCAGCATGTGTGATTGTCGATAAACGGTGGGCGACAACAAAAGTTGTTCTATCCTTCGCCAGTTTGTCCATCGCTTCTTGAATGTAATGCTCACTTTCCAAATCCAGAGCTGATGTCGCTTCATCTAAAATGAGGAGCGGCGGATTTTTCAGGAATACCCGCGCAATGGAGATCCGCTGCTTTTGTCCGCCTGAAAGCTTAACGCCTCGTTCTCCCACCTTGGTCTCATATCCTTCTGGAAAACCCATGATAAATTCATGGGCATTTGCAGCTTTGGCGGCTTCAATAATCTCTTCAAGAGTGGCATCAGGTTTGCCGATTGCGATATTTTCCCGAATCGTTTCACTAAATAAAAAGGTATCCTGAAGCACCATGCCAACCTGGTTGCGAAGGCTTCTTGCTTCATAATCACGTATATCCTTCCCGTCAATCAGCAGTCTACCGCTTGAAACATCATAAAATCTCGGGATCAGGCTTACGAGCGTTGATTTTCCTCCTCCGCTCATGCCGACGAGAGCTACAGTTTCCCCTTTATTTACTTTTAAAGATACATCGTGAAGAATATTTTCTTTGTTCTTCTCATATTGAAACGAAACGTTTTGAAACTCCACTCCTCCGCGAATCTGATCGGCCTTTATCGCATTTGGTTTGTCAGTGAGTTCATAGGGCTCGTCAATAAATTCAAACACCCTGTCCATTGATGCGATTGACTGTGTCAAGGTTGTAGAGGAATTGATCAGTCTTCTAACCGGATTGTACATTCTGTCAATATATCCGACAAACGCGACCATTGTTCCGACTGTCAGCGGTCCGTTAATGACAAAATAGCCGGCGCACGCAATGACGATGAGAGGCGCCAAGTCCGTAATGGTATTAACGACTGCAAAGGTTTTGGCGTTCCAATTCGTGTGGCGGATGGCCTTATCTAAGAAATGACCGTTTTTCTCATTAAATTGAGCCTGTTCATGATCTTCTATCGCAAAGCTTCTGATGACAGGCATGCCTTGAATGCGTTCGTGCAAATGCCCCTGCACTTGAGCAAGCGCCTGTGAGCGCTCCCTTGTCAGCTTTCGTAAACGGCCGTAAAAATACTTCACTGATATTCCGTATAATGGGAATAATACGATAGAGATCAGCGTTAATTTAACGTCCAGTGTGAGCATGATAGAGATTACAATCAAAATTGTCAGCATATCGAGCCATATATTCATCAGGCCTGTAATGACAAAATCCTTTGTTTGTTCCACATCATTGATCACTCGGGAAATGACTTCCCCTGTTCGCGTATTCGCGTAAAAACGAAGACTCAGTTTTTGTATATGGTCAAACAGCTTGGCTCTTATATCGTAGAGCACCTTGCTGGCTGTCCACTGGGCAAAATATTGCCGATAATATTCAACAGGCGGGCGCAAAATTAAAAATAAGGCGAACATGATCGCCATAATGGTGAACAATGACGTTGTTTTGTCACTAGCCGTGCCGCCTCCTTGAATAATGTCGTCAACTACGTACTTCAGAAGCAATGGGAGAGCAAGCGGAATGGAGAATTTTACAATCCCGATTAATACTGTAACGAAAATTTGCTTCTTATAAGGTTTGACGAATTGCATGTAGCGTTTCATAACCCCCACGCTGATTCCCCCTCTCTCTTGATCATGATGTGTGTGAGCCCATGTGAAAAACCTGTTGTACCCCGCAACAGGTTTTTACGTAACCATTATTTTGTATAGCGCAAATACCGTTCATACCACATATCGACAAACTCGGGCGCAAACGGTCCCTGACGCTGGTGAATCCAATGGAGCAGCGTGTTTAAGTAGTCTCTTAATATACTGTCGATTTCTTTTGGATAATTCATGGCTTTCCGGTGATCATCATATTCGTCTTCATCAAGAATATTGTAGGTCATATCAGGGAAAACCTTAACATCTAAGTCATAATCGATATATTTAATTGCTTCGCCATCATAGGCAAACGGAGAACTGATGTTGCAATAATAGTGAACCCCGTCTTCCCTCAGCATCCCGATGACATTAAACCATTGTCTTGCGTGAAAATAACAGATTGCGGGCTCTCTGGTTATCCATGTCCGGCCGTCTGATTCGGTTACCATCGTCCGGTCATTGGCCCCGATGACACACATTTCTGTACTTTTTAAGATTGTTGTCTCATTCCAAATTCTATGAATCAGCCCGTTGTGCTTATAGCTGTGAATTTGAATGGTTTCTCCTTCCTTGGGATAGCCCATATTTCTCCCCTACTTTCTATAAAGCCCTACAGTTAGTATGTCCAAATTTGCTTACCGACAACGTCTTTTACCTATTATAACGTTACAATTTGAAAAATGAAAATAAAAGAGCCATTCCGGCCGGGGAATGGCACATTCCTGCACTACACAAAGGAAGACGGCTTTTCTGAGCTGCGGTAAGAACGAATGACCTGCTCTGTCTGCTTTTGAAACATATCCTGTATATCGGCAAGGTGTTTCCGTTTTACCGCAATTTCAGCCTGAATCCCCCTCAGCCTTGCATCCCTTTCCAAATGCCGGAGTTCCGCTTCAATTTGTTTGCAGCGGTCGAGCTCTGATTGGAGATCGAGAAGCTTATCCATCGTTTTCATCTGTTCACTTACCAGCTTTTCAAATTCCGTCATCGGTTCCTCCTTCAGCCTGGTGAAAGTATAAACGTTTCCTCCTTTAATCATTTCGATCTCCATAAAGCAAACCCTTTGACTCATTCTGTAGACCTTCCACAAGTTTTGTCGTTTTTCAAACAGAAAAAAGCACTTTCACCCGAAGATGAAGTGCTTTTTTCTGTTTCAGTGATTAGCTGTTTTGTTGTTTGTTTTGTTCAGCAGATTGGTTTTGTTGTCTTACCTGCTGTGCGTCAGTTTCACTAGCGAATTCAGTGCCGAATTGACCTTGTTGGCCAGCTGATTGCTGGTTTTGTTTTCTGACTTGCTGAGCGTTTGTTTCGCTAGCAAATTCAGTGCCGAATTGACCTTGACCAGCAGCTGATTGTTGGTTTTGTTTTCTAACTTGTTGAGCGTTTGTTTTGCTGAAATTATTTGAGTTAGCCATTGTTATCACCTCCACGGTCATTAGAATGTGCAGGTGATCGTATAGCTATTCCTCTTTTTTAAAAATTTTTAAACGAGCAGTGAGCGTCCGCCGTCAACGATAATAGTCTGTCCGCGGATCATGTCAGCCTTGGAAGACACTAGAAACTCAACAGTATCAACCATGTCTTTAATTTCGACCATGCGTCCTGCCGGCGTGTTTTGGCGCGCATCCTCAAGCAGATCTTCTCTATTCGGGAAGTGTTTCAGCGCATCTGTGTCGATCGCTCCGCCTGAAACAGCATTGACGATAATTTGTTTTGGTGATAGCTCAACCGCAAGATAACGTGTTAAAGCCTCTAACGCTGCTTTTGATACACCAACCGTGGTGTAGTTTTCAAGATAGCGGATAGAGCCTAATGAACTGATGCTGACAATATGCCCGCCTCCGTTCTTCTCCATTAGCTTGGCAGCTTCCTGAGCGCAGAATAACAACGCTTTCGCATTAATGTTCATTGTCCAGTCCCAGTGTGTTTCTTCTAGTTCCATGACAGGTCTCAGAACGCCTGAAGCGGCATTATTGACAAAAACATCAAGTCTGCCGAACGTTTCATCAATTTGCTGAAACATTTCTTTGATTTTTGCTGGCTGTCCTACGTTTGCTTTTACGACAAGCACTTTAACACCAAGCTTTTCGATTTCTTCCGCTGTTTCTAGTGCTGCTTTTTTGCTGCGGGCATAGTTAATGACGATGTTATAGCCGTTCTCAGCAAGTCTGATTGCGGCCGCTTTTCCGACACCGCGGCTGCTTCCTGTTACGAGTGCACATTTATTTTGTTCCATTTTTCCTCATCTCCTTGTAGCGTATAGTTCTTTTATTTCCACAAACAATAATGGCAAGAACTTTTAAGGGGGTCTTCTGTTATGTATGTCGGACGTGATATGAGCGAATTGAGCATGGTTTCCAAAAAAGATTGGAAGAACAGTGAACTCGCTTATTTTCATCATGCCTTTCAGCAAATTATGCCTTATTTGAACGAAGAAGGCCAATCAAAATACCGGGAATTAACGCAAGAAATTGAAGCGCGCGGCGGAATGAAGCGCAATGAAGCGGACTACAGCCACGGCACGCGCGTCTCTTACGATTAAGAATGGTTTACGGAGCAGCCGAGTATGAGGCTGCTTCCACTGCCATTTTCCAGATTTTTTGATGTGACACCGGGAACGCAAATTGTTCGAGCTCTTCTTTCGTTACTTTTTTCAGCTCGGCGGTATCCGACACTTGTTTTACTTTACCGAAAAACACAGAAATATTCCATACCAGGTGGGTGAATACGTGCTCGACTACACCTTGCAGATCACTGATATCAGCTTGTATCCCATATTCGTTTTCTAAAAATGCAATGAGCTGTTCACGCTCAGTTTTGATCCCTTTTTGGGTTTCAAGATTAGGGAATTCCCACAGGTTGGCGAGCAAACCTTTAGACGGCCGTTTGTGGATATACACTTGTCCGTCTTCATCGGTCAGTACGATCGCGGCCATTGTTTTAATCCCGGGCTTTTTCTTTTTGCTTTTGACCGGAAGCTCCCGTTCAGTGCCTTCTTCAAATGCTGAGCAATGCTGCTGAACCGGGCATAGCAGGCATGAAGGTGATTTTGGCGTACAGATCAAGGCTCCAAGCTCCATCAAGCCTTGATTAAATTCCGAAGGTTTTTCTTTGGAAATAAAAGCTCGTATAGCGTCTTCAAAGATTGTTCTTGTTTTTGGTTTGGCGATATCATCCCAAATAGAAAGAATTCTGGACATGACACGCATCACATTTCCGTCAACCGCGGGAATTGGTTTATTGTAGGCTATACTTAGCACCGCTCCCTTTGTATAAGGGCCGACGCCTTTTAACCCGCCAAACTCTTTCTCGTCTGGAGGGACAATGCCGCCGTATTCCTGCTTTACTTCTTTTACCGCGCTTTGCAGGTTTCTGACTCGCGAATAATAGCCGAGCCCTTCCCATGCTTTCAGCACCTTTTCTTCATCTGCATCAGCGAGCGCTTCCACTGTCGGGAATTGTTCCACAAACCGCAGATAGTAAGGAATCACAGTCTCTACTCTCGTTTGCTGCAGCATCACTTCAGATACCCACACTTTATACGGATCTTGGTCCTCTCTCCACGGCAGAACGCGCTGCTCCCGTTCAAACCATGAGATTAAATCATCACGAAATTGCTGTATGTCTTTTTGTTTTAATTTGTCTTCAAGTACGTTCATATGTGTTTCTCCCCAGTCTTTCGCGCCCCGCTTTTCTTTAGACTGTTTTTTGTTGTACACTAAGGGCACAGTACGATAATATGTTACATTAAATAGTAGTAAAGAAAAAGCGGAAACATATGAGAACGATTGAATCAGTTTTAAAATTGGGTATATGAAAATGGGGAATTTCTTACAAAGTGAATGTGCAGGATCATCCTGCAAGGAGGTCACCTATGGATACGGGCACACATGTCGTTATGGGCATCGCACTGGGCGGTATTGCGACGCTTGATCCCGTTGTCGCATCAGATCCGGCAATGGCTCACGCTGTTATGATCGCAACGCTTGCGGGCTCTCAGGCTCCGGATATTGATACTGTGTTAAAGCTTAAAAACAATGCTGTTTATATAAGGAATCACAGAGGATTTACCCATTCAATTCCCGCCGTTTTGTTTTGGTCTGTCATCATCCCGGCGATTCTGTATTTATTTTATCCTCAGGCCAATTTTCTGCACCTGTGGCTGTGGACGCTGCTGGCAGTCGTTCTGCATGTCTTTGTTGATATATTCAACGCCTATGGGACACAAGCCATTCGTCCGTTTTCGAAAAAATGGGTTGCGCTTGGGCTGATTAATACGTTTGATCCGTTTATTTTTATCAGCCATCTGGCAGCTATTGCGATTTGGTATGCTGGCGGCAATCCCGGCATCACGTTTCTCAGCTTATATATCATATTGGCAGGCTATTATTTGGTGCGCCTGATCATGCAGCTGAGAATTAAACGGAAGCTTCATGAGATGATTCATGATGAGATCGAAAGCATTATTATTTCTCCAACGATGAAATTCAGGCAATGGCGAATCGCAGTGACTACAGCACATGCTTTCTATGTAGGAAGAAGCATGGAAGGACATGTAGTGATTCTGGATACATTTAATCGGGTGCCTGTTCCTGAAACCGATGTAATGCATGCGGCAAAGCAGGATGATAACATCGCGGCGTTTCTGTCCTTTTCTCCGGTTTACCGGTGGGAAGTGGATACGTTTAAAGATCATTATGAGGTGAGATTTATCGACCTGCGTTATCGGAGCAAAGGCCATTATCCGTTTGTCGCAATTGTTCATATCGGCCATGATCTCACGATTCGTTCGTCCTATACGGGATGGATATTCAGCGAAGAAAAACTACAGAAAAAATTAAAGCTCGGCTCTATATAGAGCCGGGCTTTTTACGTCTTATATATAAAACAGCAAGCAGCAGACTGACAAGAGATATGATCGCCGATATATTGAAGTATGGCGGATAGTAAGTCAGCTCAATGTGATTGTCTCCCTTTTGCGCCTTGAAGCCTATAAAAGCATAATCCGCTTTTTCGATCTTTTGTGTGTTTCCGTTGATCTTCAGCTCCCAGCCTTTTTCATATGGGACCGGAAGCATGATGTACTGGTCTTTTGACAGATGATATGCAAAAGTCAGTTGATTTTTGTTCCAACTCAGTTTGTCTGCTTTCTCTGTTTTATGTTGCAATACAGCGTTTTTCAGCGTTTCATAATTTTCTTCATAGAGCGCTATATTTCTCAGCTCATAGGTCCCTTTCGGAAGATGGATTGAGATATGGCCTGATTTAGGCACTCTTACCGTTATATTATTTACTCCGGTTTTATATATCGATTTGTTCGATTTCCTTGTTGTGACATAATCATTTACCTTTAACGTAAATCCTTTGTCTTTTGCTTTGCTTTTCAAATAAAAGCTGACATAGTAGTCTCCCGGAGTGGATGATGGCTGTTTCGGGGTGATGATCAGTTCTCCTCCGTTTTCTCCAGTTATGGTGAGCAGCCCGTTTTGATACTGGGCTTGTTTTACGGTGATGTCCGACTTGGTGATCAAATTGGCCGGTTTTGGTGTCTGCTCGGTTTTTCCAGATGGATCTTTTAATATGATTCCTTTCAGCATCGCCTGTTCTTTCGCAAGAGCGGGCAATTGGTCCAGCTCACTTTCGCTGTATATGGCATCCGCTGTTTTGATGAATGGAAGCATGTACTGATTCTCATAAACCGCATAATGCTCTGTTTCTAATTGCTTTTTGAAGCCGTACGGGACGCTGGCTGCGTTTGTTTTTTCGGTCATATAATATTTGCCGTAAAGCAGGCTGTATAAATTCGCCCTGTCTCCCAATGACGCATAACGGCTGACGCTTTCCCTGCCCATATCGATGCTTAAATCATTCCAATAGAAGGCCAGCAGATCTTTATTTAAAATGCTGGAATATGCGCTGAAGCCATTAAATCCGTAAATGATTGGCGTATTATTGCGGACACCGTTCATCCAGTCGATTCTCATGAGCGGATCATTGTCTTCCTTTTGTAAACGTCTGATGAGCTCAGATGACTCTTGCCCTCTGTATTCCTCACTTGTAAGATATTCTCTTGTCACACTTTCCAGATCGCCGCCTTCTGAGAGTGCGTATTTTTGATAGAAGTTGGCGACAAACAGCGAAGAAAGAATGATGATACCGTACACAGCCGCTTTTGCCTGTTTTTTCGCAAAAGCTGCAGCAAACAAGGCTGCGATTGTCATGAGTAAGAGTAAGAGAATGCTTTCATTCGCAGGCTTCCATATATCGAGCTTATACCTTTGGATATGATACAAGTAAAGAAGCAGGACGACAGCTATGGCCGGGAGCAGTTCTTTTCGTTTCAGTTCAGACAGCTGTGACAAACCAGCCGCCGCTGCTCCCGCAATGGTAAAGGCCAAAACATATTCAAACCGGTTTTGCGGGGCGGAAAAGCCGTTAAAGACGCTTGCCGCATACGGACTGAAATGAAAAAGAATAAACAGCAGGCTCAATCCGGCAAAAAGACGAAACACACGGTTTTTGTAAAAAGACATCATAAACAAAAACAGCAGAAAAGCGGCCGGCACAATGATGATCCGGCTCGAAAATAAGATATTATCATCGAAATTGAGCCACTCAATTTTCTGGCTGTATGGAGGGCGCAGGTTGTTTAAATAACCGTATACCACCGGCACAAACACCGCCGCACTGATGCCAAAAGAAATGAGGCCCGAAACCAGAAATAATCTGCATTGAATCCATCTTTTCACTTCATCCTGTTCCAGTCTGATCAGCCATCTGAACAGCACATAGATTCCGACGAATATAAGGTTTATGTATGCAAAGTAAAAATTGTTGATGAACGTCAGCGAACACGCAACAATAAACCATCCCGGACGCCGCTCTCTAATGATTTTTTCTGTGCCGAGCACAAGCAGCGGAAGCCAAACCATTGTATCGGTAAAAAATTCCCAATACGCTTCGTGACGGAAATAAATAATCGAGACGCCGTATAACACGCCCCCCGTAAACGATGCCGCCCTGTGCTTGAGAAGATAGTGAAAAACAGCAGCGGATGTAAAGATGATCAAGCTCAATTTGAAAATACTGATAAAAACAGCTGACTCTGCCCAAAAAAGCGTATCCGCTTCTCCGATAAACTGAAGGGCTTGAAGCAGCCAGACAACGGCGGACACAGCAAGAAATAGAAAAGAAGCAGAAAAATAATAGCCGAGCTGACTGAATGTGCCGCCGCCAAGTCCGAATGAATAATTGTAGAAAAAATTCCCGTGTGTATATTGGTCAAATAATAATTTTTTAAATACGATCATTTGCGCAAGCCCGTCACCCGGACCTGTCATATACCTGCCTTCTGCCCATTCTTTCACAAAAAAGGCGTGTGCCACAGCGGACACCAGCAGACTGGCCGCATAGATCATGACATGTTTTCTTTTCATATAAATTCTCCAGTCTTGCTTTTAAGATGATAGACACGCAAAAAAAGCACTGCCAATGACGCTTGGTGATTTCAGTGCATTTTTGTCAGACGCCGCACGCTTTTTAATTCGTTCGTTTCAGGCAGGTCTTTGTTTGGGATATTCGCTTCTTTGATCAAATAATGAGGCCGTTTTTTTGTTTCATAATAAATTCGGCCAATATATTCGCCTATGATCCCAAGGCTTAACAGCTGTACTCCGCCGAGAAATAACACAGCTGAGATAATTGTAAAATACCCAGGCACAGAAATACCGTTAGTCAGAATTTTAACGAATGTGGCAATGATATAAACGATGGAAAGCAGCAAGATGAAAATGCCGGTGTAAAAACATAATCTCAGCGGCTTATGATTAAATGAAACGACGCCGTCCATGCCGTAATTAAACAGACTGCTGAACGACCATTTGGATGTGCCGTTTTTTCGTTCGACATTTTCATAAAACACAATTTTCTGATCAAAGCCGATCCAGCAAAAAAGGCCTTTTGAGAAGCGGTTTCCTTCGCTCAGCTTCAAAAGAGCATTCACAGCTTGGCGGCTTAACAATCTGAAGTCACCCACACCATCACGCAAATCGACTTCCACCGCTTTATTAATGAACTTGTAATACATTGATGATAAGAATGAGCGGACAAAGCCGTCCCCTTTTCTGTTCCTTTGGGCAATGACCTGGTCATACCCTTCTTCGTAGCCTTTGATAAATTCCTTCAGCAAATATGTCGGATGCTGCAGATCGGCATCCATTACAATTACCGCCTCGCCCTGAACATGCTCAAAGCCCGCCAAAATCGCGGCTTCTTTTCCAAAGTTTCGAGAAAAAGATATATATTTTACCCGGCTGCACGTCACTGCCAAGTCTTTGATCTGCTGAAGCGTGTCATCAACACTTCCGTCGTTTATGAAGAATATTTCATAGTCATAATGAATGTTTTTAAATTCCTTTTTTAAAGATTCATGAATGAGTTTGACATTATACCCTTCATTGTAAGACGGGATAATAATCGAGATTAATCCTTGCTTCATTAAGGCACCTTCTTTTTATTATTCTTTTTAAGTATTGCCTTAGGGGAGTTTTACACAAATCTTCAGTAAGGCTATTCCTTTTTTTAAAGTCGTTTAAACCTGTTTTTTGTTACAATTTTATAGTGACATTCATGATTTTTAATGTTATTTTGTCATGTTTAAAACAGACTATGAAAAAAACGCACAGAAAAAGTCTGCCATTATGACAGACGAATGAAGAGAAGTTCAAACTTATTGGTTCTTCAGATATTCCAAAATCAGCTGATTGACGATGGCTGGTTTTTCGTGGTTAATCCAATGAGAAGCTTCATCTACAAAGATGAGATGACCATTCGGGCATTGCTTTACCGTCTCTTTCGCAAGCTTTCTGCTCAAAAAGCGGTCTTCCATTCCCCAGATCATCCGGTAAGGTGCTGTTTCGTAAGGCGGTTTCTCTGCAAGACTTCCTTTTCTGAGGGCTCTGTACCAGTTCAGCATAGCTGTCAGTGCACCCGGCTGTTTCCACGCTTCTTTGTACCTGCTGACATCATCGGACGAAAAAATCTCGGGACGGGTCGATAATCCAATCGCTTTGTCTAATGTTTCATAATCATTTTCCCTTAGTGATGCCTCCGGTATGTCTGGCAGCTGAAAGAATGCAATATACGAGCTTTTTAGCCACTGCGGCGGATAAAGCGGTGTTACGGTTTTCATGACGTGCGGGTGCGGGATGTTGATCGCGATCAGCTTTTCAAGATATTCCGGGCGTGTGGAAGCCAAATGCCAGGCGACAGCCCCTCCCCAGTCATGCCCAATGATAATTGCTTTTTCATCAGTGAATTGCGTAATAAGTCCGATGATATCATCTCTTAATGTATCAATCCGGTACGAATCAATTCCTTCCGGTTTGTCACTGAGATTGTAGCCCCGCTGATCAGGAGCAATGACCCGGTAACCCGCATCAGCAAGCGGTTTGATTTGATTTTTCCAGCCGTACCAAAACTCAGGAAATCCATGAAGCATGACAAGTAACGGGCCGTCTTCCGGTCCTGCGCTTGCCACATGGAGCGTGATTCCGTTTGTATTGACAAACTGGCATTTAACTCCGTCCACTTCTATCTCCTCCTTGACTGTGCGTCATGGTTTTCAGTCTTTTTTCCGTTAGCATAAATATGATGACACAAGCGGCAATCAGCAGGATTAGCTGAAGAATGATCAAGCTTGATCCCAGCAGCCATCCCATTCCCGCAATAACCAATCCTGACAGGATCATTAATGTTGTACTGTAACGGTTCGCTTCATTCCATAATCTTTGATCTGACATTGAGCGTCTTGTTCTATATCCGTACACACTGTTGATGGATTTGGGAGGAAACTGTTTGATCAGTATGCCCGCAATGATCATAAGCCCTCCGCTGACTAAACCAGCCATATTATCATCTCCTTTCTCATTGTTACGTGCAGAAAGAAGAAATGTTTCACGCATAGACAAAAAGACAAGCCTCAGCCTGCCTTTTATCGCATTTGTAAATCCTTTGTGTGAATATAGCCTATAATACCGCCATAATCCACGAACGCCCAAGTGAAGTCAAATCCTCCGTTTTCACTAAATCCCCACCCGAGTATTGTCACCTCTGTTCCGGATGAGAGCTGCTTAGTTTTTCCGTTTTCGGGCGTCGGTGTATAGAAGGCTGTCTGTTTCGTTGTTTTCGCTTGGCTTGCGGTTTTCATTAAAAAGTGGGTTGAAATATATGCTTTCTTTCCTTTGAAATGAATTTGAGCCCAATCGGCATTTACGAACCCATCGACTGTTACCTTTTGTTCTGATGATACAGTGCCGAGAATTTCACCTT
Organism: Bacillus sp. FMQ74; assembly: GCF_001875785.1. NCBI lineage: Bacteria > Bacillati > Bacillota > Bacilli > Caryophanales > Bacillaceae > Bacillus > Bacillus sp. FMQ74. The sequence continues at coordinate 49,986 of NZ_MOEO01000015.1, read as the reverse complement.
CATGATTTGGCTCAGTCCGGACATTCAGTTTTCCCGCTTTTATGATGTAAGTATCGGATGATGGCATGCTGACAGATATGTCGTGAAGGGGCGCAGCTTTTGCTGCGGGAGCGGAGTGAAGTGCTGTCAAGCCCATTCCTATGGCAGCTGTTAAAGCGAGCATTACTTGTTTCTTTTTCATTTAAAGCTCCTCCTCGCATTTGACAAGATATAAGTGGTATTCCCTGATTGACAGGCCGGCGAAACATGTTTTATGTAAAAAAATGAAAAAACCTGCCGGTCGTTAACGGCAGGTTTTTAATGCAAAAGGCCTCTGCTTTGATGTAAGTAATCATTCACGTCGTTACGGGAGCTTTGAAAAAGGTGGAGCTGGCCTCCATAGTTTTCGATCCATTGTGTGACGATTTTTTCAGTCATTTTTTCACCCTGATAGGCGTGTCCGGCTTTTGCATAGGTTGCTTCAAAATCGCTCCATAGCAATTCCACCCATGTTTTCGCCTGTATATAGCTGATCATATCGTTCTTTTCCAGAAGCAGATTCGTCAGTTTCTCAATGTACATATTCATGTGTGCAGTCTCCTTTCTTCAGGAAAAAAATAACGCTTTATTACGTGGTGTTCTCCATATACTAACCTTACGTCTTCATCTGGAAAGACGCAACTTTTTGATCTCGAACCTAGGGGGATATGACATGGTCCGGAATAAAGAAAAAGGATTTCCTTACGAAAACGAAAACAAATTTCAGGGTGAACCGAGAGCAAAGGACGACTATGCTTCAAAGCGTGCTGACGGATCCATCAATCAGCATCCTCAAGAAAGAATGAGAGCCTCTGGCAAACGGTAAAGAAGAACAGCTGCATACACTGCAGCTGTTTTTACCCTTTATTGACTTGATATTCGTAGACGCTCTTCTTTTCTGATAAGTGTGCGAAGGTAGAAAGCACAAGTCCGCATGCGGTCATAAGCGCGCCGCCTGCAAACAGCCAGGAATAAGAGCCAGTTCCGCTTAAAATCATTCCGCCGATCCATGCACCAAGGGCATTGGCAAGGTTAAATGCTGATACGCTGACAGCTGCGGCAATGGTTGTGCCACCCTCAGATGAGGAAATGACCTTTGTTTGCAGCAGAGGCGGCGTACCGAATGCGCATGCCCCGAATAGGAACGTGGCCACAATGGCTGCAGCCGGGTAAATGGCGATGTACGGAAATACAGCCAGAACACCAATTAAACCGATCATTACCCCGATCATCGTCCGAGTCAGCAGAGGTAGCGGTACTTTTCCCGCAAAGAAATTCCCTGCAACGCCTCCCAAACCATACGCAAAGAGAGCGCCTGTAATGCCAACCGTGCTGAATCCGGCTGAATGTCTCAAGATCGGTTCGATAAAGGTGTAGGCGATAAAGACACCGGAATAACCCAAAATGGTAATCGCGAAGGAAAACAGCACTTGTTTGTGTTTAAAAACCCCCCACTCATTCATAAGCATGGGGATCACTTTTGGTTTTCTGTTTGGCACGGCAGCCATAAGGCCTAAAAATCCGATGACACCAAGTGCCGTAATGATGGAAAACACCGCTCTCCAATTCAGGACATCTCCGAGATAAGACCCGAATGGAACACCAAGCATTAGAGCTACTGTCAGTCCGCCGTTCATTGAAGCAGCGGCTGCAGCGCGCTTTTCAGGCGGAACCATTTCACTGGCGAAGACCATGGCAATCGCGAAGAAAGCGCCGTGAATGGACGCAGATAAAATTCTTGAGACGGCCAGCACCGCAAAATTCGGTGCCAGTGCGCTCATCAGGTTTGAAAGGATAAAAATCGCCATCAGCCCAAGAAGCACAGGCTTTCTCGGGAGCTTGACGGAAATGATGGTGACGAGCGGTCCTGTCAAACAGACGCTTGCCGCGTAAGCCGTGACAAGAAGCCCTGCAGATGAAACCTGTATATGAAAGTCATTGGCAATCGACGTCAAAATACCCATCACCGCGTATTCTGTATAGCCGATTGAAAATGTACAAATCATAAGAACAAATATAATAAATTTTACAGATGGGTTTTTGATACTCAACGTCATCGCCTCCTTTGATATTAAAAAACAACGAGTTCCATACTAAAAGATTTTTGAAGTGAATTCAATGATTTTTTCTTTAAGACTTCGTGTAAATGTGCTGCACAAAAAAAGAGGCTGATGATCAGCCTCCCTGTTACAATTTATTCTTTTTCTTTCAAAACTGAGATTGGCAGCGCTTCCTCTTGCTTAGGAGAAGAGGTTCTGTATCCCCATGCGAAAACGCCATTTAAATAACTGATGGTAAACTCGTCCTCAGTGCCTTCAACACGATACGTTTCTCCCGGTGAGTAATCTTCCGGGTTCAGCAAATATGCTTTTGCCATCGTAATTTTCCGTTCGAGCACTGCCAGTTCGTTTATAATTCCATGCTGTTCGGCTTTTCTTGCTTTTTCAGAAAGTAATGCGATTTCGGTATTGAGTTCATGCGGTGTCATTTGACTGTATCGTTTCTCCATTTTTTCAGCTACTCCTCTTCGTGCAAAAATTGCTCGATTAAATCGAGTGAGAATCCTTTTCGGAATAAAAATTGTTTGACCTTCATGGCGCTTTCATAGGAGCCGTCGTAGCGGTATTTTCTAAACGCCTTTTCTGCTTGAATGCGCAGCGCTTCTTTCTCTGTGTCTTCATCATTTTCATATTCAATCTGCTCTAGCGCAGCACTGATAACATCAAATGAGAAACCCTTGCGCTGAAGCTGCATCTGGGCGCGCTGTTTGAGTTCTTTTGTCGAAAGCTTTTTATCTTTTTTGAGAAGCTTTTCAACATGCTTGACCGCTTCTCTTGTCTGATCTTCAAAGGAAAAGGAACTTAGCGCCTCCTTAATTGTATCGTCATCAATTCCCTTCGCTCTCAGCTCTCTGAACAAAACATCAGGGCCTTTTCCGTTCGTTTTTTTGTGGGTGCTGACATAGGCTGCGGCAAATTCCTGGTCGTTTAAGTACTTGTAATCGTTGAGCTTATGGATGACTTCCGCAATGACGGGTGGCGAGGTTTCTTTTTTCTTCAAGTGGTCCTCGACCTCTTTCGTTGACCGCATTCGATAGGATAAAAATTCAAGCGCGCGGTTGAAGCCTTTCTTCACTTCATCGCCGTATTGAATCTCAATGATGTCAAGATCATCAAGTTCTTTTCCCTTCTTGAGCTCAAATTTCACGAGCACATCTGCGTCCACGCTGAAGGCGTATTTATCATCCAGAAAAATATTGAAGCGTTCCGTATTCTTTTTTTGCGTTGATATTTTTGTAATAAACGGCATCTTAATCTCCCTTCTCAGGCCTGAAACGCGTTTTCTTTTATTAAAATGAGGTAAAGTATATTTATTAGAACGATGAGGAGAGATGTTCATGAATATCGCAATGACGGGCGGAACCGGTTTTCTCGGCCAGCATCTGACAGGCGTTCTTACCCGCCAGGGACACCATGTTTATATTTTATCAAGAAACGCACGGGAAACTGAACAAAAAAATATGACATATGTCCAATGGCTGACGGAAGGAGCCGCCCCGGAGCAGGAACTTCCTCATATTGATGTATGGATAAATCTTGCGGGAAAATCGATTTTTGGCCGCTGGACAGAAAAATCGAAGCAGCACATTCTCTCCAGCCGTATCAATGCGACGCGTGAAGTGCAGCGGCTTATTCGTAAACAGAAGGAGAAGCCGAAGACATTGATCCAAGCCAGTGCTGTGGGTATTTACGGCACAAGCCTTGAGAAAACTTTCACAGAGGATTCTGTAACGTCAGATGAGGATTTTCTCAGCCATACTGCACACCTATGGGAAAAGGAAGGACAGAGTATTGAGGCGATGGGCATCAGGACGGTTTATGCGAGATTTGGCGTGATGCTTGGAGAAAAAGGCGCTCTACCGCTTATGGTTCTCCCCTATAAGTTACTGGCCGGCGGAACGATCGGAACCGGCAGACAGTGGCTGTCATGGATTCATGTCGAAGACGCGGCCCAGATGATCCGATATGCTGTGGAAAACGCCCGCATCTCTGGCCCAATGAATGTCACCGCGCCCAATCCTGTGGAAATGAAACAATTCGGCAAAACGATTGCACGGGTGAAGCACCGCCCGCACTGGCTCCCCGTCCCAGAATTCTTTTTATCAAAAGCATTGGGTGAAATGAGTCTTTTGATTGTAAAAGGACAGCGCGCTCTTCCTAAAAAAGCGGTCACCTTTGGATTTCGTTTTACATATTCGGATCTTGCTTTCGCACTCTTACAGCTGATAACGGACCGAAAAACTGTATAAAAACAGCAGGAAGCGTCAACCTTAAGTATAACATGGTTGAAGGAGGTCCTTTTTATGGAAAAAAAGAGGGAGAAGCACCAGCAAGGCGCCAACCTGAAAAAAATGCAGGAAGTTCTTTATTCAGGCGAATTTAAAAAAGCGGAAAAAGCTGCTAAGCGGAAGTAGGAATACATAGCCCCTTAAAACCAAATACTATCTTTGTTTGATATCACTTTTTAGGGGGAATTTGATATGGGCAGAAATCATATCCACAAAAACCGTGATAAAAACAAACAAAAGCTTCCACAAGTTCCCGATGCATTAAAAAGGGAAACTGATGGCGTTTACGAAGAATATTCAACCGAGCTTGCTGATGCAAATGACCGCGAAGCGCAAGAGCGTGCGAAAGCAGCCGACAACAGAGCGAAAAAGAAATCTCGTTAATAAAAAACCCTTGTCTCCGTTTGAGACAAGGGGTTTTTTACAGTTCAGTGAACCGTTCACGGATTGGTGTGCGTTTTTTCACTTCCGGCGACTCGTCAGGATAACCCGTTTGTATGATGGCGGCGAATCGTTCATTATCCTGTAAACCAAAGGCCTGATGGACTTCTTTGTCGTATAGGATTTTTCCGCTTTTCCAAACCATGCCGATGCCTTTTTCCCAAGCAAGAAGCTGAAGGTTTTGAATCAATGAGCTTGTTGCCGCAAAATCGTCGTCTCGCGCTCTTTCGTTTTCATCTTCCTGAAACACGACGAGCAGAAAACCCGGAACGCGCCCAAGTGTGTTTTTGAAATTTTGAAGCTTTTCCTCTGTCATATCCGGCTTGGATTTCTTAGAGAACGCTGCAAATGTATTGATGAGGTTCGCTTTACCTGTCTCACTGGAAACGTAAATAAATCTCCATGGCTCTGTCACTCTGTGATTTGGCGCATATTTTGCCGTTTCAAGCATGTCAAGAATGACTTCAGCAGGTACTGGATCTTGTTTAAACTTTCGAATTGATCTTCTGCTGCGTATGATGTCCCGCAGTTCTGAGTGCTGATGTATTTGTTCGGTTTGAGGCATACCGTCTCACCTTCCTAAGTAATTGAAAATGATTATCATTTCATAATAATAACGGAAAGTGCATCTTGTTGTAAACCATCATCCGTATTAGATTTTAAGAATACGGGTTTCTGAGTAAACGGCCGTTCCTGTCATATTCACTTTCACATGGCCGCCCGCTTCGTTCATTTCGATTTCGACTTTTCCATCCTTTCCGATTTCCTGCCCTTGTTCAATGATAAATTTATGCTGCTCGGTATTTCCATAATATTTCATATAAGCCCCCATCACGCCAGATGCTGTGCCGGTCACTGGGTCTTCAATTGTTCCCGAATACGGGGATGAAAAGTGGCGTCCGTGCAGGTCGCTGTCGGGATGAACGGTTTCAAAGGTAAACGGATGGACTGAAGCTTTTGGCAGATCAACTAACACTTCCGGAAATTGTTTGTTATCTGGCACCATCTTTTTGGAGGCCTCTAATGATTTAAGCGGTACGATGGCTGTCCATATGCCAGTGCTGCCAAACACAATCGGAAGGTCTTTATGAAAATCTTCTTCGGTGATTCCCAGTGCGTCCGCAAGTTTTTCCCGATCGCCTGTAAATGGTTTGAATTGCGGGGAGGCCTGTTCAAGCGTAATATGAATGCGGCCATCTTTTTCAGAAATCTTCACAGGCAGGATACCGGCCTTCGTTTGGATGCTGTACGTTTTACCGCTCCCCAGCATTCCTTTCTCACATAATGCGTAAAGAGAAGCAACTGTAGCATGGCCGCACAAATTCATTTCATGTCCAGGAGTAAAGTAACGGAGTTCAAGATCGGCCGACTCGCTTTTTCGGATAAAGGAGGTTTCTGAATACCCGGCGCGCTCGGCAATGATCTGCATCTCGTTTTCAGTAAAATCGTCTCCCTGCAATACGACGCCTGCGGGGTTTCCTTTGCCGGGACTGCTTGTAAATGCTTCATATTTTAATACCTCTGCTTCTTTCATTCATCTGCCGCCCTTTCTTTATCAATGTCTCTGTCAGTATAGCAAAAATAATTACGAATCTTCAGTCATTATCAAAAAACCCATTTTCTTTTTTAAGAAAATGGGTTTAACGATCAAGAGTTTCTTGTTTTATAGAGCAAATAAATAAAATAAGGGGCGCCGATAGCCGCTGTAAAGACGCCGGCCGGCACTTCCACCGGAGCAAATAAGGTTCTGCCGACGATATCAGCTGTTAAAACGAGCAGAGCTCCAATAAGTGCCGACGCTGGGAGCAGCGCGCCATAAGATGAGCCGACAAGCCGTCTTGCAATATGGGGCGCCATCAGCCCGACAAAACCGATTGTGCCGGCAACTGAAACTGCACAACCTGTAAGAGCCGTACTCAAAAGGAGCAAGAAAAAACGATTTCGCTGCACAGCGCTTCCTGCACCCGCCGCAATATCTTCACCCAGCACCTGTATATTCATATTTTTTAGCGCGACAAAACAAATAAATAAGAGAATGACAGATAAGATAATAGCTATTTTTACATGCTGCCAGTTTGACCCATAAACTGACCCAGTAATATATACATTGGCTTGTGATGCCCGGTAAATCGGACCTTTGATCATCAGCAGGGTAGTCATCGCCTGCGCCGACATAGAAAATCCGATTCCGATAAGCACCAGCCGAAATGTGGAGGCACCATTTTTATATGCCAGTAAATAGACGATGAGCCCGACAGCCGAGGCGCCGATAAATGCGGCCGCTGGAAGCCATGACAGACTGATCGTCAGTGAACTGCTGCGGTCTGAGAAGAACATCATTAAAAGTACGACAGCTACCGCCGCTCCTCCCGTTATTCCGATAATATCCGGAGATGCGAGAGGGTTTCTGACGAGCCCCTGCAATATTGCGCCTGCCGCCGCCAAACAGACGCCGGCGCATAAAGCCGTCAAAATTCTTGGCATGCGAAACGACATGATCATCAGTTCATCCAGCTTGGAACCTGCACCAAAGAATGTTTTTGCTACATCCCAGGGAGGAATAAACCTTTGTCCAAGACCGGCGCTTATCATGAGGACAGCAGCTGTTAATCCCAGTAAAACCAAAAAGACGATCCATCCTTTCTTTTCAGCCGCAGTAACGCCAAAACGAAGTTTCATAGCTTCGCCCCCCTTCTTGCGATGTACACAAACACAGGCATTCCGATGATGGCGGTCATGACCCCGACAGGAACTTCCTGAGGCATAATGATATATCGCGCACCGATGTCCGCGGAAACAAGCAAAATGGCACCCAAAACAGCGGAAAACGGCAGAACCCAGCGATAATCATTACCGACGACGAATCGGGCAAAATGCGGAATAATGATGCCGATAAAGGAAATCGGCCCGGCAATGGCGACAGCAGATCCTGCTAGCAAGACAACACAAAGCGCCATCACGAATTTCAGCAGGCCCGTTTTTTGGCCGAGTCCTTTTGCCACATCTTCTCCCATCACGAGGAGATTAATTTTTTGGCCGAGAAAAAAGCAGATTACCAGCGCTGCCGCTGCATATGGAAACATCGTCATCAGCAGATCCAGACTCCTGCCCTGCACAGAGCCAGTCAGCCAAAAAAGCACCTGGGCAAGCTCAAGTTCATTGACAGACAGCAAGCCTTGCGTCAGAGAAGAAAACATGGCTGCCATGGCAGCACCCGCCAGCGTCAATTTGATTGGTGTCAGCCCTTCCCTCCCAAGCGAGCCTGCTGCATAGACGATCACAGCGGTAAATGCTGCCCCGAGAAACGAGCTCCATACTAGTGCCTGAGGTGATTGAATATGCAGAAAAAACGATCCGGCAACAATAAAAAAGCCGGCACCGGCGTTAATTCCGAAAATTCCCGGTGACGCAAGCGGATTTTTTGTGAGCGCCTGCATGAGAGCGCCCGCGGCTGCAAGCGAGGCGCCGACGACTGTGGCAACCAAAGCACGCGGAAGCCTGACGTCCTTGATGATGACATGCTCATTTGTTCCGTTGAAGGAATGAAACGCTTGATAGACCTGTCCCCATGACGTACCTGTATAGCCGTACACAACACTTGCGCAGACAGCTGCCAGTAAAATGAAAATCAGACATAATAACATAATCCATTTTGAAGATGCCTTTTTGCAGATCATGATCTCATTCTCCCAGTTATTTACTATGTATTGTTTGTTTTTGAGAATAATCCTCAATTAGGGATTGACACCCCCAACACTGCTTATTATGATCTAAATGATAATGAATTTCAATATCGGGAGGAAAAAGATGAAAAAGCATATCAGCATGCTATTCGTATTTTTAATGACCCTTGTCGTACTTTCTGCCTGTAATAGTTCAGAAAGTTCAAGCAACAACGAGGAGTCAAACAGCAAAACCAGATCGGTTAAACATGCAATGGGGACATCAGACAACATTCCCGCAAACCCAAAACGGATTGTTGTTTTAACAAATGAAGGCACAGAGGCACTCTTAGCGCTTGGCATCAAACCGGTTGGCGCCGTTAAGTCATGGAAGGGCGACCCGTGGTATGACTATCTGGAAGATGACATGAAAGGTGTTCAAAACGTCGGCCTTGAAACGGAACCGAATGTGGAAGCCATCGCAGAATTAAAGCCTGATTTGATTATTGGAAACAAAGTGCGCCAGGAAAAAATATATGATCAGCTAAGTGCGATTGCGCCGACCGTTTTTGCTGAATCCTTGGCCGGGAATTGGAAGGATAACCTGACTTTATATGCCAACGCGGTGAACAAGGTGGATAAAGGCAAGAAAGTCATTGCCGATTTTGATAAACGCGTGGCCGATTTGAAAGAAAAGCTTGGCGGCCAGACCAACAAAACAGTTTCTGTCGTACGCTTTTTATCCGGTGAATCAAGAATCTATTATACTGATTCATTCTCAGGAATTATTTTAGACCAGCTTGGCTTCAAACGCCCTGAAAAACAAGTAGAACTGTTCAAGAAACAAAAGGACCAATTTACGTTCTCAACAGACAGTAAAGAGTCCATTCCTGATATGGATGCCGATGTGCTGTTTTATTTCACATATAAAGCCGATAATGCAAAGGAAAATGAAAAATGGGCCAATCAGTGGACAAGCAGTTCACTATGGAAAAACCTAAAGGCCGTGAAGTCTGGTAACGCACATGAAGTCGATGACGTCGTATGGACAACCGCAGGCGGAATTAAAGCCGCAAACTATCTGCTTGATGATATTGAAACCTACTTCTTAAAAACGAAATAAAAAAGACTCCGTCTTGTTAGACGGAGTCTTTTTTGCTTTTGCCAATCAGACGTGTAACGAGGAACATGGTGACAGAAAGAGATCTGTTTTTCCGATACGCCAGGTATTTCCCGCGCCACTCCGGTTTGTATTTTTCTTTGAAGGCCCTTAGGCCGCTGAAGCTGTACATGTATCTGACATTATTAAAAATGACAGCGGCAAACCTTTCTGACCAGAAGGATGTAAAGGCAGTGCCGACATTGGCCAAGGGTGCCATTCCCATATTAAATGACGTGCAGCCCTCTTCCTTTGCCCATAAAAACATACGGATGAACAATGCGTCCATAATGCCATTTGGAGCGTCGCCGCGATAGCGCATCAGATCAACCGATATCTCTCCTTCCTGGTACATCGGCATGACATTTGCGAATGCAACGATCTCTCCCTCTGCATTTTTCATATAGGCGATCGGCGCTTTCTGTAAATAGGCAGGATCAAAAAATCCGAGCGAGAATCCCTTCTCTTTTTTCGAACCTAGCCATTCGTCTGAGATTTGTTTCAGCTCCTCCAGAAACGCATCAGAAAATGGGGGATGGTCCACATGGAAAGTATACTCCTCCCGCTCAAAGCGGTTATTGATTGCGCGAAGGCCGGCTTTTTTCTTCCCAGTCAGGGTAAACGTATTTAAATCTACATATGCTTCCTCGCCCAATTTAAAGAAGTTGTAGCCAAAATCGTGATACAGCGCCATGTCCTCTCGTTCAATTTGATAGAACAAAACACTAAATCCCTTCTGATGCGCTTCGTTCAGAAACTCTTCCAGCACGAGCGGGAATGATTCTCTTTGGCCAGACGGGTCGCCGAGCACGACCAGCCTTCTGGCGATTTTCCCAAACAGAAGCAGTGCATTCCCGTCACTTGAAAAATAAAACCGCTTATCTCCAAGAAAGCCGAGATGGCTCAGCGCGTTGCCGCCTTTTTCATTGAGAAACGCAGCAAGACGCTCAGGGTCAGCTTTCTCTCCGATCGGTCGCGTTCTCTTATGATAGACCACTGTAAATATAAAGAAGAACAGCGGCACAATGATGATCGCCATGATGGTTGCATGTGTAATATGAGAGGTGCTGTGGACGAAATATTCATGACGCAGCACCTTCTTCATCCGGTCCCAAATAAAGCCCGCAATCAGATTGTAGTTAAAGAGTGCCACAGTAAACAGCGCTACAGCGAAAATCAATTGTCCAAGTGTATAAGATGCCTGTTCGCGGATAAATTGTTTTTTCAATAGCACAAGCAATACGATAATCATCGGCAGTATGAATATCGCACTGATGTTAAGTCCTTTTAAAAAGCTGAACACAAACCCGCCGACAAGCGCTGTAATGGCCATCGTATAGGAGCGTTTTGTCCGTTTATAAAGCTCGATCGGCAATATCAGCAGAATGAGCGCTGAGCTTAAAGACAGACCGTTAAACAGCAAAAGAGCCGGGCGCGGAATGTGCGGTATAACCGTCAGCCTGTCAATCGGCAAGGAAACTGAGGCCAGGATAATCAGGCCTGCTACGAACACAATAAGCGAAAGCGAGCCTTGCAAAATTCTCACTAATACCGCACGCTGAACAACAAGCAGAACGTTTGTCGTCTCAATTGCCGGTGCGATGCGCGGGTTCGTTTCGAGCCGTTTCATTGTATTTTCCGTCAGATCGCCTGCAGCAAAGAATAGTCCCAAAATGAATGGGATAAATGAATAGGCGAGTCTGTACAACACAATAGAAGTAACGATGGCCTCCTGATGATAGCCAAGCTGCTCCATCCCCAGCAAAAACAAAAGGTCAAACGAGCCAAAGCCGCCCGGCACGAGGCTGATCATCCCGCCGATCGCTGCAATGACGAACACTCCGAACACATACCTGATATCAGCATGAATGCCCATAGCGAACAAAGCAAAATAGATGACGATCCCGGCCATGAGCCATTCAACAACTGAAGCTCCAATATATGCGAAAATCGGATTTTTCACTTTATCCGCATTCTCTTCGTCCCCAGCTTTGCGGTCGTTTATTTTGGACACTGCCAAGGATAGCGGTAAAATCAGCGCAAAACCGATAACGACCGCCCACAGCCAAGGCTTTTCATGAATCACTTCATCCACTGGCAGCACTCGTGCAGCGACGAAAATGCTGAAAACAGATAATCCGAGCAGCATAGATGACGTGAGCCAGGCGATTCCTTTCACGAGAGCCTTATGGTCTTTCGTATGCTCCTTATAGAACATCATTCTTAACCCGACTCCGGCTAAACCACCGAATCCCAGCACATTATTAAATGAATTGGCGATCCAGGAAACCCTGAATACTTTTCCGTTTGTGATCGATAGGCGCAGTGAGTGTTTCAGGACGTAATCATACAGCGACATGGCCGCAACAGCCAGCAAGCCGATCAACACAAGCATGAATAAGTCCGTTCGTTCCAGCCCGTTGATGACCATGAGCGTACGTTTGAATGACAGATTTGTCAGTTCTTTTTTCGATTGATAGATAACAAATAGCAAAACAGCAATAGGAAAAACGATTTTTAATATTGATAAAGCATTCTTTTTAATCAGCAATGGTCTCTCCAATCATATTCTAGTTCGATCCTCTCCCCCAATAATCTCCAACTCATTATACACTACCGTTATTTCTCGGACAAAGTCCCGCATGCAGTTTCTGCTCACTTTCTTTCAGGAGTAGAAATCGAGTAATATGATAAGAGGAGTGAATGATGAGGAAGTGATGAAATGGAATATAATTTACACGATACAACGGTACTAAACGAAAACATTCTTTCATCGGAGGAGCGGGAAATATGGGTGCTCTATATGAAAGTCTTAACTTCCGCCGGGCTCGGTGATGTGTCCGAATGGATGAAGCTGGATATGAGCATGCCGCAAATGAAAGTGCTGATGCTATTGAACAACCATGGAACACTGAAAGTGAGTGACATTGCTGAAAAAATGGGGGCTTCCCTGTCCAATACAACCGGGCTGCTTGACCGGCTTGAAAAATCAGGATTTGTCAAACGCTCACATTCTGAAGAGGACCGCCGCTCAGTGGTTGTTCAGTTGACAGAGAATGCGAAAAATATTTTCCGGGGTTTGTATGAAAAAGGCCACCTGAAATTGAAGCGTTCATTAGAGCTGCTGTCCCCTGAAGAAAAGCAGGCTGTTTCCGAAGGGCTGTCTATCCTTTCAAGAGCATTAGAGAAAGCGAAAAAAGAATAAATCTGTAAGTCTGTCATCCGCAAACTGCGGGAGCAGGCTTTTTTTATTTGACATTTAGTTCATTTGAAATGAATAATATATTTTGAGTGAATTAAAAAGGGGTTGATGAATATGTCTGAAGCATTAACAGAGCAGAAAAGCCAAAAGTGGGCGATCAGCCTGTTTACGATTGGTGTGTTTATGGCTGCGCTGGATAACGGAATTATTTCAGCTGCTTTAACAACGATAAACGAGTCGTTTTCCGTTTCCCCTTCCTGGGGATCATGGGGCATTACCCTTTATACGCTCGGTCTTAGCGTCAGTGTGCCAATCGTCGGAAAGCTTTCCGACCGCTACGGCAGAAAAAAACTCTTTCTCATTGAGGTTTGCCTGTTCGGACTTGGTTCTTTGCTTGTTGCTTTGAGCCAAAGCTTCCCTATTTTTCTGATATCGCGGCTGATTCAGGCGCTTGGCGGCGGGGGGATTTTCATCATCGGCAGCTCGCACATTCTCGCTACCCTTCCAAAGGAAAAACAGGGAAAGGCGCTTGGGCTGCTTGGCGCAATGAACGGGATGGCCGCTGTGCTCGGTCCAAATATCGGAAGCTTTCTGCTTGATTGGACCGGGTCTTGGCATTGGCTGTTTTTGATTAATTTGCCGATTGCCGTGCTATTGGTTGTTTTCGGCGCATGTTTTATCGCGGAAACAAAAGCGCCTGAGGCTAAGCGTCTCGATGCGGCCGGTATCTTCCTTCTGTCCCTGTCGATTTTAGCCGTGATGTACGGCATGACGAATCTTGACGGGGCAAATCTCTTAAACAGCTTGGGAAATCCGGGGGTTTATGGATGTATTATTTTTGGCTTTCTTTGTTTTGCAGCTCTTATCACATATGAAAAGAGAGTTGAAATACGCGGAGGCGATCCCATTTTGGCGTATTCTCTGCTGCGAAACCCTATGTTTCAGCGCACGCTTATCATCGGTTTGTTATCCGGGGGACTCTTGGCGGCAGTCATTTTTATTCCGTCATATGTCGAGCAGTATTTAGGAGTCCCTGCCGCAAAAGCAGGCTATTGGATGACGCCGCTTGCGTTGGCTTCCGGAATCGGCGCTTGGCTTGGCGGAGCGCTTACCGACAAAAAAGGTCCTGTAAAAACCGTTATTCTTTCGGGAATCATTTCATGGGCGGGGTTTGCTTTATTTCCGCTCTGGGTGACGGAAAAATGGGAGTTTGTGATCGCAAGTGTGGTGGCTGGGATCGGTTTTGGGTTTCTGTTAGGCGCTCCGCTGAACGTCCTTGTGTCAGAAGCGGCTAAAACAAATAAAGGCACAGCGCTTGGCACACTTTCATTAGTAAGACAAATTGGACTGACCTTGGCGCCTACTCTTTACGCAGGTTTTATCACAGCCGGGTTTGACCAAATAGGTGATGAGATCAGCAGCCGCTTATCGGACAGCGGACATTCAGAAAAGGCGATGCAGATGATTCCGGAGATCGACAGTTCTGATGTTTCTACTCTACAAGAACAAGTTGAACGCATTCCCGTTCCTGAAGTCAAAGCCGCGATAAGCGACGCCATTCATGCGAGTGTCGCCAGCGGCTATGACCATTTATATGCAGCGGCTGCTGTGATCTCACTGCTGGTGATTGCCGCTATCAGTATTCCGGCTTTCCGCCGGCAAAAGCGTTAAGACCACCCCATCCGTTTGGAAAGCTCTGTAATATGAGCGATATGGTGATGTGAGTGCCAGACATACAGGCCGAGCGCGTTCTCCAGGGTAATGACCTCCTTTGTATCAGGGTGATAAAACCCGCGCTTAAATTGCTGATCCGTCAGAGTGCGGAGCAGAGCCGTCCATCTTCCGTGAAGCTCCTGCAAAAGGGCGAGTGAACCGCTCGGATCTGCCGTTTTCGAGTCTTTTAACTCCGACCATGCTTTTTCATCATACGGACGGATAGCCGGTGTCTCTTCTGTCAAGCTCAATTTAAAACGAATATAGCTGTTCATATGACTGTCAGCCAGATGATGAACCACTTGCCGAACGGTCCATCCACCGTCCCGGTACGGTGTGTCAAGCTGGCTGTCCGTCATGCCTTCTACGGCTTGCTTCAGTTGGGCAGGCACTTTTTCAAGGGCTTGAATCCATTCATCTCTTTGCTCCTTCGATATGGATTCCCTCGGCTTGTATTCTCCTATTGGATAGCTTAAGTTGTCTGTTGTCATGCATGTTCCCCCTTCTTTTCACTCTTCTCCTTTATTTTACAAGAAAAAGATTGTGTACGCTGTATGATTTAAAACAGTTCTACATGAAAAACACATACAACAAGCGGCAGGAGCCCCCCTGCCGCTTGTTTTTTTACCCTGCGTGATCACGCACTTCGACTATTCCCTTCTTCTGTTTTGGCTGATAAACCTTCCCCACAAATAAATACCCGTATTTGAACTTATTCAGCGCCCATGAGGTCAGAATCGGGCCGGCTGTGCACACGGCAAACAACAGGAGAACAGCCGGTACGGCGGGAATTTCGGGCATATTCAAAAGCAACACGTAGCCTATAATCATAAAATAGGCATGGAGCAGATAAATCGAAAAGGAATAGTTGCTGATAAACATCATGATTTTCGGCACATGCTTCATTTTAGAAAACAAGTGAAAGCACAGGAAAATCATGCTTGTTGAATACAGCATGATATCAGGCCGCTTCGAACTGATCATGCCGATTTTGCCGACATAAGAAACAGTGACAACCAGCGCACCAGAAGCAATTGCGCAACCGTATACGACCCAGCGGTATTGGTTCAGCAGCGCTAAGAAACGCTTGTACTCTTTTCCGCAATAGTAGGCTAGACAAAAGTAGAAAAGCCAGCCTGCGAACGGAACCCAGAAAAACGGAAATGACCCGCCCTCTTCAGAAGCAGGAGCCGGGCTGACTGCGGAGAAATAGCTTAAATAAGCGGCTGTCACCACAAATGAGATAGACAGCACCCATCTCGGCGATGCTTTTTTCAAATACTGATGAAACATCATATGCAGAATGTAAAATTGAAAGATGACGAGAATGAAATATCCGATAAAGTTTCCTAAGAATACGTTCGCCAGGTACTTTTGCACAAACGCGAGAAAGGTTATCTCTCCCCCCATCGCACTGGTCATCAGCAGGGCATCAATGGCCGCGATAAATAAAAAAGGAACAAAAATCACTTTTCCCCGCTTCTTTAAAAAACCGTCCGGCACCCCGTCAGGATAAGAACGGGCAAGTAAAAATTCAGAGATGAAAATAAAAGCGGGCGTGCTGAACATCAGGAGAGTACGGAAAGAATCAACAGTGTGAGAAATATCTGCAAGAGCTTCTGCCTGAAGCATCAGGACCATTGAAATGATATGGAGCAGGACGACACTTAAGCACGAAATGCAGCGGATCATAAAAATTTCTTTAATTTGCATAACAGCGCTCCTTTTATTTCAATTTAATAGAAATCGATGGTTGTACCTTAACATGTCTGTTCTATTTGAAAAAGTGCCTGATGTCATATATTGACGTATGCATGATAGACTAAGGTCATAAGACCCTATGGCTTTCCCAGACGAAAAAACCCGCTGAAACGGAGACAGCAGGTTGTTTTATGGAGATATTAATTTGTATTAAGGCCTCCGCCATTCAGCCCTTCTTTAATATAGCCGTTCACTTGGCTATTAGAGAGCAAGCCAATATGGCCGATGCCATAAAGCTGGATGTTTCTCGCTCCTTGTAACCGAGACAAGCTATTGATTACAATTTCATCATTTAGACTGTAAATAGATGTATAGAGGATCTTTTGGTTAGGATCTGTACCCGGCAGTGCCGTTGAAGACACTAAACCATTAGCCCCTCCAAGCGTTACGACATTTTGAATCTTATTGCCCCCGCCTAAATATTTAATATAGTACAGCGTATTGGCGCCTCCCATACTATGAGCCACAATATCTACTTTTTTTGCCCCCGTCTCTTTTAAAACACGGTCAACGTATGAAGCAAGCTGCGGGCTGTTATTCAGGTTGTTTCCTGTTTTATCATAAAAATCAATTGCGTACAGTTTGTTGCTTTGCCAGCCTTGAGACATTAAGTAGTTTTTAATAGCGAAAAAGTTGTATGATGCCCCGCTTATTCCATGAACAAGAACGACAGGATTATGTACTGACTCTGCTTTTGCGCTGGACGGCGGAGCGGCTAAAACAGATAGAGTCAGAGATAAACACATCATCAAGGCGATAAGTACTTTTTTCACGTTGATTCCCCCTTAAAATGCTTATACAACCAATTTCCTATTATACATAAAAAAACAATATATTTTTCTGAAAATTAATTGTAAATCTCTTTTATATCATCGTTGGAGATGAATCGGGTACTTCTGACATACTTTTTATTTTCATTTCCAAAGTGGCCCGGTTGTGTTCCCTTCCTCCCTTTTCTATAATAAGGGGAATAGGCAGTTAGACCACAGTTGAGCAACGGCTCATCTGTTTTGCGAAACAGCCATAGACACGGAGGATAGCATGAGAGTATTAAAATACGCCATATTAGGGCTTTTGCGAAAAGGCGAATTGAGTGGATACGACATTACGAGTTATTTTAAAGAGGAGCTTGGCCAATTTTGGAGCGCCAAGCACAGCCAGATTTATCCTGAGCTCAAAAAGCTGACGGATGAAGGGTTTATCACGTTCCGGACAACGATTCAAGGCACAAAGCTGGAGAAAAAGATGTACACCCTGACAGACAGCGGAAAGCAGGAGCTGCATGACTGGCTGATCCGCCATCAGCCGATCCCCGAGACGGTGAAGGATGAATTTATGCTGAAGGCTTACTTCATTTCTTGTCTGTCACGGCAGGAGGCTTCTGATTTGTTCACAGACCAGCTGCAAAAACGCCAGGCCAAGCTTTCTGACTTGCAGGGAAGCTATGAAAAGCTTATGGCTTCAGCAGAGCCAATGTCATTTTCTTCACCGGACTTCGGCCACTATCTTGTGCTGACGAAAGCGCTGGAGCGGGAGAAAAATTACGTTTCTTGGCTGAAATCGATTTTAGCTATGATCGATAAGGATTAACCGGGAGCGGCCTTTACGTCATGCGTGGGTTTACCTACATGCAAAAAAACATCTGCCGTTAAGCAGATGTTTTTTAGGCCCGGAGCGCCTTAAGCCCCACTGCGAAAGTGATTGCTGCAAAAGCAAGCAAGATGCCGCAGATCCCGAGAATATCTGTGACGCGGGCACCGTTAGCGATAATCTCCGTCAGCCCGCTCATCGCCCACTTTTGCGGAAGAAATTCAGCGATGGATTGCATAAATTTCGGTTCAATGTCGATCGGCCAATACATCCCGCTCACCATACACGTTGCAATGACGAACAAGTTGCCAAACGCAAGCTGCTGTTCTGGCGTTCTGACATTGGCCGCAATCATCAATCCTATGCCGACAACAGTCAGCAGAAAAAGCGACACCAACACCATAACCGCAGCCGGATTCCCCCAGTTGATGCCAAACAGCCAATGGGTTGCGAGAAGCAATATGCCAAATTGAATCCAGCCAATGACAAAGAAGGACAGCACATACCCAGCACCGATTTCCACTCGGCTGACAGAGGCTGTAAGCAATCTGGACCAGACGCCGTTTTTTCTTGCTTCTAAAATGGTTCCAGCCGCTCCCATCATGGTAAGCATGACAAACAGGATGGAAAAGCCTGCTGCTCTAGAAGCTGTATCACTCGCTTCTGCACCCTCTTTTTTATCGCTGAGCGTCTGTCGTTTTACAGCCGGAGCTGAATTTGAATGTTCTTTGGCGAAAACGGTTTTATACGCCGCCTTCCAGCTCTCTCCCGCTGTCTGAGCTGCCGTTTTCGCCGCGGTAACCTGAATATTGAGCGTTGCCAATGTGCTTTCTGCATATTGTTTGACCATCGGCGCTTCCGACAGCTCGGGGCCGTGACGGAAAATCAGCTCAGGATGTTTGCCTTTTTCCAGCTGTGTCTGGAACGAACGGGAAATGACGATGATCCCGACAATTTTCTTTTGTTTCAGCTTTTCTGACGCTTTGTTTTCAGACTCGTTTTCGAATGTATACATATTATCGTGCGTCTTCAGCTGCCGAATATAATGCTGTGAGAGAATCGTGTCGTCCTTATCAACAATTGCAAGCCGCACTTTATCATCGTTTCCGCTGAGCATACTCCCAAAGACAAAGGTAAGCAAAAGCGGGGCAGCAAACATGATTAAATAGTTCTGCGGCTTCTTAAAAATGAGAGAAAGCTCAATGCCGCAAATGGCTATGATTTTTTTCACCCTGGTGTACCTCCTTATCTTGTATGAAGCCGTCTGATACCAATTACAAGTGAGCAAAGCCCAATCCCCGCAAAAAGAAGCACAGGCTTTTGAAGGTCAGCCCAGCCTCCCCCTTCCATTAAAGAAAGAAAGCCGTCAAGCGCCCAGCGATTCGGCACAGCTTTGGATACAGACTGCAAGACGTCCGGAAATTGGTACAGCGGCAGCATGGACCCGCCAAGAACCGCAAGCAATTGAATGCCGAAGCCGCCTATCGCATCTGCAGATTTCATATCGCTGATGCACGACGCAAGCAGCATTGAAATGCCGGATACAGCAGCGGCGTAAGAAAGCCCGAGTACACTCACAAACAGCAGATTACCGCCCCAGTCCACACCAAAAACATTAATTGTGACGATCAGAAAAATGAAAAATTGTATGATGGCAAACAGATACGTCCCAAGCCATTTTCCGAAGAGAATGACGGATTTTTGCGCGGGCGTCATCAGCATTCTGGCAAGCGTCTCTGTATCCTTTTCCTGTAAAAATGATTTCGCCCCGACTGTCATATGAAACAGCATAAACATGCAAAGCATTGCCGCCGAGTAGTATTGAAAACTGGTAACTGCTTTGCTGCCGACAGATTTTTCCGCAATAGTAAGCTTGTCACCCGTTTCTCTTTTAAGCGTCTTTGTCAGCTTTTCTGCAAACTGTGCAGGGTCAAGTTTTCCTTGCTGTACAGCTGAGGTTTTGCTGATGTAGTCCATTGAGACTGATGCGGCTTCTGTTACCGCTTTATATTGGTCTATAAAAGAGCTGGCAGCTGTTTCGATGATGGAACTTTTTAATGTTTGGTCAGGAGCGGCATAAACAACAGCTGAGGTTTTGCCGGATTCCCAATGTTTCGGAATGACAATGCCTACATCGATTTTCTGTTCATCAAGCAGTTTCTTCATCTTGTCTTCGCTGATGGCTTTTGTGGCCTTTACCGACTTTATTTTTTTGAGCACATCTTTCGTAAACATGTTCGCTGCATCTGACTGATCTGGTTGGACGTAGCCGACTTTGATCTCATCAATCCCGCTGCCTCCGTCAACAACTGATCCGAGCGCCGCTCCTAAAATACAGGTTAGGATCAGCGGCATTAGGATCAGCGTCATAAACCCTTTTCTGTCTGTGATTCTGATTTTGACATCTTTCCATGCGATCCATATGCTTTTTTTCATAGCCGTCCCCCCTTAATCCCGCAAGGTGCGGCCGGTCAGATTCAGAAACAGGCGCTCCAGATTCGGTTCCTGCACCTGAAGGGACAGCAGGTTTATATGATGAGCAGCGGCTTCAGCAAGCAGGCTGGTGACGACTTTCTCATGATGAGCCGCAGCAATGTCAATTTTGAGCTCTGATTCATGTACTGTTACATCATTCACATGAGCCAGGGAACGGATCGCCAAAAGAAACGCTTCATTGATCCCGCTGACCGTGAGCTGAATGATGGTATCGCCTCCAAGACGGCTGCACAAATCAGTTTTTGTACCGATCGCAATCATTTCCCCCTGATCAATAATTCCGATCCGATCGCATAAAAACTCAACCTCTTCCATGTAATGACTCGTATAGATCACCGTCATGCCCGATTCGTTGAGCTGTTTCACCGTTTCTAGAATGTGATTTCTTGACTGAGGGTCAATACCGACAGTCGGTTCATCCATAATCAGCAGCTCAGGCTTATGCATTAAAGCCGCACCGATGTTGATTCTTCGTTTCATCCCCCCGGAGAACGTTTCAATCTTATCTTTAGCCCGCTCAGTCAGACCGACATATTCAAGGACCTCTGCCGATCTTTTTTTGGCCTCACCGTGCGTAAGTCCGTACATTTTCCCCCAAAACATAAGATTCTCATGAGCCGTCAGCGTCGGATATAATGCAATTTCCTGCGGGACAACGCCGATTTTATGTTTCGCTTTGGCTGTTTCTTTTCCAATGACATAGCCGCCCACCGTGATGTTCCCGCTGTCATGCGGCACAAGGCCGGAAATCATCGAGATGGTTGTGGATTTTCCCGCACCGTTTGGCCCGAGCAGCCCGAATGACTCCCCCTTTTGGAGGGAAAATGAAATGCCTTTCACAATTGTTTTTTTTCCATATGCCTTTTTGATGTTTTCTGCTTGCAGCACGTCGCTTCACTCCTTTTTTAATCCCATTGTCATTGTAGAAAAAAGAAAGGCGTGCGGCATGTAGCGCCGGATAGAATGTAAGGCATGAAAAAAAGGCCTGTAAAAGGCCTTTTCAGAGAAATGCGTATGCTGAACGTCATATGTCAAAAGTCAGAAACACCATATCTGACTGAATAGATGGCGGCTTGGGTTCTGTCTCTGACAGACAGTTTGCTGATAATGTTAGAAACGTGATTTTTCACTGTGCCTTCTGTAATGAATAGCTTTTCGGCAATTTCTTTGTTGTTCAGCCCGTACCCCAGCTGAGCCAGAACTTCCATTTCGCGCTCGGTCAGATCAAACAGCTCCTTAGGTTTTTCTTTCTCGTTTATTCCTTTCAGCTGTTTTTCACGCTTCCATTCATTCAGCATTTGAGCAGTTAGTTCTGGAGGAAGCACCATTCCGCCAGATTGAACAGTCATGACCGCTTTTACAATCGTATCTGCCGACATATCCTTCAATAGGTATCCGCTCGCTCCTTCTTCAAGCGCTTCAGCAATCAGCTCTGAATCCTTGAAGGTCGTCAGCATTAAAACCTTTACGCCAGGTAATGAGCTTGTGATCAATTTTGTCCCTTCAACTCCGTTGGAGACCGGCATACGGATGTCCATTAACACAATATCCGGCTCAAGTTCTTTCGCCTTTTCGAAGGCTTCCTGCCCGTTTCGCGCTGTTGCGATCACATCAAGCTCTTCTCTGAGCTGAAGCAGGGATGCCAATCCTTCTCTGACGATATCCTGATCGTCAGTAATGATGATCTTAATCATGATAAATTCTCCTTTTGCTGCGCGGGCCCGAAGCTCCATTTTTTATTGGCAAGTGAAAATTCTGCAATTACAGTAAATCCTTGATCCCGTTCGCTTTCAAAACGGATCATTCCGCCATGTTCCGATGCCCGCTTTTTCATATTCAAGAGACCAAAACCAAGTGTTGCCTCGGGATTTCCTTTGCCGTCATCCTTAATGACAAGGCTTATGCTGTCTGTTGTGCAGGCAAGCTGTATCGAACAGGCTGTGGCGCCGCCGTGCCGTTTGGCATTGGTCAGCGCTTCCTGCACCGTTCTGATCAGAGTCGGATGAAGAGACAGCGGGATCATCGCAGGATCGCCGCTGACCGCAAATTCGGTTGTGACTCCCGCGTTTTTGTAAAAATCTTTTGTCAGCTGTTTCAGCGTTTCGATTAATGAAGGATCGTTTTCCGTTTGCAGGGTGCGCACTGATAAGCGGACATCATCAAGCGCTTCACGGGCAAGCGTTTCACATACCCCGACTGTCTCTTCCGTTTTTTGGCTGTCTCTTTTTTGCCATTCACGCAAAAGCTGCAGCTGGACGAGGAGCGCCGTCATTTTGTGTCCTACTGTATCATGGATTTCCCTTGCCATTCTGTTCCGCTCATGAATGGCAGTCAGCTCTTCAACCTGCTTCGCATATAAATGGAGCTCCTGATGTGCGGCAGACAGCGCCAGATGGGACTCCGTCAGTTCCTGAAACTGCTGTTTTGCCGTATCCTGCGCCTCCGTCAGCTTGCGGATTAATTTGCCGACAACACCGCAGAAGACAACGAATGTCATGCTGATGCAATGATCCATAACGTATTCACCGCCAAGCATATGATATGTGCGTAATAGAACAATCAGCCACATCATAAAACAAAAACAAAGAACGGACCATACAGTTTTTCGGTCAAACCCCTTCAGAAAAAAGGTAACTGCAACCGGGCTGAGCAAAGTAATATATAAACCTGTACCCGGAAACATGAAACCGAACGAAAAGCCAACTGCAATATCAATCAGACAAAAAATAATCGCATATTTCTCGACTCTTAATAAGAGATGATTTGCTAAGAATATACTTGCACCGCCAGCGATGAACAAATACTCAAACCAGCTGTCGTCCTTCACAAGGAAAAAATAAACCGAACAGCTTACCATTAAAGTAAAAATCCTAGTAAATAAAAGAACCTTCACGCCCATCACTCCCGATACCCAATTCCTTTCTTATCATACCTGCCTCAGGGCATTTTTGACAGGAGTTTCTGGAAAATAAAAACCGCATATGAACTTTATGTCATATGCGGTGCATCCCCTCATTTATTTAAATTCAACCCAAACTGACCCTTGGTTTGCCGAGCGCACGCAGTTCTCAATCCAGCGAATGCCCTCGATCCCTGCATCAATGTCAGGATACACCAAGTTGTTCAAAATTTCTTCATCTTCACGGTTTTTGGCGTCTATCGCAATGGCAAATTTAAGATAAATATTGGCCCATGCTTCGGACAGCCCTTCGCTGTGTAAGGCGCCCAGTCGTTCATCGGCGCTGCAAACATCATCTAAATACGGCATACCGCGAACGAGTGTCTGGCTCGGCTCTCCCTGCACTTCATACGTCAGTTCATTTGGCATGCTGTCCCACCACTCAATGCTTGCTTTTGAGCCGACAATCCGGATTCTATGGCCATCCATACATCCGGCATTGATTGATGATATCCACATCGTTCCGACCGCTCCATTTTCATAATGCATCAGCACATGGGCGTTATCCTCTAGCGGCGCGCGGCTGCCGACGAAGCTTTGGCGGTCACACAGCAGTTCTTTGATTTTCATCTCCGGCATAATGAGCTGCGACATATAATACGTGTGGGTAGATAAATCGCCCAGTACAAAGCTTGGCCCGGCCATCGCAGGGTCGACACGCCATTTCTGTGCAGCGCTTATCCTTTCACCTTCATCTGTTGCACAAAAACCGTGTGTGTACTGCAAGTCAACCACGCGAATATCACCGATCTTCCCTTGCTCAATCATCGCACGCATTTGAAGGAGCATTTGATTGCCGGAAAAACCGTACGTCACGCCGACGATTTTTCCTTTTTTCTCTGCAAGCGCTTTGATTTCATAGCCCTCTTCTGACGTGAAGAACAGCGGTTTTTCACAGATGACATGCAGGTCTGCTTCAAGCGCCGCCTTACAGATCTCATAATGAGTGCCGTTCGGCGTGGCAATCGATACAACCTCTATGCCATCCGCTTTTTTCGCTTCCTCGGCAAACATGGTTTGAAAGTCGGGGTAACAGCGTTCAGCATCTACTCCAAGGTTCATTCCGAAGTCTTTTCCTCTTTCGGCATCAATATCAAAGGCGCCTGCGGTTAGTTGAAAAGCGGTATTGTCTCTCAGCGCTCCAGTACGATGTTTATACCCAACCTGGCTAAGCCGTCCGCCGCCTACCATTGCCCAGCGCAGCGGCTTGGAGATAATTCTTTCTCCATTTAGCATCATGAAAACCTCCTATTGGCTGATGGTTTGTTTTAAAGCTTCTACCGATGTTCGGATGCCCGCTTCCGGTGACATCGTCAGGTCCTCCATTTCTAAGGAAACCTCTCCGTCATACCCCATCATTTTTACGACTGAAAAAAATTCCTTCCACCACTGTAAATCCTGCCCGCAGCCGACAGCTACGTAATTCCATGACCGGTTTGCAGGCTCTGTCACTTCTTTTGTTTCTAACAGCCCGTTCACCGCAGCTAAATATCTTTCAATTCTGACATCTTTTCCGTGAACATGGTGAATGGCTTCTCCAAGCTCCCTTGCCGCAATGATCGGGTCTGCGCCCATCCATAATAAATGGCTCGGGTCCAGATTCAAACCGATCATCGGACCGACCGCGTTTCTGAGCCGAAAGAGAGTCTCAGGATTATAGACTAATTGAGAGCTGAAATTTTCAAGCGCAATTTTTTCAACGCCGCTGGCTTCCGCTTTTTTGACAAGCTTCTTCCAATATGGAATCGCAACGTCTTCCCATTGATAGTTGAGGATATCTTTTAAAACGGGAGGCCAGCTTACTGTGTATGTGATCCAGTTCGGCACTTTGTCGTCTGGGCCGCCGGCTGGCAAACCGCTCATCATGATCACTTTTTTGACGCCTAATAATCCAGCCAGCTCCATTGTTTTGTCAGTTATGTCTCTGTGCGATTTGCCCAATTCACCCGGATCTAAAGGGTTCCCCGAGCAGTTTAATGCGCAAAGTGTCATGTTCCGCTTTTCCAGCGCTTGTGAAAATTCTTTTCTTTTTTCACTGCTTTGCAGCAGTTCATCAAGATTTAAGTGAGGTGCCGTCGACCAGCCCCCAGTTGTCATTTCAAGTGTATCGATCCCAAGCTTTGCGGCAAAATCGAGCATGTCTTCAAAAGGCAAATGCCCTAGGCTGTCTGTTACATAAGATAGCTTCATTGATAGATTCCTCCTCATATTTGCAGATTACGATAAGTGAGTCGATTGATTCGGCATGTCCTGATCAACTTGCCGGCCATATTGGCGAAATGAATGCTAAAGCTGTTCAAGTGACCGCCCTTTCGTCTCAGGCACATATTTTTAAAGATTTTCAAGAGCTGTAGATCAGGCGCAGTCTATTCATTAGGATCGGAATCTGCCATCATACAGCAAATTACCGGTGTCAATTCGATCATGTACTATTGGACAGAAATGTTAAGAAAAGCCGGCTTTCAAACAGAAACCGCTTACTTAAAAAATTATAAGACAACGAGATTTCTCGCGTCTTTATCATATGGAGACATTATTTTGTCATTTCAGGACATCTTATTCGTGCGGCTCGGCCTGTTCGATTTCTTGAAAAGGCTTATTGATTTGAAATGCGGTCACTTTTGAGTCTTTATAAAGGGAACGGAAAAGCCCTGGAGAGCTGCCGATTTTGGCAGAAAATACGCGTGTAAAATAATGTACAGAGAATCCTATTTCTTCTGCTATTTCCTTTATCGATAGATTCGTTGACTTCAGCAGCGCGGCGGCTTTATTGATTTTTTCATTTTGGACAAACTGGGAGTAGCTGACACCCAGTTCTGCTGCAAATAAACGTGATAAGTGCCTACCTGAGATATGAAAATGACCGGCGACATCCGTCAGCTTTAACGGCTGTGACAGATTGTCTTTAATGTGCAGTTTGACCTCCGTCAGCAAAGCAGATGAGCTTTGAATGAGCAGCTTGTTTTTCGGGCGGCGGGCGGACGGGAGAAAGGTTTGGATTAATGACAGGATCAATGCGTGCGACAATTGGGATAAGATCTCTTTGTCAAAAGCATTGACTGGCTGAGCTGCTTGCAGCATTAACGTTTTCCAAAGAATGCCCAGAGGTTCGCCATCTTTTATTTGCACTGTGACAAGGGGGCTTTGTTTCACTTCTTCCATCACTTTGATCCATTCAGCGCTTGATTGATCCTCACTCAGCTCAAAAGCGACATAAAAAATGAACAGTCCTGTTTCACTTTTGATTTGGTGCAAATGATCCGGCTTTGACAAAAAAATCGTCTGTTCCCGAAGCGGGTATGTACGATCGCCTTCAAGGTAATATCCTTCACCTCTTACCACGTAACAAATTTCATAAAAGGAATGCTTATGAAGCAGTGTGTTATAGTGGTTCGTCATTGCTCCCCAATAATGGACGTAAAATGAAACATCCTTTTGCTCTAAGCGATGCACATACTGATTTAAAGCGATTTTGCCTGTCACAAGGTGATCGAGTTCCATGTAAACGCCTCCTAACAAGTTGGTGGTTCTCTCATCATAACAAGGCGGACAAAAATAAAAAATCCCCCTGCCGTTTTTTCGGCAAGGGGATTGCAGTCAAATTACAAATAGAATATGGGCCCCGGAAACAGGATCTTTCACGCGGAAGCTGTTTTCAGACTCTTCAATCGAATATCCGGCATGTTTGACTCGGTTTGCCACTAAATCCAGCTCCTCTTGGTGGGGCAGGACAACAGTGTAATAGTCTAGTCCGCTGGCATTTGTCGGTTTAGGCGGCGCATTTCTTCCCGCCCAAATGTTTAAGCCGATATGATGGTGGTACCCCCCGGCTGAAACGAAGAGGGCGGACATGCCCGCATAGTTCCCGACAATGTCAAAGCCCAGTACATCTGTATAAAACGCCTTTGCTTCTTTCAAACCACTGACATGCAGATGAATGTGTCCGATGATTGTATCGTTGGGAAGCGCTGTTTTCCGCTCATCTCCTGCCTCTTCCAAAAGGCCCTCAATATCAACAGCGGTTGTCGTCATGACGTAGTTCCCTTCCCGGTCACGCTGCCACGTGCTGCGGGGACGGTCAGCGTACATTTCAATGCCGTTGCCATCGGGATCAGACAGGTAGAGCGCTTCGCTGACAGCATGGTCCCCATGCCCGATAGCAATGCCGTGTTCAATCAGGCGGGCGAGCGCGATCCCAAGTTCCTTCCTATCTGGAAGAAGAATCGCAAAGTGATAAAGGCCTGTCACAGACCGTTCAGGCAAGACGACAGCGCTCGGATTTTCTTCAAGAATAAGCAGGACGCGTTTCCCGTCAGCCGTTAATTCAGCTTGGCGGTCCGTCTTTTTTAAGACTTGAAAACCGATGACGTTACAGTAGAACTGAAGCGAACGCTCCAGGCTTCGAATTGTGAGTTTGGCATAGCCAATGTGTGTATCCTCATGAATGCTGGTCATGCTGTATGCCTCTTTTCTTATGCTGATACGTTTGCGTTCTTTTTTCCTTTAAACACTAATGGGTCCAGCGCCAGGAATCGGCTTCCCGTAAGCGCCAGGTGAATGGATGTCAAAAGCAGAAGGTAATCAAATTCTGCATTGCCCATGAATGGCGCTTTCAGCTTAACTGTGATGATGGCGCCGATCAGTGTAAACGCGAATAGTACACCGACAATACGTGTAGCCAATCCGAAGAAGACAAGCACTCCGCCAATGAGTTCAATTGCTGCAATGACATACGCCATAAAGCTTGGAAGGCCTATGCTGCCGAAAAATTGGATGGTGCCCTCCATTCCCTGAAACTTAGACAAACCGTGAACAAAAAAGATAATACCTGTAATAATCCTTAAAAGTAATGTGCCAATTTCAAATGATTTATTCATTTGATCCTCCTTGATAAATGTTATCACTTACTTAATGTAAGCTAGTATATATACATAACTTGTTTACGTCAAGTAATTTCATTACATTTTACGAAAATGACATAAAAGTACTATAAAACTGTAACAAAAAAGACCTCTGTGCAGGACAAAGGTCTATTTCTCAAATTGGCTTTCATATAAGTTGCTGTAAAATCCTTTTTGCCGGATCAGATTATCATGGCTGCCTTTTTCAATCATTTCACCGTCTTTTAGCACCACAATCTGGTCCGCTCTTTGAATGGTGTTCAGCCTGTGGGCGATGATGACGCTTGTTCTTCCTTCCATTAAACGGGCGAGCGCTTCTTGAATGTTGACTTCTGTTACGGTATCAATGTTGCTTGTCGCTTCATCCAAAATGAGAAGAACCGGATCGGCAAGCACCGCCCGCGCTATAGAAATCAACTGCTTCTGTCCTTGACTGATGCCCGAACCGTTTTGCGTCAGCACGGTGTCGTAGCCTTTTGGCAGCCTTTCAATAAAACTATGGGCATTCGCTGTTTTTGCAGCGGCTTCGACTTCCTGATCAGAAGCATCAAGCCTGCCGTAGCGAATATTTTCTCTGATCGTTCCCTGAAATAAGAAAGAATCCTGAAGAACAAACCCCATGTTTTTTCTCAGGCTTGCTCTAGTAAGGGTTTTAATATCTGTACCGTCGATTAAAATTTTTCCTTCGTCAGGCTCGTAAAAACGGGCGAGAAGGTTAGTAACTGTTGTCTTCCCCGCCCCCGTCGGCCCGACAAACGCGATGGACTGCCCGGCAGGCACGGTAAACTGTAAATGCTTCAGTGTCTGCTGCCCTTTATCGTAACCGAAGGACACATCCCGGAATTCAATGCTTCCTGTTTGGATGGGCTGATGCACAGCGTTCTTTTCATCCTCGCGCTCTTCTTTTTCATTAAGCACGTCAAACACCCGTTCAGCGCCGGCGATTGCGGACAGCATCGTATTAAACTGGTTGGCCAGATCGTTTAAGGGACGTGTAAATTGTCTTGAATACTCGGCAAAGACGACGATGGAGCCGATCGAGATCCAGCCTTTCAGCGCGAACAGACCGCCGATTGCCGCAATCATTGTAAAGCTTAAGTTATTCAAAGAGTTCATAACTTTCGGGATAAACCCGGAAATCGTCTGCGCCCAAAAGCCCGACGTCTTGAGTGCAGCGTTTTTTTCAAGAAATTCAGCAGTAATCTGCTTCTCACGCGAATAGGCTTTAATGACCTTTGCGCCTGAAACAGATTCCTCAATATACCCATTCAGATCACCAAGGTTTTTCTGCTGTTCTTTAAACAGCTTTCCCGTTCGGTTGGTGATCCATTTCAGGCTCGCTGCCATCACCGGAATAATGGTCAGCGTAATCAATGTAAGGAGCGGGCTCATGTACAGCATCACCGCAATCGTCCCGACAAAGGTGATCACGCTTGATAAAATTTGAATGACTGACGTGTTTAAGGTAGAACTGACATTTTCGATGTCATTCGTCACCCGGCTCATCAGCTCGCCGTGCCGCTGTTTATCAAAAAATGGAATCGGCAGCTCATGCAGATGGGTGAACAATTCGCTTCTCATTCTGAAAACCGTGCCCTGCGAGATCGTAATCATCCAATAGTTTTGAAACCAAAGCGACAGGGACTGAATGATATAGATAGCGAGCAGAAGAAGCAAAACGGGAATCAAGCCGCTGACCGTTTTCCCGACGATAAAATGGTCGATGGCCTTTCCGATCACAAAGGGGCCAAGGAGCCCGAATATCGCGCTGATGACAACCATCAGCATGACAAGTATGAGCAGTCCTTTTCTTTCAGCCAAGTATGACCAGATTCGTCTCAGTGTGCCCTTTGTATCCTTTGCTTTCGCCCGCTTTTTCGCGCCTTCTTTTTTGTCAATTGGCAGTTTGGGATATTGGAAAGGCTTGCGGATGTCTTTTAGCATGACTCGCTCCCCTCCCTTCCGAATTGTGACTCGTAAATGCGCTTGTATAACTGAGATTCAGAAAGCAGCTCACTGTGAGTGCCTTTTTCAATCAGTTCGCCGTCCTCAAGCAGCAAAATCTGATCAGCTTTCATCGCCGTGGTCATTTTTTGTGTAATGATCAAAGTTGTGCAATGGTATGTGCTGATTGCTTCAAGCAGCTTCGCCTCCGTTTGCAGGTCAAGCGCGCTTGTGCTGTCATCTAAAAGAAGGATAGCCGGTTTTCGAATCAGCGCCCGCGCAATGGAAATCCGCTGCTTTTGGCCGCCGGACAGGTTGACACCTCTTTGCCCCAAAACAGTGTCATATCCATTTGGGAGCTTCAAAATCGTTTCATGAATTTGCGCGTGTTTGGCCGCATCCATTATTTCATCTAGTGAAGCATTTTCTTTGCCCCAAGCTATATTTTCCTTGATTGTGCCGGAAAACAAGAGAACCTCCTGCGGTACATATCCAATTTGCCTGCGCAGCCCTTCAGCCGGAAAATCTTGAACCGGCTTTTCATCTATGTAAATGCGGCCTGAATCCGGCTGATAAAGCCGCGGAATGAGCTGAAAAAGCGTGGACTTGCCCGAGCCCGTCGCACCGAGAATCGCGATCGTTTCTCTTGGTTTTGCGGAAAATGAGACATTCCTGAGCGCTTCTCTGTCCATTTCAGGATAGTGAAAGGATACGTGCTGAAACTCAATCCGTCCTGACAAACGATCAGATATGATGCCTTCCTCCCGCTCATCTCCTTCTGTTTCAAGCACCTCGCCGATTCTATCCCCTGAAGCCTTCGCCCTGGTGAAAATCATAATCAAAAACGGAAACATCGAAAGCGCGCCCGTAATTCGTGTGGCGTAGTTAATAATCGCAACAACATCGCCGACCTGAGTGCTTCCGCTCGTGATACTGTAGGACCCCGCCCACAAAATCAAAAGGATGCAGAGATTCATCAAAAGCATTAGTACAGGCATCGTGAATTCCACAAGCTGAAAGGCCGAAACCGTTTTTTCCATCAGCCTTGTGTTGGCTTTGATAAATCGTTTGACTTCGTGGCTGCCGCGAAGCAACGCTTTGATCAGCTTGATTGCGATTAAATTTTCCTGCATGATGATGTTCACTTGATCCAGCCTTTTCTGCACTGAGCGGAACAGTGCCCCGCCTTTCCTTAATACCCATAGCAAAAACAAGATCAGGATCGGAATGGTCACAAGCAGAAAAAAGCCGAGCTTCACATTAACGGCAAGCGACAGCACAATGCCGCCTGCAATCATTAAGGGAGCCCGCAGCATAAACCGCAAACTCATAAAAATCATATTTTGAACCTGTGTGACGTCGTTTGTCAGCCTTGTGATATAAGAAGAGGACGAAAACTGTCCAAATGTGGAATAGGAGAAGGACTGGATTTTTTGAAAAAGCCCTTTTCTCGTATCATAGGAAAAGCTTTGGCTGACATGGGCGGCATAAAAGGAATTCAGCATCCCCGCCGCAAAGGATAACACGGTCAGTCCGATCATGACCGCGCCCCATATCCATACATGCCGCAGATCTTGCTTCAATATCCCATCGTCGATGATTTTTGCAATCAATAAAGGCTGCAGCAGTTCAACTGCAAGCTCCGTCAACATAAGAATCAGCGCAATTCCCGCCAGCATTGAATATGGTTTTAAAAACGACAAAGCTTTTTGCATGTAAAAGCCTCCAAACCCCTTTTTACTCGATTGTCTCTTTCTTTACTTTACTATGGCGGTCTTTTTGACGGCAAACGAAAACCCTCCCAAAAAGGAGGGCTGTCTTTATTGATTCAATATTTTTTCCACACGCTCCCGCATCTGCGGCACGCTTAATCCGATAATCACCTGAAACGCCTTCCCGTTCCTGACGACGCCGTGTGCGCCAAGTGCGCGGAATACGCTGTCGGGCTCAACCTTTGTTTCGTCCTTGACACTGACTCTGAGGCGGGTGGCGCAGTTTGTGACTTCAGTGATGTTGTCTTTTCCGCCCAGCGCTTCAATATATAGAAAAGCGGTGTCATCCGCCGTTTCAGCAGCGGAGGCCGTTTCATCCTTGTTTTTTCGTTCTCTGTATTCCTTTTTCGAATACAGCTTTGTTTCCTGCTGTTCATCCTTTTCCCGTCCTGGTGTAGCGATATTGAATTTGAGGATTAAAAATCTGAAGACGAAAAAATAAATAGCTGTAAACGAGAGTCCAATCAAAATTTGATATACATATGTCATACCGTGGCTGCTAAAGAGCGGAATCCAGTTCAAGGTCACCGCTTCGATCAGTCCGCCCCCCATGTTTCCGACAACACCGGCCATATACATAACTGTCGACATTGTGGCGGCAAGCACGGCGTGAACCGCAAATAAGAATGGTGAAATGAATAAGAAAGTAAACTCAATCGGCTCTGTAATCCCCGCGACAATCGCTGTCAGTGTGACAGGAATCAGCAGCCCTGCGACGAGTTTTTTCTTTTCCTTTTTGGCTGTCACATAAAAAGCCAGGGCGATACCCGGGATACCGAAGATTTTCGAGTTGCCGTGAAGCGCGAATCCGCCTTGCGGAAAGAGCTCCTTCAGCGGTTTGGCGCTTTGCGAATATTCGCCGAGATGCTGTGCCCAATACGTGACGATCCCGCCTTCCTCCACAGCAGGGCCATAAATAAACGGCGTGTAAATAAAGTGATGAAGGCCGGTCGGAATTAAAATCCGTTCCAAAAACGTGTATATCCAAACGCCCACCGCCCCGGAAGCAACCAGAAAGCTTTGAAGCGAGCCGATTCCAGATTGAACCATCGGCCATATATAAGACACAGCCAAGGCAATCGGGATCATAATAAAGAAGGAAATCATCACGATATATGTTGAGCCTTGAAAGATGCCAAGAAAATCGGGCAGTTTTTTATCAAAATAGCGGTTATGCAAAAAGACGACAATCGAAGAAATAAAGATGGCCCCGATAATGTTGGTATCGAGCGTTTTAATGCCCGCAATCATCGTTAACCCGCTCGTTCCGCCGACCTCTTGGTTCATGTCGACGCCAAATGCTCCTCCCCATACCGTCAATATCGAGCTGACAAAATAATTGAATGTCAGGTAAACAGTAAGCGCTTCCAAACAGGCGCGTGCCTGAGCTTTCTTCGCCAAAGCAACCGGGATGCCGATGGCGAATAAGAGCGGCATTTGGTTAAAGACAGTCCAGCCGCCCTGCTCAATGATATACCAGCATTGATACCAAAAACCGTCAGGATCGGCGAGCGGGCCCATGAGGGTTTTATTTTTAAAGAGCGTGCTGATGCCGACGATAATGCCGGCGAACGCGAATAATAAAACAGGCACAAACATCGCACTTCCAAAGCGCTGAATTTTTTGCATCATACCAGAACCCCCTGCTACTCATTGTCATTTTTTTCTGCCTCTTTGTAATCAACATATGCGCGGAACAATGCTTCGCCAACGAGAAAAAACGGTGCAAAAGCGACAATTTCCGTTTTATCGCTTAATGTCACAGGTTTGCTTGTCGCATAAAGATTATGCGGAGTCAGCTGGGCGAGGACATTGTTTTTTAAATTTGTAATGGAAATAAAGGGAATACCCTTTGCAGAAAGCATTCTTGCTTGAGGAATCAGCTCCGGTGTTTCTCCGGAAAGAGAAATGATGATAAACAGATCGTTCACTTTAAAATCCTCGCGCATCAAATTAAATTCATTCGTGTCTTCAATCAAAATGAGATAGCGATGGCGCGGAATAAACATTCTTTGCAGGTCGCGGGCGCATATCTTTTGCGCATTTCCAGAACCGTAGACGAAAATGCGGTCCGCTTCATCAATCAGCTGGCACATGTCCGTCATGTCCTTTGTCCGTAAGAACTTCAAATTTGCTTCAATATCATCAAGCAGCTTTTCAAAACTCATACTCTCGCCTTCTTCCGGCTGATCTTCCCACTTTAAAAAGACGCGAAATTCACTGTAGCCACTGAAACCGAGCTTTTGGGCAAGCCGTAAAATTGAGGAACGCGATACACTGCAAGCTTTGGCCAGCGCGTCGATTCCAAGGTGATAGCATGTGTGCTTATGGTTCAATATATATTTTAAAATATGAAAATCGTTGTCATTCAATTTGCTGTAGTGCTGATTGATCAGTTCTTCGATCTGCATATCAGATCCCCCCATTTTCTTTCTATTATATACAATTACAGATTCGAAAATGGGGGAATTTCAGTTATGATATGCGGGTCGGGCTTTGGTCAAGCTCAGGCCAGAAGTCTTTGTTGGCCTCCATTAAATCCTCGAGAATGAGTCTTGCCACACGCGCGTTCGGCACTGTTTTTGACAGGATCAGCGCCTGCCACAGCTTTTGGAACGATTTCTCCGCCCACGCTTCAACTGTCAGCTTCTCAACGGATACCTGCTGTTCCATGAGCCCTTTCTGGAATTGCGGAATGGTGCCGACGGTAATCGGTTCTGGCCCATTTGAGCCGACGATGCATGGCACCTCAACCATCGCAGTCGGGTCAAAGTTCGCAATTGCACCATTATTTTCAACAATCAGCAGCATTCTTTCACCCGTGTTGTAAGCAATCGCCCGGGCAAGATCAACGATATACGATGCGTGGTCATCGATTTTGATTTCGCTGTTTTCCGAGGACTGCTCACGTGTGATCATGTCACATTGGCTGAAAATAAAAGCTTCGCGCCCTTCCATGACTTCATTCGCCCGCGTATGATTTGGATTTGATTTTTTCACCATATCATCTGGGAACAAATAATATTGCAAATACGTATTTGGCAGTGTGTCAGGATCAGCGGCCTGCACATCACGCGCTTTGGCGAACGTGTCATTCCAGCTTGCCTCCACAGCTTCAGCCTCTGTTTTTGGAATATAACCGTATTGAGATACATGCTCCTTCAGCTTCGGCATTAAATCGTTGCCCTCTTGATCCTGAATCGATGTCCACCAGCCGAAATGATTTAATCCGTAATAGCGGACCTTCATCTCTTTTCTTGAGGACAAGCCAAGAATTTGCGCCATCCGGTCTTCGATTCCAACCGGCATATCACAGATATTGAGAATTTTAGAATTCGGTCTAAGGCGTCTCGTTGCTTCAGCTACAATCGCCGCCGGGTTGGAATAATTGAGCATCCACGCATCTGGCGAGTATTTTTCCATGTAATCTAATATTTCAAGCACACCGCCGATCGAACGCATTCCGTATGCGATCCCGCCCGGCCCGCATGTCTCCTGGCCGACAACTCCGTACTTCAATGGAATTTGTTCATCCAGCGCGCGCATCGCGTATTTCCCTACCCGGATGTGCGCCATAACAAAATCAACATCTGTAAAAGCTTCTTCCGGGTCAGTCGTCGCTGCAAATTCAATATCCGGCGCTTTTTCTCTGATAAAAACGTCACAGGCGCCTGCAATGCGATCCTGTCTCTCCTTATCATTATCATACAGCTTCAGCTTTCTGATCGGAAACTCCTCCAAATGGTCCAAGAGCATGAGTACGATCCCTGGAGTGAAAGTGCTTCCTCCGCCCGCTATTACGATTGAGAATGATTTTTTCTTCATATGACGACCTCCTTGATAACGTTTACATTTTCATTTATACCATGGAAGAGCCCGTCCCGTAACACGTTTGGCGCACTTAGATCATTTGATCAATTTTAGTGTTTTTTCCCATAGAGCGGGAAATTTCTCATTCACCTTCCGCCTGTGAGATTTGGTTTTTTTTCCTTTTTTGTAATCTTAAAGTCTCATCAACTGTGAATTTTAAGTGAATATACGCCCTTCCAGTTCTTATGAAAAGGTTCTTTTGTACGATTCGGATACATGCCGAATTATTTATAATCATTTATATAAATCATCCAATTGTGCGTGAATTTAGAAAAGGCAGGGGACAAAAGTTGGACTCATATAAAGTCATTGAGCTGGCAAACAAGTACAGCGCGGCCGCAGAAGAGGTCAGAAGCTCCAAAATGCTGCTTGAATCCCGGTTATCTGCAATGGGAGATGCTTGGCAGGGAAAAGCAAGAGATTCGTTTGACCAGGATTTCGAGGAAACGAAAGCCGCCTACGACCAATTTGAACAAGAGCTGCTTGAAACAAGCCAAGAGCTGAAGGCAGCCGCTGTCAAAATAGAAGAACGAAAAGCTGAAATTGCCAGAATGGAAGAACTGGAACGTAAAGCAAGAGAGGAAAGACATAAACTCGGGAGGTGAACGGTGTGTCAGGAAACATTGCAGTTGATCCGGATAAGCTAGAACAGCTTGCAAATGATGTAGTCACTGAATTAACTGATATGGAAAACAAATATAAGGATCTGCATGTGGAGCTGGGGCAGATGATTTTGCAATGCGATCCCCGCTACAGCAGCTGTTTTTCCGGAGTAGGCGATGCGTGGAGCTCAGGAAAAGCGCTCGTCAGCAAGCTGAGTGACAATGAGATTTTCATCAGAAAAACGGGCGATAAATTTGTGGAACAAGATGATATTTTGCGAAAGCTCTACAATGCCTACGACAAATACGGTACGATGACAAGCTTAACCGCCCTTATGCTGACGCAGGGAAAATATTACGGATTAGGGCTTACGAAATTTGTGAAACAGCCAAGCGGCTTGCATACCGCCCAGCACTCAAAACTTCTATTGGATATTTCCAGGGCCGTTGACAGCTCCCGTTATCAAAAAGCGGCCAGAGTGCTTTTGAACCCTAAATATTTGTTAAAAAAGACAAACCGGCCATTTTCAGATTTGGTACATAAAAAGTTTACAAAATACTTCCCTCAGGACACAGTGGATTTTTCAAACAGCGTCAGAAGCTACACAAAAGGATTTCTTAATGAAGCCGGCGTACGCTCCACTTTAAAGGATGTGGGAAAAACGGGCTTAAAATTCGCCAAAGGAAATGCCATTACCGCCACACTGATTACCGGTGCGACCGAAACATTCGGAGCAGGCGTGAAAATTGCTGAAAATTATGCGAAATACCAGGACAAACCTGAAGTTCTCAAGCGTGAAAACGCCAAGGCTGTCGGAAATGCTGTGAATAACACCATTTTTATTGCGGGCGGTGCGACAGCTGGTGCTGTCATCGGCGGTGCAATCGGAAGCTTTGCAGGACCTGTGGGTACTGTCCTTCTTGGGGCAGCAGGTTCATACATTGGCGGAGTCGTCGGAGAACAAATCGCCAAATATACAGCCGGTTTTGCCGAAAAAGCAGCCTTAAAGCTTAAAGAACCGATCCATGCTGTCGTTGATACAGCCAAAAAAGGGCTGGAATCAGCCGGCAAAGTCGTCAAATCAGTGAATGACGGCATAGATGCGGCGAATAAATCGATACATAAAGGGATAGACAGCGCGAAAAAAGGAATAGAAAAAGCAAAGAAAACAGCGGATTCACTTATACACGGCGCAACCCATTTCCTTAAAGGGAAATTTTCATTTGGATAGGAGAATAAACAATGAAGCAGTTTACAATCAGCATAGAAGAACTCTTGTTTTGTTTTTACAGCGAAGGGTTTTTTGAACAGGGAATGGCCTTAAAACAAGCTTATTTTCCCGAAATAGAAGATGAACAGCTCGGCTCCTTATTTGA
Organism: Bacillus sp. FMQ74; assembly: GCF_001875785.1. NCBI lineage: Bacteria > Bacillati > Bacillota > Bacilli > Caryophanales > Bacillaceae > Bacillus > Bacillus sp. FMQ74. The sequence goes on along the minus strand of NZ_MOEO01000015.1, from coordinate 12,171 downwards.
AGCTGCGTGCCGCTCACTCTTAGCTAAGGATGCAGCGGAATATCGGAACCATCAATATCGGTTAAAGGACGAGTACTGTCCGTTTATCCATGTATTAAACGACGCTGACTATACAGTGAAGCTTTCTAAATTTAACGGGCAAGGCGCCGAACAGAATGTGTCCTGCCATGTATCAAAATTCGGCACCTACTCTCACGAACTCCTTTTTGATGAACAAGTCCATCGCATTACAAAAATGGAATCAAGTGAAGGGTTACTTGCTAAGACAGATGAGTTTTTACATATAATAGATACAGAGGATAAAAGAGAATCGATTGTGACATTGACATCAAATGAATTTGAAAAGCTCTTGGAGGGCGCTTCAGACAACCCTTCATATCTAAAAGAGTTCCTTGAAAAACATGACCACCAAGAGGACGTTACCCGATTTGTAAATGACCTGGCTTTGCGGAAAGGGAAAATGGATACACTTATGCGTCTGGCATATGGCAAAGATAACACTCCTGAAGTGGCTGACATGGCATTTGTCCTGCCGGGAGCCCACCATACTTGGCTTGTCACAGGCATCACCCAGAATGAATTTTCTATCCTCCCTGCTCATAAGGATGTTGTAAATCAAATCATTTCAAAATGATAAGAATTGAATTAACAAAAGGAGAAAAGCATTGAAAAACCAAGAAATCATTGAAGTCAAAAGCAAAATGTTCCTGAGAATATGGGCTTTTGTCGGATCTGCCGGTATGGGATTAGCATGTTTGTGGCTCTTTTATATGGGTATTACGTTTCAAACGAAATATTACCTATTAGCCATTCCTGCCGGCTTTCTGTTCACCTTGTTTTGTTTATATTTATTTATCATCTTCTTTCCGGCTTTCACCCCGCGGGGAAATACCATTTTCCGCATCAAGACAGGAAAAGATGGAGAAGTGTTCACTGACAAAGTGTCTGTTACGTTTACTGATATCAAGAAAATTGAGATGAGCCGCCATAAATTTAGTCTAAAAGGAATTTTCCAGGAAGATATATTGATCCAAACCGTTGATCAGAAGACCATTCGCATTCCCACTTGGAACATCATTCCGAATCCGTTGTTTTTCGAAGCGGTTGAACGCTATATCCTCCCCCATCTGAATGAAGAGGCAACAAGCAATTGGATCGGCCAGTTTACAGACATCCAACGCAGTGCGTATTTGAAGGAATTTGAGAATCATCCGAAGCTTTAGGGGCAGCACACATGGTTGAAGTAAAAAGCATGATGTTTCTAAGGGCTTGGCTGTTCCTCGCTACAGGGGGCGCCTTTATTGTGGGAGTCTGGCTGGTGTCTGAAGCTCTCACATTTGAATCTAAATATGCCCTGCTTTATTTGGGCGGCGGATTACTGGCGATAATTTATGGATTGATCACATTCTTTATGGCTTTTCCTGCGTTCACAAGCCGGGGAAATGTCATTTTCAGCATAAAGACCGGACCTAGTGGCGAGATCTTTTCGAGAAAACGCAGCGTGCTGTTTTCCGAGGTGAAGCGGCTGTATATGGGACGCCATCAATACAGTTTAAAAGGGATCTTTTTTGAGGATATTATCATCGAGAAAACAGACGGCAAAATCGTTCGCATCCCTACTTGGAACATTATCGCGAATCCATTGTTTTTTGAAGCGGTGGAACGCTATATCCTCCCTCATCTGAATGAAGAGGCGAAAAGCAACTGGATCAGCCAATTTACGGAGATTCAGCGCAGCGCGTATTTAAAGGAATTTGAGAATCATCCAAAACTTTAACAGCTCTCCTCCTTTATAATGAAAGAGAAAAGCAACTTGAGGAGTGCGCGTGATGCTGATTACCATTCTTTTATTTCTCGCGGCGGGGCTTGCCGAAATTGGCGGCGGGTATTTGGTTTGGCTGTGGCTGAGAGAGGCAAAGCCAGTCGGCTATGGGATCACCGGAGCATTGATCTTGATTGTCTACGGCATTCTTCCGACATTCCAGTCCTTTCCTTCCTTCGGTCGTGTATATGCCGCTTATGGCGGGGTATTCATCGTGCTTGCGGTCCTGTGGGGATGGCTTATTGACCGGAAAACACCTGATCTGTATGATTGGATCGGCGCATGCATTTGTCTCATCGGTGTATGTGTCATTTTATTTGCGCCGCGCGGATAACAAAATGGCCTGCTTATGAAGCGGGCCATTTTTGTTTAATCCTCTTTTAAGCTTGTCAGCTGCACTTCATGCTCCTGCTGCGGTTCGTCAAGCGGATAAATTCTTGCTGTTCCATTTTCTTCATTCACGTGCTGAATGTAAATAGGAACACCGTTGTACGTTACTTTTTTCATATCGGGAGATTCTACAATTTCTTTCGCCCTTTGGATATTCATCGTAACACCCTCCTTCAATACGTAATGTTTCCATTTCCTGAAGGAAGTATGCTTTATGATTCAGCGGACAAGTTGAATTTCTTCAGGCGTTTGTAGAAAGTGCTTCGCGGGATACCGCTGATTTTGGCGGCTTGAGAGACGTTTCCTTTTGCGGATTCAAGCGCTTTGATCATCATATCCTTTTGAATTTGCTCACGAAGTTTGAGCACGCCGGCAGCAGCGGGCTGTTTTTCTGCAGTGCTGATCGGCAGTCCAGCGGCTTCCAGCAAAGCTGATAGCGGCTCATCTCCAAGCCGGCCGTCCGGAAATCTGATGGAAAGACGTTCAAACACATTAAATAGCTCACGGATATTTCCCGGCCACTTCCAATGCTTCAGCACATCACAAAAATCAGAAGGAAGTTCGCCTGGCCAATGATTCTTCTGTTTGTAGTACTCGAAGAGGTCCGGAATATCCTCGGGGCGATCGCGCAATGGAGGAAGTTCAATTGGATAGACATGAAGGCGGTAAAACAAGTCCTCTCTGATTTTTCCGCTTTCGGCAAGCTCGCGCAAATCACAATGTGTGGCGGCAATGACTCTGATATCAACCGGAATTTCTTTCGCCCCGCCGATTGGTGTAATCTTGCGTTCCTGAAGCACGCGTAAAAGCGCAACCTGCATCGAGTGGGAGATTTCTCCGATCTCATCTAAAAATAAGGTGCCTTGATTGGCTTTTTGAAAGGCGCCTTTATAGCCATTTCGCTTTGCTCCCGTAAAAGCGCCCTCTGCATAGCCGAAGAGTTCGCTTTCAATCAAATCAGACGGAATCGCTCCGCAATTAACAGCAACAAACGGACCGTGCCGTCTCTCACTGTTCTCATGAAGCGCGCGAGCCGCGACCTCCTTCCCCGTACCCGTTTCACCCGACAAACAGACCGTTGCATCCGTCGCAGCTGCTCGTTCAAGGTTCATCAGCATCGCTTGCGATCGGCCGCTTTGCCCGATCACTCCATTAAATCGAAACGCCTTCTTTTTCTTTTGTTCCGAAAGATAAAAACAAGTGCCGCCATCTCCTACGGTGACAGCTTTTTCGATTGAATAGCCACGTTCCTTCAACTCATACAGGTGCCGGCCCTGCCAATCCGGCATTGAGGTTCGAATCGGTATGCTCGCACTGATGATGTGCTGCTTGGTATTACAGAGCACCATTGGCACACTGGATGCAGCTCTCTCCCCAAAACGGCTGATCAGCTCCAGCTCTTTCTCACGGCTTTTAGCTGCGAGTTCCCGTTCAGCGGCATAGGCAATCGCCGTGGCAATACCAAGCATATGAGGATGCGCGCCTGCCGTCGGGCATGATATGTCAATTACACCCGCAAGGCTGCCATCCTCATGGTGAATCGGAGCGGCTGAACAGTTCCAAAGATGGGAAGCGATAGAATAATGCTCTGATCCTTGTATTGCAACAGGCTCACTGATGTGGAGCGCCGTGCCAATCGCATTTGTTCCGACAGCCGTTTCTGTCCAGCATGCCCCTTCGACGAAATTGATGCGTTTGGCTTCATAGAGCGCGCGGGGATGGCCGTCCAATGCCAGTACAACACCATCTGAATCAATTAACAGCGCCATCATTTCCATTTCTTTTATGGCAGGCAGCAGTTTTTCGAGGTAAGGCTTTGCGGTCGTCAGGAAGAATGAATGCTTTATTGACTGCTGATCCAGCTCCGTTTGCTGTAAAACCCTCGGGCCTTTTTCTAAATAAGGATTGACCTCAGCTTTTTTGCAGCGATGCCATGACTCGGCGATCCGTTTTCTTATTCGGGCTTCGTCAAGCACACCGTCTTTCACAAAACGTTTCCAGGTTTGCAAATCGTTTGGGACCGAATTCATTTCCTTGATCGCTCCTCCCTTACACGCCGTTTTCATCTATTGTAGGGGAAAAATAAAGCGCTTTCAACAATAAAAAAGCAGGCGCTTTATATCCATTCGCCTGCTTTTACCTTTATTATGCATGAACCGCAAGCCCGATCGTGCTTAGCAGCGCCTCGTGCAATGTTTCCGATAAAGTCGGATGGGCGGCGATAAAATGCTCCGCCATATCTGCCGTCATCTCACCATTCATGATCGCTGCCGCCTGGCCGATGAGCTCGGTTACATCCGGACCAATCATCGAAACACCTACGATTTCGCCGAATTCCGGTTCAGCTATGATTTTGACCTTTCCTTCCGCTTGCTGTTTAATGAGCGCCTTTCCGTTTGCGGAGAAAGGAAATTCGCCAATCTTCACATCCCCGTATACGCTTCTTGCCTGTCGTTCTGTCATTCCGATACACGCGATTTCCGGGGACGTGTAGATGCAGCGCGGCACATGTTTCTCATTGATTTTGACATCCCTTCCAGAAGCATGAGAAGCAGCGATGATGCCCTCATGGAATGCGGCATGCGCCAGCTGAATGCCTCCTATTGCATCTCCGCACGCGTAAATATGAGGCACGTTCGTCTGCATGTGCCCATTCACCGGAATGCCTTTTGGAGAAAAATCAACTCCTGCCTGCTCCAGCTGTAATCCGTCAAGACGGGGTTTTCTGCCGATCGCCACCAGTATATAATCGGCCTTCGTTTTAAACTCACGCTGACCGCTTTTCCATATTGCCGTTTTCGCTGTTTGATCCACCCGCTCTAATCTGGATGAGATATGCACTTCAACACCGTCTTCCTCGAGCTTTTCTTGAAAGAGACGGGCGATATCTTCATCTTCAGCAGGGACCACCTGTCCCGCTGTTTCAATGATGGTCACCTTCGATCCCAATCTGGCAAACAGCCCTGCATACTCACACCCGATGACACCGCCGCCGACAATGACAAGTGAAGACGGAATCTCGGAAAGAGAAAGCGCGTCTTTGCTGTCGATGATCCATTCGCCGTCAAAAGGAGCGAACGGCAGCTCGATCGGCTCTGATCCTGAGGCAATCAATACTTGGTCCGCCTCTCTGATTTCTTTTCCGTTTTGTCCTTCGATCAAGAGCTTTCTTTCAGAAAGAAAGGAGGCTGTTCCCTTTACAACCTGTATTTGATTTTTCTTCATTAGGTACTGAACGCCTTGAACAAGCTGTCTGACAACCTGCTGTTTTCGGTTTTGCATTTTACTCCAATCGACTGATATCGCACCTGCGGGGAGTTCGATTCCAAAGCTGCCGGCATGCTTGATTTTGTCAAGAACGTTTGCGCTTTCTAGCAAAGACTTCGTGGGAATGCAGCCTTCATTCAGACAGGTTCCCCCAAGCTGGCCTTTGTCAATGAGCAGCACGTTTCTGCCCTGCTGAGCCGCGGAGACCGCCGCCGCATAGCCTGCAGGTCCGCCGCCGATAATGGCTAGTGTCATGTCATAATCACCTGCTTTTTCTATAAAATTAATGCCGCGGGTTCTTCCAAATATGTTTTAATCGCCTTCAGGAATGCAGCGGCAGGGGCGCCGTCACACGCTCTGTGATCAAATGTCAGGCTGAGCGGCAGGATCGTGCTTCTGACGATCTCTTCCCCTTGGTACACCGGTGTGTCATAGCTTGCTCCGATGCCAAGAATGCCTGTTTCCGGCGGATTTAATATCGGTGTGAAATGCTCAACGTCAAAAGCGCCAAGATTTGTAATGGAGAAGGTTGAGCCTTGCAGCTCGTCGCTTCCCGCACGTCCCTCGCGTGCTTTTTTGGCATTTTCTGAGATGGATTGAGCTAGTTCAATCAGCGATTGCTTTTCAGCATGGCGGATGACAGGCACCACTAAGCCATTTTCCAAGGCTACAGCCATACCAAGGTGCACATGAGGATGTGTGATGATGCGCTCGTTTTGATATAAGCTGTTCAGCACAGGGTGAGCTTGCAGAGCGAGAACGGCGGCTCTTGAGACAAAATGAGTGATTGTCAGTTTTGTGCCGTACCGTTCTTCCGCAGCTGGTGAAAGCTGTTTTTGAAGAGTGGCAAGCTTAGTGATATCAGCCTTCATCGTAATCGTCAGCTGCGCGCTGTTTGCTAAGCTTTCCTGCATTCGGGCAGCGATGACTTTTCTCATGCCTGTCACCGGGGTTTCCTGCGCTTTCTGATCAGAAACAGGTTTTGCCTGAGCTTTTTTCTGTTCAGCCAGCGCCTTCGTTACGTCATCCTTCACGATTCTTCCGCCTGGTCCAGTACCTTTCAGCTGTTTCAGGTCTAACCCCGCTTTTTCCGCTATTTTTTTAGCAACTGGAGATATTTTCAATCGATCTTTTTTGGAGGCTGCGGGTTTGCTTTCTTGTTTGATGGGCTGGACGGCTTGCGGCTCGCTGTCTTCAGCAGCAGGCGCGCTTGCCTCTTCCTGCACTGATTCATTAGCGTCCCCGATGTAGCAGATTGCAGTGCCGGGCGGAACCTCTTCTCCCTCTTTCACTTTGATGTCGATCAGCGTACCTTTTTCAGGCGCCTCGATTTCCATTTCAATTTTCTCCGATTGAATGCTGGCAATGCTTTCTCCCTTTTCAACCGGGTCGCCTACTTTTTTATTCCATATCGATACTTCCCCTTGCTTCATCGCCATTCCCAATTTTGGCATCACTACTTTTACCGCCATTTGTGTCCCCCCTTTAATTCATTGCCGGCTCGCCAAGCAATTCAAGCGTGACGCTGACAATTTTATCTGGTGTCGGTAAATATTGATCTTCAAGCACCGGTGAAAACGGCACTGGTGTATGCGGTGCTGTAATCCGTTTAATCGGCGCATCAAGCAAATCAAAACCCTTGTCTGCGACAATCGCTGCAATATCCGTGGCAATGCTGCATCTCGGATTGGCTTCATCAATGATGATCAGCCGGTTTGTTTTTTCCAACGATGTGAAAATCGCATCCTCATCCAGAGGGGACAGACTGCGGGGATCAAGCACCTCAGCTTCGATTCCTCTCTCTGAAAGCTGTGCAGCTGCTTCAAGCGCGATATTGACCTGCTTGCCGACTGCAAATAACGTGACATCATTGCCTTCGCGTTTGATGTCCGCCTTTCCGAGCGGAATTGTATAATAATCTTCCGGCACCTCGCCCTTCATGTTGTAGGACGTCTTGTCTTCAAAGAAGAACACCGGATCATTGTCTTCTATTGCTGCAAGCAGCAAACCTTTGGCATCATACGGACTGGATGGAACAACCGTCTTCAGCCCCGGGATGCTGGTGAAAAGGCCATACAGCGCTTGTGAATGCTGGGCAGCGGCCCGAAATCCTGCCCCGTATGTGGTGCGGACGGTAATCGGCACTTGCGCTTTACCGCCGAACATATAGCGGAATTTCGCCCCTTGGTTGATCACCTGGTCAAAGCATGTGCCGATAAAGTCATTAAACATTAATTCCGCAATCGGTCTCAGCCCGGTTGATGCCGCAGCCATAGCCGCACCCATGTAGCCCGCTTCAGAAATCGGTGTGTCCAGCACTCTTGTGCGCCCGAATTCCTGTACGAGCCCCTTTGTGACCCCTAATACACCGCCCCATGCTTCATCATCCTGCAAATGATCGACAGCCGCTCCCCCGGCGACATCCTCACCGATCAAAAGCACATTTTCATCTCTTCTCATCGCAAGCTTCATTGCTTCATTGATCGCGTCTGACATGCTTATGACTCTCGCCATCTCTTACATTCCTCCTTTTTCATATGACACGTACACATCTGTCAGCAGCTCCGAATCTTTTGGATATGGGCTGTCTTCGCTGAACGAGACGGCTTTTTCAATCGATTCACTGACACGCTGTTCAATGTCTGACAGCTTATTAGCATCTGTTTCTTTTAAAAGGTAGTTTTTAAAGCCTTGAATGGCATCTTTTTCTTCAAGGTGCTCAACTCTTTCATCCTTCGTTTTATAGGTCTGGGCATCCCCTTCGAAATGTCCGTAGTTTCTGTAGGTCATACATTCAATTAAAGACGGGCCTCCGCCGTTTCTTGCTCTATCTATCGCTTCCTCGGCTGCCTGGTAAACTGCTAAAATATCTTTCCCGTCAACTGTAACCCCCGGCATGTTATAAGCAGCCGCCCGATCGGCGATTGAATCACAGGCTGATGCGTACTCAAATGGGGTAGCTTCACCATAGCCGTTGTTTTCAGCAACAAATACGACAGGAAGGTTCCATACAGCCGCTAGATTCAGCCCTTCGTGGAAGGTGCCTTGGTTATTTGCCCCGTCTCCAAAAAAGCAAACGCTTACATTTTTAGTCTGTTTATATTTAGCCGTGAGCGCTGATCCGCATGCGAGCGTAAATCCGCCTCCGACGATTCCATTTGCCCCTAACATGCCTTTATCAAGATCCGCAATGTGCATAGAACCGCCCTTGCCTTTGCACAATCCGGTCGCTTTCCCGAAAATTTCCGCCATCATGCCATCCAGATCACAGCCTTTGGCGATACAATGTCCATGTCCCCTGTGTGTGCTTGTAATGCTGTCGCCATCATGTAAATGAGCGCACACCCCTACAGCCACGGCTTCCTCACCGGCATATAAATGAACGAATCCGGGAAGCACTCCCTGGGCGAACAGTTCATGCACTTTGTCTTCAAAGCCTCTGATTTCCAGCATCTTTTGGTACATCCACAGCGCTTTTTCCTCAGTTAATGACAAGCCTTCTCGTTTTAACAATTCCATTTTGTGCGCCTCCTTCTATTTAGGGTTCACGATTATAAAAGCAAGAAGTGTGCCAGTATTTGAAGCCCGTAAAATCAACCTTTTCATTTTTACACTGGAGACAGTTTGAGACGGGTGTCTCGTTTTGTCTCAAACTGATCCATTTGTCTCGTTCTACAGCATACAAAAAAAGACCGGATATCACCCGGCCTTTGACAATGATCGACGTATTTATTTCCTTGGAAATGATTTTAACTTCCTAGTTCCTCTGCATCGTTCGATTGAATAGCTGCTTTTGAAAGAAAATCAATTGAATATTTGACATATCCGATACCGCCATCTTTGCGGCATCTGTTTTTGATAACCCGCTGGCACACAAGTTTTTTCATGTTCCCACTCTTTTCTTCATATGTACGTGCTACAGTTCATGCTTTTCTTCAACAGCCCGGTTCAGTGCCCGAAGCATGTAGCCTATGCCTTTGTATGATGACAGCGGCCAGCTGATATGCTGGTGTTCTCCGATGACGGCGTTTAGAACGTTTCGATATTTTTTTCCGCCAAGCATGACTAGCTCTTCGATATCAGAAAAGCCTTTTTCGTGAAATTGGCGGCTCAGCTCGTCCGCTGTCATGATTTCCGGATGACCGGTGCCAAAAGTGACATCGTAATTTCCCGAAACGAGATCATCAGGGCGGAGGAACCCGTGCTTCGCAGACAAAATCACCCACTCATCGAAAAATGCTTTCGCATACCGCTCGCACGCTTGATGAAACGGGCTGAGATAAGCGTCCTCTGCCCTTACCGGCCCGGCATCGGGCTGGACGTCCCAGATTTTTTTCTTGCCGCAGGGGATGATGCATAGTCGTTTCATTTTCCTCTCCCCCTTTATAAGATATCTCCACTAAATATACCATTATTTTCTTACAATAAATTAGAGAAAAGACAGGCTGAGTAAAAGCTGCGTACAAAAAAGACCTGGAAATCGGAATTGTTTATTTTACCGAACATCCAGGTTTATTTTAGTCAAGAATGGTGTGAAAATCCCTTTATTTTGTTAGGCTTTTTTGAATCAAGCACTGCTGTTACTCTACTCCATCAAGATACTTTCTCTCAAAGTCGTCGAGCAATGCACGCACTTCATCTGTTGACTTTGTGTTCATGCATTGATTTCTTAATTCACTTGCCCCTCGGAATCCGCGGAGATAAATCTTGAAAAAGCGAGGAAGAGGTTTGTACGGACGCGCTTCTAATGCCGAATACTTATCATGGAGATCCAGATGCAGCCTTAAGAGATTAAGCAATTCCTTGCTGCTATGCTCTTTCGGCTCCTTTTCAAAGGCAAATGGATTTGTAAAAACACCACGCCCTATCATAATTCCATCGACGCCGTATTGTTCAGCAAGTCTTAAGCCAGTTTGACGGTCAGGAATATCACCATTGATCGTCAACAGTGTATCAGCTGCCACCTCATCACGAAGTTTCTTAATCTCTGGGATGAGTTCCCAATGCGCATCCACTTTGCTCATTTCCGCTCTTGTACGCAAATGAATAGAAAGATTGGCAATATCCTGTTTCAAAATGTGTGTTAGCCACTCGCGCCATTCATCCACATCCGTGTATCCAAGTCTTGTCTTCACGCTTACAGGCAATCCACCTGCTTTTGCAGCTTGTATTAATTCTGCCGCAACTGCAGGACGGCAAATAAGGCCGCTTCCCTTTCCATTCCCCGCAACATTAGGCACAGGGCAGCCCATATTGATATCTAGTCCTTTAAATCCTAACTCTGCCATGCCAATACTCATTTTACGGAAGTTTTCAGGCTTATCTCCCCATATATGGGCCACAATTGGCTGTTCATCCTCTGTAAAAGTCAAACGGCCGCGCACGCTATCCTTCCCATCCGGGTGGCAATAGCTCTCTGAGTTTGTGAACTCTGTAAAAAACACATCCGGTCTGCCTGCTTCACTTACTACATGCCGGAAAACAACATCTGTCACATCTTCCATTGGTGCCAATACAAAAAATGGCCGTGGTAATTCACGCCAGAAATTTTCTGTCATCATACATTCAAATCCTTTCATTATGGGATACTGCTGCACCTTTGTCCCAAAATTAAAAACTGGCCATGCTTCTTTTTACACTTATAGCATGCGAAAGCATTTCTTATCAAACTATAGTAAATTTTGAACATTTCACTTTTCACACGATAAAAAGTGAAACAGCAAACTGAAATAGAATAGATAAGATAGAACACCTTAATTGAGTTAACGTAATGGAGTTTCGCTATAATTATCCCCATATAGTTCATTTCCGATCAATTCAGTCAACTCCTGAACCTTTTAATCGGTTCGAAAGAGAAAAAAGTGTGATGATTATCTACACCTATTTTTTATATCTATATTGTGGTTTATTAATACTAGCGCTGACCTTCATCTTTCTTAGTGGCCTTACTTTTGAACTTTTTGGATAAAAAGTATTCCAACCTAAATAGAATATCATATGAGTTCTCCCTATTACAAAAGCAAAATAATTGTCCTGTTATCGAGATAGGATATTTAACGCTACACCATATCCGTATCTCAATATCATTTGTGGAAAAACTAATTTCAAGAGATAACTTGATTAAGTAAATTGAGTTGGGGGTGGTATATCTGAGTACTCAAGAGAATGAAAAAGCCTTAACCTACCGCTTGCTACTACTTGTGAACCACATGGAGTAAAGAGGATGAGAACGGTAATCCCGATCCAGAACCAATAAAATAGACTGCTGACTAAGTGTCGCAGTCTTCACTCATAAGATTAATAAGAAAGTGTTCATTTCTTTCATCATTAATAAGGCATCAGAAGTTATTGCTTTAATTTCGAATATCCTTTGTTATCCCTGTGATTATTTGTATAATAGTGAAAATCCCCAAGAAAACCGTAATAATATTAAACCATGGATTATCATAGAATGAAAGATATGTTTGAAAGAAATCTAGTTCAGCTATGTTTGCTGGGAATCCATTCATTTCTCTATACTTAGGACCCCATCCCGTTAATTCTACAAAATTAAAATAAAGCTGCGTAACTAAAAATGCCAAAAACGTTTGAAACCAACTTCTTTTATATAACGGTCGTTTTTTGTATACTTTATCCATTTAACGCCATACCTTTCCTTACATTTCTATAAACAATATTTCACACATAATAAC
>NZ_MOEO01000014.1:0-70803 GCF_001875785.1 Bacillus sp. FMQ74 | reverse complement strand
TACCCACGTGTTACTCACCCGTCCGCCGCTAACATCAGGGAGCAAGCTCCCATCTGTCCGCTCGACTTGCATGTATTAGGCACGCCGCCAGCGTTCGTCCTGAGCCAGGATCAAACTCTCCGATAAATGGATCACAGGTTAATCTCACCGCATCCTGCGGCGACACCTGTGTGACCTGCATCGTGCAGGCCTAGTTTGACTGACTACGCACATTGCTGTGCGATTTATAAAAATGAATTAACAGGTACGTTTTGTCTTGTTTAGTTTTCAAAGATCATTTTCACTTCTTGTTGAAGCGACTTTATTAATATAACATTTCGACTTTCTTTTGTCAAATGTTTTTTTGGTTTATTTCTCCGCCGCTGTGAGCTTGTTTTCTCAGAAGCGCATCAGCGACGTTTAATAATATAACACCTGTATTTATTTATTGCAATAGTTTTTTTAAAAAAATCTATAAATCAAATAAACTATAATCCTCGCCATGATTTCTAAAGCGTGTGTATCATATAACTTTCTTAAAAGAACATATACATCAGTCATGTGGTCTTGTTGTTTTTTTTGTTTTCTTGTATAGTAGAAACGAACTAAATACTGATGACCACAAGGGGAGCATTAAAGCTGAGAGTGAGCGGTTTCGTTCTGACCCTTTGAACCTGTTAGTTAACGCTGGCGTAGGGATGTGGCAAAGTCAAATGAATTGCGATCGTAAAGCAGTGCGTGGAACTTTTCTCATCCTTCCGCGTGCTGCTTTTTTGTTGTCCTTTTGGTTGTCTGTCAATGGAAGGAGATAGATATGAATCAATCTAAGCAACTGGTTCGCCTTATTGAAATTGCCATTATGACAGCGGCAGCCGTTATTTTAGACATTGTCTCAGGAATGTTTCTTAGCATGCCTCAAGGAGGCTCGGTCTCCATCATGATGATTCCGATCTTTTTAATTTCGTTTCGCTGGGGTGTCAAAGCAGGTCTTACTACAGGTTTGTTGACAGGTCTAGTACAAATAGCAATCGGAAACTTGTTTGCTCAACATCCTGTACAACTGTTGTTAGATTACATTGTCGCTTTCGCAGCAATCGGCATAAGCGGCTGTTTCGCTTCTTCTGTCCGTAAAGCCGCTGTATCAAAAACAAAAGGGAAATTGATTGTTTCAGTGGTCAGCGCAGTTTTTATCGGCAGTTTCCTGCGCTATGCCGCGCATGTCATTTCAGGAGCTGTGTTTTTCGGCAGCTTTGCTCCAAAAGGAACACCGGTATGGATTTATTCTTTAACTTATAATGCGACTTACATGGTTCCTTCATTCATTATTTGTGCAATTGTCCTATGTTTATTATTTATGACAGCACCCCGTTTGCTTAAAAGTGACAAAGCGTAAAAATAACAATCCCCCAGCGAATTCCGCTGGGGGATTGTTTGTTATCTGTTAAGAAGTGTTTTTAAAGCAGAAAGATCCGGCCAGCCGAGGCCCGCTTCTTTCAGCCTTACTCCGGCGATTTCAAAGCTGTCCTCCGATACTCTTTCAGGAGAATAGGACTGATAAAATATAATCGAGGGGTTCTGCTCAATGACCCAAACAAACATGCTCGAAAAGCCATGTTGAAGCAAAAACTCTGCTCCTTTTGTTAAGAGCGCCCTCCCTGCACCTTGCCGCTGGTGCTCTTCCAGAAGATAAATAGCATATAGCTCGCCGTCATAGCCTTCTTGTTCAGAGCGAATAGGTCCAAATGAAGCAAAGCCGAATACTGAACCCTTTTCATCCTGGGCAACAAATACTCCCTTTAACGAGCGGCTTTTCCATTTGTCTTCAAATTCCTTATAGTTCAGGCTGTTTAAATAATCAGCCGGGATAATTTCGTGGTATGTTGTCCGCCAGCTGTCTACATGCACCTTTGCAATGTCCTTTATATCATCTAACTTCGCTTCACGTACAGTTACCATCCGGTTCTGTCCTTTCCTTACTCTGATTTTTGGACCGTTTTGGCTTCTTTGATTTCATTTGTTAATTCATTAATGCTTTGTTTTACGTTTCCTTTTCCTGAAAAGTTCTCAATCATTTCTTTTACGTCAATTCCTGAGGATGCTTTTAAACTTTCTTGCAGACTTGACATTAAGTTCGTCGCATAGCTGGTTACTTTGTTTGCGCCGCTTGATTCACCGCTTCCTCCTGTATCTACAACGGTGATTTTATCAATATTTGAAAGAGGCGCCGCTGCTTGTTTCGCGTATTCCGGAAGCATTTTGACGATCATATCGAAAATCGCCGCCTGCCCGTACTGTTCAAAGGCAGCCGCAATTTTCTCTTTTGCTTCCGCTTCTGCAAGACCTTTCAGGCGGATAACCTCAGCCTCTGTTTCTCCTTTTGCTTTTTCAGCTTCTGCTTTGGCTAGCCCGTCAATTCTTACTTTTTCCGCCTCAGCCTTTGCCATTGCTTCTATACTGTACTTCTTGGCATCGGCTTCCGCTAGCTGTTTGGCTTTCTCAGCTGCTGCGGACTGCTCAACAGAATAACGGTCTGCATCAGCTTTTTTCTTCACCTCTGAGTCGTATTGACGTTCACGGCGAAGAATTTCTTTTTCTTCTAGTTCTATTTGCTTTTGGCGTTCGATAATTTTAACCTGCATTTCCTGCTCTGTGACTTGCTGGCGCGCTCTGGCTGTCTCTAAATCATATGCTTGGTCAGCATTCGCTTTTGCCGTATCTTGTTCTCTGCGGAATTCAGCCATTTTGAGCTGATTGATTTTTTCAGCTTCAGCGATTTCCGTCGCCCGTTCAAGTTCAGATTTCTTTGCGTCTTTATCGGCTTCTGCCCGCTTAATCCGGGTTTCTTTATCAGCCTCTGCTGTTGCGATATCAGCATCGCGTTTTACTTGGGCAATTCTCGGTTTCCCTAATGATTCAAGATAACCGTTTTTATCACGTACATCTTTAATAGTAAACGAGACGATTACAAGCCCCATTTTTGCGAGATCCTGTGAAGCGACACGCTGCACCTCTTGAGAGAATTTTTCTCTGTTTTTGTAGATTTCTTCTACTGTCATTGAGCCAAGAATGGAACGAAGGTGGCCTTCTAAAACCTCTCGCGCTTCCTGCTCACGGTCGTCTTTCGATTTCCCTAAAAATTGTTCGGCTGCTGTAGCGATTTCTCCTATAGAACCGCCGATTTTAATAATCGCAGTTCCATCGGCCATTACAGGCACTCCTTGCTCTGTATAGACTTCAGGTGTCGAAACATCAAGTTTGCTTGACAATAAGCTTAGCGGCTCTGCCTGCTGGAAGACGGGAAGGACAAAGGTTCCTCCGCCGCGGACGATTTTGAGACGGTTGCCGCCTTCATCGACATGAACATTTTTATTGCCCAGATAACTCCCCGTTACGATTAACGCTTCATCTGGCCCTGCTGTACGATACTTTGTAATAAACACAGCTACTAGTGCAATTAATAAAAAGAATACAACTCCGATGATCACTATAATCGGCATTGTCATATCAAATTCCTCCTTGGGTTTTAAATGGGTTCATGCGGAGTAACAGAAAGAACTCCATTGCTAATATCTACGACCAGCACCGTTGTCCCGTAACTGATCTGCTGATTATCAAAACTGACCGCTGACTTTGAAATGGTGCCGCCTATTCCTTCTATGACCACTTCGCCAAACCCGTCAACTGGAACAGCTGTAATTACTTTACCGACTCTCCCTCTTAGATCATCTTCTCTATATGCCAATGATTCTTCCGCGGATGATAATGGAACCAGCACAAAGATGTGAAGCAATATCACCAGCATGATTGAAAGGATGCAAGATAAAAGCGCAATCAGCAAGCTTGACAGCGGCAATACGAGCTCGCCTATATATCCGCCTGCTGAAAAACATGTGAAAAATGAGAGCACTAATGTAGGATTTAGAAAGGGAATACCTTCCGACAGTCCTGCAAATACATCTCCGAAAAACAGAAATAACAGTGTAAGACTGCCGGCAATAATAAGCGTATAAAGATAAATCGTTTGTATAGGTACACCAAATAACTCCAATTCCCTCATCCTTTCTTCATCAATGCATTGATGAACGGCTGCCGTTACCATTTATACGAGACACCGCAGGAAAGGTTTCAAAATTTTAAGACAAATAACCCATTTTGAAGTGCTTTATAAATGATAATTGCTTATATATATGGTAATGTCATTTTAGGAGGAGATATGATGAGTATCTTTAACGAAGCCAGATTAGAAACGTGGAACGAATTGAAAGGACTTTCTGACGAAAAGCTGAACCAAAAGCCTTCTGCTGAAGAATGGAGTATACGGGAAGTTCTTGACCATTTGAAAAAAATCGATTTGACTGCACAAAAAATGCTGAAGGAACGTGTAAAGGACGCTCCGATTAAAGAAATTGAAGAAAAACGGCTTGAGGTAGCACAGAACAGAAATAATAAACGGAAAGCCCCGAGTCATCTTGAACCTGCGCATGATTTTATTTCAGGCAGCCAAATGAAACGCGAGCTTGATGTGGTAAGAGAGCAGCTGACTGCTGCGATCGCCTCCCTGAAAGAAGAAGATTTTGAAAGAGTGCTTCCGCATCCTGTGTTTCAAGAGCTGACTGTCAGACAGTGGATCGATTTTATCGGCCATCATGAAAAACGGCACCTCAGCCAAATGAAAGAAATTAAAGAAAAGATAGAAAGGGCCTGATTTGTTCAGACCCTTTCTGCTTTTCGTTTAACTTTTCGCTGATAGGAATGAACTTCTATTTCATCACCTGCGTAAACAGCACCGGGTCTTTCAACAATGCAGACAATTCCTCGCATGCCCGCTGCATGGCGGACGAAAGCCGGCGCCAGCTTCGGTTGCTCCGGATAATAAGACTGAATGACTTCTCCGGGCTGAATGCACGGATCATTTTCGCCCTCACACAGCAGAGCGGCTCCGCTCGGAAAAATAATCCGGCTTCCTTCTTTTAATGTAGTAAGATCTGGTATACCGCTGACTGCCACATTCGCCCCGAGCCATTCCGGCGAAATCCTCGGCACTCCCATTTTTAAAGCAATTTCGTTGCATTCCTCTATTGAAACAATTGAAATTTGTCTGCGGTTGAAAATTTCAGTCCCTCTTGAAAACATTGGTTCTCTGGCTCCCGCTTTTTTGGTCAAGCCAAAATGCAAGTCTCCGGGGATGCCGCCATAATCAAAATCAAGCTTGTCCATTTGGTTTGTTACGAAGCTTTCTGTATCTGCAATATATAAGCCTTCCGCTTTTGCGGTCATACGCTTCCACATCAGCTGGCACCTTCCTTCTCATCTAAAATTTCCATCTATGCTTCATTATCCCAAAAAATCCCGCTCTGTAAAGGAGCGGGATTTTGATTATACCGTTTTAGGCGTAAGGTTAAAGCAACGCTTATAGATCCAGTTGTATGCTTTTTCATTTAAATCTCTAGGGTTTCCGAAGGTTTGCGGATCTTTCATTGCTTCTTTAGACAAGCGTTCGATCATATCAGGTGATACTCCCTGATCTTCTAAAGTCGGCACTTCTAAATCTTCGACCAGATCATACATCCAATTGACAGATGCTTTCGCAGCTTCTTCTGTTGTCATCTTGCTTGTATCAATACCGAAGGCTTTCGCAATCCGTGCAAACTTCTCAGGATAGCCCTTCCAGTTGTATTCCATGACAGGCCCCATCATCGCCGCCACACATTGGCCGTGAGCGACTGGGATAATACCGCCAAGCGTTTGGCTCATCGCGTGAGCCGCGCCAGCTGATTCACTGCCGTAAGAAAGACCGGCAAGCATTGCAGCCTGCGCCATTCCGTACCTTGCTTCCAGATCCTCTCCATCAGCAAATGCCCTTTTAATGTAATGAGCGGCATACTCAATCGCCATTAAGGCAACTGCATCCGTGATTGGCTGCGCAAACTTCATTGTATAGCACTCAATAGCATGAGCAAGCGCATCAATTCCCGTCATGGCTGTTACATGCGGAGGCATTGAAATATGAAGCTTAGGATCAATGATGGTTAAGTGCGCTGCAATCAGCGGACCGCCCGTGTTGAATTTGAATTCTCTTTCTTCATCTGTGATAACCGCCCATTGCGTTACTTCTGATCCTGTTCCAGCCGTAGTGGGAATTGTCGTCAGCGGAGGAATGCGGTTTTCCAGCGGTTTTTTCCCATCTGCCGCTTCATAATCAAGCACGCTTCCTTCGTGAGTTGCTTCTACTCCGATTGCTTTTGCTGTATCCATGGAGCTTCCGCCTCCAACTGCCACCAAGCCATTACAATTCTCTTTTTTATAAAGCTCAGACCCTTCATTCACCAGACGGACAGGCGGGTTTGGCTCCACTTTATTAAAGAGCACCACTTCAATGCCTGCTCCTTTAAGTGATTCGATAACAGGATCAGCTACGCCAGCTTTATAAATCCCTGGGTCTGTGACAAGGAGTGCTTTTGAAACGCCCAGTGCAGCTACTTCCTCACCCGTATGCTTGATGGCTCCGATTCCGTGCTTAATGACAGTCGGAATTTCAAATGTGTGGAATTTCTGCATACTTTCTACCTTCATATTTAATGTCATCATCAATCTCCCCCTATTATGAATTGAACCAGTTAACCGCTGCCGGTTTTGTATTGCGATATACATGCTTGACTTCTGTGTATTCTTCAAGGCCTATTTTTCCAAGCTCGCGTCCGAACCCGGATTGCTTATAGCCGCCCCATGGTGCCTGTGCAAAGTACGGATGAAAATCGTTGATCCAAACGGTTCCCATTCTCAAGCGGGCTGCTACCCGTTCGCATTTTTCAATATCTTTTGACCATACCGCTCCGGCCAGGCCATAGATAGTATCATTCGCAAGCTCAATTACCTCTTCTTCAGAGCTAAAAGATTCGACTGTCAAAACAGGACCGAAAACCTCTTCCTGTACGATTCTCATGTCAGATTTACAGTTTGAAAAAATAGTAGGTTCGTAGAAAAAGCCCTTTTGAAGCGCTGGGTCTTCCGGGCGTTTGCCTCCTGTCTCCAGCTTCGCACCTTCTTCTATTCCGATCTCTACATATTTTTCTACCTTTGCCCTGTGCTCCGCCGAAATAAGCGGACCGCTTTCTGTTACTGCGTGAAAACCGTTTCCAAGTTTTATCCGTTTTGCCCGTTTGACCAGCTCCGCCAAAAATTGATCATGAATGGCGTCCTCAACAAGCAAGCGGGAGCCTGCAGAGCATACTTGGCCAGCGTGGAAAAATACAGCGTTTAATGCCTGATCAACCGCAACTTCTAAATCCGCGTCCTTGAAAACGATATTTGGGTTTTTCCCGCCAAGTTCAAGGGCGATTTTTTTGACGTTTCCGCTTGCCGCCCGCATGATTTTTTTGCCTGTTTCGATTCCGCCTGTAAACGAAATCAAATCAACGTCTTTGTTTGCGGCAAGCTCATCACCCACTGTAGCTCCCGGTCCAAGGACAAGGTTTGCGACACCTTTTGGAACGCCGGCTTCTTCAATCAGCTTAAAGACTTTGATAGTCGTCAGCGGCGTAATCTCACTCGGCTTCATGACGATTGTGTTTCCTGCAGCCAGTGCAGGTGCGATTTTCCAGCTCGCTTGAAGAAGCGGATAATTCCATGGAGTGATCTGGCCGCAAACCCCGATTGGCTCCCTAATGATTTTGCTTTCTGAATCAGGAATCGGAGATGAAATGATTTCTCCGCCTTCCTTGTCAGCCAAGCCGGCGTAATATTGAAAAACATTGGCGATATCGTCCATATCGGCTTTGCTTTCTTCGAGTGTTTTTCCTGTATCAAGAGATTCAAGCTCTGCCAGCTCCTCAAGATCGCGTCTGATTAATTCCGCAATTTTCAGAACAATATTCCCGCGTTCAAGCCCGGATAATGAAGACCATTCTCCTTTGTCAAATGCTCTGCGCGCGGCTGCAATTGCCTTGATGGCGTCCTCTCGCCCTCCCTCGCTTACAGTTGCAATTTCTTCTTGATTAAATGGATTGATAATGCTCCGGATCTGTCCTTTTTCGGCACTGATCCATTCTCCGTCAATGTATAATGTTTGACTCATATAAGCCTCCTTGACGCAAATAAAGTTTGTTAAATAAAAATTTAACGTTTTTAACAACATTAATCTAACATACGGTTTTTAAACTGTCAAAGCCCCTTCTCGATTTTTCTTTTTGACTTTTCCTTATGTTTCGTTAAGATAAAGAACATAAAGAAGTAACTTAACGAATTTAACTTTCTAAAGGAAAAGAGGGTCAGTATGGATGAAAATCCAGAATTTGCAGCTATAGAACAGGCTCGGGATCTTGTTATTGACTCCATTGCTGAAACGATGGATCTTTACGGAATTACCCGCAGTGTCGGGATTTTATATGGGACGATGTATATGAGGGATGAAATGACGCTTGACGAAATGCGCGAGGAGTTGCAAATGAGCAAACCAAGCATGAGCACAGGGGTCAAAAAGCTTCAAGACTTAAACGTAGTAAAAAAAACATTTCACCGGGGCATCCGCAAGCATACATTTGTGGCTGAAAAAGATTTCTTTAAATTTTTCACAAATTTCTTTCCCCCTAAATGGGAGCGGGAGGTTCAAGTGAATGTAGCAGCGATCGAAGAAGCTCAGGCTGATTTACAAAAGGTTTTAAGCAAGGAAGATCTCGATGAGGATATCAAAAATGAAGCACTGCAGTTATATGATCAGCTGGAAAGCTCTAAAGCTTACTACGACTGGCTGAAGCGGCTTGCTGAAGCGGTGCAGAGCGGAGAAATTTTTAAATTTATACCGATTGAAACAAAGTAAAACAGCAAACGCCTGGGAAACCAGGCGTTTTTTTAATGTAATTACTACAAATTTGAAAAATACGGGAAAAACACCCCATTTACTTCCAAAATATTTGATGGTAATTTTATGTAGGTAAAATTTGTATTTGGCCTTTCAGAGGAGGTGAAAAGCGGGCAGGCCTGTTTAATTTATCACTTATTAGGGGGAATTTTGTTATGAAACGCAAATTATTATCTTCTTTGGCAATTAGTGCATTAAGTCTCGGGTTACTCGTTTCTGCACCTACAGCTTCTTTTGCGGCTGAATCTACATCAACTAAAGCTCATACTGAATCTACTATGAGAACACAGTCTACAGCGTCATTGTTCGCAACAATCACTGGCGCCAGCAAAACGGAATGGTCTTTCTCTGATATCGAATTGACTTACCGTCCAAATACGCTTCTCAGCCTTGGCGTAATGGAGTTTACATTGCCAAGCGGATTTACTGCAAACACGAAGGACACATTGAACGGAAATGCCTTGCGTACAACACAGATCCTCAATAACGGGAAAACAGTGAGAATTCCTCTGGCACTTGATTTGCTAGGAGCTGGCGAATTCAAATTAAAACTGAATAACAAAACACTTCCTGCCGCTGGTACATATACTTTCCGCGCGGAGAATAAATCATTGAGCATCGGAAATAAATTTTACGCAGAAGCCAGCATTGACGTGGCTAAGCGCAGTACTCCTCCGACTCAGCCATGCGGCTGCAACTAATGTAAAAGACCGGTTAACACCGGTCTTTTTTTGCGTTTTCTCCTACCCTTTTTTCTCTCATTCCCGTTATCTTTTTTCTGGTTTAAAATTTAAATTGACAAACACTAGAAACAGGAGTAAATTCTTGAGTGTTCAATTTCATACAGTCTCTTTTACCGCTTAATCAAACACGAACGGGGGAACCAACGATTGGCTGTTTTATTTAACAGCCTTGGGGTGAATCTTACTAAGTAAGAGGGGGTACTCTGAATCCCTAATCCGACAGCTAACCTCGTAGGCGTATACAGAGAGGAGGTCTATTGCGACCATTCTTCGAAATGGTCTTTTTTGCTTAAAAAAACGTTAATTTACTAAGGGAGTTATGAACATTGGGAAGAATAAAAAATAAGCAATTTGCCGTGATCGGGCTGGGCCGGTTTGGCGGCAGCATTTGCAAAGAACTGCACAGAATGGGACACGAGGTCCTTGCAGTTGATATCAACGAAGAAAAGGTCAATGCATATGCTTCTTACGCCACTCATGCGGTAATTGCCAACGCTACCGAAGAAAACGAATTGCTTTCATTAGGAATACGCAATTTTGAATATGTGATTGTTGCCATCGGAGCGAATATTCAAGCGAGTACGCTGACCACCCTATTATTAAAGGAGTTTGATATTCCAAATATTTGGGTGAAGGCTCAAAACTATTATCATCATAAGGTGCTTGAAAAAATCGGCGCGGACCGTATTATCCACCCTGAAAAGGACATGGGAGTCAAGATCGCACAAAGCCTTTCTGATGAAAACGTTTTGAATTACATTGATTTATCTGATGATTACAGTATTGTCGAGCTTCTGGCAACGCGCAAGCTTGATTCAAAATCACTTATTGACCTGAATGTAAGAGCAAAGTACGGCTGCACGATCCTAGCCATTAAACATCATGGAGATATCCGTCTTTCTCCCGCACCTGAAGACATCATTCACGAGCAGGATTGTCTGGTGATCATGGGGCACAAAAAGGATATTAAACGTTTTGAAAACGAAGGGATGTAGACAAAGGTGACACTTCAAAAGGATAAAGTGATCAAATGGGTTCGGTTTACACCGCCTCAAGTGCTTGCAATTGGTTTTTTCCTTACCATTATCATCGGGGCTGTCCTATTAATGCTTCCGATTTCCACTACGAAGCCATTGTCATGGATAGATGCCCTTTTTACTGCGGCTTCCGCTACAACTGTTACAGGGCTTGCTGTTGTCGATACTGGTACTCAATTTACGGTATTCGGGCAAACAGTTATTATGGGGCTGATTCAGGTTGGCGGGCTTGGATTTATGACATTTGCGGTCTTGATCGTCATGATATTAGGAAAAAAAATCGGCTTAAAAGAACGAATGCTCGTCCAGGAAGCCTTAAACCAGCCGACAATCGGCGGTGTCATTGGCCTTGTCAAAGTCCTGTTTCTGTTTTCGATTAGTATTGAATTGATAGCAGCACTCATTTTATCCATCCGGCTTGTGCCTCAGTACGGCTGGTCATCCGGCTTGTTTGCCAGTCTGTTTCACGCGATTTCTGCTTTTAACAATGCCGGGTTTTCGTTATGGCCTGATAATTTGATGAGCTATGTTGGGGACCCTACAGTGAACCTTGTGATTACTTTCTTATTTATTACAGGAGGGATTGGATTTACGGTTCTGTTTGACATTATGAAAAATCGGCGTTTCAAAGCTTTTTCCTTACATACAAAGCTTATGCTTACAGGAACGCTGATGTTGAATGCGATTGCTATGCTTGTGATCTTTATTTTAGAGTACAGCAACCCTGGCACGCTTGGCCACCTGCATATAGGGGATAAACTATGGGCTTCCTATTTTCAGGCAGTGACGCCGAGAACCGCGGGCTTCAATTCCCTTGATTTTGGAAGTATGAGAGAAGGAACGATTGTATTTACTTTATTATTGATGTTTATCGGAGCAGGCAGCGCTTCAACGGCGAGCGGCATTAAGCTGACTACGTTCATCGTGATTTTAACATCTGTTATTGCTTACTTGAGAGGTAAAAAAGAAACGGTTATTTTCCGCCGCTCCATCAAATATCCGATAATCATTAAAGCTTTAGCTGTGAGCGTCACCGGTTTGTTCATCGTGTTTTTAGGGATATTCGCCCTGACGATCACAGAACAAGCGCCATTTCTTCAAATTGTGTTTGAAACCTTTTCCGCATTCGGAACTGTCGGCCTTACGATGGGGCTTACTCCTGAGCTGACAACAGCTGGAAAGTGTATCATTATTGTCATCATGTTTATCGGAAGAATTGGTCCTTTAACGTTCGTGTTTTCATTCGCAAAAACAGAGCAATCAAATATTCGATACCCTGACGGCGAAGTGTTTACAGGGTGATATCAAAAAAATCCGGCGTGCAATCGCCGGATTTTTTTATGATTCGATATGAGATTGATTTTGTCTTTTTTCCTGTTCCGCGATGATCTCGTTGTCCTCTGCGTTATCACGGGTCACTTTTTGTGTAAGAATCGCACCAACAGCTACGAGTATCATAACAGCGATGTAATAACCTTTTTCATTGAGTTCCAGGTTATCAGCATTATAGAGTCCGATACTAAACAAAAATACTCCCGCAAAAAAAGTGAAATAAGCTAATACGGTAAAGGCAACCGTATTTCTGCGTCTATATTTCTGCACCTTTGTTCCCTCCCAAAAGCATAGTTAATTAGTGATAACTGTCGTGGAATATTATACCTCAAATTCCCCGGAATGGAACAAAGAATTAAAAATACCAGTAAAAAGGGCTTAGGTTGCTTCCTTTATTTCAACAGCTGAATCATCAATCCAGCCGATGAGTTTATTATTGATTTGGAATTGGTACCATACAGACTGGCCTTTCTGTTTTTTAGACACAACCTTTATATCTTTGCCGACGTAAGATTGGGCAGAGGTAAGCCTTATAGATCGATCATCAGTAGAGGGCTTAGACCATACGTCTTGAACGGCACTATCTTTAATGGAAGCATTTAAATCCACTGATTTGAGGGATGGGTTTACCTTATCGTACTCATCCAAATCGTATTTCTCCACAATAGCGCTGATTTTATGAGCGTAGTCAGGGTCTGTAGCATACCCTGCTGTTTGCAGTGCAGTTGCAGCTTCCTTATAATCTCCAGCCTCAAGCACAGGTTTATACTTCTTTTTATTCCACGATGTGCCGCGGACGAACAATTGGGCATGATCATCCATCGATTCAAAAAACGTGCTGTATTTTCGAAACTTCGCACGAATGGTTTTTCTTTTCCCTTTTTCAACTTCGTCCGTTTCCATCGTAACGTGATGGCCTTTATAATTTCCTTTCACGCCAAAAAGGTTGTTGGCCTTAGCAGCCAGCTCGCTATTCCCCCAGTCAGATTCGAGAATGGCCTGAGCGATTGTGATGCTGGGGAGGACATGATATTTTTCATACAAAATTTGGGCATGCCCGGACAGGCTGTCTATAAATACTTGCTGTTCATCAATTTCTTCAGTTTCTTTAGATGTTTCAATCGGTTTTGATAAAGTTGTCGCTAAAACAAACAGAGCTAGCGGAATCGATACAATGAAAAATAGTGAAATGAAGAGTTTACGTTTTTTCAATTTTTTACGGGCCATGAAAACCTTCCTTCGAATTAAAAGATTACGAATGTAAAAGAATCTACCTTTTAGAATTTTACTTGCACTTCTAATATTTTTCAATTCTTTAGGGATAAAGTTGGGAAAAGATTGCATAATAAAAACCTTTTCGTGCAAGGAAAAGGTTTTTATCACGTTTTACTTTTGTAAATTTCTGAGTGCATTCCGATATTCTTTATCATTGATTACTTGATGTGATTTGATAGTTGCATTCGACAATCCCTGTCCTGAAACGGCCGGTTCCGGAGAAGTTTTTGCTTGATCATGTGGTTTATGTGCAAGCTTGTGCCCCATGCCTGTAGCATTCATACAAAATGACAGGCAGACGAGCAGAACGCTGAGGATAAAAGAAATGAAAAAGAGATCATGATAAGCAGTCATCATAGAATCCTGTACCGAACCGTTTTGTCTCGCAGCATCTTTTTTCGTGAAAAAACCGATGAGAATGGGAACTCCCATATAGACAAACAATCTTAAAAACTGGACAGCTGTCATTCTCTTGACCAAATCAGGCAGCGGGCCTCCCATGGCAGCTCCCATCAGCCCTGCGGCGACTGTCAGGCCGGTTCCGGCTGCCAGCATGATAAACAGTGCTGCGAACATATAGAGAGACGATTGATCTTGCATATGCAGCCATTGAAAATTTACAAAGACGAGAATGAGCCCGCCGATAATACCAAGCATCCCTGGTCCGACTTTATCATAAAACAGAGCGCTCAAAATGGCCGCGATCGCCACTCCGATTAAAAGAGTCAAGTTTAAAAGAATGAGATGAGCCTGAGAAATATCATACATTTGACGGAGCAAGCCTTGAAAAGCAGACAGACTGACAGCTACCGTTATCGTCCCTGCAGCTATAATCAATAAGCCAAGCACCGGTTTTGGCAGCAGCATCAGTTTAATAGATATGAAGGGGTTTTTCACTTTATATTCCACAATCAATAGAACAATGAGCAAACATAGCGTCACCCCGAAACCAATCCATACATAACCCGATGACAGCCCCCATTTTTGCAGAAAAATGAATGAAACCGCTGAGGCTGCGGCAAGGAAAACAGATAAAAGAATTCCCTTGCGATCAAGCGGCTGTTCTTGATCCGCCGCTCCGTGATGCTCGTCATGAAGAAAGAAATAGCTCACCGCGACACCGATCAGGGACAAGGTGCCAAAGATGAAAAACAGCCATCTCCAATGCCCGCTGCTTGTTGCAATGGTTCCAAGGATTGTGCCGATGATAACAGAACCATAGAACCCTCCGATTAGCACAAGCAGTGCATAGTTCCTGCGTTCAATCGGGAATGACAGTACAAGCATTGGAATCATAATCATCAGCATGACGCCTGTTGCCGCCCCCTGTAAAAAGCGTCCTGCCGCCATCCATGCAATATCGCTTGAACATGCGATGAGCAGTGAGCCTAGTATAAAGACAGGTAATGAAACCAGATAGACTGGACGAGCACCGAATTTTTTCCTCAGCAGCGGTCCTGCCGGAACTAATAAGGCAAAGGCCATATTGCCGATCAATATTGGATTTACTGTTGTGAAGCCACTTGTTCCAACCACTTTCTGAACAAGGCCTTGAACTGACGACAATGCCGTGTTAGACATCAATCCCGGCCCGACCGCTAAGACGGCGAGCAAAGAAATCACCCAATAGTGTTTTGTCTTCATGTTGTCATTCCTTCCTATATAAATACATGCGAAACACATCATTTTTTGAAACCAAAAGAAGCTAATAGATTTTGCATACCATTAGCTTTCATTCTAATATTCTCCCTTTCAGGGGAAATGATATTATTTTATTATAATTATGTGAATGAATGAGCATATACTCAAACATTATTTCAAATCGATTATGTTTTGTCAATGGAGTAAATTTCAAGCACAACATAAAAAGTCTGAAAGCTTTTCCCCGATATTGTGTTTTGGAGCCAAGGGGCCTAGAACTGCACTTATGGATCCCTGCTCGTTCCCTCAAGCGAATTAAAGCAGGCGGCTTTAACCCTTTCAATCCACTATTCCAACTAATAAACTCGAATAAGTTGGTAATAAGACAACATTTTGGCCGCACTTTTTTTTGTGTTCACTGGGCATTTGCCGCCTCTAAATTGTATATGGGTAAATACCATGAATTAACCTATGAAATACCAATGTAAGGAAATTTTAAATATTCCGGGAGGCAAAACGAATGGAACTGTATGAGTGTATCCAAGATATTTTTGGCGGCTTGAAAAATCCATCGGTTAAAGATTTAGCAACATCATTAAAACAAATTCCAAACGCAGCACAATTGAGTCAACCGTATATTAAGGAGCCAGACCAGTACGCCTACGGCCGAAATGCCATCTATCGAAACAATGATTTGGAGATTATCGTAATTCACATTCCGCCTAACGAGGAGACAACCGTCCACAATCATGGCCAATCCATTGGTTGTGCAATGGTGCTAGAAGGAAAGCTTCTTAATTCTATTTATCGCTCAGTCGGCGAACATGCAGAACTCTCCAATTCATACTTTGTCCACGAAGGAGAATGCCTTATTTCAACCAAAGGTTTAATTCACAAAATGTCCAATCCGACGTCCGAACGAATGGTGTCTCTTCATG
Organism: Bacillus sp. FMQ74; assembly: GCF_001875785.1. Taxonomy (NCBI): domain Bacteria; kingdom Bacillati; phylum Bacillota; class Bacilli; order Caryophanales; family Bacillaceae; genus Bacillus; species Bacillus sp. FMQ74. Next base: position 55,001 of record NZ_MOEO01000014.1, on the reverse strand, counting down.
TCTACTCCCCCCCTTTGGAAGACATGACGGTCTTTGAGGAACAAAAGGAGGTTTTGGAAAATTCATGATTGACAGATAAACTGCTCACTTTGACTTCGCTCAACTGGAGGATTCAGAGAATGTACCTTTTCCTCAAAACAAAAAACCCTTATAGAATAAGGGTTTAAAGGTATGGAGCCAAGGGGGCTCGAACCCCTGACCTCTACGCTGCCAGCGTAGCGCTCTCCCAGCTGAGCTATGGCCCCGTATGTAACGTCATGTTTATTATAGATGATTTTTTTTTGAAAAACAAGCTGTTTCCTCTTGAATTGACAGAAAAAATAAGGCTCGGGATGAGCCTTATTTTTCGACTTACATCATGATCAAAAGTAAAATCACACCGAGAATAATTCGATAGATTGCAAATGGGACGAGTTTGATTTTATTAATCAGTCTTAAGAAGAAACGGACGACAAACAACGCGACAACAAAGGCACAGATAAAGCCGACGATGAAAAACGGCATCAAATCCGAGCTTAAGCTGTCCCAATGCTTCACAAGGCTTAGAAAACTTGCTCCCATCATGATCGGCATCGCCATAATAAACGTAAAGTCGGCTGCCGCTCGGTGGTTTAACCCAAGAATAACACCTCCGGAAATGGTTGAACCTGAACGTGAGAAACCCGGCCAAAGGGCAAGACATTGGAATAAGCCAACAGCTATCGCCTGCTTATAGGAAATGCGGTCGAGGGTGTCTGTCGCTGTTTTCCGCTTATTGACCCAGTCAGCAAAAAGCATCAGGATTGCCCCGGCAATTAAACCGATGGCCACAGTTTTAACGGAAAATAAATATTCATCAATGTAATCTTCAAACAAAAAGCCGAGAACAGCAGCGGGAACGAGTCCGACAGCAATTTGGGCAATGCTTAATTTATGTCCCTGCTTCTGGTCGCTTGTAATATTTTTTTTCAAGCCAAGTAAATTTAAAATTCGGTCTTTAAACACGATAGCTACTGCTAAAATGGAGCCTAGCTGAATAACGACTTTGAATGAGTTAGCAGCTTCTTCTGACATCAGATTACTTGATTTAAGCCAGATGTCGTCTACTATGATCATATGTCCTGTCGAAGAAACCGGCGCGTACTCTGTTAATCCTTCTACGATTCCTAAAATGGCGGCTACAAACAATTCCCATAGAGTCATGATTTTGATTCTCCCCATTAGACATTTATTTTTTTACATAACGGGAGCTTCCCATAAATGGAAAGCCCGTCTTATATAACTATAAACGAAAATCACACTTTATGCCCCGGCGTATTTTCATTTTTTTCTTCGTCGTATAAATGTGACCGCATTTTAAACCAGTCAAATAAATGTGTCGTAATGACTTTGGCAACTGCATAGCCCGGAATGGCAAGAATGATTCCAACAACGCCAAACAGCTTGCCGGCTGTTAATAGCAGAAAAATAATCGTGATAGGGTGGATGTGAAGGTTTTTTCCCATAATTTGCGGAGAGATCAGCTTCCCTTCAATCAGCTGAACAATGGTCCAAACGATCACCAGCTTAAGCAGCATGAGCGGCGATGTCACTATGGCAATGATAATTGCAGGCGTAATGGCAATCGTTGGCCCTAAATATGGAACAATGCTTGTACAAGCCGCAATGACTGCGAGCAATGAAGCATAATCCAGGCCGATAATCAAATAACCGATAAACAGCAAAAACCCGATACAGAAGCTGACAATGATCTGGCCTCTGATATAAGAGCTTAACCGATGATTCATTTCACTTAAGACTGTATATGTCTGTTCTTTCAATCGAGTCGGCACAAACTTCAGTATGTAGACCGGTAATTTCTTTCCGTCTTTTAGCAAATAGAAAAGAATAAACGGAACCGTGACAATCGAAATGATAATCTCAGTCAGGGCGCCGATAAAATTCCCAACACCGGTAAAGGTGCTGTTTACGATCGTCGCTGCCTGGTCCGAAACCTTTGTAGCAAGATCAGATATATTAATGTTCATCGTTTGCTGGGCCTGATTGACGAAGTTGCTGCCAATCAGCTGTTTCGTCTGATTTTCTACGACATCGACATATCTTGGGATATTATCAATCAAACTCATAATTTGTTCTTTTAAAAAGGGGATGATGGACACGATCGTGATCGTGATCAGCCCGATAATCAATAGATATAACAGCAATATGGAATAGATTCTTCTTATTCTTCTTCTCTCCAGAAAATCGACGACTGGATTTAACAGATAAAAAACAATGCCTGTCAAAATAATCGGAAGTGAAATTGTTTTGAGCAGAACAATAATCGGGGTGAAAATAAATGATGTTTTTGTAAATACAAGAATATTTAAACCAATCAGCAGCAGCACAAGCAAAAATAAAACAAACTTATTGTCCAAGAAGAATCGCTTGAATCTGCCGCTCCATGTTTGCAACGTCTCCACTATCGTTCCTCCGTCATACATAGTTTAGTTAATTGTACACTATCGTCCCTATAATGAAAAATAAAAACCGTTAATTGCTGGAAAAGCTTTCTCGGTTGTCACATTCTATTTATATCTATCATGTGATTTTGTTCTTTTTAAGCTATAATTTAGCTATATCATGCAAAAGGAGCGATACGAGTGATACGTTTTGCAATAATAGGAACCAACTGGATTACAGACCGCTTTCTTGAGTCAGCAGCGGATATAGAAGATTTTCAGCTGACTGCTGTTTATTCAAGATCGGCTGAACGCGCTGCTGAGTTTGCTGCTAAACACAATGCTGCGCATACCTTCTCAGACCTTCAGGAAATGGCGGCGAGCGATTGCTTTGATGCCGTATACATAGCCAGCCCGAACGCTCTTCACAAGGAACAAGCCGTACTCTTTATGAACCATGGCAAGCATGTGCTTTGTGAGAAGCCATTTGCTTCAAATACAAAAGAAACAGAAGAGATGATCTCAGCGGCTAAGGCAAACGGCGTTGTCCTCATGGAAGCGATGAAGACCACTTTCCTGCCGAATTTCAAAGAGCTGAAAAAACACCTGCATAAAATCGGCACTGTCCGCAGATTTACCGCAAGCTACTGCCAGTATTCCTCACGGTATGACGCGTTCAGAAACGGAACTGTTTTGAATGCGTTTCAGCCTGAGCTTTCCAATGGGTCATTAATGGATATTGGCGTCTATTGTATTTATCCGGCTGTTGTGCTGTTTGGCGAGCCGAAGGATGTAAAAGCAAACGGATATGCTTTATCTTCCGGAGTGGACGGAGAGGGAACTGTCATTCTGTCTTACGATGGATTCGAAGCTGTTCTGATGCATTCTAAAATCTCTACTTCCTATGCCCCGGCGGAAATCCAGGGTGAAGACGGAACGATTGTAATTGATACGATTCACCGGCCTGAACGTGTTGAAATCCGATACCGTGACGGCCGCCTTGAAAACATTGCGATCCCTGATCCTAAACCAGCGATGTTCTACGAAGCAGAAGAATTTGTCACGCTCATAAAAGAGAATAAGCAAGAATCTGAAGAAAATACATTTGAACGGTCTTTGATCACTGCAAAAATTATGGAAGAAGCAAGAAAGCAAATGGGGATTGTGTACCCTGCCGATCATGCTTAAAAAAATCCGCCCGCGTACAAATCACGCGGCGGATTTTTTATTAGGCAATCGGAAAAGACGCCTTCCTTTTTAAAAGTACCTTTTGTTCATACTCTTTGATGTCATGCAGCCATGCCTCTTTTACCGGCACGCCCATTTGTTCACAGTAGGAATCCCAGATGGCTCCGAAAGGATATGTTTTGAATTCCTCCATCAGGGCCAGCCTTTCTGTATAGCGGCCCTCTTCCTGCAATTGTTTTAAATAGCCGTTCGGGAGAAGCAAGGCGTACAATAAAGCTTTGATCATATTTCTCGTTCCGATGGTCCAGGCGGCTACACGGTTAATGCTGGCATCGAAAAAATCCAGACCGATGGCGACCTTCTCAAGAGCCTGATTACGCACAATTTCAAGAGCGATTTCTCTCAATTCATCATCCAAAACCACTACATGGTCGCTGTCCCAGCGAACTGGCCGAGATACGTGCAAAGCAAGCTTGTCTGTATAAAGCAGCATGGACGAGATCTTGTTTGATACCGTCTCAGTCGGATGGAAATGGCCTGTATCAAGTAAACAAAGCTTATGATTCGTCAAAGCATAAGCTAAATAAAATTCATGAGATCCGACAACATATGATTCGGAACCAAGCCCGAACAGCTTGCTCTCAACTGAATCGAGATTGTGTTGTTCACTGATCTCTTCTGCGAAAATCTGATCCAGTGATTCTTTTAATCTTTTACGCGGTGTCAGCCTGTCACTCGGGACATCCTTATAGCCGTCGGGAATCCAAATATTCGTCAAGCAAGGGGTGCCTAATTCTTTCCCGAAGTATTCTCCGATACGTCGGCACGCGATGCAATGCCTGATCCAAAATTCTCTGATATCCGGATCGGGGTGTGAAAGGGTGAGTCCATCAGCCGCGTTCTCATGCGAAAACAAGGTCGGATTGAAATCTAAACCTAGCCCTAAATCTTTTGCCCATCTCACCCAGTTTTCAAAATGCTGCGGCTTCAATTCGTCGCGTTCTGTCTCTTCCCCGTTTGTTTCTGCGTAAATCGCATGCAGGTTCACACGGTGCTTTCCAGGAATGAGAGAAAGCGCCTTCTCCAAATCTCTTCTTAATTCTTCAGGCGTTTGCGCTTTTCCGGGATAATTGCCAGTCACGTCAATTCCGCCTGAAAGCTCGCCCTTATTTACTTCAAAGCCTTCAATGTCGTCACCCTGCCAGCAATGGATCGAAATGGGCACTTGCTCTAATTGCCGAAGCGCCTCTTCAACATCAATTCCCCATTTTTCATATGCCTGTTTTGCAATGTCATAATTGGCTTTTATGGTCATGCAGCTCTCTCCCTTTTTCAGTTTTTAATCCAAATAAAAAACTTCCTTTAGATCTATCGAAACAGGACTGAAATCCGAATTTGTTTTCATTAAGGGCGCCATCGATTTCCACCATTTTCGGCAAACTTCTGTATCCGCCATCTTTCTCCATTTCTCTTCATCCTCTATTTCTAAATATGCAAAAAGCCTGCCTGTTTCTTCGTCTAGAAAAATGGAATAATGGTGGGCTCCATGAGCTTTGAGTGCTTCTGCCATCTCAGGCCAAATGTCATCATGCCGCTGTTTGTATTCTTCGTACTTGTCTTGATGGACAAACATGATACTGGCTTTTCTTTTCAAACTTTGTCACCTCTTCATTATTTAGATAACGCTTTCAAAACAGTTTGCTGAAATGACTGAATGATCGTGCTTCTGTCAATGTCTTTGGGTGTAAACACTTTGATCGGAAAGGAATTTCTGACGACTTGCCGGGCTTCTTTTACGTCTTTGACTTCTTTGTCAGCAATCATTTGCATCAGCAGATTTCCTATGGCGGTTGCCTCTACGGGCCCTGCGTATACCGCTTTTCCGCTCATGTCTGCCGTTAATTGATTTAACAAATCATTCCGGGCTCCGCCGCCGATAATATGAAACTGATCGATCGGTTTTTCTGTGATCGTTTCCAGTTCTTTGATGGCTATCGCATAGATGATGGCTAAATTGCTGTAGATGCAGCAGGCAAGTTCGCCTGCAGTGCGGGGAATCATTTGGCGGGTTTCTCTGCAATAATGTTGTATTTCCATTATCATGTTTTCTGGATTGAAGAAACATTTATGATTTAAGTTTATAAATTGCTGGAATGGTTCTGTTTTTTCGGCTTCTTCTGCAAGCTGCTGGAAAGAGTAATTTGCTTGTAACTGCTGTCTTACTTCTTGTATCACCCACATGCCGATAATGTTTTTGAGAAAGCGAATGGTGTTGTTTGCGCCGCGTTCATTTGTATAGTTGTTTTTCAAAGCCAGATCAGTAATTATCGGTGTTTTGTTTTCAACCCCGATTAACGACCATGTTCCGCTGCTGATATATGCCCAGCCATCACTTACACCAGGCGCCGCGATAATAGCCGAGGCCGTATCATGTGTTGCGACTGTCATCACCTTGCACGCCGGGAGATCATAATCCGGGAACCAGTCATTTCTTAGCTTCCCGAGCTCATACCCCGGTTCAGTCAACGGGGCAAATTGCTGTTCGTGAACAGACACGGCTTTAAGCAATTCAGGATCAAACTTTCCTGTTGAGACGTTTAAAAGCTGTGTTGTGGACGCATTCGTGATTTCTGTTACGGCTTTTCCGGTTAAACAATAGCCTAAATAATCAGGAACCATCACAATTTTATCTGTCTTTTTCAGCAGCTCACGGTCTTCTTCATACAATTGATAGATCGTGTTGAAAGGCTGAAATTGTATTCCTGTTTTTTGATAAATTTTAGCTTTCGAGAGGGTATGTTCCAGTTTGTCTATTGTATGATCTGTTCTTCTATCACGATAGGATATTGCTTCCCGCAACCGATTTCCTTTTTCGTCCAGTAAGACATAATCAACTGCCCAAGTATCAATGCCAACGGTGCAGTGTTCATATCCAAGCGTTTTTACTTTTTGCAGTCCTTGCAGGATTTGTTTTAGCAGATGATCAATATCCCAAAAGCAATGCCCGTCTCTTTGACTAAAACCGTTAGCAAATCTGTGAATCTCTTGTATGTCAAGCTTCCCTTCCTTCAGTTCACCTACCATGATTCTCCCGCTTGATGCGCCTATATCAATGGCAGTATAAATCATTCTTTCACCCTCTCTTCGGAAGAGGAACAGCTGTCACCTTCACCTTTTTATCCTCAAGAGCTTTTACCGATGCCGGATCAAGTCCAGAATCTGTAATAACGCGGCTGACATCTTGCAGCGAGGCGATATGTGAAAACTCGCGGTTCCCCCATTTGCTTGAATCGGCCATCAAAATGGTCTGGTCCGATCTTTCAATCATCCGTTTTTTGAGCAGCGCCTGCCACTCATTTGAGTCACTCATCCCGTTGTTTACATCAAATCCCTTACATGACAGAAAGGTTTTATTAACATGATAGGTTTCAAGTGAACGCTCTGCTAACGGGCCGGCAAATGATAATGATTTTTCCAGCAAAATGCCGCCTGTTGAAATGACTGATATGTTTTTTTTATTGCTGAGTTCAATGGCTGCTTTCATTGAGTTTGTAATCACGGTGAGCTCAATGTCAGGGAGTATTTTCGCCATGTACCAGGCGGTTGTGCTTGCATCGAGAATAATTCGGTCTCCGCTTTTTACATATTTGGCCGCTTCGTGAGCGATGGCTTTTTTTTCGATGACATTTGTGATTTCCCGTTCAGAAAAATGAATTTCTGATTCCTTCTGCTGAATACTGACCGCTCCTCCATGACTTCGGCTCAGTTTATGTTCTTTTTCAAGCTTCTCAAGATCACGCCGAATGGTTTCCTCTGTGACTGAAAATATGTCACTTAATTCTGCAACGCGGATGCTTGAACGCGAATTCACTATTTCCACTATTTTTTGCTGCCGTTCTGCTACTAGCATCAGTAACGCCCTTCCTCATATCGTAGTCCATCTTATATTTTTTATCATAGCATATTTCTAACGCGTAAAAGCAGCAGGGACGCCGCCGTCTACCGTGATCATGCAGCCCGTTGTTTTTTCGGCTTTAGAAGAAGCGAAAAATGCAATGGCTTCGGCAATATCCTCCGGGTAAATATTGACGAGCAATGTTGTCCGTTTCCGGTAATGTTCTTCCAGCTGATCCGGTTCAATCCCGTACGCCGCGGCTCGTTCCTCCCGCCAGTTTGAACCCCAGATTGCCGATCCTTGAAGAACCGCATCCGGCAAAACGGAGTTGACCCTAATCCCGAATTCTCCGCCTTCTGCAGCGATGCATCTTGCTAAATGGGTTTCAAGCGCCTTAACCGAGCTGTAGGCAGAGGCGTTTTTCCCCGCATAAACCGAATTTTTTGATCCGACAAATACCATGCTTCCGCCTCTATTTTGCTGTTTCATCTGTTTAAACGCTTCACGGGCTACAAGGAAATAGCCTGTTCCTAAAACATTCATATTAAGATTCCATTCTTTTAGACTTGTTTCGTCAAATGGGCTTGATGTGGCCAGCCCGGCATTATTGATGACGATATCAATGCCGCCGTATGCAAGCGCCGCTTGTTCAAAAGCTGACTGTACGTCTTTTTCCTTTGTCACATCCATTTTGACAGCCATTGCACGCCCTTCTCCGTACGCATCATTTATTTCCCCGGCAATTTTCTGTGCACCTTCTATATTCAGATCAGCTGCGATTACGTGTCCTCCCTCAGCTGCAAATCGGCGGCATGCTGCACTGCCGATTCCGCCAGCCCCTCCAGTTATCAGCGCTACTTTACGGGAAAATTCTGCTTCCGGCGGGGCCAGCGTAAGTTTATATAGTTCAAGCGGCCAATATTCGACATGGTAGGATTCATTCTCATTTAAAGAAACAAATTGCCCCAGAGCTGTTGCTCCTTTCATAACGGCGATGGCCCTCCGATATAAAGCCCCGCTTACTTTAGACATCGTATAACTTTTTCCTGTATTCACCATTCCGATTCCAGGAATCAATATCACCCGCGGAGCGGATTCAAAGATTTGATCCCCATCCTGCTGATTGCGTGTAAAGTAAGCCTGATACTCTGATGTAAAGCGCTCGATCCCTGACTTGATCAGATCCGCAAGCTTGTGAACATCTTGAGTTTCCGGATTCCAATCAATGTACAGCGGAACCCGTTTTGTGTGAACAAGGTGATCCGGGCATGCCGCACCGATTTGCGAAAGTGCTGGCGCTTGAACACTGTTTACAAATTCCAAGACATCGTCATGATCATCATAGGAAAGGATCTGTTTCTTTTCTTCACTTACAGTTCCTCTGATCACAGGCATGATCTCAGCCAATATTTGTTTTCTGTGCTCTTCCGGCAGCGGCTGATATCTTTTGCCTCCAAATACCTCATGCTGATTGATACGATCGTTAATATACTGCTCGGCTTCTTGAATGATGGATATCGTTTTTTGATAACATGTTTCAGACGTCTCTCCCCAAGTGACTAAGCCGTGTTTCTCCATTAATACAAGCTCGGCGTGGGGATTGTTTGCTACGCCTTCAGCGATCATTTTAGACAAAGTAAATCCAGGGCGGACGTATGGCACCCATACAAATCGGTTTCCGTAAATGTCTTCAGCGATTTGTTTTCCATTATCTGCACAGCATATGCTGATAATCGCATCTGGATGGGTATGGTCAACATGGTTGTATGGCAGAAAAGCGTGTAATAGCGTTTCAATTGAAGGGCGGGGATGTTTGCTGTCAATCATACAATGAGACAGGTAATCTACCATCTCTTCATCTGACATTTGCTCCCTTTCAATCAGCGGGCGGATATCATCTAATTTCAAACCGGTAAAGTTATGCGCTTTCATTGTTGCCAAATCCGAACCGCTTCCTTTTACCCACATGACTTCTATTTCACGGCCTCTAAAATCCTTTTCCGTTGTTTTCATAGATGTATTCCCCCCGCCCCAGTTGCAAACAGTGCGGTCTGATCCGATCAGATTGGACCTGTACACCAATTCCTCTACACCTTTAGGCAGCTTTGCAGCTCGGTCTGACTCCCACATATGCTTCACCATATTTGATATTCCTCCATACCCTTTTATTTGTATCCGTTTTCATTATATATGATCTTCGTTTGTTTTTGAATTGTTTTTGTTTATTTTTGTTTATTTTGTTTCCGACAAAAAAGAAAGCAGCAGAATATGCCGCTTTCTCGTTTCATTATGATTCAATTTTAAATTTTTTCGTAATGTCCTGAAGTTCTTCCGCCATGTTTGCCAACGTTTCCGCTGAAGAGCTGATTTCTTCCATGGACGCAAGCTGTTCTTCCGCCGAAGCTGCGATATCCTGAATACCTGCTGAGCTTTCTTTCGCCACTGCAGAAATGTCTTCAACAGCACTTGACACTTCCTGTGATCCGGCTGACAGTTGTTCAACCGTGGAGTTCAAGTTTTGCAATTCGCTGGAAATTTGGGTTGTCATCTCATAGATTTGTTTAAAGCTTTCCGCTGTTTGGTCGGTAATCTGCAAGCCTTCTTTCACTTCATGATTCACGGATTGGAACATTGAAAGTGAAGTGCTGATTTCTCTGACAATCTCTTGAATTAACCCTTCAATTTCCTTGGCGGAGTCTGCTGATTGTACAGCAAGTTTTCTAACCTCTTCCGCAACTACTGAGAAGCCTCTTCCGTATTCTCCCGCTCTTGCCGCCTCAATCGCAGCATTTAATGCCAGCAGGTTGGTTTGATCAGCGATGCCATTAATCACATTCAAGATGCTAGTGATGTCTTGCGATTTTGTTTCAAGGCCCTTCACAACCGCTTCCGCTTGTTGAACGGATTGGTCGATTGTTTTCATTTGGCCGACTGTGTGTTCCACCAGTTTCTCGCCGCTGCCCGCTGCCTCAGAGGACTGAATCGATGATTTCGTAATGGTTGAAGAGGCTTGTGCCACTTTTGAAATCCCGTGATTCATTTGAGAAAGGTGGTTTGAGCTCGTTTCCAGTTTCTCGCTTTGCGCCTCGTTGCCATCTGAGAACTGTTCGATGGCGAGTGTAATATGTTCAGTTGCCTTACTCGTTTGAGCCGCGCTTGCTGTCAGCTCCTCAGAAGATGAGGCGACGTTTTCGACAGACGTTTGAATAACGCCGATTACAGAACGCAATGATGCAGACATTTCATTAAAGCTCTCGCCAAGCTGGCCAAACTCGTTTTTCGAGTGAATATCAATGACTTCTGTGAGATCACCGCTGCTGATTTTTGCAGACGTTGAGACAAGTTTTCTTAATGGCTTGGTAATGGCACGAATAATATAGAGTATGAGTATGCCGCCGATTACAATAGACACGCATAGAATGATAACCGCAGTGTTCAGCACCGGGCTTGAAGCATCTTGCAATTCACTGACAAAATAAGTGCCCGCGATTTTCCAGCCAGTCAATTTATTTGTCGTAAAGGCCATTTTCTTTTCTTTGCCTTCGAATGTATATTCAAAGGAGCCGTCATTTTTGGAATATACTTGGTTTGTCCAATCGCCGGAGCCGGTTGTCCCAGGCTTAATCGTCGGATGGGCGATATATTTTTTGTTGCCTGTCGTAATAAATGCAAAGCCTTCTTTACCGATTTTGATTCTCTGTGATGCAGTAAGCACCTCATCCAGGTTTAAATCAAGCGCTATAACCCCTGACCCGTCTTTTAATTGTTTTGAAATTGTGACAACGATATTCCCTGTTGCTTCATCAGTATACGGCTCTGAGAAAACAGCCTGTCCTTTTTCCGCAACGGCCTGTTTGTACCAGTCACGTCCTGTCGGATCGAAGCCTTTCGGAACACCGCTGTCCGGATATTTGTAAAGCTTCTTATCTTCCGAAGCAGCATAGATTGCGCCTACATCGTCGTTAAGTGTCGTGTACTGCTTAAATTTCTCTTTCAGTAAGGTTTTGTTTTTGCCTAGCAATAGGTCTTTATCGATTGTCTCACTATAATAATCTATTGCTTTCACTTTATCCTCTAATTTATTTTGCAGCGTACTGTTTAGTTCTTCAACATTTCCCTTCGCACTGCTTATGAGCTCTCTGTCTAACGCGTTCCAAGCTGATTGATAACTGAAATATGCTAAAACCCCAACCGGCAAAATAAGCACTGCCAGAAACGCAGCGATTAGCGGTTTGCTGATCGATGGCTGTTTGATCCATTGTATGAATTTTCCCATTCTTGTTGACTCCTCCTTTAAGATAAAACTAATATCGTCAAACGAGGATAAAAGGTTTAATAAAAAAACTAAAAAAAACACCCAAGCGCAACAAGCTTGGGTGTTAAGGCTTATTATTCGATTTTGAATCGTTTGGTCATATCTCGAAGCTCTTCCGCCATAGACGAAAGGGTCTCTGCAGACGAGCTGATTTCTTCCATGGAAGCAAGCTGCTCTTCGGCTGACGCCGCGATATCTTGTATATGCGCTGAGCTTTCTTTTGAAATCGATGCAATGTGCTCAGACGCTCCCGAAACTTCCTCGGAGCTGGCAGAAAGCTGCTGAACCGTCGCACTCATATTTTGCAGTTCGCCGGCGATTTGGTTCGTCATTTCAGAAATGCGCTTAAAGCTCATTTCTGTTTTATCTGTGATGTCAAGTCCTGTCTGCACCTCTTGATTGACAGACTGGAACATGCCGAGAGATGTATTAATTTCCTTCACAATTTCGATGATTAATCCTTCAATCTCTTTTGCTGAATCTGCTGACTGTACTGCCAGTTTTCTTACTTCTTCCGCTACAACGGAGAAGCCGCGGCCGTACTCACCTGCACGGGCTGCTTCAATTGCTGCGTTTAATGCAAGCAGGTTCGTCTGGTCTGCGATGCCGTTAATCACACGCAAAATGTTTGTAATGTCTTTCGATTTCGTTTCCAATCCGCGTACGACTTGCTCCGCTTCTTTAACGGACTTGTCAATGACGTTCATTTGGCCGACGGTTTGGTGAACAAGCTTGCCGCCTTCACTTGCAATTTCTGTCGATTGAACAGATGAATCTGTGATGACTTCAGAAGCTTGAGCCATATTCGTCAACCCGTCATTCATTTGATAAATATGCTCTGCTGCCGTTTCAATATTTTCGTTTTGTTTTTCATTGCCGTTAGAAAATTGTTCAATCGCCAATGTAATATGCTCTGTTGCCTTGCTCGTTTGCGCAGCTGATGCAGTCAGCTCTTCAGAGGAAGCGGCAACATTGTCTACCGAATCCTGGATGGCGTGTATGAGAGAACGAAGTGACGACGCCATATTGTTAAAGCTTTTGCCGAGCTCGCCCAATTCATCTTTTGAACGAATATCAATGGTTTCCGTCAAATCTCCCTCGCTGATCCGCTTAGAGGAACCGACAAGCTGTTTCAGCGGTGTTGTAATCGACCGAATGATTAAAGTCATGACGATAATCCCTATGATAATAGCTGCGGCCAAGACAATTAAAGCAAGGTGAAGGACAGGCTGGGCTGCCTCGTGAATTTCGTCTAAATACATGGTGCCGCCGATCTTCCATCCCGTTAACTTGTTTGTGTCAAAGGCCATTTTTTTCTTATCGCCGTCCATGGTGTATTGAAAATCGCCTTTATCAGCGTTCAGCATCTTATTGAGCCAGTCGCCTTTTAATTCAGTTCCTGATTTTTCATTAGGATGAGCGACAACTTTTTTGTCCTTCGTCATGATAAATGCGTAGCCTTGTGTGCCGATGTTGACTTTTTTGGTTGTTTTCAACAGATTTTCAATGGTCATGTTGATTGCGATAACGCCTGAACCATCTTTTGTCTGCTGGGCGATTGTCACAACCATCGTATTTGTAGACGCGGTTTTATAAGGATCTGTTACAACGACTTTTCCTTTATTCGCAACCGCTTTTTTGTACCAGTCGCGTTCAACCGGATTGTAGTCGCTCGGCATCGGGAGATCCGGGTAACGGGTAAATCGCCCGTTTTCATCACTTGTATAAATGGACTCTACATCTTTATTAATGCTGATATATTGTGAGAATTTCTCTTCAATGCTTGCATTGCTTTTTGCTTTATATCTCTCTTTTGTCAGCCATTCGCTGAAGTAAGCAGCGCTGTTTTCTTTTTCACTGATGCTGGTGTTAATGATTTCGTTTAATTGCTGTACATTTTCTAATGCGCTCCCCATCATCTGTCTGTCGAGTGAGCTGCTAGCCGATTGATACGCAAAGATCGCCAATATGACAACCGGTATGATGAGGATCGACAGAAAGGAAACAAGGAGCTTCCGTGTAATTGATCTTTGTTTTATGAGTTGGAGTATTTTTTTCATCATTCATTTCTCCTTTTTTATGCTACCCTTCATATCGGCTGGAAATGGGTAAATATATACAGCAAAAAAGAAGAAATTTAACAAAAGTAACTAATTCCCCATAAATAAATAGTCTTTTAGACCTATTTTTTATCTACCTTAAATCGTTTTGTCAGATCACGGAGCTCTTCAGACATTCTTTCTAGCGTCAGTGCTGATGAACTGATCTCCTCCATGGATGCCAGCTGTTCCTCAGCTGAAGCGGAGAGATCTTGGATACCGTCCGAGCTTGCCTTAGAAATGGCTGTGATATCATTTGAAGCTGCGGAAATTTCTTGAGCTCCCGCCGACAGCTCCTCAACCGTCGCATTCATGTTTTGCAGCTCGGAAGCAATCTGATTGGTCATTTGCGATATATGTTTGAAGCTCTGCTTTGTTTCATCCGTCATGACAAGCCCTGTTTCAACTTCTTTGTTTACGGACTGAAGCACGTTCAATGATGTGTGAATTTCTTTTACTATTTCACTGATCAGCGATTCAATTTCTTTTGCGGAGTCAGCCGACTTTGTTAATGTTCACCATATGAAAAAACAGCGCCTTGATGAGCGCTGTTTTTCGGCTTTTACTCGATTTTAAATTGTTTCGTCAGATCGCGAAGCTCTTCTGCCATCTGCGCAAGAGTGGTCGCTGATGAACTGATCTCTTCCATGGAAGCAAGCTGTTCCTCAGCTGATGCGGCAATGTCCTGGATGCTTGCCGAGCTTTCTTTCGATACGTCTGCAATGCCGCTGACTGCTGCTGAAACATGCTGTGAACGGCCTGACAGCTGCTCGACGGTGGAATTCATCGTCTGCAGCTTGCCCGCGATCTCGTTTGTCATGCTGAAAATGCTCTGGAAGCTTTCTTTTGTATTGTCTGTGACAATAAGTCCTGATTGCACTTCCTGATTAACCTCTTTAAACATGTGAAGGGAGGTTTCAATTTCTGCGACGATTTCTTGGATCAGCTTTTCGATTTCTTTTGCTGAATCGGCTGATTGAACAGCCAGCTTGCGCACTTCCTCCGCTACGACAGAGAAACCGCGGCCTGACTCTCCGGCACGCGCCGCTTCAATAGCCGCGTTTAGTGCAAGCAAATTTGTTTGGTCAGCGATGCCGTTGATAACTCTCAAAATGCTTGTAATGTCTTTTGATTTCCCTTCTAAGCCTTTGACTACAGCTTCAGCCTGCTGAACAGATTGATTAATCGAGTTCATTTGGCCGACTGTCTGCTGCACAAACTTTTCACCTGTTCCGGCGATTTCCGTTGATTGGATAGACGCCTTTGTAATATATGACGATGTTTGTGAGACTTGCTGGAGTCCTTCATTCATTAAATTCAACTGATGAGAGCTGGATTCAACCTTTTCGCTTTGCTCTTCGTTTCCGTTTGAGAACTGCTCAATCGCCATCGTAATATGCTCGGTGGCTTTACTTGTCTGTCCGGCAGATGCGGTGAGCTGTTCGGAAGATGCGGCCACATTGTTCACCGAGTCCTGAATTGCGCTGATTAGAGAGCGGAGAGATTGTCCCATTTCGTTGAAGCTTTCCCCTAGCTCCCCTAGCTCATCCTTTGAATGAATTTCGATCGTTTCAGTCAGATCCCCTCTGCTGATCGTTTTCGATGATTGAACAAGACGTTTTAGCGGTTTTGTAATCGAACGAACGATAAACAGAATTAAAATCCCGCCTGCCACAATGGAAGCGATCAGCACGATCATGCCTGTTATCAGTACAGACTTTGAGGCATCCTTAATTTCATCCATATACATTGTGCCGGCTATTTTCCAACCAGTCAGTTCATTTGTAGTATAGGTCATCTTTTTATCTTCGTTATTAAGAGTGTACTTCAGTTCACCGCTGTCATTCGCATACATTTTGGCTACCCAGTCGCCTGACAGCTTTTCACCAGCTTTATGGTCCTTGTGGGCTACGTATGTTTTGTTTTTTGTTGCAATGAAAGCATAGCCTTCTTTTCCGACCTTGATTTGTTTCATCTGTTCTAACAATTTATCAATGGTAATATCCATGGCGACAACGCCAGATCCGTCCTTCAGCTCCTGTGCAATGGTAATGACCATGCTTCCGTCACTCGCAGCCACGTAAGGATCTGTCACGACAATTTCACCGCCGGCCTTCATCGCATCCTGGTACCAAGGGCGTTGTCTAGGGTCGTATCCGTCCGGCAATTTCTCTTTTGGCGCTTGTACGTAAGTGCCGTTATCTGCGCCTCCATAAATTCTGGCTACGCCTTGATTAATAGATACATATTGTGAAAATTTAGCTTTGATCTCTTCTTGATTCGATTTTCCTTTGAATGCGGATCTTTTAAGAGATTCACTGAAAAAGGTAACTGCTTTCGCTTTTTCTCCCAGATCATTTGTTACGGTTGTATTAAATGTATCGACACTGTTTTTCGCGTTCCCCATAATTTCCTGATCCAGCTTTCCGCTGGCGCTTCGGTAAGAACTAAATTCTAATATAAGAATAGGGATAATGAGAATCGCAATAAATGAGACGATTAATTTCTTTGAAATAGACGGTTTCTTAAGCCAATTGATAAAAGTCTTCATGTCCACTTGCTCCTTCAGGTTTGATACAGTATATATCGGCTGCTTAAAAAAGTTTTAAAATAAAAAATGGAAGAAGTTCTTTTTGGCAGTCTTCAGTCTTTTTAGCTTTCATTGCCCAAGCCCTTTGCATATCTTATAAAAAACAAGGGGGGCTAAACATGATTATTGTATCAGGACAATTGCTCCGTCCCCAGGATGTTGAAAACTGGCAGATTGATGAGCATCTGAATCCGCTCTTAAAAGAGATGATCGAGACGCCTGTTCAGTTTGATTATCATTCAATTGCTGAACTGATGTTTGAGCTTAAACTGCGGATGAATATTGTAGCAGCGGCAAAGACGCTGCACAAAAGCGGGGCGAAGTTTGCCACTTTTTTAAAAACATACGGGAATACAACGTATTGGAGGGTTTCACCGGAGGGCGCCTTGGAGCTGAAATACAGAATGCCGCCTTCAAAAGCGATTCGGGACATTGCAGAGAACGGCCCGTTTTATGCGTTTGAATGCGCAACCGCAATCGTTATCATTTATTACTTGGCCTTAATCGATACAATCGGAGAAGATAAATTCAATGCCAGCTTTGACAGAATTATTTTATATGACTGGCATTATGAGAAATTGCCGATATATACGGAAACAGGACACCACTTTTTCCTTGGAGATTGTTTGTATTTTAAGAATCCTGAATTTGATCCGCAAAAGGCGCAATGGAGAGGCGAAAATGTGATTTTACTGGGGGAAGATAAATATTTTGCCCATGGTCTTGGAATCTTAAACGGAAAGCAAATTATTGATAAGCTGAATTCTTTTAGGAAAAAAGGAGCCTTACAGTCAGCCTACCTTCTGTCTCAGGCGACCAGACTGGATGTTCCGTCTCTTTTCCGCATCGTCCGCTAAAAAGCCCCATCGCCTATTTTCGGGACGATGGGGTTTCAAATGCCTTTCGTTTGCGATAGAAAGGGGCTGTGCCAAAATATTGGTTCGCAGCCCACTCCATTTTTTCAAGGTCATTTCTTGTCACGATTGGGTCTAAGCTGCTCCATTTGATAAAGCGGACAAAATAGTAGCCTTTGATAGGAGCCATTGTAACTTTTGAGTGAGGCCAGCCTTCAAATACAAACTCAATTTTCCCTCTTTTTTTATAAGAGTATTGAAGAATGTTCATATTTGTCACCTCAGATTTATCAAGTTACATTCGCCTGGATTTGTTATTTTGAGATGTCGGGACTGAGATATTCGATTGTCAAGCGCGCCTTCATTACGTGAGACAGGCCCTCCGGCTTTTGGTTTATGTCAGCGAAAATGTTTCGTCTTAAAAACAACGTGCTACCCCATGATTTTGATATAGCATGTCCGGGTTCGCGGGCCGTCAAATTCGCAGAAATAAATGCCTTGCCACGTTCCAAGAATGAGCCGGCCGTTTTCCACTATGACATGCTGTGAAGCTCCGACCGTACTCGACTTCATGTGTGCAGCTGTATTGCCCTCCATGTGGCGGTCCAGCTCATGTTCCCACGGATAAACCTCATCAAACCTTCTGAGCATATCTTTTTTGACGTCCGGGTCGGCATTTTCATTAATTGTAATGCCCGCCGTCGTATGCGGACAGTAAATCAGCGCTGCGCCGCTCGTTACACCTGTTTCTTGAAGAAACGCATCCACCTCACGGGTGATATCAATCATTTCATCTCGTTTGGTCGTTTTGACTTGCAGTGTTTTCAGCATTTGTTTCTCCTTTCGTTTGTCCGCTCTCATCGCTTAATTCGTTCTGTGTTCTTTTTTTTCCTGTTAAACCGCTCTCATAAACCCGTTAAAACAAAAAAACTCCAGTCTAAGGCTGGAGTTTAGCACCATAGATATATTCTTGCCTCATACGGCTTTAAGAGTGCTGATGTCATATGCTTGTGCGGCTCTGTTTCAATATTTGACAAGACGAGTGCATCTGATGACAATGGCAATCCAGAGTGCCTGAACAACGCCGGGGTTCCTGTCAGATTGGCCGCAATCAGTGCAGTATGGCTCTCGTTTTTCCGAAGATATGCAAAGATTTGCTGATCTTCCGGTAAAATGAGCTTGTATGTCCCGTTAATAAAAACATCATATGTTTGGCGTAGCTTGATCAAGCTTTTGTAAAAATGGTAAACGGATGTTTTATCGTTTTTTTGCGCCTCGGCATTCAGCCATTTGTAATTCTCATTGACTCCGATCCACGGTTTGGCCTCAGAAAATCCGGCGTATGGATCAGCATTCCATTGCATCGGCGTTCGTGAATTGTCTCTTCCCTTTTTCCAGACAACCTTCATCGCATCCTCGTGTGTTGTGCCCCTCGCTGTTTTTGTTTCATACAGGCGTTTCATTGCGACATCATCATAGTCCTCAATAGACGGAAATGCCACGTTCGTCATCCCGAGTTCCTGTCCTTGATAAATAAACGGTGTGCCTTTCATGAGAAAATAAACAGCAGCCAGCGCTTTTGCACTTTCTTTCAGGTACACTCCGTCGTCTCCCCACACAGAAACTGAACGGGGCTGGTCGTGATTCTCCATAAACAAAGCATTCCAGCCAATTCCTTCAAGACTGTCCTGCCAGTCAGTTAAAATTCGTTTAAATGAGGCGATATCAATGCTTTCATCGATCTCTACATCCCACAGGCCAAGATGCTCAAATTGAAAAATCATGTTGAATATGCCGTTTTTTTCTCCAGCCCAATCAGCGGCTTCCTTTGCAGCGACGCCGTTTGCCTCGCCGACCGTCATAATCGGATAGCGGGAAAATGTGCTTTCCTTCAGCTCTGTTAACAAATCCATAATGCCGTCAGCATTCATATGATAAGGAAAGGAAGGAACATAGTCCAGACCCGTTGGATTCGGCATGTCGGGAAGCCCTTCTTTTTTCTTAATATGCGTAATGGCATCCACCCGAAATCCGTCAATTCCTTTATCAAGCCACCAATTGATCATGTCATAAACGGCATTCCTCACCTTTTCATTTTCCCAATTCAAATCAGGCTGTTTTTTATCAAAAAGATGAAGATAGTACTGGTCTGTCTTTTGATCATACTCCCAAGCCGGCCCGCCGAAAATGCTTTCCCAATTGTTCGGTGCTTTTCCGTTTTTGCCGTCTTTCCAAATATACCAGTCGCGCTTTTCCGAGTGTATAGATGAACGGGATTCTATGAACCATGGATGTTCGTCGCTTGTATGGTTCACAACGAGATCCATAATCAGCTTCATGCCCAGATCATGAATGTCATCAAGAAGCTCGTCAAAATCTGCCATGGTGCCAAAATCGCTTAATATGTTTTGATAATCCCTAATATCATAGCCATTATCGGCATTCGGTGAATCATACAGGGGGCAAATCCAAAGGACGTCAGCGCCCAGCTCTTTTATGTACGGAAGCTTAGATCTGATTCCTTGAATATCCCCGATTCCGTCGCCATTTGAATCTTTAAAACTGCGGGGGTAAATTTGGTAAACAACCGCTTCCTTCCACCATGCCTTTTTCATACAGCCACTCCTTCCCAGTGTCCATCTTATATATCCTATGTAGAAAAAAGGCTTTACAGCATTGCTTTTTAAGAAATGACTTGATGACACAAAAAACAGCCGTTTGTTCCCCGGCTGTTTTTTATCAAAAATCAGTTTTTTTAATTTCTACAAAACGGATGTGATGATCTTCGGCGTCGAGGATTTTAAATTCACAGCCTTCCGCGTGTATGATGTCCCCTGCTTTCAGCTCCATTTTTTGCGTTAGGAGCCAGCCTGCAATCGTATCAATCTCTTCATTTTCAATCGCAATGTCGAGCAGATCATTTACTTCGTCTATTAACGCCTTTCCATCCATCACATAATGATGCTCGCCCTTTTTCAGGATGTGCGGTGTTTCATCCTGATCATACTCATCGCGGATTTCCCCGACGATTTCCTCGATAATATCCTCGACAGTGACAAGCCCTGCCGTTCCCCCGTATTCATCGACGAGAATCGCCATATGAATCCGCTCTTTTTGCATGCGGATTAACAGCTGCTGAACAGGAATGCTTTCAATGACCCTGATAACGGGCCTCATGATTTGCTCCAGCTTTATCGGCTGGCCGAGAAAATAAGCTTTAAACATATCTTTGCTGTTGATGATCCCTAAAATATGATCCTTGTCATCTTTGATGACAGGGTAGCGTGTATACCGTTCATTAATGATGTGATGAATTGCCTCTTCAAGCGACTGCTCCAGAGAGATAACCGCAATTTCTGTCCGCGGAATCATAATCTCTCTCGCTACCCGGTTGTCAAATTCAAAAATCTTATTTACATAGCGGAATTCAGACTGATTGATTTCTCCCTTTTCATAGCTTTCTGAAAGGATCAGTCTTAGTTCCTCCTCGCTGATGACAACCTCATGCTCCTTTACTGAATGAAAGCCAAACAATTTCACAAGAAAGCTTGCAGAGCCGTTTAATGCCTTAATAAACGGGTAGGTGATTTTATAAAACCAGATCAGCGGCTTTGCAATCCATAAGCTTACAGCTTCAGCTTTTTGAATAGAAACCGTTTTCGGAGCTAGCTCCCCCATCACCACATGCAAAAAAGTGACGATAATAAATGCAACTACAAATGTGACGATGTGATTAAACGGTTCCGGCATGCCTGTCATTGTAAATAAGGGATGAAGAAAACGTTCAAATGTCGGTTCACCAAGCCACCCAAGGCCGAGTGCTGTAATCGTAATCCCGAGCTGGCAGGCTGATAAATACTCGTCAAGATTGGAGATGATTTTATGTGCGGCCAGCGCCCGGCTGTCACCGCTTTCGATGAGCTGATTGATTTTTGAACCTCTGATTTTGACGATCGCAAATTCCGCTGCAACGAAAACAGCCGTAATGCCAATCAAAACAAAAATGGCGATCAATTGTAAAATAAGCAAAAAAAGCCCTTACCATAAATGGTAAGGGGCCACCTCCTTAACGTTAATTCTCATCACGACCGTTTAAGAAGATCATCACAAAACGAAGAAGTTCAAACAGGGAAACCAGGGCGGCGGCCACATACGTTAAGGCAGCAGCGCTCAGCACTTTATTTACCCCATTTTCTTCATTATTTCGGATGAATCCTTCTGACACAATAATCTGCTTCGCGCGTGAGCTTGCATTGAATTCGACAGGCAATGTAATCAGCTGGAAAAAGACAGCCGCTGAAAATAATATGATGCCAAGCCCGATCAAATTCAGGCTTCCGAGAAGCATGCCTCCTAAGAAAAGCAAAGGAGCTACACCGGATGCAAAATTCACGACTGGGAAGATTTTATGTCTTATCACAAGCGCACCATATGACTCCTGATGCTGCAAGGCATGTCCGACTTCATGGGAAGCTACGGATATGGCGGAAATTGAGCGGCCGTAATAGACCGGCTCAGATAAACGCACCACCCGTCTTGTCGGGTCGTAATGGTCTGTTAAAGTGCCTCTTACCGGTTCGACCGGCACGTCGTAAAGACCGTTTATATCTAAAATCCGTCTTGCTGTTTCTGCCCCTGTACGTCCGCTTGAGGCTTCCACTTTTGAATATTTTTCAAAGTTGCTCTTCACTTTAAATTGTGCCCAAAACGACAATCCCAATGCGGCTATTGTTAAAAATATAAACAGCATTTTTCATCATCCTTTTTCCATGATCATTTCTCTATTACGATTATTTTAATGAGTTTTCTTTCCCGTGTACAGAAATGCGCTTTTTCTTCCGGCTCGGAGCACACAATCCAATCAGCAAAAAGAACAGGCCTGCTGAAAACAAATAAAAGGCGAAACTGCCGGCCAGTTCCTTCAGAAAATGAAGCCAGGAGAAGCTGCCGGAAAAGTGATTATATGAGTTTAAATCGAAAATAAACAAAATCACCGCGGATGCCGCCAGCTGCGTACCGATCAAAACCACGATCGTTCTCTGGAAGATCGTCATCTTTTTCATCCTTTTTGTTTTAGTTTATGAAGAAATCCGGTTTTATATGTTTTGTACATTTTTTGAAAAACATCACCGGAAGTGGGACATACTGTTAGAAAAAAGCACGGGTGTGATGGAAGTTATGAAAGTGACGAGTGAGGAAAGGGAACAGCTAAGCACAGCAATCGACCGAATGAATGAAGGATTGGACGTGTTTATTCAGCTGTATAATGAATCAGAAATTGATGAGCCGCTTATTCAGCTTGATGACGATACAGCCGAGTTAATGAAGCAGGCCCGAGATATGTACGGCCAGGAAAAGCTAAATGAGAAATTAAATACAATCATTAAACAAATTTTATCCATTTCAGTATCTGAAGAAGGAGAAAAAGAATGAAATCAAATCGGATATTTATTTCATGGCTCAGGTGGCCGTTATTTATCCGAATCGGTGTTATTATTTTATGTCTGATTCTTTTGTTTGGCCAAATCATTTATATACTTGAGCCGAAGCAGTTTACTTCGGTATTTGAAGGCATTTGGTGGGCTGTCGTTACGGTTTCGACAGTCGGTTATGGAGACTATGTTCCGCACACGCCGCTGGGTCAGGCAGCTGGAATTCTGCTGATTTTGAGCGGAGCAAGCTTTGTCACTGCATATTTCGCAACGTTATCAGCGGCCGCATTCAGCAGGCAGCACCGCTACATCGAAGGAAAAGTTGCTTACAAAGGCCGGGGCCACATCATTCTGATCGGGTGGAATGAAAAAACAAACCGGCTTTTGAAGGATCTTCAGCTTGCGGCCCCTTCCAAAACAGTCGTGCTAATCGATGAATCTTTAACAGAAGGCCCGCTTATTGAAAACGTCCATTTCATACGCGGGCATGCTGCCGATGATGAAACACTGAAACGGGCCAATATTGCTGAAGCGGAATCAGTGATGATTACAGCTGATCAGTATAAAAGTGAAACTGAAGCAGATATGCTGTCAGTGCTGACTCTTTTATCTGTGAAAGGGCTTAATCCCCTTGCTTACTGCATCGTCGAGATTTTGACTGACCGTTTTGTCACCAATGCGGAGCGGGCAGGCGCAAACCAAATCATCGGAACGTCAGAATTTATCAGCCGGGCGATGCTGCAGCATTACCAAGTCAAATTACGGCCGTCGAAACAGCAGAACGGAATCAAGTTGACACTTGACCAGCATGTAGAGCTTCTTGCTGTTCCTGACGAACTAAAGGGAGCGGCTTACAAAACCTGTGTTCTTTATTTCCTTGATCACAACACAACAATTATAGGCATACAAAAAGAGGAGGGGCCGATAATTTCCCCTCCTCTTACATACAAGGTACTCGAAACAGACCAATTCCTTGCCATCTAATGCAGCAGAACATCCTCCAATTCTTTCACGAGAGAGGCGCCAATATCCAAAAATGCCGGATCAATTTCCGCGTCCCGCCTTTCCGGTTCGGAAAATTGATTAAACAGTGATTGGAAAGGCCCTCCCTCGGCTTGATCATCAACATCCGTCTGAAACACCTGTCTCAGCATAAACGGCGTTCCGACCCGGACGGCCGCCCCGCGTTCATCGAGACTGCCCTGTACCGCATTGACAGGGATTCTTAAAAATAAATAGCCGTCCCTATCATCAATTTTATAATCAAAGTAGCCATGATCGTATTCCCAGCCGCCGTTTATCACATAACCGAGCGGCTTCATCACTTGTTCCAGTTCTTGGAGCAGAAAAGACTGCCCATCTATCGCGGAAGGTATTGGTATCATCAAAATGCCCCTTTTTCACTTATCCTGTCCTGCCGAACAAGACTTCATTCAGAGATACACTACATGGAAAGCGTTGTTTCTTTCGCGCGTCCAACAGAAAAGAAAGCGCATTCAATTAAGAAGTAAACAGCCATTGCAACTGCAAGCCATGCAGCTGAATCCCAAGACACATAAACAACCGTTGCATAGAGTCCTAATTTAGTGAAAAGAGTATGGGTTCGTTTTAAATGCAAAATCCGATGTACCGCATCGGTAAAAAGGGCAAGCGGCAAACCAATGAGAAGAAAGGCGTGGATCAAAAAATGTGACAGCGTGCCGCCAAAGCTTGAAGAAAACCCTGTATACACAGCATCAAAGGAGATAAGGAAACTTAAAACAGCTGCAGAAAAACCGGCAATGATGAGATGTTTAACCACTTGTTTCATGAACATCAGCACCTTTCTGATTTTATAAAAAGCCGACCGGCAAATGCCAGTCAGCTTTCTCACATTAATCTTCCAGACGTTTTTCAAGCTCTGCTTTTTTCTCTTCAAAGCCAGGTTTGCCGAGTAACGCAAACATATTGACTTTATACGCTTCTACTCCAGGCTGGTCAAACGGATTGACGCCAAGGAGGTAACCGCTCATCGCGCAGGCTTTTTCGAAGAAATATACAAGGTATCCAAAAGTATATGCATTCAGCTCAGGAATGTTAACGATTAAGTTCGGAACATTTCCATCTGTATGGGCAAGCATCGTGCCTTGGAATGCTTTTTTGTTAACGAAATCAACCGTTTTACCGGCTAAATAGTTCAAGCCGTCAAGATCGTTATCCGCTTCCTCAATTGTCAGTTCATGTTTAGGTTTCTCTACGTTCAGCACTGTTTCGAATAAATCTCTGCGGCCTTCTTGTACATACTGGCCTAAAGAATGAAGGTCTGTTGAATAGTTAGCTGAAGAAGGATAAATGCCCTTCTCATCTTTCCCTTCACTTTCTCCGAACAGCTGCTTCCACCATTCCGCAAAATATTGAAGCGCTGGTTCGTAGTTGATGAGCATTTCGATCGTTTTGCCCTTGTTATAAAGGACATTGCGAACAACCGCATATTGGTATGCTGGGTTATCTTCCAGTTCGGATGTTGCAAAATCTTTGCTCGCATCCAAGGCGCCTTTCATCATGTCATCAATGTTGACGCCGCTGACAGCAATCGGCAAGAGGCCTACAGCTGTTAAGACTGAATAACGGCCGCCGACATCGTCAGGGATAACGAATGATTCGAAGCCTTCTTCGTTAGAAAGCGTTTTTAATGCGCCACGCTCTTTATCTGTTGTTGCATAAATCCGTGCTTTCGCTTCTTCTTTACCGTATTTCTCTTCAAGAAGCTTGCGGAAAATACGGAAAGCGATTGCAGGTTCAGTCGTCGTACCTGATTTAGAAATGACATTAATAGAGAAGTCAACATCTTCAAGAAGATCCATGACGTCTCTCATATAAGACGAACTAATGTTGTTTCCGATAAAAATGACTTGCGGATTGCCGCGTTTTGCTTTTGGCAAAGTGTTATAAAACGCGTGATTCAGCGCTTCAATCGCTGCCCGCGCCCCAAGGTAAGAACCGCCGATGCCGACAACAAGCAAGACATCAGAGTCAGATTTGATTTTTTCCGCGCTTTTTTTGATGCGCGCGAATTCTTCTTTATCATAATGTTCAGGGAGGTCCACCCAGCCTAGAAAATCGCTGCCCGCGCCTGTTTTTTCATGGATATTATGGTGTGCAGTTTTTACAAAGTCCCGCAGGTATGTAAGTTCATGTTCGTTGAAGAAAGTCAACGCTTTTGAGTAGTCAAAGCGTACATGCGTCATTGCTTGTCCCTCCATAACGGTATAATGTTTTCATCTTTCACTTTATATGAACTTATCTGTGAAATCAAGTCAAGAAGAAAGGCGGAATGACTGGATTCCGCCCTTTGGGGTTATAGAGACGCGCGAAGGATGGCAAGCACGTCATCTTTGTTCAGTTTTTGGAAGTTGCCGAAGCCGCCGTGTTCCATTTCTTTAGCTGCGATATCAGCAATTAGCTCAAGCTTTTCTTCTCCAATATTGTAATCAGCAAGACGGGAAGGCGCGCCGAGGCTTGTCCAGAACGCAGACAGTTTATCGATTCCTTCAAGCGCAATTTCTTTATCTGTTTTGCCTTCCGTATCAATGTCAAACATGTTGAGCATGAGGTTTTTGAAGCGGCCTACGTTTGTATCAAGCGTATATCTCATCCAGTTCGGGAACAGTATCGCCAAACCGCCCGCATGCGGAATATCATAGACAGCTGAAACGGCGTGTTCCATTGTATGAGAAGCCCAGTCACCAAAGTAGCCCATTTGGAGCGTGCCGTTTAAAGCGATTGTACCTGCATACAAAATCGTTTCACGAAGCTCGTAGTTTTCCAGATCTTCAAGAAGCTTAGGAGCTGTTTCGATGACCGTCTGTAAAACAGCAAAGCACATTCTATCCTGAAGTGGCGTGTTTTCAACATTATGGAAGTATTGTTCGAATACGTGGCTCATCATGTCAACCATGCCGTATACTGTTTGATTTTCTGGAACGGTGAACGTATTTTCAGGGTCTAAAATAGAGAAACGCGGATGAGTCACATTGCTGCCCCATACAAATTTCTCGTTTGTTTCCCAGTTTGTAATCACGGAATCAGGGTTCATTTCAGAGCCTGTTGCAGCAAGAGTTAAAACAGTGCCAAACGGCAGCGCATCCTCCGCTGTTACTTTTTTGCTGAAAATATCCCAAGCGTCGCCATCGTATTTGACGCCCGCTGCGATGGCCTTTGTACAGTCAATGACACTGCCTCCGCCGACAGCAAGCAGAAAATCAATGTCATGCTCTCTGCAAAGGCCTATGCCTTTTTCCACTGTTGCAAGACGCGGGTTCGGCTCTACACCTGACAGCTCATGAACAACAGCGCCCTCTTCTTTTAAAATGCCGGTGACTTGATCATAAAGGCCGTTTCGCTTAATGCTGCCGCCCCCGTAAACAAGCAGTACATGCTTGCCGTATCGTTTTAATTCTTTTCTTAACTGTTCAAGCTGACCTTTTCCAAAAATCAGCTTTGTCGGATTATAATAAGTGAAATTTTCCATAGTAAAACCTCCAAATGATGCTCGTAAAAAACAGATCTTCCATTGTAACATAAGTTGACAAAAAGAAAAAGGGAAGCAGCCAAACGGCTATTTCCCCTTTTTTTATAGAGATGCTTTCAAAATTGACAGCACATCTTCTTTGTTGAGTGATTTAAATTGGCCGAATGTACCGTTAGCCATTGCCTTGTCAGCAATTGTGTCAAGCTGCTCATCATTAATATCATAATCAGCAAGACGGTTCGGAGCGCCAAGGCTTGTCCAGAATTCGGACAGCTTATCGATACCTTCACGTGCGATTTCTTCATCTGTTTTACCTGCTTCTTCAACATCAAACACGCGAACTGCAAGCTGTTTCATGCGGGCAGGGTTTTCAGACAATGTGTGTCTCATCCAGTTCGGGAACAGAATCGCCAGTCCGCCGGCATGCGGAATATCATAAACGGCTGATACTGCATGTTCAATATTATGAGTAGCCCAATCTCCTCTAGCACCCATAGAAAGCATGCCGTTTAATGCGATTGTTCCTGTGTACAGAATCGTCTCACGCAATTCGTAATTTTCGAGGTCATTGATCAGCTTAGGCGCTGTTTCAATAACTGTACGAAGAAGTGATTCACACATGCGGTCCTGATACGGCGTGTTTGATACATGATGGAAGTATTGTTCGAATACATGGCTCATCATGTCAACCATCCCGTAGATCGTGTGGTTTTTAGGCACAGTGAATGTATTCACCGGATCAAGAATCGAGAATTTAGGGAATACGAGCGGGCTTCCCCAGCCGTATTTTTCTTTTGTTTCCCAGTTTGTAATAACAGAGCCTGAGTTCATTTCAGAACCAGTCGCAGCGAGAGTCAATACCGTTCCGAATGGCAAAGCATCTTTTGGCTGATGTTTTTTCGTGACGATATCCCACGCATCACCATCATACTTTGCTCCTGCGGCAATCGCTTTTGTACAGTCGATGACGCTTCCGCCTCCGACAGCCAGTAAGAAATCAATGTTGTGTTCTTTACAGATGGCAACACCCTTATTAACAGTCGACACACGCGGATTCGGTTCCACACCTGCTAATTCATGCACGGTCGCTCCGGCTTTATTCAGCTGTTCAATCACTTGATCATACAGGCCGCTGCGTTTAATGCTGCCGCCTCCGTAAACAAGCAATACGTTTTTTCCGTAAGATTTGAGTTCCTCCGGAAGTCTTTCCACTTCGCCGCGCCCGAAAATTAATTTGGTCGGATTCCAGTATGTAAAGTTTTGCATGACATCTCCTCCTTAGATTTTTTATTATGCAGAATGTCCTCACCACATGTAAAGCAATCAGCTCTCGCCTCTCAGCATATCAGATGGTTTTATCTTGCAAGACGCTGGGAAAGAAGCTGATATAAGCGAGGGCAGGCCAGTTTCCCCTCATATGGAGAATGCATGTATAGATTCTCCAATATGTCACAATCTATAACTGTTTTAATAATTCATGGAGGAGGTTGCAAAACATGAGTACCATTCAGAGAATTTGTCTTGTATTAACCATCATTGGCGCTATTAACTGGGGACTGATCGGATTTTTCCAATTTGATTTAGTAGCGGCTATTTTCGGCGGCCAAGGGTCAGCCCTTTCCCGAATCATTTACGGACTTGTCGGAATCGCCGGCTTAATCAACCTCGGTCTGCTATTTAAGCCAAATGAGGAAAGATCACGTGAAGAAGCAGCAAATCCTGAAATGCGATAGGATATCAATACGCTGAAATAGGATTTTGCATGAAAGCAAAAGCACCGAACATTCCTGTCCGGTGCTTTTTTCTTGCTTATTTTTTGATAAGATCTTTGCGGTTGGACATTTCGATCCACTCTTCAAGCTTATCTTTTAATGTGTTGAAACCTTGTGGAGTAGAAGCTTCTTCGCTTACTTGCGCAGCTTTAGGTTTTCTTGGTTTGCTTTCTTTTTTCTCAGGCGCAGCTTGTGTCGCACGAATTGAAAGGCTGATTTTGCCTTTTTCTTCATCAACAGCAAGTACCTTTACTTGTACTTCGTCGCCAACTGAAAGGTGCTCGTTGATATCTTTTACGAAACCGTGAGTCACTTCAGAAATGTGTACTAAACCTTGAGTTTCTTCATCTAATGCAACAAACGCACCATACGCTTGTAATCCTGTAACTTTACCAGTGTAAACACTGCCCACTTCAAATTTTGCTGCCATTCATAACAACTCCTAAGTTAAATTAAATATCTGTTTATACGCAATTTAAAATTATATCACACATGTCTTATTTTCGCAAAGAAATCTTTTTATAAAAAAATCAGGTTTATGCACGGCAAAAAGGGGGTAAACTGAAAATACCAAAGGCTTTCTAGTATTCCCCCCTTTTATTGGATGCGAACAAAAGGTTCGTATCTTTTTTTATGTTGTTTTGTGCAGGAAGCGTTTCATTCTGACTAACGCTTCTTGAAGCTGTTCAATCGAGGTTGCGTATGAACAGCGGATATATCCTTCACCGCTCGGGCCAAACACACTTCCAGGAACAACTGCCACTTTTTCCTGCGTAAGTAGCTCCTCGGCAAACTGTTCTGAGCTCATTCCTGTGCTTTTAATAGATGGAAAAGCATAGAAAGCGCCGCCCGGATGATGGCAGCTGAGACCGATTTCATTGAGAGATTCTACAAACAGGTTCCGTCTTCTTCGATAGCTTTTTTTCATTTTTTCTACGTCTTCCATGCCGTTCTTCAGGCCTTCAAGGGCGGCAAACTGCGCCATTGCGGGCGCGCACATCATCGCATATTGATGAATTTTAAGCATTGCATCCCTAAGCATGGATGGTGCTGCAGCAAAACCGAGCCTCCAGCCCGTCATTGCAAATGCTTTTGAAAAGCCTGAAATGACTACCGTCCGTTCCTTCATTCCCGGTAATGCCGCTATACTTGTAAATTCCTCATCATATGTCAACTCCGCGTAGATCTCGTCGGCTAAGACGATGACATCATGTTTTTTGGCAAACTCAGCAATCGCATTCAGCTCTTCCTTCGAGTAAACCGAGCCTGTCGGATTCGATGGTGAGCAGATGAGAATGGCCTTTGTTTTTTCAGTGACTGCCGCTTCAAAATCAGCAGCCGTTGCTTTAAATCCTTTGTCTGCCGTTGTATGAACGTGAACCGGGATGCCGCCTGCCAAAGAAACTAGCGCATCGTACGCCACAAAACACGGCTCAGGAATGATGACTTCCTCACCTGGATTCACAATGGCGCGGATCGCAATATCCAAAGCCTGACTTGCCCCCACTGTCACGATCAGCTCATTATCTGGCGAGTAGCTAAGATCAAACCTGTTGCTCAAATAACGGCTGATTTCCTCCCGCAATGAGTATAAACCCGCATTGGCCGTGTATGACGTATATCCTTGTTCAAGAGAGAGAATGCTTGCTTCGCGGACATTCCACGCAGTAACAAAATCAGGCTCGCCGACGCCTAAAGAAATGACGCCTTCCATCGTTGCCGCCAAATCAAAGAATTTGCGGATGCCGGATGGTTTTATTTGTTGTACATAGTCTGATAAATACGAAGTCATTTACGGTGACACCACGATTCTTTTGTCGTCGTCTCCTGTTTCAAACACTTTGCCGTCATGCTTGTATTTTTTCAGGATAAAATGGGTTGTGGTAGATACAACTGAATCAAGCGTTGACAGTTTATCCGAAACAAAACGCGCTACGTCAGACATCGAATTGCCGCGAATCACGACAGACAAATCGTACACGCCTGACATCAGGTAAACTGATTCAACCTCTTGGAATCGGTAAATCCGTTCCGCCACTTCATCAAAACCGACTCCCCGCTTCGGCGTTACTTTGACGTCAATCATGGCCGTAACGCCCTCATGTCCGTCTACTTTTCGCCAGTCAATCATAGCGGAATAATCGATAATAACCTTTTCTTTCTCCAGTTTGTCAATAATCGTTTTTACTTCATTTACAGGGATGCCCGCCATCTTTGCAATGGTTTCTAAATCGGCGCGGCTGTTTTCGTCTAAAATTTCTAATATTTCTGTTTCTTTTTCTGTCAACTTCATTTGATTCACACCTTTGCAATGTCAAGAAATCTCATGACATTATATCACGTTTTTTGACGAATGCTAAGAAAAAAACGAGGAGAAACTTCCGCTAGAATTGACAATTTCAGGGCACGATACAAACATCAAAAAAAGGGAGTGACACAGAATGGAGGCGGTTTCACCAATAAGGCGGTTTACGGTCGATGGAGTCAATGTATACTACGAACATTATCAAAATCCGGGCAGGCAAACGCTGGTCTGTGTACACGGTTTTTTGTCGTCTGCCTTCAGCTTCAGAAAAGTAATCCCTCTCCTTCGGGACAAGTACGACATCATCGCGCTTGATTTGCCTCCTTTCGGCCAATCTGAAAAATCAAGAACGTTTATCTATACCTATCAAAACCTCGCAAAGCTTGTCATTGGGATTTTGGAGCACTTGCAAGTGAAACAGGCTGTGCTTATCGGACATTCTATGGGCGGGCAAATTTCATTGTCTGCTGCTCTCCAAAAACCGGAGCTTTTTTCAAAGGTTGTGCTGCTGTGCAGTTCAGGATATTTAAAACGCTCACACCCGACGATCATTTTCGGAACCCATATCCCGTATTTTCATTTATATATCAAGCGCTGGCTCTCGAAAGAAGGCGTGATGAAAAATTTATTAAATGTTGTGCATGACAAATCGCTGATTGATGAGGAAATGATTGACGGCTATGGTAGACCGTTTCAGGACGAGCAGATTTTCAAAGCCATGACAAGGTTTATCCGCCATAGAGAAGGCGATTTAGAACCCGAACAATTGAAGAGAATGAACAAGCCTGCATTATTGATTTGGGGCGAGGAGGATCGAATTGTCCCAATGGAGATCGGTAAACGGCTGCACGCGGATTTGCCTAATTCCGTACTATACTCATTTAGCCAAACCGGACATCTGGTGCCTGAAGAACGGCCTGAACTTGTTTCCGAACACATTGCTGATTTTATCAAATAGAAAAAAAACCGGTGCTGAACCGGTTTTTTAAAATGTGCAAGAGCTGCTGTTTTTAATGTATAAAAGCTGGCCAGCCACTTCCCGGCAGTTGTCGATCGGCAGCGTTTGTTCAAAAGAAGTTTCAAATATATGCTGAATGCTTTTCGCCAGCACGGCGGGATCGTCTTCATCATAGACCGCCTGCACGACATCAACAGCCTCCGTTTCGTAAAACTCTTCACCATATTTAAACGGTTCCCATTTGGCAATGACCTTGATCATTTCCCCTACCGCTTGACTTTCTTCCATATTCATCACCGCTTATAATAAAATTTGCAGTTCCATTTTATCATAGTGAAGCTTAGAAGAATAAACATACATGAGGAGGTAACAGAATGAACTTTGATAAACGAGAAGAACGCCTTGGCACCCAATCGGTCAAATGGGACAAAACAGGCGAATTATTCGGCGTGACAGACGCACTCCCGATGTGGGTGGCAGATATGGATTTTCGCGCGCCGGAAGCGATAACTGAAGCATTAAAAGAGCGCCTTGACCACGGAATTTTCGGTTATACAGCTCCGGATCAAAAAACGAAGGAAGCTGTTTGCGGATGGATGCAGAACAGGCACGGCTGGAAGGTGAATCCGGAAAGCATCACATTCAGCCCGGGTATTGTAACGGCTTTGAGCATGGCGGTACAAGCTTTCACGGAGCCTGGCGATCAAGTAGTTGTACAGCCTCCAGTTTATACGCCTTTTTACCATATGGTTGAGAAAAACGGCCGGCACATTTTACATAATCCTTTGCTAGAAAGAGACGGCTCATATGCAATGGATTTTGAAGATTTGGAAACGAAGCTTAGTGACCCAAGCGTTACATTGTTTATTTTATGCAATCCTCATAACCCTTCTGGTCGTTCATGGGGCCGTGAAGATTTGCTGAAGCTTGGCGAATTGTGTCTTGAGCATGGCGTCACAGTTGTATCCGATGAAATCCATTCCGATTTAATGCTGTACGGACACAAACACACGCCGTTCGCTTCGCTCTCTGACGATTTCGCTGATATTTCCGTGACATGTGTTGCGCCAAGCAAAACATTCAATATCGCCGGATTGCAGGCTTCGGCAATCATGATTCCCGATCGCCTGAAGCGCGCCAAGTTTTCTGCAAGCCTGCAGCGCAATGGTTTAGGCGGATTGAACGCGTTTGCCGTCACAGCAATCGAAGCCGCATACTCAAAAGGCGGACCGTGGCTTGATGAATTGATCTCTTACCTTGAGAAAAACATGAACGAAGCGGAAGCCTTCTTGAGCACCGAGCTGCCGAAAGTCAAAATGATGAAGCCGGATGCATCCTACCTGATCTGGCTCGATTTCAGCGCTTACGGCTTGTCCGACGCGGAGCTTCAGCAAAGGATGCTGAAAAAGGGAAAAATCATTTTAGAGCCCGGGACGAAATACGGACCTGGCGGAGAAGGATTTATGCGCCTGAACGCGGGATGTTCTCTCGCAACCCTGCAGGACGGCCTGCGCCGCATCAAAACCGCATTATCGTAAATATAGCTCTTAAACGCCTTTACGTCTTCATTCGTAAAGGCGTTCTTAATAAAGGAATTTTATATTTTACTTCTAATATTTAGTGTTATAATAGATTCATATTTTATACGAAAGGATTTCACACGAATGGAAATTCTAAAAGACTATCTCCTGCATATCTGCTTTATTTTGTTTCCTATTCTTCTTTACCAAGTGTTTTGGCTTGGAAAACCTGCGATTCTTGTGCCAAAAATAAACAGCGGTTTGGTCACGCTCTTCGCCTGCGGCGCCTCCGTTTTATGCATTATTTTCCCGATTCATGAAATGGACTACATACAATACGGCCTTCAGATGATTCCCGTTATCATTTGTTTATTTTACATTAGTACCGCTTCCGGACTCACAGTCGCCGCATCTGTCCTATGTTTTGAACTGCTTTTTTACGAACCTTCCGCAATGTTTGTTTTCACTTTGCTGCCTTTTCTTATCATTATCCCAATCTTATTTCAGAAAAAATGGCCATTTATGTCCAAAGCGAAAAAACTGCTGCTGTCTTTATTGATCAGCTGCTTGGAGATTTTCCTATTTTTCGCCTCCAGCTGGATTCTTTCCGCCTTGAATATTTTAAATTTTCAAAATTCAGGGATTTTCGTTTGCGAGGCGGCAGTTTCAGGGCTTTTCCGCTCCAGTGTTCTTCTATTAAGCATCTATATTATCGAAAGCATCGCCGAAAATATCGCCTTGCGTTCACAGCTTATCCATTCTGAAAAAATGACGATTGTGAGCGAACTGGCAGCGAGCGTCGCTCATGAGGTCAGGAATCCGCTGACAGTTGTCCGCGGGTTTGTCCAGCTGCTTTTTAATGACGAAACCCTACAAAACAAGTCGAGTGCGGATTACAAAAAGCTTGTACTGTCAGAGCTTGACCGGGCACAAGGCATTATTACAAACTATCTCGATATGGCGAAACAGCAATTATATGAAAAAGAGGTTTTTGATTTATCTTCCCTTATTAAAGAGACAAGCAACCTTATGGTGTCGTATGCCAATTACAAGTCAGTAACCGTCGAGGCTGAAACAGAACCGGACCTTTTGATATACGGGGACGCAACAAAGCTGAAGCAAGCTGTCATCAACCTGATGAAAAACAGTATTGAAGCGGTTCCTCACGGGAAGGGGATGATCCGCATATCAGCCAAGAGAAACGGCCATACGATCATGATTAACATCACAGACAATGGGGTCGGGATGACAGACCATCAAATGCAAAAACTCGGCGAACCTTATTATTCCTTAAAAACGAACGGAACGGGACTCGGTCTTACCGTAACCTTTTCCATTATTGAACATCATCACGGAACCATTTCATTTAACAGCAGCTTCCAAAAAGGCACTACGGTGACAATTAAGCTTCCCGCTGATCTTCCTCACTAGCAAATCGCTTGGAACTTTAATAGAATAAATGCGAGGTGATGACAGATGAGCGCGTTTAAGACAGGCTCTATTGTTAAAGGATTTTACAAAACAGGTGTATACATAGGAGAAATCACGGCTTGCAGGCCGCAGCATTATTTAGTGAAAGTGAAAGCGGTTCTTACCCATCCCGCACAAGGAGACCTTCATCATCCAAAACAGGCGGATGTGCCGTTTTTTCATGAGAGAAAAGCGCTCGCATATGGTGAACAGACAAATATCCCCCACCATATGGTGAAGCCTTATGACGGTGAAGTGCCGGATTATACCGAATCTCTGCGGGAGGCGACAGCACAGCTAAGAGCCAAATTGAATGAGGATGGTTCGGAGTGGGCAAAGCGCTCCCTTCATCATCTTGACATTTTGGAAAAAGAATATTTCAATCGGCCATAACCCAGTCTGACAAAAGATTGGGTTTTTTACGTCGCACGCTTGAACAGTTCGGTTAAATCGATTCTTTCGCCGATTGTGGGCGGTTTTGGCTTTTCGAGATACTGCTTATCCTGCTCAACAAGCTTAAACAGTTTATATGCTGTGAGAGCATCATCAAGCGCTTTATGATGGGTGCCGGTTCCGGAATCTCCATACTCTTCAGCAGCTTTCCATAAACCCGTCAATGTCCGGTCTCCAAAAAAGTTTTTGTATTCAAGCGATAAATCTCTCATTTCTCCCTTAAACGGGAAAGGGATATGGTTAAACATACAGTTTTGCTTCAGCACTTTCATATCCATATTTCCCCACGTAATAATTGTGCTGTTTTTCTCAGGATCAAGCTCGTTTAGTTTACGGATGAGATCCTCGAATCTTATTCCTTCGTCTACCTGTTTTTGGGTGATTTTCAAAAATGTCTTGCAGCGTTTCGTAAGCTTCGGGAACTTTTTCGGTCTTACATAGCTAGAAAACGTCTCAACTACTTCATCATCAATCGACTTTACAATTCCGGCTTCAATGATTTCCGGGAAGAAGTTTTGCGGACTGTACTTTCCGTCAGGCATTGTAAATTCGAAATCAATAATGAGTAAGCTGTTTGTTGTCACCTTTTTACACCTGCCTTTCCTCCGATCAGAAAATGCTATCTTTATAGTATATCAATTCCCCTTCTCGACATTTCTTCATTTTCTAAAAATGATGAATTTTCCCAGCCGCTTTGTTTCTTTTAAAATATGAATCGTTTCTTTATAATTAGTAAGGAACCCGAAATAATAAGAAGGTGATGTTATTTCTACCCGCAAGAAAAACTTTGTCATTGTGTGGCTGGCGAACTTTTTTGTTTCCGCTAGCACTACGATGATCGTTCCTTTTCTCTCCTTATACATTGAGACGCTCAGCTCTTTTTCAAACGGCTTTGTGCAAAGATGGAGCGGCTATGTGTTCGGCATTACATTTCTCATGGCGTTTGTGGTATCCCCGTTTTGGGGACGGTTCGGAGACAAACGCGGATACAAGAAAATCCTTATGGCAACCGGAACAGGCATTGCCCTCAGCATTTTCTTAATGGGCTTTGTTACATCGGTGTACCAATTGTTTTTTCTGCGTATGGCAATGGGTCTTGTAACCGGATTCATCCCGACTTCTCTTGCGATGATTTCGGCACAGACTCCGAAGAACTCAGCCGGCAAAACACTTGGCACGCTGCAAATGGGGCAAGTGTCCGGAAGCTTGTTCGGCCCGCTGTTGGGAGGTATGCTGGCTGATCGTTTCGGCTTTACGTATACCTTTTTTATCACATCCTTTGTGATTTTCTCGTCTGTTCTTCTCGTATTATTTGGTGTCAAAGAAAAACCTCTTGCAGAGAAAACAGCCAAACGTACGTCTTACTCGAGAAAAGAAGTGCTCTCCTATATTTTTCACCAGCCGGCGCTGTGGGTCATGATGCTGTTAACCATGCTGATCCAAACAGGCAATTTCAGTATCCAGCCGCTGCTCGCTTTATATGTAAATGAGCTGCACGGACCTGTCAATCTAGCCTTTTTCTCCGGCATGGCATTTTCAGCAACGGGACTCGGAAGTTTGCTGCTGGCTAGAAAATGGGGTGATCTGGGCGACCGCTACGGCCACCGCCGCATTTTAATCGGACTCTTGCTCGCCGCTTCTTTCTTTTTTATTCCGCAGGCGCTCGCGTCCTCACTCAACGTTCTCCTCGTTTTCAGATTTTTGTTTGGAATGGCAATGGGCGGTTTACTGCCATGCATCACGGCAGCGATCCGCGTTCAGGCTCCCGGCAGCATTCAAGGAGAGGTTCTCGGCTACAATGTCAGCTTTCGCTTTTTAGGAAACGTGCTCGGGCCTCTTCTCGGCGGAATCATATCGAGCCATTTTACGATTTCGGCCACCTTTTATGTCACAGCGTTTCTCTTTTTCGCCGGCGCCTGTATGCTTTGGATCATGCCGAAACTCCAGAAGGATTCCTATGCCAAAGCAAGCTGAATCCGATAAAAAACTGAGGAATCTTCTAAATTTAACCTTCTCGTAATCTCAAAAGAATGGTACGATATGGCTAGAATTTAGGAGAAAAGAGAGTGACCATGTTACGAAAAATAATCGGATGGATTTTGCTCCTTTGCATAATCCCATTGTTTGCATTTACAGTTATCGCTTCCGGAAAAGAAGTCAAACAAATGAAGTCCCTGGATCAGGTGCTTGATAAAAATATTAATCTGAAAGAGATCAGCCTTGTTCAGAACAGCTACATGTATGACAGGGACGGCTCCCTTGTCTCGGAAATCGTCAGCGACCACGAAAACCGCGTGCTCGTTCCATTTGACAAGATTCCCGAGGAAGTCAAACAGATTTTCTTAACATCTGAGGACCGCCATTTTTACGAGCATAAAGGCTTTGACTTTATGGGAATGGTGCGGGCAACTGCTTCTAACGTAAAAGACAAGAAAATTGACCAGGGCGCCAGCACCATCACACAGCAGCTTTCAAGAAACTTGTATTTGAGCCACGAACGCTCCTTCAGCCGCAAGCTGACAGAGCTCGCGTATTCCTATCAGCTTGAGAAAAAGTATACGAAAAATGAAATTCTTGAAGCTTACTTAAACACTATTTATTTCAACAATGGTGTTTACGGCGTCGGTTCAGCGGCTCAATTCTATTTCAGCAAACCGTTGAAATCTCTCACAGTGGGAGAAATGGCTTTTATCTGTGCTATACCTAATAACCCTACATTATATGATCCTCTTAAGCATTTTGACTACACGAAAAGCCGTCAAGAACGTTTGCTTAAAGGGCTAAAAGATGCCGGGGTCATTACAGACAAAGAGCTGAAAAAAGCCGTAAAACAAAAAATCAAACTGGATGTTGAAAAAAGAGAAGACAAATATCCTGACTACGTTTCCTACGTCAACGATGAATTCACTCAGCTGGTGTCTGAATCAGAAGGCTTTGATAAACGCCTTCAAAAAGCGTCAGGAAAACAAAAAGAAAAAATTGAGAATGAGCTGTCCGCAAGAGTCAGCACTCTGATGAAAGACGGCGTGAAAATTTATACCGCACTTAATCCGTACATGCAAAATCAAGTTGTGGCACAAATGAATTCCAAGCTCCCGTATGCGGGCGTGCAGGGCGGAGCGGCTGTGATTAATCACCAGACGCATCAAATCATTGCTCTGTCCGGCGGGAAAAACTATCAAAAATATGATTTTAACCGTGCCTACCAAGCATACAGACAGCCGGGTTCATCCATTAAGCCGCTTCTTGATTACGGCCCTTATATTGAACAGACCGGCGCGACAGCAAGCAGCACCATTGATGCCAGCAAGTTTTGCAGCAAAGATTACTGTCCGCAAAACTACAATAACCGCACATACGGCACAGTTACGCTTGATACGGCGTTTAAAAATTCTTATAATACACCAGCCATTAGAATGCTCGACCGCGTCGGCATCCAAAAGGCATTCAGTTATATTGAGCCGTATCATTTTGCCAAACTTGTCGACAGCGATTATCTTCTTCCTGCGGCGCTTGGCGGATTTACAAACGGCATGACGCCTCTTGAGATGACAAAGGCTTATACGACATTTGGCAACAGCGGAAGCTATACGCCGAGCCATGCGATTACAAAGGTGACAGACCTTAAAGGAAAAACGCTTTATAAATGGAATGATAAAGCGACTCAAATATTCAGCGTCCGCACGAACATGCAGCTGAAAAAACTGATGTCTTCCGTTGTGAAAAGCGGAACAGGGAAAAAAGCATATTTCAATGCGCCTTACATCGGCGGTAAAACCGGAACGTCAAATGATTATCACGATATGTGGTTTGTCGGCCTGACAGATACTTATACAATGGGGGTTTGGGTCGGAAAGGATACACCGACCAGCGTTGAATATCTTCACAGCATCAGCCCTCAGCTTTCCATCTGGAAAGGAACGCTGCAAGCGGCTTATTAAAGGATCGGAGGGGATCTGAGGTGACTACAGAACAAATTCCAAATCGCGTTTTGCTGTTCGACGGCGTCTGCAATTTATGCAATGGCGCCGTGCAATTTATCATTAAACGTGATCCGGACGGATTGATTTCTTTCACTTCGCTGCAGTCGGAAACAGGACAAAGCCTGCTGAAAAAAAGCGGGCTTCCGACAGATCGGTTTGACAGCTTTGTCTTTATTGAAGACGGCCAAGTGTACACAAAGTCAACTGCAGCCATTAAGGTTTTCAGGCACCTGCGAGGCCCATGGCGGCTCTTCGTCCTGTTTTTCGCAGTGCCGAAGCCTGTCAGAGATATGGTCTATTCTTTCATTGCCAAAAACCGCTATAAGTGGTTTGGCAAAAAAAATGAATGTATGCTCCCCTCCCCTTCAATTAAAAAAAGATTTTTACCGTAAATAAAAAAATGGCTAGGAAGCTAGCCATCACAGATTGTCGACAAAATCCTAAAACGGCTTCGTTTTAGGATTTTGTCATCTTATCAGCGTAATTGAAAACCTTTGAAGTCTAGGAAAAGCGAGCATCGGAGCAGATATTCACAGGATGTGATGATTGCGGATTCCAGCCGCCGTTTCATTGCGTATAGAGCACGAAGCGCAAATCTGAACACGAATGAAAGGGTTTGCCGATACGCTGAAATGGCTAGCTTACACAGGTAAGCTAGCCATTATGCTATTATAAAGCTTGATAAATATGAACAGAATACCGATAACAAAGGTAAACCAAAACAGCAGTTCCAATAGAATAAATCCGACTAATGACATGAGAGAAAGCGTCGAATAAATCCGGTATACGGTAAACACAAAGTAAGCGAGTGTGACGACCGCAAACCAGATTACAATCCATATGACATTTTGCAAGAGCACAAAGGATAAAATCCCGCCGCCCAAATAAATCATGGAACCCATTCTGAGTTTTTTCAGGTTGTTCCCTTCCGGATCATTAGCAAAAAACAGCAATGATAGCTCAGTCACGGTATTTGCTATCAATTTCAGAGCGGACAGAACCATAAAATATAAAAGTGCAAAGGCAGCAAATAACGCAAGCCTGATCCCTTTCTCTGAAAAATAATCG
Organism: Bacillus sp. FMQ74; assembly: GCF_001875785.1. Lineage (NCBI taxonomy): Bacteria > Bacillati > Bacillota > Bacilli > Caryophanales > Bacillaceae > Bacillus > Bacillus sp. FMQ74. Next base: position 14,169 of record NZ_MOEO01000014.1, on the reverse strand, counting down.
AGCATTCCATCGTACATTCCAAATGAAGACAGCATCTTCAACGCATAAAGTGAAGTTGAGATGGATAAGGACGAACTAAAAAGCAGGATCGCAATCAGCGGAAAATATCCTGTCAAATAAGTATTTTTCATATAAAAAAGTCCCTTTCTATAATCTACCTCATTTATTATGGAGGACTTAAAACACATTGACAAGATAAATTATTCCATTTTTTCTCCTTTTTACGAATTACGGTCCCAAATCTTCACAAAGCAGCATTTTGAGAGTAAAGTAGTACGCAGGAATCATAAAACGTAAGGAAGTTTTATATGAAAAAAACATTAAAACTGCAAACCAGACTCACCATATTTGTTTGTATCGTTGTATTAATCGCATTGCTCATTACATTTTTTACAGTCGGTGCCCAAACGACCAAACGGATTAGAGACCAGGAAAAGGCCACTGCGCTGCAGACTGCTGAAATGGTTGCAGAAGCGCCGATGACAGCCGCTGCTTTAGAAAGCGGAAAAAAACAAAAGGAACTGCAGAGCTACACAAAGCGGGTTCAGAAAATCACCGGCACGGAATTTGTTGTCGTCATGGATATGAACGGTATTCGCAAAACCCATCCTAACCCGAACAAAATCGGAAAAAAATTCAGGGGCGGTGATGAATCAGAGGTATTAAAAGGGCATGTCCATATCAGCACAGCCTCTGGCACGCTCGGGAAATCGCAGAGAGCGTTCGTCCCTGTCTACGCCGAGAATGGAAAGCAGGTCGGTGCAGTCGCGGTCGGCATCACCGTAAATGAAATTGATGAAGTGATCAGCCATAGCTTACGGCCGCTTTACTTTATTATCTGCGTCAGCATCTTCGTCGGTGTAATCGGAGCTGTTATCGTCGCCCGTACGGTAAAAAATATCATGTACGGACTTGAACCTTATGAAATTGCGACTCTCCTTGAAGAACGGAGCGCGATGCTGGAATCGACGAAGGAAGGAATACTTGCTGTCGATGAACACGGCAAAATCAAACTTGCCAACGCGGAAGCAAAGCGCCTATTTGTCAAAATGGGCATCAACACAAATCCCATTGATCAGGATGTAGATGACATATTGCCGAAAAGCCGCTTGAAAAAGGTTATTGAGACAAAAAAAACTCTTCAAGACAGAGACGTCCGCATTAACGGGCTGGAGCTTGTGTTTAATGAAGTTCCTATCCAGCTGAAAGGACAAACTGTCGGAGCGATTGCGACGTTCCGGGACAAGACCGAGGTAAAACATTTAGCTGAACAGCTTTCCGGTGTTAAAATGTATGCAAACGCACTGAGAGCGCAGTCTCATGAATTTATGAACAAACTGCATGTGATATTAGGGCTCGTCCAGCTGAAAGAGTATGACGATCTTGGAGATTATATTAAAGATATTGCCATTCAGCAAAAATCAGAAACAAGTGAAATTATAAATGATGTCAAAAGCTCTGTACTGGCCGGTTTTCTGCTCGGAAAGCAAAGCTTCATACGTGAGCAGGGCGCAAATCTTGATATTGAATGCAACGGTGTCATCCCGAACGCGGCAGACCCATCTGTCATCCATGAACTCATTACAATCATCGGAAATCTCATCAACAATGGCCTGGACGCCGTTGCCGATATGCCGAAAAAACAAATCACCATGTCCATGCGCTTTCATAACTGCATACTGGACATTGAAATTACCGATACTGGAGCAGGCATGTCAGAAGAAGACCAAGCCAAAGTATTTGAACAAGGCTATTCAACAAAGGGCAAAAACCGGGGATTCGGCCTTTATTTCACACAGCAAAGCATCGAAAATTTAAAGGGCCAAATGATCCTCACAAGCGAAAAGAATGAAGGAACGACATTCAGTATTCGCATCCCGTACGAACCGAAGGAGGAAAATCATGATTAATGTACTAATAGTTGAAGATGACCCCATGGTGGGTGAATTAAATAAACGATACTTAAGCCAAATAGATGGCTTTCAGCTGAAAGGCATCGCTTCTTCCTTTCAAAGCGCTCTGCATATTTTAGGCGAGCATCATATCGACCTCATTTTGCTTGATATTTATATGCCGGGGAAAAACGGGCTGGAACTGCTGACGGAATTGAGAGCCCAAAATGAAGCGGTTGATGTGATTGTCATCTCAGCGGCCAGCGAGCTTGACGTGATCAAAAAAACACTTCGTTACGGAGCTGTCGATTATTTAATCAAACCGTTTGAATTTGAACGTTTCCAAACAGCTCTGTCTGATTACAGACGAAAACAAAAGGTGTATTCAACCCATCGCAACATGAGTCAAAAAGAACTGGACGCCGAGCTTTTTCAAAAGAAAGAAGCAACAGAAAAAGTACAGCTTCCTAAAGGCCTGACAAAAAGCACGCTGAAGCTGATCTGGTCCAGTATCCAGTCATTTGAAAATGAATCTTTTACGACAGAAGACTTAGCAAAGCACACAGAAATCTCTCAAGTATCCATACGAAAATACTTAAAATTTCTTGAAGATATACAGGTTCTAAATGTAGAAATGGCGTACGGAACGATCGGAAGACCAGTGTTTCAGTACAACGTCAACACCGGTAACCTTAACGGAATAAAGCAATATCTATAAGAAAACGCACTGCTTGCTTCGAGCAGTGCGTTTTTTCCGTCATATCTCTTGCCAAGATGCTTGATTCTATTGGTGAAAAGCATACAAAAACTCTGTTACATATTCGGAATTCTATTTATTTCGTCTCGGTGGCGGCGTATATGCCTCCACGATTGCGCTTGATTTCACGCACTCTACCATCTCCGGGCAAGGCTTTATCGCCCTGGCAGCTCTTGTATTTGGAAAATGGCATCCGATTGGAGCACTGGGGGCCGCCCTGTTTTTCGGATTCGCCCTCATCGGATCGCTGCTCCCTCTCTTTAAAGACATACCAAATGTGTATATGCTGATGGCCCCTTACAATCCTCGCTTTAACAGGCTTTATCGTGCGGGCAGATGCGCCAAAGGCCAATGGTGTGCCTTATATTAAAGGAAAAAGATAAAACATTCTCCCCTGGGAAGACGCTTCTCAGGTTTTTTTCTAATTCAAAAGACCCTCTTAATTTAATTGTTTATTGGTTTTTTAACTTAAAAAAATATGAAGTGTTAACGCTTTCTTGTAGACTGTAACAAACAATACATGGGGGTGTATGACATGGGAGCAATTCCAAAAACGGGGACAATTTCACCTGAGCAAAAAGACCCACAGGGGAAAAACCTGTTTCAAAAAATCTGGTCTTGGGAAATCGGTGTGATTCCTCTGCCATTATACACAGTATTAGCTGTTATTATTATTCTTGCAGCCTATTACAATGAGCTGCCGGCAAATATGCTTGGCGGGTTTGCCATCATCATGATTCTTGGTGTATTTCTTGGAGACATAGGCCAACGTATACCGATATTGAAGGATATTGGCGGCCCTGCTATTTTATCTTTATTTGTTCCTTCATTTTTAGTCTTTTACAATGTACTGAATTCAACATCTTTAGACGCTGTAACCAACTTGATGAAAACGTCTAATTTCCTTTATTTCTATATCGCTTGCCTTGTAGTGGGAAGTATCCTCGGTATGAACCGAATTGTTTTAATACAGGGGTTTATCAGAATGTTCGTTCCACTGGTTGCAGGAACGATCGCGGCCGTTGCAGCCGGCATTCTTGTCGGATTTATTTTTGGCTACAGTGCTTATGATTCCTTTTTCTTTGTGGTTGTCCCGATTATTGCCGGGGGAATAGGTGAAGGGATTTTGCCGCTTTCAATCGCCTATTCACAAATACTGGGCTCATCCGCTGATGTGTTTGTGTCTCAGCTGGTCCCAGCCGCTATTATAGGAAACGTTTTTGCTATCATATGTGCAGCCTTAATGAAAAAGCTTGGCGATAAGCGTCCAGATCTTAATGGGAACGGACGCCTCGTAAAATCTAAAAAAGCAAATGAGATTTTTAATCAAAAAGAAGCCGAAGCAAAAATTGATTTCAAACTCATGGGAGCCGGAGTTCTGCTCGCGTGTACATTCTTTATTTTTGGCGGGTTATTGGAGAAATTCATCTTCATCCCAGGCGCGATCTTAATGATTATTTCAGCTGCGGCTGTCAAGTATGCGAATATTCTTCCGAAAAAAATGGAAGAAGGCGCTTACCAGCTTTATAAGTTTATTTCTTCAAGCTTTACATGGCCGCTCATGGTCGGTCTCGGCATCCTCTTTATTCCGTTGGATGACGTGGCGTCTGTGATTTCTATTCCGTTTGTCATCATTTGTATTTCAGTTGTAATCGCGATGATTAGTTCTGGATATTTTGTTGGCAAGCTGATGAACATGTACCCGGTTGAATCCGCAATCGTTACCTGCTGCCACAGCGGTCTCGGCGGAACGGGTGATGTTGCCATTTTATCAGCATCAGGAAGAATGGGCCTTATGCCGTTTGCCCAAATTTCAACCCGTCTCGGCGGTGCAGGCACAGTGATTTGCGCGACAGTTCTGCTTCGTTTTTTCACTTCATAAACAGAGAGAGTTCCGTTTTATGCGGAACTCTTTTTTATCTATTCACAATCCGAATATACTCTCGCGGACCAAACGGCAGATCCTTTGATTCCGTCTCACTCATTCTGGCTGATAGGTGATGCTCCAGTAAATACAGTTCCCACTCATCACTAGCAGCCACATCACTGCGTCCGTCATATTGATTCAACATGAATGTCCCTGCAAATACTGAGCAGAATAAACCTGAGCACATCACTATTTTTGTTTTCACATGACCAGCTCCTTACATTCAGCTTGATCAGGAATGATTTTAAATATACAAATAACCTCTTTTTTGTTAGACTTATTTTGAGGTCAAAAGAACTCATAAAAATCAATTGCAGCAGTTCGAAGCGTGGCAGCTTGCAGAAAAGTGCGATATAATTTGGACTAGGTCGTTTGACCGTATATTTCATACATAGCGCATTTTTCAATTGAGAACGAGAAAAAGGAGGTCTTATCTTTGCAGCTCTTACATTTTGCTATTTTATCGCCTTTTTTATTTGCTTTTATCATTCCATTCTTGGCAAAATACGCAAAAAGAGTACATACGGGCTGGTTTGTGTTAGTCCTGCCCGTCTTGCTGTTTATATACTTTTTCCCCATGATCAGGATGACACAATCTGGAGAAACACTTCGGTCGGTATTAGAGTGGATTCCTTCACTCGGCATTAATTTTACCGTTTATATAGACGGCCTCGGGTTATTATTCGCCTTGCTGATCACAGGCATCGGCTCTTTGGTCACTCTTTACAGTATTTTTTATTTATCGAAGGAAAAAGAACAGCTTGGACCCTTTTATGTCTACTTATTGATGTTCATGGGCGCCATGCTCGGCGTTGTTCTTGTAGACAATGTCATGGTCCTCTACATGTTCTGGGAGCTTACAAGCCTTTCATCCTTTTTGCTGATCGGCTATTGGTATAAGCGAGAAAAATCACGCTACGGCGCCGCCAAATCACTTTTGATTACGGTCAGCGGCGGGCTGTGCATGCTTGGCGGATTTATTCTCCTTTATTTGATAACGGATTCCTTCAGTATTCGAGAGATGATTCATCAGGTTCAATTAATTGCCGGCCACGATTTGTTTATCCCGGCTATGATTCTCATTTTATTAGGCGCATTTACGAAATCCGCGCAGTTTCCTTTTTACATCTGGCTCCCTGATGCGATGGAAGCTCCGACGCCTGTCAGCGCTTATCTCCATTCAGCCACTATGGTAAAAGCCGGCATTTATGTAATTGCGAGATTCAGTCCAATTTTCGCCTTTTCAGCCCAGTGGTTTTGGATCGTGTCCCTCGTCGGTCTCTTTACGATGGTTTGGGGCTCATTCCATGCCGTGAGACAAACTGATTTAAAATCGATTTTGGCGTTTTCAACCGTCAGCCAGCTCGGAATGATCATCTCTATGCTTGGAGCCAGCGCTGCAGCCCTTCATTACGGCCATACAGAATATTATACAGTTGCCGCCATGGCTGCCATTTTCCATTTAATCAACCACGCTACCTTTAAAGGAAGCTTGTTTATGGCAGTCGGGATTATCGATCACGAAACAGGCACACGGGATATCCGAAAGCTAGGCGGCCTGATGGCGATTATGCCGATTACGTTTACCATTTCCTTAATCGGAACATTTTCAATGGCCGGACTTCCGCCGTTTAACGGATTCTTGAGTAAAGAAATGTTTTTCACAAGCATGCTTCGCGTATCACATTTTGATCTGTTCAACGTGGAGACATGGGGCATTCTGTTCCCTGTTCTCGCCTGGATCGGAAGTGTATTTACGTTTATCTACAGCATGAAATTGCTGTTTAAAACATTCAGAGGAAATTACCAGCCTGAGCAGCTTGAAAAACCGGCTCACGAAGCGCCTGTCGGCATGCTCGTATCGCCGGTCATTCTTGTCGCTTTGGCTGTCAGTCTCTTCTTTTTCCCAAATATCTTGTCGTACAGCCTGATAGAGCCTGCGATGAACTCAATCTATCCGACACTGCTGGACGGCCATGAGAAATTCCACGTTCACATTTCACAGTGGCATGGGGTTACAACGGAATTGCTCATGACTGCGGGTATTGTTGTGATCGGAACAATCGGTTATTTGTCGCTGAATAAGTGGAAGGGAATCTATAAAGTGTTTCCTTCAAAACTCACACTCAACCGGTTATACGATAAGCTTTTGACTCTGATGGAGAAAGGCTCTTACCGGGTCACAAAACAATATATGACCGGGTTTTTAAGAGATTATTTGCTGTATATCTTCGCTGGTTTCATCATCCTGATAGGCGGAGCTTTTGCCATTAAAGGCGGGTTTTCATTTAAAGCGGAAGGCATGGCTAAAATCGGCGTATACGAAATCATTTTGACGCTTGTCATGATCAGCGCCACAGTGGCGACTGTTTTTGCTAGGTCAAGACTGACGGCGATCATTTCACTTGGTGTTGTCGGTTATACGCTTGCATTGTTTTTTGTCATTTTCAGAGCGCCGGACTTGGCATTGACTCAGCTCGTCATTGAAACGATTTCTGTGGCACTGTTTCTGCTTTGCTTCTATCATTTGCCGAAACTGAGACTGAAAACAAAAACGAGAACGTTCCGGATGACGAATTTTATCATTTCTTTAGGAGTCGGTATTATCGTTACTCTGCTCGGGATCGCATCCTCAAGCCAGCGGACAAAAGACAGCATTGCATCCTTCTTTGTAAAACACAGCCACGATCTCGGCGGAGGGGACAATGTCGTCAATGTCATCCTCGTTGATTTCAGGGGATTTGATACAATGTTTGAAATTACGGTATTAACGATTGCCGCTCTCGGCATTTACAGCATGATTAAAACAAAAGTAAAAGAGGAGGGGAAAAGCGGTGAATGAACAAAAAACAAATGACTTAATTCTTCAGACCGCGACAAAACTTGTATCCTTTATCATTTTGCTTTTCTCTTTCTATTTATTTTTATCAGGGCATAACGCGCCCGGAGGTGGCTTTGTCGGCGGACTGATCACGTCCTCTTCCATCGTTCTATTGCTCCTGGCATATGATTTAAAAACCGTGCGCTCCCTTTTGCCGGTTAATTTCATTTATGTCGCGGGAACCGGCCTTCTGCTCGCTGTATTAACAGGCGTTGGCTCCTTTGTCTTCGGGGCTCCTTTTTTAACCCATACATTCGGATACTTTCAACTGCCGATCCTTGGGAAAACGGAGCTCGCCACGGCGACGATATTTGATTTAGGCGTTTATCTTGTTGTCGTAGGCATTACGATGACCATTATTCAAACGATTGGAGAGGAAGAATAATGGAAATCTTAATGGCTGTATTAGCCGGTATTATTTTTATGGCTGCTACGTATTTGCTGCTGTCTAAAAGCCTGCTTCGCGTCATTATCGGAACAGCACTGTTAAGCCATGGCGTTCATTTAATGCTTTTGACTATGGGAGGATTAAAGAAAGGCGCCGCTCCGATATTGAGCGAGCATGCCAAATCATTTGTCGATCCGCTTCCGCAAGCCTTGATTTTGACGGCAATTGTCATTTCATTTGGCGTTACATCATTCATCCTGGTCATGGCCTTTCGCGCTTATCAGGAACTGAAATCGGACGATATGGATCAAATGAGGGGAAATGATCAACATGAATAATTTTGTTATTTTGCCAATCCTGATCCCGCTTCTGTCGGCCATTCTGCTGATTTTCATGACGAAGAATCTTATGCTCATGCGGATCTTCAGCACTGCGGCATCGGCTATCGGGATTGTGATCAGCGGCATACTCGTACAGACTGTCTTCACAAAAGGTATCCAAACACTTAGCTTAGGCGGCTGGAAAGCGCCGTACGGCATTGTGCTCGTCGCAGACCAATTCGCCAGCCTGCTCGTTCTCACAACAGCGGTCGTCGGTTTATTGGTTGGGCTTTATTCCTTCCGTTCCGTCGGTGAAAAACGTGAGCGTTCCTTTTATTACTCCGGCGTGCAGTTCTTGCTTGCCGGCGTCAGCGGGGCGTTTTTAACAGGCGATTTATTTAATATGTACGTATTTTTTGAGCTTCTGCTTATTGCTTCCTATATGCTGATTGTATTAGGCGGCACAAAAATTCAGCTGCGGGAATCCCTTAAATATATTGTGTTTAATATCGTATCGTCTGCCCTGTTCGTCATAGGTGTCGGGTTTTTATACGCGGTAACAGGTACGTTAAACATGGCGGATCTTAGCGTAAAAATCAGCGAATCAGGACAAACCGGGCTGATCACTGTGATTGGTGTCCTGCTGCTTTTGGTATTTGGCATGAAGGGCGGAATCTTCCCCCTCTACTTTTGGCTTCCAGGCTCTTATTACGCGCCTCCGGCTGCAATCTCCGCATTGTTCGGCGCTTTGCTGACAAAAGTCGGGTTATATGCGATTACGAGGGTTTTCACATTGATTTTTATTCACGATACAGCCTTTACCCATCAGCTGATGATTTGGCTTGCGGCGCTGACTGTGATTTTCGGTGTAATCGGTTCACTCGCTTATTCAAATGTCATGAAAATTGTGATCTATAACATTATTACCGCTGTCGGCGTGATTTTGTTTGGTGTCGCAGTACACACTCCCGCATCCATTCAAGGCGCCATTTACTATCTGATTCACGATATGCTGATTAAGGGCGCTTTGTTTATGCTGGCGGGCACGCTGATTGCATTGACTGGAACTGCGAGCCTTCATAAAATGGGCGGACTGATCAAACGCTATCCTGTTCTTGGATGGATGTTTTTCATTTCCGCTATTTCTCTTGCAGGCATTCCGCCACTAAGCGGATTTGTCGGCAAATTTAAAATCGCGGAGGGCGGCTTCGCAGAAGGTGAATTTACGATTTCCATGCTGATTCTGCTTTCGAGTCTGCTTGTCCTGTACTCTGTGCTGCGGATCTTTATACATGCGTTTTGGGGCGAAGAAAAAGAAACGCCAAAACCAAATCATCGAACAGCTAAAGGACTTCTTTATCCGGCAGCTATTTTTCTCTTGCTGTCTCTTCTCTTCGGATTGGGTACAGAATGGGTGTCGCCTTACGTTGATCAAGCGGCCGAGACGCTGCTGAATCCGGAAAAATATATTGAAGCTGTTCTGAAGGAGTAGATCGCATGGCATTTCAAATTTTATTAAATGTGTTTCTCGCTTTTTGCTGGATGTTCTTAAGCAACAGTCCAAGCGCCGCAGGATTCATTACAGGCTATATTCTGGGAATGCTCTCACTCTTTTTCTTCCGGCGCTTTTTCACTCGCCAGTTTTACCTATGGAAAATGTTTTCTATCATCAAGCTCTGTTTCATTTTTATAAAGGAACTGTACCTTGCCAATGTCAGCGTGATGAAATCCGTTTTATCACCAAAAATGAATATCAGACCGGGCATTTTTGCTTTTAAAACTGAACTGACGAAAGATTGGGAAATCACCCTGCTTTCCCTGCTCATTACATTGACACCGGGAACCTTGGTGATGGATATTTCTGATGACAGAACAATACTTTATATTCATGCAATGGATATCGAGGATGCGGAAAAAGCGATTTTTGATATTCGGGAGTCTTTTGAAAAAGCCATACAGGAGGTGAGCCGCTGATGTTTACGCTGATCCTGCAAATCGCGCTCGGCATTATGGCAGTGTCTACCTTTTTGTATGTCATTCGTGTCATTAAAGGGCCGACTGTGCCCGACCGGGTCGTGGCTCTGGATGCTATCGGCATCAATCTGATCGCGATCACGGCGCTTGTCTCCATTTTGCTGAAAACAAGTGCGTTTTTGGATATTATTTTGCTGCTGGGGATTTTATCGTTTATCGGAACAATCGCATTTTCCAAGTTCCTGGAGAAAGGAGAGATTATCGAAAATGATCGAAACCGCTAAGGTCGTTGTGGCTGTATTCATTTTGCTTGGCGCTCTTGTATGCCTCATTGCATCATTCGGAGTACTTCGCCTTCCTGATGTGTTTACACGCTCTCATGCTGCTTCTAAAGGTTCAACATTGGGTGTCAATATGATTCTGCTCGGTGTCTTCTTCTATTTGTGGTTTGTGTCAGGGGAACTCTCCGCAAAAATCCTGCTTGGGATTCTCTTTATCTTTATTACGTCGCCTATCGGCGGACACTTGATCTGCCGTGCTGCGTATAACTCCGGCGTCAAGCTTGATGAGAGAAGTGTACAGGATGACTATAACGGAATCAGAAACTTTGTGATTAAACGAAAAAAGGATTCTTATTTATAAAAATAAGCAGCCGGACAGGCAGAGTTCCGGCTGTTTTTTTATTTCTTGATGACAGCCAGCGTGCATCTGGATATACAGATCAGCCTCTCTTGCTCGTCATATATGTGAATATGATAGACAATCGTCGTTCTGCCTATATGAACGGGCTCGGCTACCGCCTTTACCGTTCCTTCCTTTACGGATTTTAAATGGTTGGCGTTAATCTCCAAACCAACACAAGCTTGCGTTGTATGATCAATCAGGTTCTGTGCACCTGCGCTCGCCGCGGTTTCCGCCAGGGCTACTGAAGCGCCTCCATGCAAATATCCGAACGGCTGTACCGTCCGATGATCCACCGGCATGACCGCAACGCATCGTTCCGCTGTGTTTTCAACAATCTCAATACCAAGCGCTTCAAGCAATGTATGCTTCGTATCCATCATCTACACCCCCAACACATTTAAAGTACACCGTCTGATTTCGCAATCAAAACCGCTTCCGTCCGGGAACCGACATTCAGCTTATTGAAAATCGATGTCAGGCTGTATTCAATGGACCGCTTGCTTAAGTGAAGGGCATCTGCGATTTCTTGGTTTGTAAATCCTTTTTCAACTTCTTGCAGAATCAGGCATTCTCTAGGTGTGAGCACATCTTGTTCTTTTTGAGAGGAAGGAGCCGGCTTTGTTTTTTGCTGAGTCATCAGCTGTTTAAAGTAAGCAAAATCGACTAAAATTTCTCCGTTGAGTACGTGGTATATGTATTGGGTGATCTTTTCTTTAGATTCCGTTTTGCTGATGGCACCGTGCAGACCCGCACGAATCGCTTCCTCAAAATAATCCTCGACCTCATAACCGGTATACACGATAATTTTACAATGAGGATTCTCTTGTAAAATCTGTTTAGAAAGCTCCATCCCATTGACCTCGCCGCCTAGATTCAGATCCATTAAAATGAGATCGTATGACGAGAAATCATGCTGCTTGATAAACTGTTCGCTCGGTTCAGGACTGAGACAATCAACAGACAAATTCGAATCCGTTTCCAAAATTGTCTTGGTGCCTTCCATGACAGCCGGATGGTCATCAATCACTAGTATCTTTTTCATGTTTTCCTCCCTTTTACTCACTCTTTTCCATTTTATAAAAAAGACTTGGCCTGTGCCAAGTCGTTTCCGTTATAAATCCATTACAATTCGATTTCAATATCAGCCTTAAAGCCCTTTCCTTCACTTGTTTCAATCCGAAGGCGCCCATCTAAAGCCCTGACTCTCTCCTTAATGCCAGAAAGCCCCATGCTCATGGAATGCTCAGTATTCTTTTCCTGATCAAACCCTACGCCATCGTCCTCATAATGAAGAACGATTTTGTTTTGTATACTAATGAGCATAATCAGCACATCTGTGGCTTGAGAGTGCTTAACCGCATTAGACAGAAACTCTTGAATGATCCGGTATAAATTCAGCTGCGAATCCAGATCAAGGGAAGCCGTAAATCTGCCGGTATTTAAACGGATATGAAACGGAACCCGCTCCTGCTGCTGCGCCACCAGCTTCGACAGTGCCTTCACCAATCCAAGATCATACAGAAGCTGCGGCCGCAGCTCATGACACGTCTCCCTCGTCATCGAAATCACATCAGACATCTGCTCATTCATCTGTACAAGCTTGTCCTGTACCTCTTCACGGCACGGATTGTCATCCTTCTTAAAATCACCCAAAAACAGCTCACACTGGCGTTTTAAGGAAATCAAGTCCTGAAGAACCGAATCGTGGAGATCGCGGGCGAGATCGGAGCGTTGTTTTTCTTCAATGGTGTACATGAGTTTTTTGAGCCATACGGGGTTAGCATCTTCCCTTTTTAAAGCTTGTAAATGATCCATGAGTTCTTCAATTTGTACAACATTTTCCATGGATACACTAGTATAAAACGATAATGTTTTCAGCCATGAAATTTCATCTCTTGTCAACCTTGGTGTATTGATGCTAGATAAACAAAGCAACACATAAGAACTCGTACCTTTTTCCCCTACTTTGATCAAAAAGCCTTGGTTAATCTCAATAATCTTCCCTATTTCTTTAGTGACCTTTTCAAATTCTGTTTTATATAGCCTCCAGTTGGGTTCAACACTCTGTTTATCAAAGTATATGATTTCTCTATCAGCACCAACTTCAAAGATGTAGGCTTTACTTACGGGTAGAACTTCTAGTATTGTTGTTTTTAAGTTCTTAAATACTTGATCTAAAGCTGATACACCTTTAATTAGTTGCGTATATTTAAATATACTGTCTTGATAATTATATTTTTCCGAAAATCGTTTTAACCGAAATTTATAGTCCAGTAATTCTTTAATATAAAAGACAGACAGAAAAATTATGAACGTACATAACGTAATTAAGATGATATTAAAATCCGCTCTTTTGCTATCAAATATTATTGACAACCATACTATGCCTATTGTTGGTATGATGGATAATAAACTATAATATCTAATTCTGCCTAGTATAAAGTCTATATCATAAATTTTATTTACAATGAATTGATAAACCAATGCTAATGGGATAATTATTAAGAATGGCGCAGTCACTATTGCTGAATAAATATATTGCCCAAATAAAACTTCCGGCATGATATATAAGACCGTAAAAGGAAAGAAAGCTACCGTATTTGAAATCAATAATACCTTCAACAAATAATAATGATCCTTTTTTCTATAAATTATCCCATAATAGATAATGCAAAAATAAACAACTGTAATCTCTATTAAGAATGTTACTAAATTAATATTACTAATATTCGTAATAATCCCCGAAGGAAGGTATTTCTGGACGAACTCTATTATTACATTGATAATTGGCAACGTGTATAAAATATTCACGATATAACGTGATGAAAATTTGATGCTTAATTCTTTGAAATATTGATATAGAAAATGCAAATACAAGACAGGTACATTTAAAAAGGTAAAAAGATTAATATATCTATTTATTTCATATCCTCTAGTTACGCCTCCAGCACTTAAATATGCTATAGATATAAACAGCAAAAAATTAATCAAAATATAAGCCGAGTACGTATTTTTTACTCGATTGACCCTATAAATATAAAATGCACATAACAGACTCAAAGCAAAAAATATACAAGGGATAATATAAATGAAAAAGCTATAAGAATTATTTAAAGAGATATACTCCGTATTATGTAATTGAATTTCATGATTATCCCTTTTAACTTTTAAATGTTCAGCTTTTGCTAAATAATTTCTTTTAATATTCTCGCTTGTAGGTTTCTTCCCACTTACCTCGAGTATTAAGTCGCCTTCTTTTAAGCCCATATATTTTCCATATGTGGCTTTAGTCATTTTTTCAACTTTTAACTCATGATTGGCTGTTTCAGAAACATAAGTACCAACT
>NZ_MOEO01000013.1:0-82625 GCF_001875785.1 Bacillus sp. FMQ74 | reverse complement strand
ATTGAAAAGCAAAAGAAACAAATCTATTGTACGTATTAGTCTTAGTATTTCATAAACGACCGTTTTTGGTTATGAATAGAGAATTTCTCTAAAAACCTTAAAAACTACCTAAATAGATAACCAAAAATATAACCAAAATCAAAAGACCAATATATCTATTTAAAACCCCTTTTTGGTATAGTTAACATTTTAGAAAAGGAGAGATTTGTGTTGAAATTTGGATATGCACGCGTAAGTACACAAGATCAATCATTATCATTACAACTCGATGCATTAGCTCACTACGGAGTGGATCAGATTTTTGAAGAAAAAGAATCAGGAAAAATGAAAAATCGACCTCAATTAGATGAACTGCTTAAAGTTTTACGTAAAGGTGATACGGTCATTGTTTATAAATTAGATCGTATTAGTCGTAGTACCAAACATTTAATTGAGCTTATGGAATATTTCGAATCAAAGGAAATTCATTTTGTTTCCATACAAGACAAGATCGATACCACAACTGCTATGGGACGATTCTTTTTCAGAATGTTAGCCAGTATAGCAGAATTAGAACGAGATATTATTAGTGAACGAACGAAGGATGGATTGACGGCTGCTAGAGCTAGGGGAAGAAACGGAGGTAGACCGAAGGTTGATTTAAAGAAAATAGAACTTGCTATAAAAATGTATGAAAGCAAAGATTACTCATTATCTCAAATTAAGACGGCAACAGGGATTGGAGCGACAACCTTATATCGTTATCTAGAAAAGAAAAAGATATCTAGCAAGGAGTTGTAGCATGAGAGGGAAAGAATTACTAACAGAAGATCAAAGAACGGAATTTATACGAATTCCAGCTGATATGAGTGAAAGTGAACTAGAAACTTATTATACTTTTTCACAATATGATCTTGAAATTATAAAACGACACAGAAGAGATCATAATCGATTAGGCTTTGCTATTCAATTATGTGTTCTATGCTATCCTGGATGGTCCCTTTCAGACGTTGGACCTATTCCAGATTACATAATAGAATACATAGCTAGCCAAATTGATGTTAATCCTCATTCATTTTCTTTATATGCCCAACGAGAGCCAACTAAACATGAGCATATGGAAGAAATCCGTCAAGTTTATGGTTATCAAAATTTCTCCTTAGGGAACTATCGCAAGGCAGCTCATTTTCTTTTGAATCATGCCCTTCAAAATGGAAATTCAATGTATCTTCTTCGTACAGCACAAGAAGAACTACGTAATCAGAAAATTATTCTCCCTGGCATGACTACTATAGAAAGGCTTGTTTGGGAAACTCGTCAACGAGCAGAGGAAAGGATTTTTAAATCATTAACTTGTACTCTTTCCAAATGGCAAAAACAAAAGTTAGATAAACTTATAGATCCATTTGTAGACAATAGAAAAACCCCTTTAGCATGGCTGAGGGAGCTTCCCGGCCAATCTTCACCTGAAGCCTTTTTAAAAGTAATAAAGCGCTTAGAATATATTCGAGAATTAAAATTAGAAATAAATACAGAACAAATCCATCCCAATCGGTTACTTCAATTATCTCGTATTGGAGCACGGTATGAGCCACACTCATTTCGAAGATTTAAAGAAATGAAGAAATATGCAATTCTTGTTGCCTATCTAGTAACACTAAGCCAAGATCTAATTGACCAAGCAATTGAAATTCATGATCGACAAATGATGATTTTACAATCAAAGGGTCGTAAAACACAAGAGGAAATGCAAAAAGAAAATGGAAAAGCAGTGAATGAAAAAGTCGTGCATTTTGCAGATATTGGAGCTGCACTTATTCAAGCACGAAATGAAGGGCTCGATCCATTTAATGCTATTGAAATGATTATGCCATGGGATAAAATTGTTTCTTCCGTTGAAGAAGCCCAAAAATTAGCCCGACCGATGGATTACGATTATCTAGATTTGTTAGAAAATCGGTTTTCTTATCTAAGAAAATATACTCCTACTTTTCTTAAATCTCTTGAATTTCGTTCTACACAAGGTACAGAACCATTATTACAAGCCCTAAAAACGCTAAATGAAATAAATGAATCTAGTAAAAGAAAAATTCCAAATGATGCCCCGGTAGATTTTATTCCCAAACGTTGGAATAAGTATGTTTATGGTGATGATGGAATAATTAACCGGCACTATTAGGAGATGGCTGCACTAACAGAGTTGAAAAATCATATTCGTTCAGGCGACATATCCGTAGTCGGTAGTAGACTTCATAAAGATTTTGAAGAGTATCTTGTTCCTAAAGAAGATTGGACAACAACTCGTCTTACGGAAACTAAACTAGCCGTTCGTTCATCGGCAGATGAATATCTTGAGGAAAGAAGAAAGTCACTAGCTCAACGCCTTACATGGGTTTCAAATAATCTTGATTCTCTTGAAGGAGTAAATATCGAAAAGGCTAAGATCCGAGTGGACCGTTTGGAGAAGAATACACCCGAAGAAGCGAGAGCTTTTAGCCTGTCTTTATATAATATGTTGCCAAGAATAAAGCTCACTGATCTTTTAATGGAGTTAGCACACTGGACAGGATTTGATGAAATGTTGATACATGCATCAACCAATCGCCCACCAAAGGGAGAGGAAAAAGTAGTTCTCATGGCTGCTCTCATGGCGATGGGAACTAACATAGGACTTACTAAAATGGCAGAAGCGACACCAGGAGTTACCTATCATCAAATGGCTAATGCAGCGCAATGGCGTTTATTCGATGATGCTATAAGTCGTGCACAAGTGACATTAGTAAATTTTCAACATAAGCTTAAACTAGCTTCCTATTGGGGAGATGGAAGTACCTCTTCCTCTGATGGAATGCGCGTACAGGTTGGTGTTTCATCGTTACATGCCGATGCCAATCCACACTATGGGTCTGGAAAAGGGGATCGATTTACCAGTGATCAATTTTCAAGTTTTTATACGAAAGTCATTAATACCAATGCTCGTGATGCTGTACACGTTATCGATGGATTACTTCATCATGAGACAGATTTAAATATTGAAGAGCATTTTACAGATACAGCTGGCTACGCCGACTCAGTATTTGGATTGAGTCATTTACTAGGATTTCGTTTTGCACCAAGGCTACGTGATTTAGCTGACTCTAAGCTTTTCACCATCCAAATGCCGAATGAATTCCCAAAACTAGAAAATATACTCCGTGGTCGTATTAATACTAAAATTATTCAAGAGA
Organism: Bacillus sp. FMQ74; assembly: GCF_001875785.1. NCBI lineage: Bacteria > Bacillati > Bacillota > Bacilli > Caryophanales > Bacillaceae > Bacillus > Bacillus sp. FMQ74. Next base: position 79,419 of record NZ_MOEO01000013.1, on the reverse strand, counting down.
ATTTTGATGACGTATTGCGTGTAGCTCATTCTATTCGAGAAGGAAAAGTGTCTGGTTCACTTATTATGGGGAAATTAGGGTCATATGCGAGACAAAATAAACTTGCAATTACTTTGCGAGAAATGGGGAGAATCGAAAAGACCATTTTTATTTTGGATTACATATCTAACGAAACACTACGCCGTCGAATTCAGCGAGGACTAAATAAGGGGGAAGCCATGAATGGGTTAGCAAGAGCCTTATTCTTTGGAAAACGAGGTGAGTTACGAGAACGAGGAATACAAGACCAACTACAACGTGCAAGTGCGCTTTAAATATTCTAATAAACGCTATTAGCGTATGGAATACTGTTTATCTTACAGAAGCAACAAAATTATTGAAGGAAAAGGGGAGTTTGAGAGAAGATTTACTTAAACATGTCTCTCCGTTAGGATGGGAACACATTAATTTTCTTGGTGAATACAACTTTGATGCAAGTAAAGTAGCAAGTCTACATTCATTACGACCTCTTATTCAATAATACTAAAAGCCGATGATTCCTTAGCGTAGGAAAAACCGGCTTTCTTCATGTCGCAATTTGCTTAGCGTATGTTTTCCGCGTTTTGTTGGTAGGACCCCTAAAAGTGATAAAGAATGGGTTGGGATTGCTCAAAGAAAGTTTAAGGTAAATCACCAGCAGACCCTCGATCATGTTGAGGATTATACACTGAACCGGGAGTTTTATAAAATGGGTGAAAAAAAATGGGCGGAAAAATTTCCAAAAAACCTTTACATACCATAGGGGGGTATAGTATATTGATTGTGGAGGTGATAAAATGTCTGAAATCGCCAATGAAAATTGTCACTTTACTGAAGAAAGAAAAAGCCATCATTCCGATATAGTGAAAAAAAATTTGGTTAGTCGTTTGAATCGAATCGAAGGTCAAATACGAGGAATAAAAGGGTTAATCGAGAAAGATACTTATTGTGATGATGTTATTACCCAAATTGCAGCTTCACAGTCGGCTTTAAATAGTGTAGCCAAAATTCTTCTGGAAGGGCATTTAAAATCTTGTGTAATGGAACGGATTAACGAGGGAGATACAGAAGTATTAGATGAATTTCTTTTAACAATAGAAAAATTAATGAAAAAATAAATGGGAGTGTTTATTTGATGGATAAAATCACTTTGAATGTTAAAGGAATGTCTTGTGGTCATTGTGTTAATTCTATTGAAAGAAGCGTAGGTGAATTACAAGGTATTAAATCAGTAAAAGTCCATTTAGAAGCAGGAAATGTAGACGTAGAATTTAACCCTTCTGAAGTATCCTTAAGTGAGATCAAAGAAACTATTGATGATCAAGGATATGAGGTTGAATAGTAAAAATAGATAACGTGCTTTAAAATGCACGTTATCTTTATCAATGAAATATACCCCCATCCAGTATAAGTGAGGTGCTTCAATATGAACAAAGAAATAAAAGAAACAAATTTTCAAATTACTGGAATGACATGTGCGGCTTGCGCCACAAGAATTGAAAAAGGCATCAAAAAAATAAATGGGGTAAAAGAAGCTAATGTTAATTTGGCGCTGGAAAAGTCCAGTATAAAATATGATCCTGAAGTGGTAACAGAACAGGAGTTTCAAAAGAAAATTCAAGATTTAGGCTATGATGTTGTAAAGGAAAAAGTGGAATTTGATATTACGGGAATGACCTGTGCAGCTTGTGCAAGTAAAATTGAAAAAAAATTAAACAAATTAGATGGAATTGATAAAGCAACTGTTAACTTTGCATTAGAAACAGTTCTTGTAGAATATAATCCAGAACAGGCCTCCGTTCCTGAAATAAAAGAGGCTATAAAAAAGCTAGGATATACTCTCGAACAAAAAAAAGAAAATACTGAGCAACAAATTGACCATCGACAAAAAGAAATAGAAAAGCAACAAGGAAAGTTTATTTTCTCTCTTATCTTGTCATTTCCATTATTGTGGGCCATGGTGAGTCACTTTGAATTTACACGCGCTATTTGGCTGCCAGATATGTTTATGAATCCTTGGGTTCAATTTGCTCTTGCAACTCCAGTGCAATTTATTGTCGGTAAACAGTTTTATGTAGGGGCTTTTAAAGCATTAAGAAATAAGAGTGCAAATATGGATGTGCTTGTGGCACTTGGTACATCAGCTGCCTATTTCTATAGTCTATATTTAAGTCTAATGTCAATTGGATCCGGCGCACATATGATTGAACTCTATTATGAAACAAGCGCAGTTCTTATTACACTAATTCTATTAGGCAAACTATTTGAAGCAAAAGCGAAAGGACGCTCTTCTGAAGCAATTAAGAAGCTAATGGGATTACAGGCTAAAAATGCAACAGTCGTTCGTGATGATAAAGAGATCATGATCCCAATTGAAGAAGTTTTAGAAGGAGATATTGTTTATGTAAAACCAGGTGAGAAAATACCGGTTGATGGTGAGATTGTTGAAGGTCAGTCAGCTGTTGACGAATCGATGTTAACAGGTGAAAGTATTCCAATTGATAAAAATGTGGGAGATACCGTTATTGGCTCGACCATTAATAAGAATGGTTTCCTGAAAATTAAAGCAACAAAAGTCGGTAAAGATACAGCCTTGGCTCAAATTATTAAGGTAGTGGAAGAAGCTCAAGGTTCAAAAGCACCAATCCAACGTTTAGCCGATGTAATTTCAGGAATATTTGTTCCGATCGTTGTCGGAATTGCAGTGGTTACTTTCCTTATATGGTATTTTGTTGTAAGTCCCGGCGAATTTGCAGAAGCTCTTGAGAAATTTATTGCTGTATTGGTTATTGCTTGCCCTTGTGCACTTGGTCTTGCTACCCCAACTTCGATTATGGCTGGTTCAGGCCGTGCAGCCGAATTTGGGATTTTATTTAAAGGTGGAGAGCATCTGGAGACCACTCATCGCTTAGATACGATTATTCTTGATAAAACAGGTACGGTTACAAATGGGAAACCATCTTTAACCGACATTATTTTAGCAGAAGGTATTGAAGAAAGTGAATTTCTTACCCTTGTTGGTACGGCGGAGAAAAACTCAGAACATCCACTTGCCGAAGCGATTGTTGAAGGTATAAGGGAAACGGGAATTGAGCTAGGATCATCTGAAACATTTGAAGCCGTTCCGGGATTCGGAATCCAATCAACGGTGAATGGAAAACAATTATTCATTGGTACACGCAGACTAATGGCTAAACATAATATCATCATACAAGACGAGTTAGCCAAAATGGAGAGATTAGAAAAGCAAGGTAAAACAGCCATGTTAGTCGCTATCGAGGGTCGTTATGCAGGAATTGTTGCTGTAGCAGATACAATCAAGGAAACATCCAAAGAAGCCATTTCCCGTTTGTACAGCATGGGCTTAGACGTAGTGATGATTACAGGCGATAATACCCAAACGGCACAAGCGATTGCGGATCAGGTTGGAATTAAGAAAGTTATTGCAGAGGTCTTACCGGAAGGCAAGGCTGAAGAAGTGAAAAAGCTTCAGCAGTCCGGTAAAAAAGTGGCGATGGTAGGGGACGGCATTAATGACGCTCCGGCGCTTGCGACAGCTGATATTGGGATGGCAATTGGCACAGGAACCGACGTGGCAATGGAAGCTGCTGATCTTACCCTTATCAGAGGTGATTTAACTAGTATAGCAGACGCAATTTTTATGAGTAAGAAAACGATAACAAACATTAAGCAAAACCTTTTCTGGGCACTTGCCTACAACTGTATAGGAATTCCTATTGCAGCTGCAGGTTTCTTAGCTCCTTGGTTAGCCGGGGCAGCGATGGCTTTTAGCTCCGTATCGGTAGTTCTCAACGCTTTACGACTACAGAGAATTAAGTTAAAGGCTTAAATGTAGAAAGGATGGGGGCTTATGAAACGAGGTATATTGATTTGGGCAGTCTCAGCTATAGTATATCTAGGGTTAGTCATCGCAGGTTACAGTCTATATGCTACGGTAAATCCAAAAACCAATGAACAAACAAAGCATGCTGATCATGATCAGGAGAAAATGGATAATCAAGAGGGGCATCAAGCGCATGAGGACCATAGCACAAACAAAGCCAGCGATGTTACGCCAAAGGTATCTTATGCGAATGGAGAAATTACAATTGAGTTAAAAGATAAAAATAAACATGTGCCGGAACTGGAAGTCTCACATGAAAAACAAATGCATTTAATTGTTGTTAGCTCAGACTTAAAAAAATATTATCATCTTCACCCGGAGAAAAAGAACAATGGGCTATATTCACTGAAGCACAATTTACCAGATAATGCTTATAAAATATTCGTTGATATTAAACCAAAGGGATTAAATTATACAGTAAACCCTATTAAGATAAACGTCGGAAAAATTCATCAGAAACACAATAGAAACGATCTTGATATGGATTTGGAATTAACAAAGACAATTAATGGTCAAACTGTTGAATTAATCAGTCAATCATTTGAAGCAAATAAAGAGATTACCTTAAATTTTAATGTGAAAGATGCTAAACCCGATCCATATTTGGGAGCTTTAGGTCATGTTGTAATCTTAGATGAAGATGGGGAGAAATACATCCATGTTCACCCCGTAGCAGATGATAAGACCGTATTTAAAACTCAATTTAATAAGCCAGGTGTGTATAAGATTTGGGCTGAATTTAAGTTTGGAGAGCGAGTCAATGTCTATCCATTTGTTATAGAAGTTAAAGAATAATGTGTCATTTCACATAAAAATCTTAACATAAAAGTGAAAGGTGATTGTTATGACAAATGTTCAACTTGAGCTTTATACAAGACCTACCTGTTCAGATTGTCAGGCAGCAAAAGAATTTCTATCCAAAAATAATGTACCTTATATTGAGTATGATTTAACGAGACAGCCTTCTAAAGAAGAAGATTTATTCAGAATTACTGGCACAAGAATTGTTCCAACATTTGTGTTTAAAAACAAATCCTTTTTGGGATTGGTCAGAAAAACAAAAGCTTTGATTGGGTTTGAACAGAATATAGATGAAATAAAAAAATATTATATATAGATAATTAACATTGAAATATCAGTTGGAGTAAGTTTTCAACTATCAATAATACCTTACCGGGGTAAAGTAATTAAAATGAATAGTAGGGAGTGGGGATGTTTGGATCAAATAGAAAAAATTGCGAAACTCGCTGTCAACGGTGGGATATCCTTCGGTGCTAAACTAAATGCCAAACAATTATCTGCAATTGTAGAGTACATGAATGATAGTGATGAACTGGAGTTGACTACATTCCAACAACTTTATATTGAGGTGCCTGAAAGTAAAGTGGAATTAGTAAAAGAAAAATTTAAGGAAGTAGGATTGTATTGTTATCCGGTTGGAAATGTTGTGAAAAGTCTGCGTACCTGTAATTTTTGCAAAGGAGAAGAAGAGGAAGGAATGCCGGTGGCAAAAGAGTTAAATCGCCGAATAGCCGGAAAACCAGTACCATTTACCTTAAAGGTATCTTATACAGGTTGCCCGATCGGCTGTGGTGAACCAAGGGTAAGTGACATAGGCATTATGAAAATAAGAGATCATTACAATTTATATGTTGGTGGAAAAGCAAAAGGGAAAGACGCTGAGGTTGGTTCCTTGCTGTTTGAGAATCTTACACCAGAAGAAGTGTACGAAAAAGTAGAAAAAATAATCACCGTATATTCACAAAAGGGTAAAAAACGAGAGACATTCTATAAATTTTTCAAACGAATAGGCAAAGGTCAATTAATAAGCTAATTCGTTGTTGTGCTTAAGTAATGAAGACAAAAGGATGTAATACTAACCAACTTTCCAAACCAACAATGCGCAAGATACATCAAAATTTATTCCTGGGCATTTACCTATAACCTTGTCTTAATTCCTAGTGCTGCATTTGGACTCTTGAATCCGATACTCGCCGGTGGAACAATGGCATTTAGGTTTGGTATCGGTTGTAATGAATGCCCATTCTTTTCTTAAAGATTATGAAATATTTTACGGATTAAATCACCATAGGCATTGGGTTCCTTAAGCTAAGTTAATGTGAACCAAGTAAGCAAAAAATGAAGGCAGCCGATCTATACGATAGACCACTGCCTTTTTGATGATTTTTTAACTAGCCATTTTTCTGCATAATTCTGCACATTTAAAGCAAACTTCGGCGCATTCTTGACAGTGTGCTGCGTTATGTTTTTTACATTCATTTCCGCATGCTTCACAAATAGACGCACATAACTGACAAATTTCTGGAGCAAATGGGCTATTACTAGCCATCGCTTTTGCGGCAAAACCACAGATGTCCGCACATTCACGGTCCAATCGAATACAGTCGGCCATCATTTTTACGTTCTCTTCTTTTAAACAGGCATCATAACAATGGTTACAGATCTGCATACAATGTAAACATTCTTGAATACATTCTTGATATTTTTCGTGCATTTTAATAAGCCCCTTTCATTTTAATAATTATTAATTATAGTTCCCGTAAGTAAGATGTTTAAACGTTTCAGTTGAGAATTCATCATGGGGTATAATAAAAGTAACAAGTACCAAGATTAATTAAGTTGCCGATCAATGTTTTTTTCATTAGGATAGGAGTATTTTAAATAGTAAATGCGCAAAATATTTTATAAATACAGCAAGACAAGAGATCTTTTATAAAATTGATGATCATCTCCACAATTTCTGCACATTTTCGTAATATGATGTTGTTAATTACAAACGCCTAAGGAGGATTATATTTACATGAAAAAACGCAAGAAAAGTCTAGTGATTGTATCATTATTCGCATCTCTTTCCTTAATACTAGGAGCTTGTGCAAACGCAAATAATGATAATGCTAATCAGAAAAAAGAAAACAATGAAGAAATGCAAGGTATGGATCATAGTGAAATGGACATGAGTGGAGAAGTTCCTAAAGGCATGAAAGAAGCAACTAATCCAACCTATAAAGTAGGAAGCAAAGCAATTATAAATGCAAATCATATGAAAGGAATGAATGGGGCCAAAGCTACAATCGTAGGGGCTTATGATACCACTGTGTATGCTGTTTCGTACACACCAACAACTGGTGGTAATAGAGTCGAAAACCATAAATGGGTTGTTCAAGAAGACATAAAGGATGCTGGTGATAAATCTTTCAAACCGGGATCAGAAGTGACCTTGGAGGCAAATCATATGGAGGGTATGAAAGGAGCAACCGCTAAGATTGATACTGCTGAAAAAACAACGGTATATATGGTTGACTATAAGCCGACAACTGGCGGAAAAGAAGTAAAAAATCATAAGTGGGTAACAGAAAGTGAACTTTCAGCTGCTGAGTAAGGTTTGGACAGATCACAGGATTTTCATTTTGAAAAGAGCTTATTCCTTTAAAGGATAAGCTCTTTTCAATAGATCAGCTTACAAGTGGAAGCATTTATATTTTATTATTTACATGATCAAATACAGAAATATTATATGCGAAATCCAAATTTAGCTGATTTTTGTGTTTAGGAGGGAGTACATGAGGAAGAAAGTTTTAATTGTTGACGACGAATGGAAAATGAGGAACCTGCTCAAAATTTATTTGGAAGACTACGATATTATAGAAGCAAGTGAAGGAGAAGAAGCAATTAAGAAAGTCAAAACATCTTCTTTTGATTTAATTATTCTCGATATTATGATGCCTGGAATTGATGGATGGAAAGCATGTAAAGAAATCCGACAAGTTAGTTCTACACCAATCTTGATGCTGACGGCTAGAAGTGAATTAAAGGATAAAGTTCATGGACTGGAAATTGGCGCAGACGATTATTTAATCAAACCCTTTGAATCGGAGGAGCTTGTCGCTCGAGTAAATGCTTTAATAAGAAGAGCTGTATTAAATAAAGAAGAGAGTGATGATGGAAATATCATAAAATATGGAGATGGTTATCTTCAGATTGATCAAGGAGCTCATTCAGTCTCCATAGAAGGGAAGGTTTTGGACTTGACTCCAAAGGAATACAAATTACTCCATACATTGGTGCTCAATCCTAAAAGAGTATTTACTCGAGAAGTACTTCTGGATATATTATGGGGATATGATGATTTCAGGGACACAAGAACGATTGATACACATATAAAAAACATTCGATTGAAGATTAGAGACATTGGTTCGGACTATAATCCAATCCAAACGGTGTGGGGAATAGGTTATAAATTTAAAGATGTGGACCAATCAATATGAATATTAATAGCATTACCTTTAAACTCGGTGGAATAATCATTGTTTTATTTTTGGTAGTTTTTTTTCCATTAGTTTTTACGATTGATCAACTCTTTACATCTTTTTATAAAAATCAAAAGCAAGAAGAGCTCGATCATTTTGCGACTAAATATTCGGCATCTATTTCAGATGTGGATGATAAAGCTGCTTATCACATGTTTAAGATGTCATCAGAATTAATTAACGCAGATCTTTTCGTTTTTAATATGAAGGGAAAAATAATAAAGAGCACTGGCATCTTAGGATTTCAAGAAGGTACTCAAGTATCAGATAATATCTTTCAGCCAATTTCTAAAAAACAGACAGTTGGAATCGAATATTCCGAAAAAGGAGGAGATCAAAAATTTCTCCTGTCAGGTAAGCCAATCATAATTGGAAATGAAGTCAAAGGTGGACTTGTGGTTGTATCAAATATGGACAATGTGAACACCTCTATAGCTAAAGTTCGTATTTGGCTTTTGGTTTCTGTAATTGGATCTTTATTTATAGCAATTGGATTTACATTTTTCATTTCCAAAAAACTTTCCTCCCCTCTGTTGAAGATGGAGCGTGCTACACGTGAAATAGCCAAAGGGAAACTCAAAACAAAGCTCGTAGTACCTACAAAAGATGAAGTAGGAAGTTTGGCTGCAGCTATCATGGATTTAGAAAGAGAGCTTGAGGATTATAGGAACAATCGAAGAGAGTTTTTTGCAAACATTTCTCATGAATTGCGCACACCAATATCATACATTAAGGGGTATTCAAAGGTTGTAAAAGATGAGCTTTATGACAGTGAGGAAGAAAAAAAACAATATTTGATGATTATCTATGATGAATCCACACGTTTAGCAGAGCTTATTAACGATTTATTCGAACTGGCAAAAATGGAAGAAGGCAAGTTAGATTTAGATTTTGAATGGGTAGACATTTCAGAGGTTTTAATAAGCTCTGTTAAAAAGGTTGACCTAAAAGCAAAAGAAAAAGGAATTAATATTCATTTGAGTACCAAAACTGGAAATCCATTTTTATTTTCAGACGGAAGGAGGTTGGAACAAATATTCATAAATTTAATCGAAAACGCTATCCGATACAGTAATCAAGATACAAAAATTGATATATATATTGCACCTCAAAAACGTGACATTCAAATTTTTATAATAGACTCGGGCATAGGGATTCCGAAAGATGATTTGCCTTTTATTTTTGAACGTTTTTATCGGGTTGAAAAATCAAGATCGAGATCTACAGGAGGCACAGGTTTAGGACTGGCGATCGTGAAAAATTTGGTCGAATTATTAGGAGGCCGAATCGAAATAAATAGTGTTGAGAATATTGGTACAACTTTCAAGTTATGCTTTCCAATCGGCCAAAAAGTGAGTGAAGAAAAGGAATGAAAAAACTGACCAGCATCATCATACCCTTGTTTTTTATTCTAGTCGGTATTGGATGCCTTACACTATCAAGTACAGTATTTAACACAAATGGTTTCCATCAAGACATGATGAAATCGTTTTTTGGGATATGCATATTTATGTTTGTACCAATGATCTTCGCCATCATATATTTGATTTTAATTAAAAAAAGATAGCAGCATCCCCAAAAATGAAGAAAGTACAGCTCCGTTGATGGTCTCAGTTGGGGGCGGTCTTTTCATTCGAGCAAAAACAAAACCGCCCGTAAAACGGGCGGTAACTTAAATTCATTATACTACGTTACTCTGGTTTATTATTTGCTTCAGAGCTAGGTGTGAAGCTTGGTTTAAAACCTTCATATTTCACTTCAGATACCATACCTGCCGATGCATGATGCAAATCATGACAATGGAACATCCAATTTCCAGGATTGCCTGCTTTAAATGCAACTACATATTCTTCACCAGGTTTTAAATTAATAGAATCTTTAATAATTGGTGAACCTTGAACTGGTTTACCGTTTTTACTTAACACTTGAAAGAAGTGGCCATGTAAATGCATGGGATGATCATCACTTTTTGAGTTATTGACCATTTTGACTTTGACTAAATCTCCTTTTTTCACGTTAAGATTTTCTGTATCAGGGAATGTTTTCCCATTAATCGTATACTTTAATTCATTTCCTTTAGAAACCGTGTTCAGGTCCATCGTATATTCTAGATCATATGATTGACCCAGTGTAAACTCTTCTTTTTTCTTTTTGCCGTAAGAAGTGAAATCGATGACTGGTAAAGTTTCTTTTTCATTTGGTTGATCGACGACTTTCCCAGAGAAGCCTTTATATTGAATGAGTGCCTTCATTCCTTTTGTACCTTTCATTTCTCCATGACATTCAATGTACCATTTACCAGGGTTATTTGCTGTAAACACAATATCATAGCGTTCACCAGGAGCAATAGATAACAATTTATCTTTAATAACTTCTGGATTATTAATTTCTTGGCCATCTGTACTGATCACTTTAAAATCATGGCCATGCAAGTGCATTTTGTGCGACATAAATCCTGCATTAATCAATCGAAGTCTTACTTTATCTCCTTTTTTCACTGTCAAAGATGAAATATCTTTACCGCTTTTCCCATTAATGGTGAAAATATCGTACATACTCATATCATGTTCCATACCTGTAGAATTATCTGAGCCTTCACTCTCATCAGAATCCATGTTCATTTCGCCATGGTCCATACCACTCATCTGATTAGATTGAGAACCCATATCCATACCTTTCATGTCCATAGAACCATCGGAACTCATCCATTCATCTAATACGAGAGTGAGGTCTTTATTATATTTCTCATCATTTTTTTTCTCAACGATAAGTGATCCATAAAGCCCTTTGTCTACCTGATCTGCACTATTTTGATGACTGTGGTACCAATAGGTGCCCGGTACAGTGGCTTTAAATTCATAAGTGAAGCTTTTACCTGGTTGAACAGCATTCATAGTTACTCCAGGTATACCATCCATATTATTAGGTACCGGTAAACCATGCCAATGTATAGTTACAGGTTCAGGCAATTCATTTTTCAGTTTAATTTTCACATTTTCTCCCTCTTTTACCCGTATTTCAGGGCCAGGAACAGAACCGTTAAATGTCCAAGCAGTCACTTTTTTCTTGTCGGTTAACGTATGCTTTCTTTCTTGGGCAGTTAACGTAAATTCATTTTTATTTATTTTCTCTGTGTTTGATGTCGGTCTTATATTTACTTCTTTGTCTTCTGCCGGTTTTTCCTCTTTATTTTCCGTATTCATATTACTATGATCCATTTCGCTTTCACTCTTTAAGTTGGAGCATGCACCTAAGATGAATACAAATAAAGAAATGAAAAAAAATTGTATGAGTACCTTCTTCATTTTCCCACCTCCAAATTTTTCACAATCCTATCTTAGCGATATTTTTTGTAGAAATCATGAAGAAGAAGGAATTACTGATAAACAATTTTATAAAGTTAACACTCTATTTTTTAATTTCTAATCTTTCATAATATTGAGGAGTGAGAAAAATGAAGAATTTATTAATGATCACTATCATATTCTTTTCAATTATTATTTTTAAACAAATCATTTATACTGTTGAAGCATCCGAAATCAAAATATTAACCGATTTAAATGAAATAGCAAAGAAAAACGAGATTGATATAAACGACTGGAGTGTCTATACCAAAAAAACATTGAGAAATGTAAGTAAGGATATTGTTAAAAAACACATTCAAGAAGTTAAGTTAAAAGGAGACATCTTTTCGTGGGAAACAGAAAAAGATGAACATCATACTACAATTACAGGGACCTTCAAAAACAATAAACGAAATGAAAAGGTTTCGATATCGATTATTCCAATTAAAGAAACTTATACAATGACATTTTCTCATCGCGTAGAGGGGAAAGGACAATTACTCTCAGATAAATCCAATGTAATAATTGTTCCATTTAAATATAAACAAAACAATCAATACGTAACAGTAAAGGGGAAAATTAAAAAAGCAATTAAACTTGAAAACTTAGAAAAAAAGATTTTCCGCGATGCAGATGCTGGAGTAGTGGAAGGCTTAAAAGAGAGTAACTTTCGTTCTATATCTGGGTATACTAATAAATGGGGAACAGGTATTAAGGCAGCACATGGAAAGACGATGAATTTTCAATTAGGGCTTAGAGAAGCACGTGGAAATGGACTTATACAAGTGACGATGGGGGCTCCAATCATCACATTAGAATATTAAGTTAGTAAAAAACATCAGATTAAAAAAGAGGCTGATACAAAAGGTTATTTACCATTGTGTCTGCCTCTTTCTTCGAAAAACTATTGAATGTAAGGTGTTGGGTCAACTGCGTTAGTCTTTGCTGCGTTCCAAAGACCTTTATGAATTTCAAAGTGCAGATGTTGGCCTTGTGATTCCCCTGTATTTCCCATTGTTCCGATTCTCTGACCTTGCTCTACACGATCACCTGTCTGAACTTTTCTAGAAGACATATGAGCATATACAGTTTGATAGGTCTGTCCATTAATATTATGGGTGATAAAAATGACATTCCCATAGGAGGATGAATATCGAGAACTGTAAACAGTACCTGAAGCAGCAGCATAAATAGGAACATCTGACCCAGCCTGAGCAATATCTACCCCAAAATGTGTTGTTCCCCATCTAGCCCCAAAGTTAGATGTTAGTACTCCTGGCGCTGGCTTGATAAATCCTGAAGTATTTGAATCAGTAGATTTCTGAATTTTTTCCACAGTCTTCCGGGAAACAGACCCATTAGAAGAAGGTGTTGCGGTATTAGTTTGGGTTGTATTTTGTTGTGATTTATCCTCAGTTTTCTTTTCTTCCACAACTTGCTTATTTTCTTTTGGTTGTGGTTTTTTCTCGGTTTTCTTTTCTTCTGCTACTCTATTTGCTTCTTCCTCTTTTTGCTTTCTATAAGCTTCTTCTGCTTTAATGGCTTCATTCTGACTTTTTAAAATTTCTGCTTCGTTTTCAAGAGAACCGAGTTCATCAGCAGCTTCTTTTTGATCTTTTTTAACTTGCTTCAATAATTTACTTTTTTCTCCTTGCTGATTCTTTAATTTAGCGTTTAATGATTCAAGCGCTGCAAGGTCAGCATTTAAGTTATCTAGACTATTATTTATTTCTTTTTCTTTTTGTTCAACAAGTTCTAAATCTTTCTTATAGGCTTTAAGAATTTCTTTATCAGCATCTACAATAGTATTGATCGCAACAGCACGACTTATAAAGTCAGAAAAACTTTTAGCACCTAGGAGAACGTCTATGTAATTTACATTTCCTCCACTTTCCTGTAATGAACGAATCCGATCCTGTAGCAGTTTCTTTCTTATTTCGATTCGATTATTGATTTCTTTAATTTCCTTTTTTAGTTTTTTAATTTTTGTTTTCGTTTGTTTAACTTCATTCTGTCTATTTGTAATTGAAGTATTGGTTGTTATAATCTGATTGTCGATTTTCTCTAACTCAGCAGTTAATTTTTCTTGATCTGAATCAAGTTGGGAACGATTTTTTTTATTTTCTGACAACTTAGATTGATTTTCGGATAGTTTGTTACTAATATCTTTTTGCTTTTTATCCAAATCATCATAAGCTAATGCATGACTTTCGGAAAATGGAATGATTAGCCCCGAAGAAATTAAAAGGGATGCTAAACTAATTGATACATAATTGCGTTTCAAATGTACTTCCTCCTTGAAAAAAATGTTGAAAGGGACCCACTCTCAACATTTTTTTCATTATACGTCATGAATCGACTTGAGGATGTTACATTTTTATTTCAAAATCAAACTATGTCGTAATCAATCGATTTATCTATGAACATAATAGAATTTTAAATCTATCTAAATAATTAGGGTCACAAGCAAGAGAGAAAGTGAACTTGATTCATTTGCAGATCTCAACAAATAATGACAGTATAGGGAAGACAAAAAATAAGCCTTGAATACACATTTGAAAGATGGTTCACCATTCATATACGTTATTATAAAAAAACTACACATCTTCTACATATTTATATATTTAAATGAATACGAAGGGACCCCTCTTTAATTTGAATGGCCATCTTCGTTTCTTGGAGAAGGCCATCTTTTTTACATATAATTAAAACTTAAACTTATAACCCACTTTATAGTTATATGGAAAGTTAATAGTTCAAGGGCGATGTGACTAACAAGAAGGGAAGGAGAAAAAACTGCATGAAAAACATTAAGTAGGGTTTGTATTGTTTATCAATTACCGCTAATACCCTTAGCACTAGCCTTACCTGAAGCTTGGCATCGTTAGCTTCAGCAGTAATCGTCCACAGACTATTGTGGAGTTGATAGGAGAATTATTCTATTAAGGCAACACCTATATTGAGACTAAATTAAAAGAAAGATGAATTAAGGATAGTAAAATGGCTATTCTTTGATTCATCTTTTAATTCTATACTTACATGATGATGGTGATGTACCTGTTCATACGTTGTAGATATAAAAGATTATGCGAAGTGTTGGGTTTTACCTTATGGACAAATGCTTCTTTTAAAACATATTGGAATTCTGCCATTGCTTGCTTTTGCTTTTATTAATGGTGTTCTTATTCGAAAAACGAAAGCACTATCACTTTATAATCCTTTTTTCTTGGATAAAAGCCGGAATGCATAACCTTAATGATAATATTTTTCTTAACCTCTATACTTGGAACTCTATCTCCTCCTCATGATATTATTTCTAAGGTCACATCTTAAGGGAATTCTTCCTGATTTAAATACTTTATAGGAGGAAAAGTAAAATATCCGTCGATATACATTTTTCTATTACGCTTCAAACCATTTATTATTCATTACGAGGGTTATTTTTCTGGGGCTGATTATTCTTAGCTTTTATCAACAAACCATATCCTTTGTAGCTGTTATGTTCGGCCTTTTATTCATGGTTAGCATATATTTCAGCAAAATGATGGCGATTTCATAGACAATTTTTATTTCTTCTTGAAATATAGACTGTATCATAGGAGTTCATCAAAAAAGGAGTGTTAAAAACTTATGAAGAAAACTGTTCTTTTTGTAATCTCGGTATGTTTCATTATCTTAGGTGCTTGTTCCAATAATACTAACGGATTGAAGAATGACTTAGGTTCTCAGAAAGAAGTAGATCATGCTAATCATACTTCAGCAAGCTCGGGTGACATCAGAGAAGAAACAAGGTCAGTCGGTGTGTTACCTAAATTCTTAAATGACAAACCGGAAGATATGCAAAATCTGTATAAGGCTGCAGCGATGAATAAAGAATTGCTTGAAAACATCCCTTGTTACTGTGGATGTGGTGAGTCTGTCGGTCATAAAAGTAACTATGATTGTTTTGTTTACAAATATAAAAAAGATAACTCCATTGTCTGGGATGACCATGGAACAAATTGCAATGTTTGTTTAGAAATCGCAGCTAAATCGATTTCAAAATTTAAAGAAGGAAAATCATCGAATGAAGTTCGGAAGTTGATTGATGAAGAATATAAAGAGGGGTATGCTAAACCGACTCCTACCCCGCAGGTATAATCCGCTTAGTTTTTCACCAAGTACAATAATTTTAGAAGGAATTAAAGAGGTCTGACTAGAATTACCTTCATGGCTGAAAAAATAGAATGTCTGGGAAAGCACATTGTTCTATCTAAGTCAAAAGGAGAGGTTATTTTTGAATGACGGTAGAAGGAAAGATATCCAACAAACAGGGCGTGAGCTAGCTCTTGATACTTTTTTAAATGTTAGTAGTGACACAGCTGCTGATATTGCAAAGGAATCTATAACAAGCATAACAGGTGATATTCTTGTTGATGCAGCAAGTTCACTCATTCCTGGGATCTCAGGCGCAGTTCAAAGTTATAAACGTGCCCGTTTTGAAAGAAACATCAAAACATTCACAGAGGAATTGCAATCTAAAATAGAGGAAATCCGTTTAAATCTAGAATTAAAAACATTTGAACAAAAAGAACAGATTGATCAGTTATTTCAATATGTGCTGGATTACGTTATAGACGAACAACAGGAAGAAAAAATCCGATATATGGTAAATGGATTCGTGAATATTACTGAACATCACCATGTGTCGAATGACTTTATCCTAACCTATTACGACGTCTTAAAAGAACTTAGAATGGTGGATATATCTGTCCTTAGACTTATGTATGTTTCTCGTTATGCATTTGATCAAGAATCAAAAGAAACGTTTCAGGAAATTATGGACAGACATGGTATAAGCTATGAGCAATATGAAGCAGTGCGTAGAAATCTACTTAGGATTGGAGTGTTAACAACAAGAACCGACTTGAAAATCACGGACGATCTTGAAGAAATTTCAAAGGCATTTAAAGAACTATACTCCTTTTTAGACAAGTTGACAAATCCGAAGTTTAAACGTTCATTACCAAAATTAAAAGAGCCAACATTTAAGTCAAAAGACAATTTTGAGATTTCCAAGTTTGGACGTGATTTTGTAGAATTTTTCTTGGAGTCAGAACAACCAGTTAGTGAACAGGAGATTTAATAAATTTGTGTTTTGCTCTTAATTATTGTAGGATCATGGTAACAAGTGTCACTGCCTAACAGTATATAGAGGAATATTAAAACATCATGATAAACGGTGCTTATATGAGGAAGACAGAACTCTAAAAGGAGATGCTAGCTTAAAAATTAGTATCTTCTTTGTGTTTTTGAAAGAAGAATTAAATGACTTTATTATTTTGCCTCAAGACAAACATGTAATGAATAAAAAAACATAACCAAACCTTAATTTTAGTCGTGTCTTTTGTCTATAATCCACCAGGAGAAGTACATAGAACTTTATTAGTTTCATTTAGTAAGCCTTGCACCACACTCAGATTTCAGCAAAAGGTCCCTTTTTATCTTTAGAATCCACTAATTCTTTGTCCGTTATTTACACTCCGATTCAACCCTGATTTTAGAACAAAATTCAATTATTTTTTAACCTGTTTGGATATAACTTGGTTAGAGCCTCCGTAGTCGAAGAGAGTATAGAGACTTTATAATTTAACCGAGGGATTAGTTTTGTATCTTTCCAATCGTCTTGAAGAGAAAAAAGAAAACTGGGAAGAAGGCGAAGAATGGAACGATGAAGATTAATATGACAAATCCCTTCTGAAAAAAGAGAAGGGGTATTTTTTGAAGTGAAATGAAAAATATGCCCTCCACAGATACCACCGTTTGACTATTAACTTTAACAGCTTTCTGGTCGCTCACCTTATTTGAAAATTTCAGTTAAGTCTCCCCTTTAAATTTTCTTTAATATATCGTCATTTTTCGTTCTAAAATCCCTTTTAAAGAAGGATTCCTGATTGACATAGCGAATATAAAAATATACAAAATTTCAAAGAGAAGGGGAGTGCTACTCAATGTATACCCCCATACAAATAAACAGAAGCATGAAATATGGAAATAATTATTGGGAAGTATACAGTCCAAAGTTGAAGAGAGTCGTACGATTGTATAGCAGCTTAGAATATGATCATTGGCTTTTATTGGAAATCACCCCGTCAATTAAAACATTTTGTGAACAACCTCTAAAAATAAATTGCAAACGCGAACATAAAATTTATTCAAGCATCTTTGACGCTTGGGTTCTTTATACTAATTTATCTGAAGAGTTCCGAGAAATTAAATACTTTTCTGACCTCTCCAAAACTAGAACTCAAGAACAAATAAACACTCAACGTAAATGGTGTCTTGAGAACGGATACAAATACAGTGTTCAGACTGATGAAATTATTCGAAAAAATCCGGTATTGCTGGATAACGCAAAAAAGATCATTCCCTTTCTTTCCAACAGTCAAGAAAACCATCCTCTAAATCATAAAATTTATAGATATGTCAACAATTCAAATAATCCCAAAGGTGTCTCATTGAAGAATATCACAGAAATGCTGCAAGAAAATATGAATAGTGTCTTTGAATGTGTGCTTAATCTAGTGTTTCAAGGCAAACTAAAAATTGACATTGAAACTCAACGGTTTACTATCCATTCAAAGGTGTGGTGTTAAAATGCCAAAAACTATGATTGAAAAGTTTATTGATTTAAACCCGGATTTGTTAAATACACATCAATGGCCAACCGTCCTTGAAAGCGAATTATCACCTGAAAAACAAAGGAAATTCAACCAAAGGAAATTAGCAATTGATCTTTATTTTAAACAAGCTCACACAATGCAAGAGATATCCAAAAAAACTTCACTTTGTCCTCATGAAATAAGACGGTTAATAAGAAGATGCCTTAGCTTTGATAAGTATGGACAAATTTATGGTTACAGAGCATTAATACCTGGAAAAAGGATCTTTAAAAATAAGCCAAGCATGAATTCAAATAAAAAAGGATTTTCAAATTCATTTTCACAACTAATGAAACAGTATCCTGAGCTTGAGGAATTTTTAACAAAAACATTTTTAAAAAAGATGAAAACTTCTGTCTCGGATAATGTGATCTCAATCAAACATCTTCATCAAAAATTCATTCAAGAATGCAGAAAATTAAACATAGATAATGATTCATACCCATTTAACACAACAGACGTAGGTTATAGGTCGTTATTACGATTCGCTCAGGAATTAACAGTTGAACATACTGAAGAAGCAGTTGTTAGAATAGGAGAAAGTAAGTCTCACACATTTAAACATACTGGCTCTCATCATCAAAAAACATCTTTAATAACGTCTCCTTTTGAACAAGTTCAGTTAGATGGGCATAAGATTGATGTTGAATTAGCACTCCGTTTTAAGACGTTAGAAGGTGATGAAATTGTTAATACGTTAAATCGTATCTACTTACTAACAATTATTGATACAGCAACAAGAGCAGTGATCGGCTATCATTTATGCCTAGAAAGAGAATATGATCAAAACGATGTTTTGAAATGCATAATGAACGCAATTAGACCGCATAAAAAAATGAATTTAAATATCCCTAATTTGCGTTATCCAGACAATGGTGGTTTTCCATCTCTGGCTATTCCCGAAACACAGTGGGGCATATGGACTCAAATTTTATTCGATAATGCCAAATCACATCTAGCAAATAGAGTAAGGGATAGCTTAACTAATGATTTAGGCTGCCATGTTAATTATGGTCCAGTTAAATTCCCAGAATATCGAAGTATCGTTGAAAGATTCTTTAGAACCATTGAAGAAGATTACTTTCATCGTTTGCCAAGTACAACCGGCAGCAATCCAAACGATCCAAAACGGCGTAATTCTTCTGCAAAGGCCATTAAATATGAAATTACAATAGACGAATTACATCAAGTAATTGAAGTTTGTCTAGCCCATTACAATAACACCCCAAATTATGGGGTTAATAATTTAACCCCCGTAGAAGCAATGAAACAACGTATTTTCAGGGAAGGTCCGCCAAGAGTTCTTAATGAACAAATGAGAGAGCACTTTACTTTGTTAAATATTAAAGCAAAGAGGAAAATTCAAGGTGGTTATAAAAAGGGAAGAAGGCCTTACATTTACTTTGAAGGGGTTGTTTACACTAATGAAGTTCTAGCCAATTCTTCATCTTTAGCTGGCCAATCACTTTTTATATTGGCTAATTCCGATGATTTAAGATCTATTAAAGCTTTTTTTGAAGATGGCAGCGAACTTGGAATATTAACTGCGAAAGGAAAGTGGGGTATTCTTCCTCATGATTTAAAAATGCGAAGAGCTATTTTCAAATTGAGGAGAGACAGAAAAATTTATTTCACTGAACATCAAAATCCGATTGAAATTTATCAGGAATACTTAAGAGAAAAAGCAATGACACATAAAAGTTCGCGAAATAAATTAAATAAAGTCATGAAAAAGACAGAGAAGGAATCAACTATTCAAGAAGAAAATAAAAATAAGCCCGAATCGTCAATCAACAGAGATGATTATTCGAATAATTTGAAATGTAAACGTAAACTTCAAAAGAAAATACCATCGTTAACTGAGACTATTCTCTATTAGGAGTGGGGGTAATGGTAAACAATTTATCTGTTCGACCTTATATTTCTCCTGGAACTCATCCGATTGATACCGGTTCTTATTTGATTGCAACTAATGAAATAAATAGAATGTTCAAAAGAGTTGTTATGTGGATACAAAGCAGAACTCCTGGAGCAATTATTGTTGGAAATCCAAGACTCGGGAAGACAAGAGCCATTCGCTATATAATAAGTACTTTACCTTCAATTGATATAGTCGGGTATGATACTGCTATATTTAACATTAAATGCAGTAAGTTTAAGAATGTTAACGAAAATGATTTTTTCGAATTATTTTTAAGAGAAGTTAATCATGCCACTCCTTCAGTCGGGAAGGCAGTGGCAAAAAGACAGCGTTTATACAACTTCTTGATTGAAAAAGGGTTCTCGTCATCCAAAAATAGAGTGATACTCTTTTTGGATGACGCTCAAAGACTCACAGAATTACACTATGAATGGCTAATGGATATTTATAATGAATTAGATAGTGCCGGTGTATTATTAACTGTTTTTTTAGTTGGACAGAGAGAATTATTAAGTCAACGATCTGCTTTTGTCCATACTAATAAAAAGCAGATTATTGGCCGCTTTATGTTGCACGAATATCATTTCAAAGGGCTTGTTTCTCAAGCAGATATAGAACTCTGTCTGAAATCCTTCGATGAAATTTCAGTTTATCCACTCGGAACAGAATGGACCTTCACTAAATATTTCTTCCCCGAACAGTATGAAAATGGGTTTAGATTAAGTACTTTTTCTAAAGAATTATATAGCGCTTTTGTAGAGATCATTAGAGATCACAATAGTCGGACTAAAATTGAAATCCCAATGTTTTATTTTACTGGCACTGTAGAAAATGCACTAAGATTTTTGGGAACTGATGGTGCAGACGTAAATCTTATTTCAATAAATGATTGGCGAAGTTGTATTGAAGAATCTGGATACCTCGCAGCTGAAAAATACAGTGAATTCTTATTAGCAGAAGGTGAGCGATAGGTGATAGAACAAAAACGTCTAATATGGTCAGCTAACTGGGTTTACCCATATGAGTCCTCTTGGTCAATTCTACAGAAGATCATGTCCAGTAACTTTTTAACTCCAAATGAATTGTTAGAAACATTAGGTGGGGAGGAAATAAAAAAATTAAAAAATCCATCGATTGCCGGACGATCAAAGCGTGACATCATTGCATTAAGATATTTCAGTGATGATGAATTACTGAAACTGCTTGGACAAGATATCAAAACAATTTATTTGGAAAACTGCACTCGAATAATTTGGCCGCTATTTAAAAATCCTTCAAATCTAAATCAATTATCAAATTTTTTCTATGAGCAGCTAACTTTTTGCCCAAAATGCATCCACCAAGGATTCCATTCGATATTTCACCAATTAAGACTCTTTGATAAATGCCCTTATCATGGAACAGCTCTTCATAACAGGTGCCCAAATTGCAATCAAGACATCGAATACCTCCTCTCCAAAGATACCGCAGCATTTACTTGTCAATGTGGTTACAGCTTCTTGAAATACATGATACAGAAATACAACATACTGAAATGGGGCTTAACTGAGCCTTTCTATAAAATCCGTAATGGAACAATACAAAGTTGGTTAAACATTAATCGAAGAGATTTTGATATCTACATGTCTCATTTTACAAAAAGTCAGTCAATCCCTAAAAAGGATCTTAAGTTAACAGTTGAATCAATTCTATACATAAATAACCTCAAAATCCATTCCAAATCCAAACATAATTCTGCCTTTGAAATCCGTCAACTTCCTAAAGAATTGTACAACGATCTCTGCAACCGCATAATTCAAAGAAAACCTTATTCAACAAAAGAAATTGATGTTAAAAAAGCAATAAGAAGACATGAGTTAAACCGACTTCTTTTAGAATTCGGTTATTCGGAAATCTATTTTGAAAGTATTCTGATTTATAAAGCAATACATCGTTACTTGCGCAGAACTTTCCTAAAACAACACAGAAAAATAAAAAACAAAGACTTTTTTGAAAACGTGCTTAAAGAAAAAAATCTACCCCCTATAATTAGAGCTTATGGACTTTGGCGTTTTTTTTCAGAGCCCCTTTACATTAGAAACGTTAATACTCTTGGTTTTGAAAAAACAAAGAGGGGGGAGTTTAGTTATTTTAATCATATCTATTCTTGGAGGATAGACTTTCTTGAGGTTTATAACTTTTTGCTTTCTTCAGCATCTATAACATACTTAAGCCTTAAACAATTAAAATCAATTTTGCATAAAATGAACTGCCACTTTTTACTTCAATTGTTTACTTTTTGCTTAAAAAACAGCAAAATCAATAAAAAAAAGGAATGCACACTAGCAGATACAATTGAAACAAATGAGTTGTTTGAAAAATTAGCAGCTGAAAAACCACAATATACAATCATAATTGAACATAAAAATTCAAGCATAGTTTATTATAAAAGCAATAATTTCATGAGTGAGATTAAAAAATTCCATCAAATTATATTATCTTGAAATAACCGAACGAAATCCAAGTGACAGAATTATGTTACTTTAGTGGAGGAACGTAATAGAATTCTGTCACTATACGTAACATAATTCTGTCGTTTTACAGGAGAAGAAGAATGTACATAACAGCAAAGCTCTAATCTCCATCTTTACTAGTTTACATAATATATATTCTAGGAAGTAAATGAAATAAATGAATTTCCGTCTCATATCAAAAGTATACTTAAGTTAGTGAGACAGAAATTAAAATTTATTGTTTATTGCCAATCAAAAAAATGGCGTTGTTAATCCATAATAAACTGCTTCTAAATCTTCTAGCGTCATATCGCCATATGCGCATTTGATAACAGAGTCAGCAAACACATCATAGTCATAATCTGTAGAAAATCCTTGCTGCAGCTGTTTTTCGTAAGCTTCAATTTGTTCTTTTTGATACTGGATGTCTTTTTCCTTACCTGGATAGTCCGGACCATTTATCGCATGATTCATTTCTTTGAACAGCATCATATACTGTTTCAGTGTTTCATCCATAACCTAAACCTCCTTGTTTTACTGGATAAGATGATGAAAACGGACATCAGCAATGATGTCCGCCAAAAGTTAAACTATTTGGGTTCTGTTCCCCAAATCAGTTTTCCGTGATTATATAATGTGATTTTTTTCGTTGTTTTAAACGTATTTGATTGGAAAAAGGAATAATCCCCGCCTTGTGCATAATTGCTCCAGTCATCATTGTGAAGACGAAGCTGAATCTCTCCCGTGCTTTCACCCGGTGACAGCGTTCCATTTTTAAAACCTAGTTCCAGATAGGTATCTGCACCCTGCTTAGGTTTATGTAACGTCACAAACTTGTGGGTCACATTGCCGCATCCAATCTGCGCGTAGTCACAGTCTAAGTTTTGACGTTTGTTTTTTGCGTTATACCAGTAACGGACAGTGATATTTTTTAAATTAACCTTGGTGTTGCCGTTATTTTTTACGTGAAGCTGCGGGCGGATTTGGTTTCCGTTCACGCTTCCATCACCTGCTCTGTATTCCACAGAAACGCTGTTTTTCTGTGTGGGTTGATCTTGTGTGGGCGTTTCAGGAATGTCCTTCGTCGAATCTTTGGTGGCGAGAATGTTTTCTCTAACGAATGTTCCTGAAGCAGATAAATCTGACAACCGCCATCCGCCTGTTTTAGATGCCCCGAGCTTTAAAGCTGAGGATGATTCCTGCTTATCTGAAAGATTCCAGTTCACCCAGCTGATGTTCTTGCTGTTGAGAAAATTCAGCCATTCCCGCGACTGATCCAGGAATACACCGTCATTTCCGGACGCATCGCTTGTCCCCCATTCCGTCACAAAAATAGGCGCTCCTTTGCTGAGTGCATAGTTTGCTTTATCACGTAAAAACTGGCCGTGAGTACCGGCGTAAAAATGAAGCGCGTACATAACATTTGCATCTTTTAGCTGATCATCGGCTGCATCATTCACATCCTGGCTCCATGTACCGGTTCCAACAATGATGATGTTGTCGGGATCATTTTTGCGGATAACGGAAATTACTTCTTCCGCATACGGTTTAATATCACGCTTCCAGTTTACATCGCCGTTTGGTTCGTTCGCAATTTCATAAATGACATTAGGTGTGCTTCCGTAAAGGCTAGACATTTCCTTGAAAAATTCTTTTGCCTTTTCTTTATTTTGGTTTGGATTGCCGTCATTTAAGATATGCCAGTCAATGATGACATATATCCCAAGTTCTTTTGCCGCTTTAACTGCTTCTTTTACTTTGTTTTTCACGGATGGGTTGTCAATATAACCGCCATCTGCTGTATACATCGCCGCTCGGAAAACGGTAATACCCCAATCGTCTCTCAGCCATTTTAAGCTGTCTTTATTGACAAAATCGCCATACCATTGCAATCCGTGTGAACTGATCCCCTTCAATTGCACCGCTTTGCCGTTTTGATTGATCAGCTGCGTGCCTTTTATGCTAAGCTGGCCATTTATGGCGACTGGCGTTTTTGCTTCTGCAGCAGATGCTGCTGGATTTCCTAAGACGCCGATTGCGAGTATTGAAATTAATAAACATACGATGAAGATAGAGACTTGGCGTTTCATATATAGTATTCTTTCCTCCTTTACATCATGCGAAAATATATGCCTATTAACTCGTCCTCTCCACCGCCCTTCCCTTTGTTTGGCACGGACTCATTGTAAAAATTTTACTCATCTTTGTCTATCAACCTAAGTTCTTGTTTTTAGACGGATTAAATAGCCTGTCAATTTGCTCTTTTTGTCTTGTTTCAGATACTGCTGACACATACGGACCGAATAGAAAATTGTTTAATCAGGACTATTCACTTTACTTTTTGTTTAATTTGAAAGATTCTGCTTCTTCACGCCAAATAAAAAGCCGCATTCAATGAATTGAATGCAGCCGTGTTCTTATGCTTCTTGTTTCTCATCTTCCCATGTTTCAGCATTTTTCAGCCCTGGAATGTTTTTCGCTTTAAATACAGGATCAAGTCCTTGTTTACGCTGTTTCGCGTAGTCTTTATACACTTTGTAAGCAACGTTTGACAGCAGCGTAATCACAACTAAGTTAATCAGCGCCATGATACCCATAAAGAGATCCGCCATGTCCCAAACGATTTGGAAGCCTGATAGAGAACCGTAGACAACCATAGCAACAACCGCAATCCGGTAAATATTCAGCCATGTTTTGCTTGTTTTAATAAATTCAATATTTGTCTCACCATAATAATAGTTGCCGACAACTGAACTGAATGCAAACAAGAACATTGCGACTGCGATGAAGCTAGGCGCCCAGCCACCGATATGATGATTAAGGGCAGCCTGGGTTACTTGGATACCATCACCTTTTGGCGTTACACTGTACAGCAAAATGATAAACGCTGTGGACGTACATACGATAAATGTATCGAAAAATACGCCTAATGTTTGAATAAAACCTTGTTTTGCCGGATGCGATACATGAGCTGTTGCAGCCGCATTCGGAGCGCTTCCCATCCCTGCTTCATTTGAAAAAAGTCCGCGCTGCGCACCGATAACGATGATGCCGCCAATTCCGCCGCCGACGACTTGTTCAAAACCTAAAGCATTTTTAACAATTGTAGCGATAACGCCAGGGAAAGCCGTAATATTTGTGATGACAACAAATAAAGCAATAAGAATATAAATGCCTGCCATAACCGGTACGATTAGCTGTGTTACAGCCACAACACGTTTCAAACCGCCAAAAATGATAAACGCAGTTAAAACAGCCAAGACAATGGCTACAACTGTTTTATTCACATGAAATGCGCCATCCAACGCTCCTGCAATAGTATTCGTTTGAACAGCGTTAAAGATTAAACCGAATGATACCGTAATTAAGACAGCAAAAACGATACCAAGCCATCTGGCTCCAAGACCCTTCTGAATGTAGTAGGCCGGGCCTCCGCGGAAATTCTCCCCGTCTTTCACCTTATAAAGCTGCGCTAGCGTACTTTCAACAAAGCTTGAAGCCATACCTACAGCAGCTACAACCCACATCCAAAACACAGCGCCCGGTCCGCCTGTCGCAATTGCTAAAGCTACACCAGTCAAATTCCCAGTACCGACTCGGGATGCAGCCGAAATAAAGAATGCCTGCATAGAGGAAACACCTTTATTTCCTTCAGGCTTCTCCCCTACTATTCTGAACATTTCAATAAAATAACGGAATTGGATAAAACCAAAACGTATGGTAAAAAATAATCCAAGCCCTATTAAAATATAAAATAGGTATTTCCAAATGAAATCACTTGGAATATGAATTAAACTATTGAAAAAAGACGCCATATTTACCTCCCGTTTTCATCAATTCAATACGAATTCGATTTTGATGTTAGATTTTTTAACATAACGAGTTTTATTATATCACAATATGACGAATTAGGAAGATTTTTCGAGAAGAATATTGTCATAGCTGGATGTTACTCTGTCGATCCTTTCTCTAGCATTTTCCTATGAATAAAAACACTCATTGCAAGCTTGCATTTTTAAAAAAGTGCCTATTAACAATGCAATCATTTCCTCCCATTCTCTTGTCTTTCCTTTGATTTAGCTCATAAATAAAGGAATAAACCTTAAACAACAAACATATCATCTAAAATATGCTTTTATTCACACCATAAACCGGGTATACATACACTAATAAAAGAATGTTTCTCTTTCAAAAATAAGCAAAAAGATATATACTTAACAAAGTGAAATTTAGTTTTTAAATTTAATAAATCAAGTTTACTTTTAGGATGGATTGGGGTATTATTATAAAAATATTCAGTAATATTAAAGGAGGGGGAGATCATTTGAAAAAAGTAACGATATTGAAAGCATCCATCTTATTCTTGGCGATTGCCAGTTTTCATTTGCTCTCAATTCCCCACGCCTTTGATATCGGCCATCATTATAAAGCCGTAGCCGACCAGCAGGAAATGCACGAGATGAAAGCCGGCCAAAATGCTGATGATGAGAAGAAATCCATCACAGGGGCATTTGCGCTAACCGCTTTATGGGCAATGGCTGTTCTGCTTCTGACAGCTGAAAGCAAAAGTACGGGATACACCCGCAGGCGCCAGCGGAAAAAAAGTTTTATACTGGCCAAATTTTATCAATCGTCTTATTTCGGCAAACTTCATGTTCAACATCACCCGATTATATAACGATAATATGAGGAGGCTGTTTAACATGTTGTTTATCTTAAGAATGGTGATATTAGGCTTATTTTCTTTCACAGCGCTGAATTTATTTGTATGGCAGGGAATTGAAGTCATTCATGCCGTAACAGATCTATTCACCAACCATGAAAGCTGATAAAAAATAAACGAAACCCGCTCACACTATATGAGCGGGTTTTTTTATTATTGGTCTGTATGCATGCGCCAAACAGCTGTAACCTTGCCTGATTCCTCTTCATCAAAAAAGAAAGAGCCATTGCTGTATCTGTCGTTTGTCCGCAGCTGTTTTGCCTGCAGTTCTTTTCTGTCGCCTTTTTCTGTTTCTGCCATAAGCCGCTGTTCAAGACCGCAAGCGAACAGTGCTGCAACACGGTGAGGATTCTTTTTCAGTTCCCTTAGCATCACGACACCGCGTTTTGCGCGGGATGTTTTCTCGAACTCAGAAAGACTCATGCGTTTTACCGCTCCCCGCTGTGTGAACAAAACAATTGAATCAGATTCTTGAAGGATCTCTCCGGAGACAACAAAGTCATCCTCTTTTAAGTTAATCCCTTTGACACCTGCCGCACGCGCGCCAACTACATTCACTTCGTCTTCTCCAAACCATAGGGCGTACCCTAAGTGAGTGGCCATAAAGATCTGGCTTTCCCCATTTGTTACATGAACATCAATCAATTCATCTTCACCCTTCAGATTTAAGGCCACAAGCGCTTTAGAATAACGCTGTGCTTTATAATGGGTGAGCTCTGTCTTTTTCACCATGCCGTTTTTCGTAAAGAACAATAGATATGCCGACGGATCAAATTCTTTTATCGGTATGGCCTTTACAATCGTTTCATCACGGTCAATAGTGATCAGATTTGAAAAATGCTGGCCCATGTCCTTCCATCTGATATCAGGCAGCTGGTGAACAGGACAATAAATGTAGCTTCCTTTGTTCGTAAAGAGCAGCAGCACGTCCGTCGTATTCATTTCAAATTGATGCAGCATCCTGTCCGTATCTTTCATTCCGAAATCCTGGCCGTTGGAAGCGGCATATGAGCGCTGGCTTGTCCGTTTTAGATAGCCATCCTTCGTAACGGTTACATATACATCCTCAGACGCAACCATAACTTCGAGGTTGATTTTAATTTCCTCAATTTTTTCTTCAATCACGGAGCGTCTCGTGTCTGCATATTTCTTTTTCAGTGCTTTTAAGCTGTTTGTGATCACTTTTAACAGCTTTTTATCATTGCTTAAAATAGATTCGAGTTCTTCAATTTTTTTACCGAGCTCTTCTGCCTCTTCCTTAAGCGCTGTGATATCTGTATTGGTTAAACGATATAACTGCAATGAGACGATGGCTTCAGCCTGAGGCTCTGTAAATTCGTATTTCGCAATCAAATTATTTTTAGCGTCACGTTTATCGCTTGAAGAACGGATCGTTGCAATGACTTCATCTAAAATGGACAAAGCTTTCATGAGCCCTTCTACGATGTGATGTCTGTCTTTTGCTTTTTGAAGCTCGTAAACGGACCGGTTTGTGACGACTTCTTTTTGGTGTCCAATATACGCATCCAAAATAGACGGCAAGCTCATCAGCATTGGACGGCGGTTATGAATAGCCACCATATTGAAGTTATATGTGATCTGCAAATCAGTGTTTTTATATAAGAAATTCAAAATGCCTTTGGCATCCGCTTCTTTTTTCAGTTCAATGACCACTCTCAGCCCTGTTCGATCCGTTTCATCACGAACCTCTGAGATGCCTTCAACCTTTTTATCAATACGGAACTCGTCCATTTTTTTCACAAGGTTTGCTTTATTTACTTCAAATGGAATTTCAGTAATGACAATTTGTTCTCGTCCGCCTCTGATTGTTTCAATTTCAGCTTTTCCGCGGATAATGATTTTTCCTTTTCCTGTTTCGTAAGCTTTTCTTATGCCGTCAACGCCTTGAATAATACCGCCTGTCGGAAAATCAGGTCCTTTAATGACTTCCATGAGTTCATCAATAGAGCAAGATGGCATTTGAATACGCTTAATGACAGCATCAATGACTTCTCCCAAATGATGAGGGGGAATGTCGGTCGCGTATCCTGCTGAAATCCCGGTAGATCCGTTGACCAATAGGTTAGGAAACATCGCCGGGAGTACGACAGGCTCCTTACTTGTGTCATCGAAGTTCGGCACAAATTCAACCGTGTTTTTGTCAATATCCCGAAGAAGCTCAGATGCTATCGGAGATAATCGTGCCTCTGTATAACGCATGGCTGCCGGGGGATCTCCGTCGATGCTTCCGTTGTTACCATGCATTTCGATCAACACATTACGAACTTTCCAATCCTGGCTCATCCGCACCATTGCTTCATAAACCGAACTGTCACCGTGCGGATGATAGTTACCGATGACGTTACCGACCGTTTTGGCCGCTTTTCTGAAGTTTTTATCAAACGTGTTTCCATCTGTGTGCATCGCATACAGAATTCTGCGCTGTACCGGCTTTAATCCGTCTCTCGCATCAGGCAGCGCTCTGTCTTGAATAATATATTTACTGTAGCGTCCAAAACGGTCGCCGATCACCTCTTCTAATGGTAAATCATGAAATAATTCTGGCTGTGACAATCATTAAACCTCCTCAGCGACCGATAAGTTTTCATTTTCTAAAATATTGCTTTCTTCATCTAAGCCGAAAGCGACGTTTTTCTCAATCCACTTTCTGCGCGGCTCTACTTTGTCTCCCATTAACGTCGTTACACGTCTCTCTACACGTGCCGCATCGTCAATTTTGACCCTAACAAGTGTGCGGGACTCCGGATTCATCGTTGTTTCCCACAGCTGGTCTGCATTCATCTCTCCAAGACCCTTATATCGCTGAATCGTATAGCCCTTGCCGACTTTTTTCAGGACATCACCCATCTCTTCATCAGACCATGCATATTCAATGATTTCCTTCTTCCCGCTTCCTTTACTGACCTTATATAAAGGTGGCAGCGCAATAAACACCTTGCCATGCTCAATAAGCGGCTTCATATAGCGATAGAAAAAGGTAAGGAGCAGCACTTGAATATGGGCGCCGTCAGTATCGGCATCGGTCATAATGATAATTTTGTCGTAGTTGATGTCATCGATTGAGAAATCTGCTCCGACACCCCCGCCGATCGCATGAATGATCGTATTGATCTCTTCATTTTTAAAGATATCTGCAAGCTTAGCTTTTTCCGTATTAATGACTTTACCGCGTAAAGGCAGAACCGCTTGGAATCTGCGGTCTCGTCCCTGCTTGGCTGACCCGCCTGCTGAATCTCCCTCAACGAGATACAATTCATTTTTTGCCGGGTTTCTCGAACCCGCAGGCGTCAGTTTTCCGCTTAATGTCGCTTCTGATTTTTTTCGTTTTTTGCCGCTTCTTGCTTCTTCACGGGCTTTGCGTGCCGCTTCGCGCGCCTGGCTCGCCTTGATTGCTTTTTTAACAAGAAGCGTTGCGGTGTCCCGATTTTCCTCTAAAAAGTAAGCAAGCTGCTCTGAAACAATCGCATCAACCGCTGATCTTGCTTCACTGGTACCGAGCTTTCCTTTTGTTTGTCCTTCAAATTGTAGAAGCTCCTCAGGAATGCGGACAGAAATAATGGCTGAAAGCCCTTCCCTTATATCGGTGCCTTCAAGGTTCTTATCCTTTTCTTTCAGCAAAGCCACTTTTCGCGCATATTCATTAAAAGCCCGCGTCATCGCAGTTTTTGCACCTGACTCATGCGTACCGCCGTCTTTTGTTCTGACATTGTTAACAAAAGACAAAATATTTTCAGAATAACCATCGTTAAACTGGAACGCAAAGTCCACTTCTATAGAATGATGCTCTCCCTCAAACGAGACCACTTCAGACAAGACGTCTTTTTCTTCATTTAAGTAAGCGACAAACGCCTCTATGCCGTTTTCATAATAAAAGACCTCATGCTGGTCATCGCGTTCATCAATCAGCTCAATTTTCAATCCTTTTAACAAAAACGCAGACTCTCTTAAGCGCTCGGAAAGCGTTTCAAAATTATAGGTTGTTGTGCTGAACATCGTTGGATCTGGCTTAAAGTGTGTAAGTGTTCCCGTCTTTTTCGTTTTGCCGATCTTTTCGAGAGATGTAACCGGTTTTCCTCCATTTTCAAATCGCTGCTGATAGATAAAACCGTCCCGCTCAATGGTAACCGTCAGCCATTCAGATAAAGCATTCACGACTGATGCACCAACTCCGTGGAGCCCGCCGCTTGTCTTATAGCCGCCTTGGCCGAATTTTCCTCCGGCATGAAGCACCGTTAAAATCACTTCAGGGGTTGGTTTGCCGAGCTTATGCATTCCGGTCGGCATGCCGCGGCCTCTATCCTGTACAGAAATACTATTGTCTTTATGTATTTTGACGATTATGTGATCTCCATGGCCGGCAAGCACCTCGTCGACAGAGTTATCTACAATTTCATAAACCAAGTGGTGCAAGCCCCGCGCGTCAGTAGAGCCAATATACATACCCGGCCTTTTCCTGACAGCCTCAAGGCCTTCGAGCACCTGTATGGCATCTTCGTTGTAATCAAATTGCTGTTTTCTAGCCAAACGTACAAACCCCTTTCAAAAACTAACATTGTCTTTCTCTTTTTCAGTGTTACACATCATTTGTATATAAGATATTTTTTATAAACCTCGCCTCAAACCGGTACTGCCTTGGACTCCTCATTATAACCATATGTTTGCAATCGCAACATAGAGCTAACGAATCAGTTCTCAAAACATCGGCTAGTGCTGTTTTTGCACCATGAGAACGTATGTTTGTTTATTATATATAAAGCAGCAGACCTTCGCAAATCGAACGGCCGAAACCCAGCTGGACAAGGTATTCAAAAAAAGCTGTTCAAGCTTTATTGTATCTGTTTCACCGTAATACGCAAACAATATCTTAAAATTAAAAAGCAAAAATCCTTGAATTCACAAGGATTTTTGCAGTTCTGCACCTATTTTGTTACAGCGTGTGCCACTTTTATGCACAGATCCATGATAACCGTTCTGCCTTTTTCTTTTAGCATCTGGTATGCTTCCTCATTTACCAGCCCTTGCTGTGCCCAAAATACTGGAGCATCTGTCTCTAAAAACTCTTCCGCCACTCCAGGAAGCTGTTCCGAGCGCCGGAATACATTGACGATGTCGATCGGACCGTCAATCTCTTTTAAAGATGAAACGGCTTTGACACCTAGTGCCTCATCAATTGTCGGGTTCACAGGGATAATTTCATAACCCGCATCCTGCATTGCTTTTGAAACCATATGTGACGTTCTATCCGGACGGTCTGAAAGCCCCACTACCGCTATACGTTTGCTTCTTTGAAGAATCTCTTTAATTTCCGCTTTAGAAGGGTTTTGCATCATGTGTCACTCCTTTTCCACTTATTTTACACGATCAAAACAGGAGAAATCAAAATATGATGCATGTTTGATTGGATTTGTAAGCAAACTTTACAAAAAAACTTATCATCAGATCATGACATCTCATGTTAAAATAGAAAGAAGGGAATTTGAAAAAGGAGAAATGTAGATGTTAATTGCTTTATTGATTATTTTGGCCTACTTGATAGGCAGCATTCCATCTGGCTTAATTGTGGGCAAGCTTGCCAAGGGAATTGATATTCGGGAGCACGGAAGCGGCAACTTAGGCGCTACCAATGCATTCCGTACACTGGGCGTAAAAGCTGGTTCGGTCGTCATAGCCGGAGATATTTTGAAAGGGACGCTGGCAACTGCATTGCCTTTTCTCATGCACGTTGATATTCATCCGCTTCTTGCAGGAGTCTTTGCGGTAATAGGCCATGTGTTCCCCGTCTTCGCTAAATTTAAAGGCGGTAAAGCCGTGGCAACATCAGGTGGCGTTTTGCTATTTTACGCACCTCTGTTATTTATCACGATGGTTGCGGTATTCTTCATCTTTTTATACTTGACTAAATTTGTTTCTCTATCATCGATGTTAACAGGGATCTATACTGTTATATATAGTTTCTTTGTCCATGATACGTATTTATTGATTGTCGTTACCCTGCTTACTATTTTTGTGATATACAGACACCGGGCAAACATTAAACGAATCATCAATAAAACAGAACCTAAAGTAAAATGGCTATAAGCTTAAAAACCTTCTCTTTTGACACAGAATAGCCTAATACGTTTATAATAGAGAAAATTCAAATGAAGAACAAAGGGGTGTTCTGTTATGAATATGACAATTAACGAAGACGCATTGAACTGGTATAAAGAAGAGCTCGATTTGGAAAGCGGAGACCAGGTTCGCTTTTTCGTCCGCTACGGAGGCTGCAGCAACGTTCAGAAGGGTTTTTCTCTCGGTGTAGCGAAAGATGCCCCACAAGAGGCTGGAGTCACTGCAGAAGCAGACGGCATTACCTTCTTTATTGAAGAAAGTGATTTATGGTACTTTGATAATCACGACCTTCTCGTCAGCTATTCAGAAGACGCTGATGAACCGGTTTTTGAATACCAATAAAAAAGAACGCACATGATGTGCGTTCTTTTTTTTTACAAATGAAATCGTATAAGATGATCGGTTAGGTTTTCTTGTTCCAAAATATATTTTTGGGTTTCACCCAGCAGATCAAAGTGAGGAAATTCACTTTTCTTATGTATCCATTCTTTCTTTAACCCGTATGCTGCTCCCCACCGAATCAGCTTATCAATATCTGCACAGCCGGCTTTTGTCACAGTCTTTGCTTCCGGAAACCGGTCATCCAGCCAGTAATGTGTTAAAAATGCGATTTCTCCTTTTTTCACTGCTTGTTTCCACCGGTTCAGTTCCTCCCGTTTCACACCAAACGCCATATCCCATTCACTTCCTATTTTTTGGCCTTTTCATATGCTGCATGCCAATCAGGAAAAGCTTTGCGAAACTGAATAGGCTTAAAGCTTTCTTTATCCACACAAATATGAGATGAGGTGGCTTTGATGGAAAGCTCACCGGCCGGATTATAAATGTGATAACCATAAACGGTTTTAAAGCCGTTATATTCCTCTATCCATGTATGGACAACCGCGGTTTCTCCGTAATGAAGCGGCTTTTTATAGGAAATGTTGATATCAACGACCGGAGACAGAACGCCTCTCTTTTCCATTTCACTATATAAAAAGCCTAAGTCCTTGATTAAAGCTGTTCTGCCGACCTCCATCCACACAAGATAATTTGCGTGATAGACAATCCCCATTTGATCTGTTTCTGCATAACGTACTTCTATTTCTTTTTTTGATACATGCAAGATTACTCTGCTCCCTTAACGTCAATTTAGCCCCATTTTACCATAACCAAATCAGAAAGAAAAAAACCAGGTTTCCCTGGTTTTTAAGAACGGTATCCATTTTGTCTCGCTGCGGATTCGTCCTGTATTTCATTACGAAATGCTTCAATGCTCTGTTCGCGTCTTGCATTTTTTTCTTTGATACGCTGCTTATCTTCTCCTGAAGCAAACTCCATTGATGCTTCTGCTTCTTCTATATTTTCAATTGTATTTTGAACCATATCCTGCAATTTTTCTACATTATCAGAACGATCATCAGGATTAGGCTGCTGATATTGATTTTGGTTCTTTGTCATCGGATGTACCTCCTAGAAATAAACTCGATTTTTCGCTACTCACCTTTTGTCTGCATGATGATCGGCTGCTGTCCTGAAGTATCATGCATTTTTTCCCCTTTATTGGCTTTATATTTCACAGGCTTTGTACCCAAGTGGCTTGGAGCATATTGAGGCTGACCGTTTTTCTTGTTGTTTCCCATGCTTATCCCTCCTCAACAGATAGGTTTCTCAAAAGGAGGGGTAAACATGAATACAAATTAAAGGTTATTTTTGCTTAAATCGCTGTTCAAGCTTTTCTTCAAGCTGATTTAAGTACTCTGTATTAGTCATCAGCTCTTTTTTGTTTTCCATGACGAGCTCATGAAAAGAACGTTTTCTCATCTTCTTCACGCTTCTCACCTCCGCATATTCTTTTATTTTTTCCAATTCTGAAAACTTGTAAGCATATCTGAACATAAAAAAACTGAATCTAATCAAGATCCAGTTTTTGTTCCATTTCTTTTTTTGTCATGGTGCCAATGTGTATGTCTTGAATAACACCTTTTTCATCTAAGATATATGTCGTTGGATATGACATCACGTTATAGTCAGCATTGATCCCTTTTTTATCAATCAGAATGGGGAACGTTAAATCATACGTATCAGCAAACGTTCGGACCTGTTTTTCACTTTTCTCAGCTGAAGTGAAATTCACCGCAACAACCGCAAGTTTGTCGGCGTACTCTTTTTGCAGCTCTTCCATCGCCGGCATTTCCTGACGGCACGGCTTACACCAAGTTGCCCAAAAGTTGAGCAATACTTTTTTGCCTTGTGAATCCTTTAAGGAGCTCTTCTCTCCTGACAGCGTTTTCGAAGAAAAATCAGGTGCTTGTTGCCCCTCTTCAATGCCGACTTCTTTTTTGCTGTATGTTTGATAAAGGTTCCAACCCATATAACCGGCAAGCATGATAAGCAGGATCCCAGCAAGCCATTTTTTCAGCATATGCCACCTCCGCAGCACATTGTGTCATAAAAAGAAGAGAAAGCGAAATGCCTTCTCTTCCTATTGATTCATCAGGACTGCTTCATTTTTTCGCGAAGCACCATCTGAAGGATGCCGCCATGGCGGTAGTAATCAATTTCAACTTCACTATCAAAGCGGACGACTGCTTCAAAAGTTGTTACATTGCCGTCTTCATTGATTGCTCTTACCGTCACAAGGTCACGAGGGCGAACGGTTTCATCAACATCTACCTCGATGACTTCTTTACCCGTTAAGCCGAGTGTATCCGCATTTTCACCTTGTTTAAACTGAAGCGGCAGCACACCCATGAATACAAGGTTGCTTCTGTGAATTCTTTCAAAGCTCTCTGCAATTACCGTTCTGATGCCAAGAAGATTTGTTCCTTTTGCGGCCCAATCACGTGAAGATCCCATACCGTAGTCTTTTCCTGCTAAAACGACAAGACCGGTTTTATCTTCTTTGTATTTCATGCACGCATCATAGATGGACGTTACTTCACCAGTTGGCCAGTACGTCGTAAATCCGCCTTCTGTACCCGGTGCGATTTGGTTTTTGATGCGGATGTTGGCAAATGTTCCTCTCATCATGACTTCATGGTTTCCGCGGCGGGAACCGTAGGAGTTAAAGTCACGAGGAGAAACTCCTTTTTCTTGCAAGTACTTTCCGGCAGGCGTATCTTTTCCGATTGCCCCAGCAGGAGAAATATGGTCAGTTGTGACTGAATCGCCGAATTTACCGACAACACGCAAACCTTTTAATGGTTCAACCTTGCCTGGTTCAACAGACATTTCTTCGAAGAATGGCGGGTTTTGAATGTAAGTTGACTCGCTATCCCATTTATATAATGCTTCATCTGTTGTTTCAATTTCGTTCCAGCGCTTGTTGTCATCAAATACGGTTTCATACTCTTTGCGGAATAGCTCTGGTGTAACAGTTTGCTTAACAAGTGCATTGATTTCATCCATTGACGGCCAAATATCATTAAAGTATACGTTTTGACCATCTTTGCCCACACCGATCGGATCGGTTTTCAAGTTAATGTTTACCGTTCCAGCCAGCGCATATGCCACAACAAGCGGCGGTGAAGCAAGATAGTTGCCTTTAACAAGCGGATGAATACGCCCTTCAAAGTTACGGTTTCCGGAAAGGACAGACGTAATCAGAAGATCATTTTTCGCAACCGCTTCTTCGATTTCTGGTGAAAGCGGACCCGAGTTTCCGATACATGTTGTACATCCGTATCCAACGAGGTTAAAACCAAGCTCTTTCATGTATGGAAGAAGGCCTGAATTCACAAGATATCCTGTAACAACTTTTGAACCCGGTGCAAGTGACGTTTTCACGTAATTAGGCACCTTAAGCCCTAGCTCAACTGCTTTTTTCGCTACTAGTCCGGCGCCGATCAGAACATATGGGTTAGATGTATTCGTACAGCTTGTAATCGCAGCAATGGCGATCGCACCCGTTTTCATAACTGTTTCTTCGCCGTTAAGGAGTTTAAACTTAATTTCTTTATTTTCTTCCTCTGCATTTAAACCGAAACCTTGGTTGCCTGCAGGGCTGACTAAGTGCTTTTTAAACGTTTCCTGCATAGCAGAAAGCGGGATCAAATCCTGTGGACGCTTTGGACCTGATAAGTTCGCTTCGATTTGAGACAGATCAATTTCAACCACATCAGTAAATTGAGGGTCTTCCGCATCCGGAGTGTAGAATAAGCCGTTGCTTCTGCAGTATGCTTCAACAACATCAATATGTTCAGGATCACGGCCTGTCAGACGCAGGTAGTTAAGCGCTTCTTCGTCTACTGGGAAGAATCCGCATGTAGCACCGTATTCCGGCGCCATGTTCGCAATTGTTGCGCGATCTGCAAGCGGCAGTTCAGCAATTCCCGGTCCGAAGAATTCAACAAATTTGCCGACAACGCCTTTTTCACGCAGCACTTGTGTTACTTTTAACGCCAAGTCAGTAGCTGTTGTTCCGTTTGGAAGCTTGCCGACAAGTTTCGCGCCGATTACCTCTGGAACTGGGAAGTAAGAAGGCTGTCCAAGCATTCCCGCTTCAGCTTCAATTCCGCCGACACCCCAGCCGAGAACACCGATACCGTTAATCATTGTTGTATGTGAGTCTGTCCCGACAAGCGTATCAGGATACGTTACAAGCTCACCGTCTTCTTCAATGGCATGGACAACACTTGCCAGGAACTCAAGGTTGACCTGATGCACAATACCTGTTGCAGGCGGCACTGCTTGATAATTGTTAAACGCTTTCTTTGCCCAGCTTAAAAATTTGTAGCGTTCTGCATTTCTTTCGAATTCCAAATCCATATTTACTGCTAACGCGTCTTCCGTACCCGCTTTATCAACCTGTACAGAGTGGTCGATAACGAGATCAACAGGAATTTCAGGGTTGATTTTATCAGGATCTCCGCCGACAGCTGCCATCGCTTTACGCAGTGAAGCAAGGTCTACTACTGCCGGAACCCCTGTGAAGTCTTGTAAAATAACACGAGATGGTTTGAACGGTACATCGATTTCCTTTAATTCGGCAGTTCCCCATTTTGCCAAATTTTCCACATGTTCTTTTTTGATGACGAATCCATCCACTTGACGCAAAACTGATTCTAAAAGAACTTTGATGGAATAAGGAAGCTTTGAAACCTTCCCGATACCTAAATCTTCTAACGCTTTTAAAGAGTAGTAATGATATGTTTTCCCATTTGTAGTAAACGTTTTTCTCGCTTGGAAAACGTCTTTTGCTGCAGTTTTTTGCTCGTTTGCCATTCTCCAAAATCCCCCTTCAGATCAGATCATTCTCAGATGAACATTACATTCCATCACAATTTTCTCACAATTTCATATTAAAACAAAATCATACATAAGTAAATATCAATGTTTTTATTAAATACAATAAGTTCGACTTATGAGAAAATGCACCGGTAATTTTTACTGTTTATGCTCTCTCATATAACACAATAAAAGGAGCCATATTATGATTGAGGTGATAATGATGGTTAAAAGAAAAGCGAATCACGTCATTAACGGAATGAATGACGCCAAAAGCCAAGGCAAAGGTGCCGGCTACATCGAAAACGATCAGCTTGTACTGACTGAAGCTGAACGCCAAAATAATAAAAAGAGAAAAACCAATCAATAACATCGAACTCTTTTAAGGAGGTCCTCATTTTATGACCAATAAGAATACAAGTAAAGATATGCATAAAAACGCCCCAAAAGGACACAATCCTGGACAGCCTGAGCCTTTAAGCGGAAGCAAAAAAGTGAAGAACCGAAACCACACAAGACAAAAGCACAACTCAAGCCATGATATGTAAGAAAAGCAGACCTTAGTGTCTGTTTTTTTATGCGTTCACCCATTTATAATCCACCGCATATGCTGTAAGGCAAGGTTGATATGTGGAGGAATGCTTCCATGACCCATTCAAAACGTAATGATGCAAATGATTTCGATAGTATGGATGAATGGCTTCGGCAATTTTTTGAAGACCCCTTCGCCTGGTACGACGAAACATTGCCTATTGATTTATATGAAACAAGTCAGCAGTATATTATAGAAGCGGACCTGACTTTTTTACAGCCGACACAAGTAATGGTTACCCTGTCTGGCTGCGAGTTCATTTTAACAGTCAAATCATCAGGACAGACTTTTGAAAAACAAATGATGCTTCCTTTTTATTTTAATGACAAAACCATTCAAGCCGAATGCGAAAATCAAATACTCACAGTCGCCGTCAATAAAGAAACAGAAGATGGCTCTTCTTTTTCTCTTCAATTCCCTCTCAGCTAAACATAAAAAGTCACTTTCATCCCCTATTATGAAAGTGACTTTTTTTCCGTCCATTTATCGTCAAATACCATCTAGTGACTCT
This sequence comes from Bacillus sp. FMQ74, assembly GCF_001875785.1. Classification (NCBI taxonomy): domain Bacteria; kingdom Bacillati; phylum Bacillota; class Bacilli; order Caryophanales; family Bacillaceae; genus Bacillus; species Bacillus sp. FMQ74. The sequence continues at coordinate 39,545 of NZ_MOEO01000013.1, read as the reverse complement.
CCCATGGCCAAATAGCAGATTCACTATACAATAGAATATGATCTACTATCTCTTTTGACTAGACATCTATCACTTTTTTCTATTCTTTTTTTACTGTGTCCTTCTAATCTCTCTTCGTATACAATATGGTTAGAATAAGGGGGAATGATTGATGCTGGAAGGATGGTTTTTGTGGTTTATTCTGTTTTGGGTGATCATGATGGTTGTCTTATTATCAATCGGCGGTTTTTTCATGTTTCGAAAGTTTTTAAAGCGTTTACCAAAAGAGGACGGCAGGTCAGAGCTTGATTGGCAGGATTACTATATTGAAAACAGCAGACATTTATGGAACGATGAAAATAAACAGTTTCTAGATGAATTGACAGCGCCGGTGCCAGAACTGTTCAGAGATGCAGCAAAAGCCAAAATCGCAGGCAAAATCGGTGAGCTTGCATTAAAAGAAAAGGTAGCAAAGATTGATCAGCAACTTATGATCAAAGGTTATATTCTCGCAACTCCTAAAAGAGACCATACCTTCTTAAAAAGGCATCTGCGGGACAAAAAAATCGATCTGGAGCCTTATCAAACCCTTCTCAAATAAAAAACCTTTCCTGGCAAGAGGAAAGGTTTTTTAATTCATTTGAATATTAGCTGACTGCAACTCGTTATGAAGTTTTCGATATGATAAATACATGGCGATTCTCCAGGGCACAATCATACCGAAAGCCAGAATCCAAAACATTCCGCTCAATGCACCATAATCAATTGATGTGCTCAAGATCGATTTCATCACGATTCTGATCACCAAAAGACCGACTAATATAAAAACAAATGCTTTAGAGCGTTTCATGTAAATTTCATTATTTTTAACTTCGAACTTAGAGGTTTTGATTAGAAAAATAGAGAAAATCACACCTAAAGTGAATGCTTCCAAAAACTCTGCACCAGTAACCCAAAAAACCGGAAATAAAAACATTAACGCTCCCGTACTCATAAAAATCGGCGGGAGAATGATTTTTTTTGGTGAAACAGGCTTGTCAGAGGACTTTATTCTGACCACCATCACAGCTACAGCCATTAACACAGCAATAATCGATGAAACTATAATCATCATACTTATCATTCCTTTGTTTCTCGGAGTGTTGATACTATATACTATACTCCAAAACAATAAAAAAAACCATTTTGAAAAGAAATGACTTTAATATCCCATAACGCGGCTGACAGCTTCTAGCACTTTTGTTTCCTCAAACGGCTTCACAATAAAATCCTTTGCCCCCAGCTCAATTGCTTCCGTTACAATTCTTTGCTGGCGCATGGCAGTGCACATGATGACCTTCGCTTTAGGATCAAAGGTTAGGATATCACGAAGCGCCTTTATGCCGTTTTTCACCGGCATTGTAATATCCATTGTCACAATGTCCGGGCGCAGTTTTTTATACAGGTCCGCTGCTTGCTCGCCGTCCGCCGCTTCGCCTGCGATTATGTAATTTGCCTCTTCCAAGATCTCTCTGATTTTCACTCTCATGAACTTGGCGTCGTCTACAACTAAAACTCTTGTCATATTCCCCTCCAAAAAAACGATTTCCACAAATAATAGTCTTATTGTACCAAAAACAACAGGTTTAGTAGTAGTGCGAAAGTAATCCGCCATCAAAAACCAGTAAATCCTCCAAAAAGGTCAGACAGCAAAATAATGATCAGGCTCATCCAATCAAAGAATAACAGCACACCAATCACAATCATTAAAACGCCGCCTGCTTTCATGATCAAAAGCTGGTTCTTTCTTATCCACTTCAGCTTTGTGATAAAGAAAGACAATAAAAGAAACGGTACAGCAAAACCGAGTACATATAACATCATGTATGGCACCGCTGAGCCCGGATTGGTGCCTGCAAGTGAGATAACAGCCCCTAATATTGGACCGGTACACGGTGTCCATCCCGCCGCAAATGCCATTCCGATTAGGACTGAACCTAAAAACCCGCTCGGTTTATGCTTAAAATGGATTCTCCGCTCTTTCATCATAGCCTCTGGCCGGAACACGCCGAGTGTAAAGAAACCGAACAAAATAATAAGCAACGCGCCAATTTGCCGAATCGCATCATGGTAATCCCTAAACAGACTGCCAATTAAAGATGTTCCATAGCCTAAAGCAATAAAAATGACTGAAAAGCCGAGCAAAAAACATAAAGTATGAAACAGGCTTCTTTTCTGCAGCAGCAGCTTTTCTGTTTTTACATCATCCATGCTGACCCCTGTAATATATGACAAGAAAGCTGGATAAAGCGGCAGGCAGCAAGGCGAAATAAAGGATAAAAACCCTGCTCCGAATGTCAAAAAATAATTCACGTCTCCCATGTCATCATCCCTTCATGATTTGACATTCCTTCAAGTTATGACAAAATCATTTCATTTTTTTAACACTTTCACTTGAAGGATTTCTATTCTCAGAAAAAACTTATATAATTTAATTTGACATTGAGATATTGTACTCCTTCTCATTTGAAAATTAGTATAAATATGGATATAATATAAACATTCAACTTGAAGATCTAATGTATGAAAGGATACATCCCTGTGATTAGAGAGCATCTATTAAATGAAATTGAAAAAAAAAGAGCAGAGCTGCTGCAAATTGTCATGGCGAACGGAATGACATCTCATATTACGATAGAGCTCAGTCAGGAGCTTGACCATCTTCTCATACAATATCAAAAGCAGCGCCTTCGAGCAGTAGCGGGTGATGAATGATCGCAAAATAAAAAACCCGTATAGGGTTTTTTATTTTATAACCATGTTTCTCTATATCATAATCTTTACGTATTATTTCGTTTGATTATTCATGGCTTTCATCATTTGATTGATTTTCTTTTGAGAAGGTTTCATTCCCATTTGCATCATCATCATGCGTAACATTTGTTCATTAATAGGCGGATTCTTTTTCAGGTAGCTCATCATATATTTACGAGCAATAAAAAACCCGAGTGCAACACCTATGAGCAATGCAACAACGCCCACTAGGATGCCAACCCATAAAGTCATTTTATTTCCTCCTTCATGTTGTCTAGTTTAAAGTGTACTAAACCAAAAGCTATTATACAACATTTACATCTCTTTTTCTTCGGTTTTAGACAAAATTTCTTTCTTTCACCGGATTTAGCCATCCGTAACGCTTCGAATTGAAATCCATTGCTAAAAAGCAAGGGCTTACTTTTCTTAACACCTCAAAGAAAATCGTTTCTGCCTCATAATCTCCCGAAGCCACTATTTCTATCATGTGCTCCTTCATCATAAATGTCGCATGGCCTTTTGCTTTTGGCAAAGCTATTCTATAAATATAATCCAGCTGCCTGTAATCCGTTTTGTTTAAATTCATTTTTAACCGCTGATGCATATGTAAAATCGGGATTGGTTGTGTAATATATTGAATCTGTTTCTCTGTCATTTCATACTGCTGCTTTTCAAGGCTTGTCCAATGATAGTCTTGAAACAGCTCAAACATAACCGATTCCCGCCCGAAATAGTGATTGGCAAACTCCTCTTTTATCAGGTACGTATAGTAATGACGTTCCATCTTTTCATCCCCTTTTCCAGCAGCATTTCATTTGCTCTCTATTATACAAAAGAAGAAAAGAAAGAATTGTCTATTACTGTTAAACAGCCAATACTATTTTTGTCGGATAAACAAGAAAAAGAGGATGATTTGACTCATCCTCTTTCAAAGACTTACTTATTAATTAATGCCTTTACTCGATTCACTACGTTCGGTACTGAGAAGCCGTATTCGTTAATGATGGTTTCACCAGGGGCAGATGCACCGAATCGGTCTATGCCAAGTACGTCTCCTTCAAGCCCCGTGTATTTGCCCCATCCAAATGATGAGCCCATTTCAATTGCTAGGCGTTTTTTCACATCTGCAGGAAGGACTTCGTTTTTGTATTCATCAGATTGTTTCTCAAAACGGTCCATTGAAGGCATGCTGACTACAGAAACATCGATATTTTCTTTTGCCAATTCTGCTTGAGCTTCAATCGCAAGACCTACCTCAGATCCCGAAGCGATGAGAAGAGCGTCAGGTGTTTCGTTTTTAGATTTAGAAACGACATATGCACCTTTTTCTACTCCTGTCAATGCTTCTTCAGGCGTTTGCTCGATGGTAGGAAGGTTCTGGCGTGTTAGCACTAGCGCTGTTGGCTGATCAGTGCTTTGTACCGCAAGCTTCCATGCTGCTGCTGTCTCATTGCCGTCTGCAGGACGGATCAAAGAAAGATTAGGCATCGCACGGAGTGAAGCAAGCTGTTCAACAGGCTCGTGAGTCGGGCCGTCTTCACCTACAGCAATACTGTCATGTGTGAAGACATATGTGACAGGAAGGCCCATTAACGCTGCAAGGCGAATAGCAGGACGCAGGTAATCAGAGAAGACAAAGAAAGTTCCGCCGAATACACGAAGTCCGCCATGAAGCGCCATACCGTTTAATGCTGCACCCATCGCAAATTCACGTACACCAAACCAGAAGTTTTTGCCTGAGTAATCAACCGCTGTAAAATCACCGGCATTTTTAATTGTCGTTTTGTTCGATCCGGCTAGGTCGGCAGAACCTCCGACAAAGAAAGGAATTTTTTTCGCAAGTCCGTTGAGAACTTCACCGGAAGATGCACGGGATGCCAGGCTGCTTCCTTTTTCATAAACAGGAACCTCTTGATCCCAGTCCTTCGGAAGCTCTCCTTTGATTGCCAGTTCAAGCTGTTCAGCAAGTTCAGGATAAACTTCTTTATATTTAGCGAATTGAGCATTCCATTCCTGTTCTTTTTTCTCGCCTGATTCTTTAACAGCTGCAGCGAAATGCTCATATACTTCTGACGGAACGTAGAAATCTTCTTCATATGTCCACGCGTAAGCTTCTTTTGTTAATTTGCTTTCCTCTTTACCAAGCGGCGCACCGTGAACACCGGATGTACCTGCGCGGTTAGGCGAACCGAATCCGATTGTCGTTTTCACTTCAATTAATGTAGGTTTCTTTTCATTTTGGCGTGCTTTTTCGATAGCCGCTGTTAATTCTTCAATATTGTTTCCATCCTCAACATAAAGAACTTCCCAATTCATTGCTTCAAAACGCTGTTTTACGTTTTCAGAGAATGAACGGTCGAGATCTCCATCGAGAGAGATGTCATTAGAATCGTATAGTACGATCAGTCGACCAAGCTGAAGATGGCCTGCGAGTGAAGCGGCTTCAGAAGAAATACCCTCCATTAAATCACCATCACCACAAATACTGTATGTATAATGATCGACTACGTTAAATGAATCACGGTTGTAAGTTTCCGCTAAATGGCGTTCAGCGATTGCCATACCGACTGCCATGGCAATTCCTTGGCCAAGCGGACCTGTTGTCGCATCGACACCGGCAGTATGTCCGAATTCCGGATGTCCAGGTGTTTTGCTGCCCCACTGGCGGAATCCCTTAAGATCTTCAATACTAAGATCAAACCCGCTTAAATGAAGCATGCTGTATAAAAGTGCTGACCCATGTCCAGCAGATAAAACAAAACGGTCACGGTTAAACCAGCTAGGGTTTGCCGGACTTACGTTCATAAATTTTGTCCACAGCGTGTATGCCATTGGAGCAGCCCCCATCGGCATCCCTGGGTGACCAGAATTTGCTTTTTCAATAGCGTCTATTGACAGTGTGCGAATGGTAGCAACTGATTTCTTTTCAATTGTATCCATAAAAATCCCCTTCCTTATGTGTTGTACCCTTACATCATAAATGTCTGACGACTTTTTCTCAACTGTTTCAGCTTAAATTTGAGAGAAACTTGTTGAATTTTGTCACATAAGAGTTTTGATTATAGTATATGCAAAAGAGGAATACGATATTGCCGTATTCCTCTTATATTAGTGAAGTTTGTTATTTCTTTGTTCTCTTTTTAGCTTTTCTGGTGTTACATCATTGCCTTCTGGGTCAATGATTTTCACACTTTTTAAGGTGTTCTTCATAGAAGAACGAAAACCTTTCAAGTACTCTTGACGGAGCTTTTGCTGTTCGGCTTTTTCTTCTTCTGTCATTACGCCAGCTTTTGCTTTAGCAGCAAGCTCATTAATTCTGGCAATTTTCGCGTTTGAAATCATGTTAAACTCCTTTATTGCATTTTGTCTATATAGTACTAGATCAAAAAAAGTTTTACAACTGATTCACTCTACTGTCTCTTCATTCTCTATGTATTCCCGAAAACGCCGGTGAACGGTTGCTTTAGAGACATCATAACCAAACCCTCTTAAGGTAGCCGCGATTTCAGCAAACGTCAGTTTATTCGCTCTCAGGCGGACGATCTCAGAGATTGGCACCTCTATTCTATCTTTTCCGCTGTTCTCGTGTTGGTTTTTCAAGTTTTTTTCCGGTTTAAAACCGTTTTTTACTGCACGCTTCATTCCCCGTTTGATTTTCATGTTGTGAATTTTACGTTGATACTCTTCCACAATGCTCACAATTTCCAGCACCATTGAGTCAGCCTCCGATAACTCCAATTCACCTCTGTGGGCAGTTGTATAGACTTTCACACCTTCTCTGTAAATGCAATGAAGCAGTGCGATTTTTGCGTTTCCCCTTCCGAGCCTTGTCTCATCCTGAACCAAAATGACATCAATTCCAGCGTTCTTAATCTCATCAAGCAGCTCAAATACACCATCCCGATCCATTTCATATCCGCTGGCTTTTTCAGAAATTACTTTGACGACTTCCATGCCGTTCTCAGCTGCAATGGCCGCAAGTTCCTCCTCCTGCCGCTTTAATGACGTTTCCTGTTGTTCTTTATTTGTGCTTACGCGGGCATAAATGAGTGCTTTCATTTTTTCTATCTGTCCTCTCTATCTTACAGTTGCCAATTCATATGCATCCTGATGCCTCTTTTTCAATGGGATCACTAATTCATCACCCGGCTGGATATCAGACGTCTGAAGATGATTTTTATCAGCTACCCATTCAATAAAATCATTTTTATTTATCTTTTTTGTATCAGCTACCTGATCAGCAATTGACCAGAGTGTGTCCCCTTGCTGGACTTCAATTTTAACATACTGATTAAGCTCCTGGCCGCTGCTTGTATATGACAGCATCAGGATAACCACGCTCAAAATCACTGTGAACAGACCGACAAAAATAATAGATTCTTTACTCATGATCATACCTCCGACAGGAATGTTTGTTCGCATTTTTTATAATTTTAGTATATACGAACAAACGTTTCTGTCAATTGTTTTTTCGAACCTATGTTTGTACTGTAAGGAAAATCATGCTATAATCTTCTTAAAATCGACGTTTTGAGGTGCGAAAAATGACGAAGCTATCAAAAAGGCAACTTGATATCCTCCGTTTTATTAAAGCAGAGGTTAAATCAAAAGGATATCCGCCTTCCGTAAGAGAGATCGGCGAGGCTGTCGGGCTTGCGTCCAGTTCTACTGTCCACGGCCATTTGGCCCGATTGGAAACAAAAGGGCTGATCAGACGGGATCCGACAAAACCAAGAGCAATAGAAATTCTTGATGAAGAAGTAGACATTCCGCAAAGCCAGGTTGTTAATGTACCTGTCATTGGGAAAGTCACAGCGGGATCTCCTATTACAGCAGTAGAAAATATTGAAGAATATTTTCCGCTTCCTGACCGCATGGTTCCTCCAGACGAACATGTATTTATGCTGGAGATTATGGGAGACAGCATGATAGACGCTGGTATTCTCGATAAGGACTATGTCATCGTTAAACAGCAAAACACAGCGAACAATGGGGAAATTGTAGTTGCGATGACAGAAGATGATGAAGCTACGGTAAAACGTTTCTATAAAGAGGATACTCACATTCGCTTGCAGCCTGAGAATCCAACGATGGAACCCATCATTTTGCAGAATGTCAGCATTCTAGGGAAAGTAATTGGCGTGTTCAGAACGGTCCATTAATCTATTGATCTATCAGACGCATGAAATAACCCCCTCTTCCTTTACGGAGAGGGGGTTTGTTGTTCAAAAAAAGCAGGCTCGACCTGACTTTTGGGTGCGAGCCTGAATAGGAGGAAAAAGAACATCATGTTTACACCATAATTATCCACTAAAAGATTGTTGAAGTCAAGAAATTTTCTTTCCTTCAGGAAACTTTCATCAACATAATCATGTTTATAATATTAGACGCTTTCTTCTTAAAAATGTTTCATTGTCTGGGTCGTGGAGGGATATGGTTTCATATTTATTAAAGGGCGAGGCGATTGAACACATTGAAAATTTAGCACATAGTTTATTTAGTTCAATTTTCTGTTAAAACCGCTCACTTCTCTAAATCGTCGTGAGCTATATACATCATGTAAATATGTATACCAATACTTCCTTCACCCAAACAAATGTATGGTATTAATGAACGAATCAATATAAACTTCCCCGGAACATTAGTATCACCAATCCCCCTTCTTTTAACCATATATGGTGTGTGATATCAAAAGGCCGTATCATTATAAAAGTACATATGTGTTTTTTCTTGTTTGTAATATCGAAGCCTGTCTTGAAGGGTTCCGGTATGAAATTCAAATTTGTGGCCGTCAGGATCGGTAAAATAAATTGATTCTCGATCGAGTTCATCACGTTCTCTGCCAGGCAGAATATTGACATGAAGTCTTTTTAATTCCGCTGATACTTCCTCAAATTCATGATCCTGAATAGTAAAAGCAATATGAGTATAAGAAAGCTTAATTTCATTTCTGGGGATGTCTGGTTCTTCATTAAGCGCAAGCCAGATGCCGTTCATATCAAAATATGCAGTGGTTCTTCCCTTTACCAGAAGCTTTGCGCCAAACACTTTTTGATAAAATTCAATCGATGTATCCAAATGCGAAACTGAAAATAGCAAGTGATTGATTCCTTTTATCTCCATAAACCATTCCCCCTTGAAAGCTGATCATCTACATATACGACCTGTTTCATAAGAAAGTTTCATACAGCTGAAAAAAATACCAGTGTAAACAAAAACGGATTGTTTAAAATAATCACTGTAATCGTCATGACCATTATGAATGATATCGAATTGCCATGTTTATCACTTGTTTCTCCCAAGAATTTTCTTCAAAAAATAACAATTTAGGTGGTCAAATGAAACATATCATTGCGCTTGCTTCAAAGATTGCTTTCACTCTCGCCCTTTTATATGTGATTTTGGACAGAGTCTATCACGCATCCTTTTTAAGCGTGATGTTTATTGCACTTTTCTTGGGTTTTGTTTCCTATCTATCTGGTGACATGCTCGTCTTACCGAGAACAAACAATGTTACAGCTTCACTTGCTGACTTTGGCCTTTCTTTCGTTATTCTTTGGGTCTTTGTTTTAACCCAAACAAGAAACGATTTCTCACCATTTGGAGCTGCTCTTCTTTCCGCTGCCTGTCTTACTGTATTTGAATACTTTTTTCATCGGTATTTACTGAAAAATGTGCTTGATGAAAATTTCCGAGATGAACTGTCAGCCAGAGATAACACGTTGCAGTATCAAACGGAAACCGCGGACGAGCTGTTTCCCGAAACGAATGAGAAGCATAGGGAATAGGAGGCTGCTAATCGCCTCCTATTTTTCAGTAGCTATTTTTGAGAAAACGGGACATCACTTCTGTAAACTCATAAAACCTCTGATTTTGAGTAATAGCTCTGCTTTTTAAAGAAAAGATGCCGAACAAAGACTTTCTAAAGCCTGTGCTCATTTCTATCTGGATACTTAAACCTGTTTTTGACTTATTTGCAATGTTATTCGGACTAACGCCCGCATGCGGATGGTCTGTATTGAGCAATACAGCAGGAAAACCAGCATGCTGCAGCTTCTCAACTAAATCTGCCGCTCTTACGCGATCTGTACCACCGACTTCGATCTGCTGATCTTCTTCTGCGTATCCGTGCAATGAAATGACATATTCATGATGTTCCGTCATTTTCAGGGCCTGAGGTTCATCAAAGTGTGTGCTCGTAATGTGGAGTACTGAGTTTCCCGACGATTTTAAGCCTTCAAATAAATACAGCGAGTACTCTTTGCTGAGCTCTCTCGCTACCTCACTTGTCCCGCCTTCAATACCTCCTCCGTGAATGGCTAAAACAAGTACAGGGCTTTCGGTTTCTCTCGTAATAACGCCGTAATCAGAAGGGTCTTCATTGTTTTTTAATTCCTCAAAATTCTGATATACATCTTCAGCATAAATTGAAGAAATCGGAGTAAATACCATAAAAATTAACAATAATTTTACAATTTTAATAGTTGATGGAAAACGTTTGGCTATGTTACAATCAACATGCTTCAGGGAATGGAGCAAACGGCGGAGCAGGGATACTTTGGCCGGTTTCATCTACTCCGCCTCTAAGTCCAAATCAACAGGATGTAGGTCTTTTTGAGGCTTTAGCACGAATTCTCTCGTCCTCCTTGTTAAATTTTTGTTAAATTCACAATATTATATACCATTAGCCCGGGCGCTGTTCTTCTCATTTTTGAATTTATGAAAAGGAATCTGGCACCACCTCCCCACATTTCCATACAAAACAAAAACGCACCTGCCATTTGGCCTGTGCATTTTTTATTTCCTCTTCATTCTTCGTTTTTTTGCTTGATTTAATTTCATGATGTTTTTTTCAATTTTTCTTATGTTTCGCCTTTGCGGAATGGTTTTAAGTTCATGATAAACAGAAATAAATCCGCTTAATGTCACTGCTGCGATATAAAGGACACGCTGTTTGATCATCCGGTCAGCGTGTCCATGATCATTCGCTTCTTTTTCCAGTCTTTCGATCACAGCTTTATCAAACAGTTGATCGACATACACTTGTTTCATTCCCACTGCAAACCCCGCAGCCAGCCAAAGAATCAGAAATAAACTGATATAAAACATCATAAATCCTTCCTTTCCTGTCTAGATGCGGCGCAGAATTTTGAAATGCAGCAACTGGCAGACGAAGCTTCTTCTTTATGTTATGTTCTTTCAATAGACCGGGTAATATGTGTAATGCTGTAATGAACAGTTAGAAATTTTATTCCAAAGAGCCACATGTGATGAACAGCGGTTAATTTCTTGTCATGTGCAGCTTCTATCAGAAAGGTTTCAGATAAAGGAAGCGGACAAGTTCCCGCTATTGTTTGCAGATAAATCCCCTCATCCCCCGCTCTGCTTTTTCTCCGCCTGCTTGTTAAAACCAGCTTCTCCTGATGATGATATGGTTTTAAAATACCTGTCATGCTGCTGAATGGAAGCGGTAAAGAAATATTCATATACCCCTCTCCATTTGAACGGTACACTGAATATAGCGCGGTAAAAATTGTTTCGTTTTTTTCATTTGTTCTAATCCATGCACGTACTTTTTCTCTTCCGTCTTTTTTCGAATGAACACCTTTAATGTCGCTGTACATTCTATACCAGTCAGGGTTCGTCGAAAGATGTATTTGGCCGGTTCTTCTGCTGAGACATTCGTAAACAATTGCAAGCGGACGAAACCACGTGTTCCATGTTACTTTTGCTTTGATATTGTATTCGATGGTTTGTTCATAAAACGAAAGAATGAGCGGCGCCAGTTTTTCAGGTAAAAAATCCTTTGAACGAAGGCTGCCCATATCGTCCACAAGTCCGCTGTACTGAGCGTTACTCTCAGCTTGAATGTTAGCTAAAAAGTCTTTCCCAATCTTTCTTTTTCCGAAGATATGGCTGAAGGTCTTTATACGGCCTGCATCAAAAGGCTTCGGATCCTCTATTCTCCATCCTATGAGAGCGGGCAAGATAACACCAAACGCGTTGACAAAACCGTGAATCCAAATCATTTGATTAATGGTCAATGTAACTTCTTGCCGAAATACACCAAATGAATAAATCATCGAGAAAGCAATCGTTATCATTAAAACAGCGGAAGAAAGCCGAATAAGAAATGTCCCCGTCTTGGTGCGAAAAGCTGCCGTGAACACCAAAAATGCATGAAGATAAATCGCCGCCATATAAATGCCAACCGCAATGACATCAAGTGTTTTTGAATATGTGATGCCCAGTGCGATAAGAAGGGGCGAAAGCAAAATCACCCATGTTATCCAACTGTACAACATTCGATGCTTTCTAATGGTTCTGCCGAGTAAACCATTGAAGATCGGGATCAGAAAAGCAGAATAGTGAAAGTGGACAGCAGTCAGCAAAATGATGAGAGGGCCAAATTGCATGATCTGCAAATGTGAAGCATATGCAAAAAACCAAAATCCTCCTCCCGCCAAATAAATAAGACCGAACAAAACAGATGTCTCTTCGATTCTATGTATCTTTGTTTCCCAAAGGCGGAGGACCGCATACAATGCAATAAAAACTGTGTACATCCACCAGATTAGCGCGAAACCACCAATCTCTGTCACAAGAGCCAGCACTGCAAAGAATGCGGCTGCCGGATAGCACTGGATTAGTCCGTATTCAATGAATTGAGCTGCACGAAGCTGCGATTGACGAAAAACAAAAGGAAAAATTTCCGGCACAAAAAAAAGAATCGATAACAAAACGAGTGCCTCTGCCACTGAAATATCCGGTGCTTCTGCTGCAAAAAATCCTATAAAACAAAGCGCACTGACAATGACATTTCGTTTCATGATTCTCTCTCTTCCTCCTGAAACGTTCCTTTATAAAAGAAAAGAGTGCCGAGAATTGTATTTCGCACATGCACTTCAATAGTGAAACAGTTTTTTCTTTCATCAAACATTTCGCAAACTATGGATGTACCTGTCAGCCATTTTGGCAGCGGGATTCTTTTTCCGCATATTAGTAACCATTGCTTTCCCGATGTGATCGTAAGAGAGCCGTCATGAGATGCCTCGAACGTCAAAACAGACAGCAGCAGGTGAGGTTTGCCGAAGAAATCAAGTATTCTATTTTCTTTCTCGTCGTATATCATAATCGCGTCAAAGAAACGTTTTTTGCCTTTAAATAAAAATGTACGATTCCATTCTACCCCAATATGTTCCGAGTTCATAAGGCAAGATCTATTTTGTATCGTAAATGGAATGTCTTTGCCTCTTTCTGAAAAAAAACATCTGAACAAAACACCCAGCTTTAACAGCATTCTAACCAGAAAAGAGCCTCCGCTTATTTCTGACATCGTTCCCGTCCCGCTAAAGGTATGAGACCCGTTTAATTGGTACCGTTTCCGCAGCTTGGGATGCAGCAAATGATAGTTAATAATTGATTTTTCATAAATCGAACTCACAATGTCACTTCTTTCTCTTTCGTTTTGTGCGCATGGCACTAGGGAGCTGCAGGCTAAGAGCGCCGCTTGCCGCAGAAAACACACTCGACAGAACCCATATGAACATCTCGGAACTTAGACAAGCGAACACAGCAAAGATACAAGCCTGGACACCATGAATGATCCATTTTCTTTTTAAAGGAATCAGCCACAAAATAGCTAAGCCTATCTCCGCTGTTCCTGCCAAAATGCTTGTTTCAACATCTGTAAAGCCTTGATAAAACCAAAACAGGCTGAAAAACAGGCACATGAACACATAGACGATAGCAGATCGAATGAAATGTTTCGGGTGTTTATTTTGCTCAATCCAAAGCCTTAATGCATCAAAGCTCCACGCAGTCGCCCAGCCAAGCAGCGGCCGAAATAATAAACGATCGATCCATCTTCCCGGCAGTCCGTAGGCTGTTTTGTATTGGTACTGTGTTAAAAACGTCATTTTCCCATTTTCTCTCTGTATATACCTCCAGTACCCGCTTCCATGCCGAATCAGAGATAACGGATGATCTGAGCCGAAAGCCAGTGAGGAAGATCTTTCAGATGAACATTTTTCGAAAACACCGACGGTTTCTCCTGTACCTGACACCTTTAACCCAAAGCCTATTCTTGTTTCATAAAGAAACTTCTGTTTTTCGCATGGCTGTCTATCCAAATACGTGATATTTGAAAACCGGAGATCCCACTCCTTATGCAGTGATGGGTTTTGTGTATATTCCCAGAGTGTATCCAGATCAGATTTCATTTCGATTTCTACATAAATCGGTTTCTGTCTCATAGCCCCTCCTCCCTTCTATTTCAAGTAATTCCTATATTAGCATATTGGTCGTTTTGAAAAGTGTATATTTCCCCAAAAAAGTATCTTAATCCTAAAAAATGCAAAAAAAAGAGAAGAGAGGTTTCCTTCTCTTCCTTGTGATTCATTACTGAGTTTTAACCATCCCATAATGAGTAATTGTGATGTTTTCGGCTTTACTAAAGGTGTCATTCCAGTTATTTTCACCCTCTTCCATAAGTGAGGATATGTAAGTCTTAAAGATTCATCAAAACCCGCAACATCCACTTTATAATCATGCTGTATTTTTTTAGTACATGACCAACTATTTTCTTTACCTCGTTTTCAATAGTCATTTCGAGGCGATCTATAAACTGGGTGTCTAACACCTCTTTAGTGTTCCAGTTTTCAACTAAATCGCCTTCTGATTCAATATCGACATGAAAAGAAATATATGGTCCTTTTACGATTGGCTTAATTTTGCTTTTTATTTTATTGATATCGTACGCTATCGTTTGTTGGCTCTTTTTATCATGGCTTTTGACAACTCCGACTTTTCCTTCTCCTCTAATCCATGTAATCCCCTCAGATTCATATTCGTTTAAAGTGCCGATCATTTTTTTCGATTTTCCGTTGATTACAGCTGCTCCGGAATACTTGACCGCTCCATTAGCCGCAACCACATTTTGCAGTAAAAAACTGCTGCCAGAATGCAGTTTTCCAATTAGATTCGCGAGTGTCACAGGGGGAAGAATTCTGGAAACTTTATGTTCATTTTCACCTAATCCAATCAGCCGAAATGCCGGAATTTCTCCGTTCTCTTTCAACTGGAGGGCTTCTATTGCTTCCCCTTTAGCAGATAAAACAAGAGAGCTCAGCCTGATTTCATTATCACGAAAAAATTGATCCAGCAGTTCGTCGATAGGAAGGGGCTCAAAAAGCATATATAAATATAAGTGAAACAGGGGATTCATTACAGCAGCTCGGAAGTGAGGTTGTGTTAAGGCGGGACCGAGAAGTGTTTAGCCCGCATTTTCAAGTTGTTGTCATGATTGAAGATGTACTGCGCACATAGCATGATGAACATTTCATCATGCTTTCAAGAAATCAAATTGAACATTTTTAGCATAAATAAACATAATTGACCTTTTTTAGACAGTCTCGGATCAACTAAAATTCCAGTTTAAAGTTTTCTGCCTGATCTGAAACTTCCACAGGAATCCCCATTATCGTTTTCGGTTTGGAAACGTAAACAAAGCGCATTTCTTCCTTTAATTGCTGAAACGCTTTTTCACTAACTACAATTCTGGCCGGCTTCCCTGGACTGTTATCAATGGCTGCTTTGATTTTTCCAAGCATAAAAAACCTCCTGTTTTAGAAAAATGGCACATTTACTATTAAAATAAAACTGATAAGCGCAGCAAAATCGAGCAAAATAATGGGCTGAACAGGAACCTGCTTCAAACATAACAGCGGCTTCACAAAACAAGCAAGAACGCAATGACAACTATACATTTTCGGCTGATACACTGTTCATCATCAGCAGCAGCATAAACAATGCAAGCTATGGACATGATCTTATTAGTTATTATATGATTAAATTGAAAAAACATCATATGTCAAGAGGTAAACGAAATGGCTCAAAATCACGAAAATACATTACCAGATATTACAAAAAACATTACCCTGGAGGCTCCCATTCAGAAAGTCTGGGAGACAGTCTCCACTTCAGAAGGCATTGCCAAGTGGTTTATGCCCAATGACTTTCAGCTCAAAGAAGGACAAGAATTCCACTTACAATCACCGTTTGGACCGTCTCCTTGTAAAGTTTTGGCTGTTCAAGCTCCAACTGAACTTTCTTTTGAATGGGATACAGAAGGATGGGTCGTTACCTTTCAATTAGAAGACTTGGGGGAAAAACGAGGTTTACCCTTATTCACGGCGGCTGGAAAGAGCCTAATGAATTGATCGGCAAAGCAAACGAGAAAAGCTCCGTCATTCGCGGTAAGATGGATGGCGGCTGGACTGGCATCGTAAATGAACGGCTTCGTAAGGCTGTTGAAGAATAAAAAAAGAGAGAGGCACCTCTCTCTTTTTTGTTTTTAACAAAGGATTATACTTCACAATTTGAGCACATCAATCATAAAACGTAACAGCTTTAGATTTACCAGAGTAATCGGTGACAAAAAACTCAGCCTTGTTATTGCTCCCATCTACAAATTTTCCAATACTGCCAAAGGTGTAGCATTCTCCTGGTGAAAAATAGTTTGACCCTACATAATCATCAGGATTGTCACCAGCATCATCCTCATATAAGTGCAGTGAGACAGAAAAAGGAGTGCTTCCTGAAAGGCACACTCTAAAATCTCCTCCGCTCGAGTATACAGTGGGACTTGAGTAGGTATATGTGTAAGTCCCCAACTTATCCCACTCTCCAGCCCCCGCAGTTCCCGCTTTTTCTGCTTGTGCCGTTAATGGAAAAACCGCCGCCAGCCCTAAAACAGACAAAAATCCAATGACCTTAATGAATCTCATCAGTCACACCTCTCCTTTATTTCAATCATAACCACAGATACGTTCGTATCATTTCCGGCAGTGCTAACACACAATTGATCCAGCCAGCCTCCATGCTTTTTAGGCAGGGCATTGGACATTATATTCAGCAGCAGCCGTTTTAAGAATCCGCCTTTGTGCTGGTTTTAATTTGTCAAAATAAATGCATTCCCATTTGAACTGCCATCTCTTATAATTTGTTTAAAAGGTTGTACTTCAATCAGGAGGAAACGGATATGGAATTAAGCTTCACAAAAATACTCGTTATTTTGTTTGTAGGTTTTTTAGTGTTTGGACCTGATAAACTGCCGGCGCTTGGCCGTGCAGCAGGAAAAGCCTTATCAGAATTTAAACAAGCAACCAGCGAACTGACTCAGGATATAAGAAAAAGTGATTCAGACAACAAAGAAGACAAACAAATATAAGATAAATCGTTTGGGCCGATGAAAAATCGGCTCTTTATTTTGATTTATTTCTATATCATCTGTCTTTATTCTTCCATTTGGACAGCCCTTTTTTCCTTCTATGATTTTAACTGTCCAAGCCGCAAAATCAGCTCGCCGTATAATAAAGCGTATTAAAAATAAAGGAGGAGTATATATGGGTTATTACAAAAAATACAAAGAAGAGTATTATACGGTCAAAAAAACGTATTATAAGAAGTATTACGAATATGATAAAAAATACCACCATGATAAAAAAGATTACGACTGTGAATATGACAAAAAATATGATGATTATCATAAAAAAGATGATGACTGTGATTATGATAAAAAATATTATGATCACGACAAAAAAGACTATGATTATGTTGTAGAGTATAAAAAGCATAAGAAACATTACTAAACTCCATTCACATCTCCTCGTTTTCGCTTATCCCCGGCTAATGCCGGGGCTTTTTTGAGCACTATCATTTTGAAGCTTCCCTTCTCTTTCTATGAAAACCTTGGTGACTGAATTTAAAAAATTAATAATGAAAATTTAGTACATAGTTTATTTAGTTCTCTTATAAGCACATTCCATTCGATTTCCAAGTATTGCAGTTACAAAGAAACTTTTATAAACTCTTTGAGTATCATACATAAAAGGAGAGGTTGTTTGTCTAGAAACATCGTATTTTATCTCATTTTACTTTGTCTATTTATATCAGTTGCCATGAAAAGCTTTGAGGTGATAAGAACAATCGCCAATGTTAGCTGCTTTGTTTTCGTATTGCTGTATTTTAAAGATGAAATGAAAACATACTCACGTAAAGCGTTAGCAATCCTAAGCATTTGTTTTCTTTTCTTAGTCGGTATCTGTGCTTTTATCATGTTACAAGGACAGACATTGATGAAACAGCACCCCTTTTTTACAGGCTGGGAAACGATAGCGCGTATTCTTTTGATTATCGTTTCTTTAAGCATTTGTGCTTTTATTATGAGGAAAATTTCAAATCGGTTAAAACGATTGTGATCTTATTATTTCCTTTGTTAAAGGTATATAGCTTTCAGATTGGAGAAGCGTTTCGTCCCCTATATCACTCAAAATGAAATATTTTGTCGATTTATATACATAAATCCAGTTCCAAAATAAGGTATAATAAATGACGAAATCACTATCAAAAGGGGGAATTTGAGTGAAAAAAGTATTGATTGCAGGTGCAGTAGGAACAGCCATTCTTTTCGGAACACTTCCATCAGGTATACCAGGCTTGCCCGCGGCAGATGCTCAAGTCGCAAAAGCAGCATCACAGCTGCCTAAGGGAATCGGCGGCCGCGCCTATCTGAATAGTACAGGCGCCGTTTTCACAGCTAAAATCAATCTTCCTGACACTGTAAAATATGATACGGTCTCTACTCCTTATATTTATTCAGGATTTAGGGCAACAAGCGGAACTGAGGCAGATATCGGGCTTCAGTACAGCAAACAATACAACGTCTGGAAGCCCCTCATGAAGGTTGGGTCCAAAAATGAAGAAACGTACATCGAAGGAAAAGACAAGTTCACATACAATAAAGGCTTCCGCCCTGGAAGCACAGTCCAAATGACAATCTATAAAAATTTAAACGGCAATACGCGCATGACTCTTTGGGGAACGAACAATGACGGCTATACCGGACGGATTATCACAGAAATTCAAGGAACCAACATCGGCACGATTTCAAAATGGAAAACACTTGCTACCGCAGCTGTTTCTTATGAAAGCCAGCGTGATGCCATAAAAACAGCCTTTTCGACATCTTTTAACAGCATCACAATCGACAATAAAGCCATCACTCCTGTTGTAGATACACAGGATTTCGCAAAGGTTTCTGTTTCAGGAAATAACGTTACAATCTCTGTTAATAAATAAACGAAGCAACAATACGTTGGTACCTGCTGGATATGATCTCGCTATTCATGGAATTGTGATATCAAGAACTTTAATGATTGCTTTTACTTTATATTTAGTTTCAAAATTAGGATATTTTCTTCTGAATAAAAAAGATTAACTGTAGAGTTAATCTTTTTTGTGTATTATACGTATTTGTCCTTCGATTTTTATTCATCTTCCAGATTGCTTAATGAAATTAGAAGCATTAAACCGCTACCTCAAATGAAAGCTTGTCCCCATGCTTATAGTTGATTAACTTGAAATCATCGATTGTAAAATGATAAAAATCTTTCACTTCAGGATTAATCCATAGTTCAGGTGCTTCAAACTGTTCCCTTTCCATTTGGATTTTCAAATTGTCTATATGACGTGTGTACACATGGCAATCCCCAATGTTAAAGATATATTCGCCAAGCTCATAGCCTGTCACTTGAGCAATCATGCGCTGCAACACATTATACTGAAATACATTGAACGGATTCCCCAAGGCCATGTCATTGCTCCGCGCTCTTACCTCAAGGTGGAGTTTCCCTTGTTTTACGTACCACTGTGTCTCATATACACATGGTGTTAAGGCCATTGAATCTAATTCATCAGGATTCCACAGCATTGTAATGTGCCTGCGTGAAGATGGGTTGCTCTTCAACTGTTGAAGAAGATAATCAACCTGATCCACCTTTTCTCCATTTAAATTTCTGTTTTTCTTCCCCAGCTGAAATCCATATGCATGGCCGATAGTGCCGTCTTCTTGTTTCCACTGATCCCAAATATGTACGCCCATCTTGTTTAATTCAGGAACATCGTTAGATTTTAGCTGCCAAATCCAGAGCAACTCTTTAATGGCTGTTTTCCAGGCAACCTTTTTTGTCGTTAAAATAGGAACTTCTGAGTTGTCGAATCTCATTTGTTTACTGATCACGCTTAGTGTATGAGCCGGTGTTCCATCAGAATCCCACTTTGTTCTTACTTGAAATTCTTCGTCTGAGATTCCATTATTTATAATGTCATTTATGATTGAGTTGTATTGTTTATCGAATTGAGTCATGGCGATTCATTTCCTTCCTTCATTTTCAGTTGCTTGGCATAATTTATTACGAATACAATATTATCGCAAATAGTAAGCACGCGCAGTTAAAATGAGATTCTTATTCTAATCACTGTGTTTGTAGAGAGGAGTTAGTCCCCTCTTTTACACTTATATTTCTCTATAACATAGTCTGTGACATTGTTTGTAGTTACCGCATGTTTTGAACCAAACACACCATTTATCTTGGCTTGAGGTTGATGTTATCCTAGTTTTGATTTGCTCTCTGATCAAACATTCTTTTATGTTAATTTGAAATTTCTTCATTTTCCTATTTATGTTAAAATGAATCAAAAAGGAAATTGTGGTGTACTTATGCTCGACTCGTCTATTCTCTTGCCATTTTTAATGGTCCTATATATTTGCTTTCTAGTTTATAGACTCCTTACACGAATCCTTTTCAAAAAAGATCGATTACCCATACATAAGCATATCATTATCTTTTGTTTATTGGTTTACTATCAGGGAATAACTTCATCCCATTTTATTTCTTTGTAGATGTTTATCACGAAGGCCTACAATTTTATGTAATTAGATCTATCGGAGGAAACCTGATATTATTGCTCCCAGTTGGCTTTTTGTTTCCCCTGTTATTTGAGAAGCTTAATAACCTTAAGAAAATGTTACTAACTGGATTTTTCATTTCTTTGTTTATTGAACTAACACAGCTTTCGTATTCAGTGTATATAAGATCTGTTTACAGAAGTTTTGATGTAGATGATTTAATTCTTAGCACCTTAGGGACTTTGATAGGCTATTGGTTCTTTTACATGTTAAGCATGTATTATAAAAGACTAGCTAATCGCTATAAGAATAAAAATGGGACCTCAATAAACATTTAATCATTTGCTGATCAAATTAGATAATATGTACCTTGGCTGTAATCTGCATTGATCAATCACACAGCATGAAGGCAGCCAAGGATTTATTTTGTTTACTTAGTACCTGTTGAACCGAGTCCTCCTCTATCGTCGTTTCCCAAATGCTCAACTTCAACCAATTCAACCGCCGGCATTTTCTTCATGATTCTAAACTGACAGATACGATCACCCTTCTTAATTTCAGTATCGCGCAATGCATATGCAGGGAAGAACCAAAAATCATTGTCTCCCTTGTATGACTCATCGATAACACCCATTGAATTTGTTTGAATAACGCCAAAGTTCTTATATGTGCTCGACCGAGGTACGACATGTGCTTCGTAACCTTCAGGCAGCTCCATTGCTACACCTAATGGGACAAGCTTAAATTCATCTTTTTTGATTGTTATATCTTCAGCAGCTCGAAGATCGATCCAGTCTCCCTGCTCAATTTTGCTGATTCTTGTTTGTGTTTCATCTAGATATTTGATTTTAATTTGCATTGTCATGTATTAGCTCCTTTAATTTTATTGACGATCATACAGTAAAGCCCGTTCTTGTATCATTTTCATCAGTTATAAACTGAACGTCTTCAAAATCATTCTGTAAAGCATTAAAGTAAAGTTTTTCAATGGTATTTTTGTTTTTGCAGTAAATCGAAACGTAGCTATTATCTGCTATCAAAAGGACAAGTTCGCAATCACTGACAGCAAACTCTTCATATGTATTGACTTGATTAACCGTTTTTCCATATGGAAATGCTTACAGTTCTACGAAAATGGTATAGTACTGATTCGTTTTTAATTGTTGCGCAAAATCTGCCCCATCAACAATTGCGAAGTCATGAAAGAGTTCCTCATCATCTAGCCCTCCATCTACAACAAAATAAGATTCCCCACTCGTTTGCCACTATAATGAGCTATTTCTACTGGCTGAAGTATTCTCCATAGAAAATTTCCATATTCATTCGGTATTTGAAAACTAACTCCTCTTTTCATGTATACCCCTTACTTAAACGATTTTCTGAATACGAATTTAATTATATACTCTGATGTCAGGTTTATGGAACAAAGAATCGACTGCTTTTTGAACGGATTATTTTTACAGAATTTTCTCAGTCATTTCATTTAAAAGGTTCTTCTAATTAGCCGCCCCTTTATTCCTCTTTGCTCAGTCAGTATCTTTATATAAAGTATTTTTCTTGGTCTATTCTCTGCAGACCGTACTTTTTACGCTTTAATCATCTTCAGGTTATGGCCAATTTGCTCCGTTATAATGTTCAACAAAAAGAAAAATGCTTTTTTGCAGTTTTATACTGCAAACATCAAAAAACAACATATGAAAACCACAGATTCTAATCGGTATCCCTTGTAATTGAGAACGGTGAAACCTCCCTGTTTAGATTTCTGGTTATCATTCCTTCTATGAGAGTGTACCATTTTTGTTTAGTTATACTTCTCATATCCTCAGCCTCCGCATCCATTCTCATCCCCCTTACAAGCCTCGTTTATTCGTATTTGCTATTCAAACATTGATAAGCACTCTTTCGTATCACATGGATTTGCTGTTGAATGATTTCAAATGAAGCTGAATAAAATAAGATCGAATCATCCAACAATTAACATTTATTCTTGCAACAAGAGGTGGTAGTTACAATCCATAAGAAGGAAGGAAGCGTTGATGATAAAGCTTTGCAGAGAAGTTTGGATCGAAGTCAATCTTGATGCCGTTAAAAAGAATTTGCGAGCGATCCGCCGTCATATTCCAAATAAGAGCAAAATTATGGCTGTCGTAAAAGCGAACGGTTATGGTCACGGGTCTATTGAAGTGGCGCGTCAGGCATTAGAACATGGGGCGAGTGAGCTCGCGGTTGCCAGCGTGGAGGAAGGAATCGTTTTACGAAAAGCGGGGATTACAGCACCTATCCTTGTGCTTGGTTTTACGTCCCTTAGTTGTGTGAAGAAGTCAGCGGCTTGGAAGATAACATTATCAGCATTTCAGGTTGATTGGATAAAAGAAGCAAACGAGATATTGGAGAAAGAAGTAAGTACTGATCGGCTGTCTATTCATATTAACGTGGATACCGGCATGGGACGATTAGGTGTACGCACCAAAGAAGAACTTTTAGCAGTAGTGAAAGCCCTAAAGGCAAGCGAATTTCTCAGGTGGACAGGGATTTTTACACATTTTTCAACAGCTGATGAACCAGACACAACACTCACAAAGCTGCAGCACGAAAAATTCATCAATTTTCTCAGCTTTTTAAAAGAACAAGGAATTGAGCTGCCCACCGTGCATATGTGTAACACGGCTGCAGCTATCGCATTTCCGGAATTTAGCGCTGATATGATCCGTTTAGGTATCGGCTTATATGGTTTATATCCTTCTGCCTATATTAAACAACTACATCTCGTTAAGCTTGAACCTGCGCTAAATTTAAAAGCGCGCATCGCTTATGTCAAAACCATGCGGACAGAGCCCCGAACCGTTAGCTATGGTGCTACATACGTTGCAGAACCTAATGAAGTAATTGCTACAATCCCGATCGGCTATGCTGACGGCTATTCTCGTGCCCTTTCCAATCGCGGGTTTGTTCTTCACCGCGGAAAACGAGTGCCAGTGGCGGGGAGAGTAACAATGGATATGATCATGGTCAGTTTAGGAGAAAACGGTGAAGGTGAACAAGGAGAAGAAGTCGTAATTTACGGTAAGCAAAAAGGAGCTGAGATTTCAGTTGATGAAGTGGCTGAAATGCTCAATACGATTAACTATGAAGTGGTGTCTACATTAAGCCGCCGCATCCCTCGTTTTTATATAAGAGATGGCGAAATTTTTAAAGTGTCAACTCCAGTATTATACGTGTAGAACATCTTAAAATGCTGAATCAAAATCCCTCTGCCAGAGGGATTTTGAACATATCTATACCTCAATAACTGATTGTTCAGGAGTATTATGATCATGTGGAAAACGAAAATGCTCTTCTAGTTCTTCAAGTGTACGCCCCTTTGTTTCCGGCATGAATTTGTACACAAAACCGATTGCCAATACACCTAAAGCCACGAATATAAAGAATGTAAAAGACAAACCTACAGAGCTAAGCAATACCGGGAAAGCAAAACCAATCACAAAGTTTAATATCCAGAGAAAAAAAACACTTATCCCAGAACCAAGCCCTCTCAATCTTTGAGGGAATATTTCCGCTATGACCAGCCAAGTCACAGGTCCTACACACCCTTGCATAAAGGCAAGAAATAAAACGGTCAAAGAAAGCACTACATAGGGGAGTGCCATCGATCCCTCAAGTACAATTGAGAAAATCGCAATCAATAGGAGCGCTGTAGTCGTCCCCGCCAAACCAATCAACAATATTGGCCGCCTCCTTACTTTTCCGACCAGCCAAATCCCAAATATAACTGCAATAACTGATATCAGCCCATTCCCAATATTAGCGATTAAAGCCGCCTTTGTACCAAAACCAGATTCTTTAAGGATTTGTGTGCCATAATACATAATCGAGTTCACACCTGTAATTTGATTCACGATGGCTACACCGATTCCAATCAGCAAAAGACGGCGCAGCCATGGGGTAGAAAAGTCCTTGAGTGATGCCTTCTCGAGCTCTGTATCTTTTTCTACCGCTTCTTGAATCTCCCTATATTCAGCTTCTGCACGTTTATCTTCACGAATTTGTTTAAGAACACGCAGCGCCTCACTTTTTTTACCTTTGGAGATTAGCCATCTCGGGCTTTCTGGTACCTTAAGCATACTGGCAAATAACATGATAGCCGGAACGGCACAAATGACTAGCATGTATCTCCAAACATGCCCCGTATTTGCCATTGTTACACCAAGGATTGCATTAAAAACATATGCTAAAAATTGCCCGCCAACAATCATTAGCTCATTTTGGGTTACCATACGTCCTCTCTTCTCATGCGGTGCCATTTCTGCTAAAAAGGCCGGTACCATCGCTGAAGCTCCCCCAACAGCCAGCCCCAATAAAAAACGAAAGACCGCCATGATGAAAACACTGGGTGCGAACGCTGTTCCAAGTGATGTCAGGAAAAATAAAAAAGAGAGATTAAGGATCATTTTACGGCGGCCATATCGATCAGCTAATCTTCCGCATAACAACGCTCCAAACGCAGCACCTAATAAAAGAATACTCGTAACAAGCCCTTCTGTAACCGGTGTTAAATGAAGCTGATCTGGTCTTGCCATAAAAGGCAAAGCTCCATTTATAACTCCGGTGTCATATCCAAAGAGAAGTCCTCCAAAAGTTGCTGAGATCATTATGAATTTCAACCTTCGATTTCGATGTTCATTCATATCCATTTCCCCTGCCTTTATTAAGAATACTTAATAAGCTCTTTCAGTGTGGATATTGATACAAAATTAATGTCATCTCGATCTTAGATTTCTGCGTCTGCGTTTGTAATCGTTTACATTTTTAACCAATAACATAAACATAAGCCATTAATTGTTATGTTGTAGTAATGTTTTTGTCATATCATTGTCACTTCTGATATTATCATAATTCCAAAAGCATTTTCCGTCAATATCATTTTTCGGAATTGTTTGTCTTCCTTCTGTAATGGTAATATTTTGGTCACCTTATTGAACAGTTAACCATTGGCAATTTCAGTGTAAGAAGTTCCCTTGCAGTTATAGGTATTTTCCATTCACAAAAAATGTCCATATCGTTATAATGTTGATGTTTAAGCGCGAAAAGAGAAAATGATAAAGAGGGAATGAATATGAAGAAGATTTTGGTCAGTATGATCGCAGCCGTTTTAAGTATTACATTGGGAGCTTGCGGATCAAATCGCACAGCAACAAACCATTCTGGTTCTAGTGAGACTGAGCATACTCACTCTAATGAATATAAACAGCCAGAACAAAAGGCTGGCACGCCTCATTCAAAAAATCATAAAAAATTGGTGGATGTTACATTAGATAGAACAGTTGATGGGGATACGATTAAGGTTATTTACAACGGAAAGGAAGACACAGTTCGCTACTTGCTCGTTGATACACCTGAAACGAAGAAACCTCATTCTTGTGTTCAACCATACGGTGAGGATGCGTCAAAACGAAATGAAGAATTGGTCAACAGCGGTAAACTCCAGCTGGAATTTGATAAAGGCGATCGCAGAGATAAGTATGGAAGACTGTTAGCTTACGTTTATGTTGACGGCAAATCTGTTCAGGACACATTGTTGAAAGAAGGATTGGCCAGAGTAGCATATGTATATGAGCCAAACACCAAATACATAGACCAATTCAGACTAGATGAGCAAGAGGCAAAATCAGAAAAACTTTCCATCTGGAGCAAGAATGGATACGTGACCAATAGAGGTTTTAATGGCTGTGTGAAATAGAAAAACAATGCCTGTGAAATTTTCTGCTGTATAACACACGAGATATCTGATTTCGCAACTCCTAATAGATAGAGTTGATCTTGCTTTTTTAACCTGAATCTTTTTGAATAATATAAAAAGTGTAGATAATAAAAAAACCCTTTCACGTTAATGTGAGGGGGTTTTTTGTGTATGAACATACTACCAATATTCATCGTAAATCAAGAGGAAGTATTATTGACTTTTCCCACCAACAGTCAATACATTAGTAGTTACATTAGCACTGCCATTACTTTGATATCCCTCTACAGTAAGTGCGGTTTCATACATCTTACCCATTGGCATTCCTAAGCTTTCCCACTTTTTGAAGTGTTCGCTGACAGATACGGTTCCGCTTGTTCGTTTTGTCTGCCGGACACTCCAATACTGTTTAAAGGTTGCGATACCTATAATGGAAGGTTGGTTGATTCTAGTGGTCTCATAAATGTCATATGTCCCTCCATCAACCGTAAATGTACCCTTAGGCGTTCCTGTCGGTCTATAGGTGCCCCAATTATCGACGATGTAATATTCTACGAGCGGATCTATTGTCCATCCATAAACACACAGATATGAATTTCCTCCCGGATTGAAGGTTGCGTTGTAATGAAATGATATATTTCCAAGTTGTGAGTGAGTCTTGGTTGTATCGAATTTCTTGCCTTTTCGGAATAAAGCATTCCCGATGTTACTCCACTGGGCACTAAACGCGCCACCGCTATTTAGCGTCATACTAGTGTTCCCATAATCCTTCCACAATTCATAATCATAGCCATCTTGGGAGCCGGTTTGATTTGAGGTGATTGTAGTTGCCGCCTGTGCGGACCATGCAGGTAATGTCAGTGTCAGACTAAATAAAACTGCTACCAAAAACTTCATTCTTTTTTTCATTTGGTATCCCTCCTGTTTGATGAGAGTGTATTTGGTCTTACCGTTGTGCTCACCACCTTTCAAAAGAGGCTGCCATGGTAGTCAGATTATTATTCTCTCTATCCCCCTAAAAAGCTTAGTTTATAATGTAATAGCCTTTTGTTTTTTGAAAATAGAATTGCATGAAATCACTTTTTGATACCGCTTTCAATTTTGTTAACAGATTTATAAAACCAATTTTCCATCATGCACTTGTAATATCAACAAGCGCCTTTGATGGTGATTCGTCGTTTTAATTGTTCTTTTGTCCCTTATCATTCGTTTTTTCGAAAGCTCTTCAAAGCTGTATTGAGATCCTTTGTGCGAGTGTAAATGTTCTTATACAAATCAAATAGTGTTTTATATTTTTGCACATTTTGTTCCCTCGGATAAAATGTAGCAGCCTTACGAATGAACTGCTTTGCACATTCTTCAAGGGATTCAAACCACCCACTTCCAAAGGCAGCCAGCATAGCAGCCCCCATGGCTGGGCCTTGTTCATTTTCTAACTTAATCACTCTCGCATTGAAAATATCAGCTTGCATTTGCATCCACGTTTCATTTTTAGCTCCCCCACCAATAGAAACGACAGTATTAACTGATTTTCCCGCTTCGCGGAATAGCTCAATTGATTCATGTAAAGAGAACGTGATACCTTCCATTATCGCCCTCAAAAAGTGCTCTCTTTTGTGGGCTCCATCCATTCCGATCAAGCTTCCCCGAATAGAAGAATCAGCATGCGGCGTTCTTTCACCAACCAAATAAGGAGTGTATAGCAGCCCATTGGCTCCTATCGGAATAGATTCCACCCCCTGCAATAATTGCTCAAACGATTCGTTTGGTGCAAACGTTTTTTTAAACCAGTCCAAGCTGTATCCTGCAGCGAGCGTGACTCCCATCGTATAAAAAGAATCTTTTTTTCCATGATTAAAAAAGTGCACTTTCCCTTTAAAGTCTCTTTCATTGTCTTCTTCGTGGGAAAGTATGACCCCTGACGTCCCAATACTGCATAATGTTTTGCCGGAAGAAAGAATATCCGCTCCAATAGCACCGCAAGCATTATCTGCTCCCCCAGCGTACACTTTTGTTTTTTCCAATAGTCCTGTCTCCGCCGCGACGTTCGGAAGCAGCGATCCTACACAATCATGAGATTCAACAAGCGGAGGACAAATATCTGCAGAAATACCAAATTGATTGCAAATATCATCGCTCCACTCCTTGCGGGCAATATGTAAAAGTAAAGTCCCTGCTGCATCGGAGTATTCAGTGTGAATAGCACCAGTCATACGGAATCTCACATAGTCTTTTGGAAGCAAAAAAACAGCTGTTTTTTTGAAAAGTTCGGGTTCATTTTCTTTCACCCATAACATTTTAGGTAATGTAAACCCTTCTAGAACGCGGTTTTTTGTGATGTCCAGCAGATGATCGCCAAATTTCTCGGTAATCCTGATACATTGAGGCGTCGTTCTGGTATCATTCCAAAGAATTGCATGACGCAACACCTGATGATTTTGGTCAAGCAGCACTAACCCATGCATTTGACCTGAATAGCTTATCCCGTCAATATCCTTGACTTGAACATGGGATATAGAAACCAATTCAGCCAATGCTTCAATTGTTTGCTGCACCCAGTCTTCAGGATTTTGCTCACTATATCCCGTCTTCTCTTGGATGAGCGGATAACGTTTGGAAGTTTCTGCACAAACCTTGCCGTTTTGATTGACTAAAATGGTTTTAACAGCACTCGTCCCAAGATCTATTCCAATGACATACTTCATTTTTTCACTCTCCTTACCCTTTTAAAAAACCATTCACTCTAAATAAATCCCAATTATAGAAATTACCCGTCATAACAATCAGAAAGAGTAAAGGAATTATGACGGGTAGTTCGGTGACTTTGTATCGCAGGATCTGGAGCTTATCCCGTTATACTTCTAAAATGTATTGGTTCAATATCGCTTTTAATCTCTCCTGTCTTCCAGATTCGTTTTTAATTGATTTATTATTTAGCGCATATTGCTCAAGTGTATTGAAAGTAGCTCTTCCTTCTATAATCTCAAGACCAATCCCTTCAGTAAAGCTGCGGTAACGGTGTTGAATCACATCTTCAAACACACGGTCTTCGATTAATTTATGGGCGACTTTCAACCCTCTTGCAAATGCATCCATCCCTGCAATATGGGCATATATTAGATCATCAGGCTCAAAAGAAGATCTTCTGACCTTCGCGTCAAAGTTTAATCCGCCGCTTCCAAGGCCGCCATTTTGCAGAATTTCGTACATTGCTAAAGTCGCAGAATATAAATCTGTCGGAAATTCATCCGTGTCCCAGCCTAACAGTGGGTGTCCCTGGTTTGCGTCAACAGAGCCAAGCAGACCATGCACTCTTGCCATGCGTAATTCATGTTCGAATGTATGCCCGGCTAGTGTGGCATGATTGGCTTCGAGATTTAATTTAAAATAATTGTCTAAGCCATATTGCTTCAAAAAGGCAATGGTTGTCGCTGCATCTGTATCGTATTGATGGGTGGTCGGCTCTTTTGGTTTTGGCTCAATCAAAAACTGCCCTGTGTACCCGATTTCCTTCGCGTAATCCACTGCCATATGCAAAAATCTTGCCAAATTATCAAGCTCAAATTTTAAATCGGTATTTAACAATGTTTCATATCCTTCACGGCCGCCCCAAAATACATAGTTCTCGGCGCCAAGCTCTTTTGCTGTTTCTAACCCTTTTTTCACTTGTGCTGCAGCATACGCAAACACATCTGCATTGCAAGAAGTCGCAGCGCCATGGACGAAACGGGGATTTGTAAACATGTTTGCAGTATTCCATAATAACTTAACGTTGCTATTTCTCATGTAATCTTTAATCATGCTCACGATCACATCTAAATTTTGGTTAGTCTCTTTTAGCGTACTTCCTTCTGGTGCAATGTCCCGGTCATGAAAAGCAAAATATGGTGCATCTAGTTTTTCAAACATTTCAAATGCTGCTTCTACTCTCACCTTCGCTAGATCCATGCCTTTATAGTGATCCCATGGTCTTTGCATTGTAGCTGCTCCAAAAACGTCTGTGCCATCAGCAGTAAATGTATGCCAATAAGCAATAGAAAATCGCAAATGCTCTTTCATCGTTTTTCCGCCGATTACTTCTTGAGGATTATAATATTTAAATGCTAAAGGATTAGTCGAATCTTTCCCTTCGTAAACCACTTTGTTTGCGCTTCCAAAATAGTTGGTTGAACTAGAATGAGATTGAGCCATGTGATATCCCCCTTAAAAATAAATTCAAAACATGATTCTTCAAATACAGCTGCATTTTATTTCATATTGTAAGTAAGTTGCACATTAGTTTGTTGCCTGAACAAACTAACTTATTTTCATCTTATATAACCTCATCAGTATTTTCAATATTTTTTTTAGTTTTTTATGAACACATTAGATATAATAAAGGGAAGATTCGCTATGTACTATGTTCATACTTAATTTAAAGGTTATACAAATGGAGTGGATGAAGTGGATATCGCAGATCAAACCTTTGTTAAAAAAGTAAATCAAAAATTATTATTAAAAGAAATACTTAAAAATTCACCTATTTCAAGAGCAAAATTATCTGAAATGACTGGCTTAAATAAATCAACTGTTTCATCACAGGTAAACACACTAATGAAAGAAAATCTTGTATTTGAAATAGGTCAAGGGCAATCAAGTGGCGGAAGAAGGCCTGTCATGCTTGTTTTTAATAAAAAGGCAGGATACTCCGTAGGAATAGATGTTGGTGTGGATTATATCAATGGCATTTTAACAGACCTTGAAGGGACGATCGTTCTTGATCAACACCACCATTTAGAATCGAATTCTCCAGAAATCGCTAAAGGCATTTTAATTGATATGATTCATCATTTTATTACGCATATGCCCCAATCTCCTTACGGTCTTATTGGTATAGGCATATGTGTCCCTGGACTCATTGATAAAAATCAAAAAATTGTTTTCACTCCGAACTCCAACTGGAGAGATATCGACTTAAAATTTTCTATACATGAGAAGTTCAATGTGCCTGTTTTTATTGAAAATGAGGCAAATGCTGGCGCATATGGAGAAAAAGTGTTTGGTGCTGCAAAAAATCACGATAACATTATTTATGCAAGTATCAGTACAGGGATAGGGATCGGTATTATTATCAACAACCATTTATATAGAGGGGTAAGCGGTTTCTCTGGAGAAATGGGACATATGACAATTGACTTTAATGGTCCTAAATGCAGTTGCGGAAACCGAGGTTGCTGGGAATTGTATGCTTCAGAGAAGGCTTTATTAACATCTCTTCAGACGAAAGAGAAAAAAGTGTCCTACCAAGATATCATAGAGCTCGCCCACCTGAATGATATCAGCACCTTAAATGCATTACAGAATTTCGGATTCTATTTAGGAATAGGCCTTACCAATATTCTAAATACATTCAATCCACAAGCCATCATTTTAAGAAACAGCATAATTGAATCACATCCTTTGGTTTTCAATTCAATTAGAAGCGAAGTATCGTCCAGGGTTTATTCCCAATTAGGCAATAGCTATGAATTATTACCATCTTCCTTAGGAAAAAATGCACCGGCATTAGGAATGTCCTCCATTGTGATTGATCATTTTCTGGATATGGTTACAATGTAATTTCACTCTACGCTCATCTTTAAAGATGAGCTTTTTATTTGTTATATATAGGGCACATTCTAATATAAAAAGGAGTTCTAAAATAGAGCCTCCTTTTTCATATACACTTTATTTTTCTTTATAACGAAAATATTTAAAATCGGCCGGAATATGATGACCACTGGTATCTTGACATTGCATCCCTACAAAGGCTCCTGTGAAGAATCCTCCTCCACGGATGTAATCATCTGATAATTTTTTCGATTCCAATGCAATATCAATTTTGTGCCAATGTTCTTTGTTAAAAGAATAGAAATAATAATATTTTTCCTTGTCGATATTTACTTTTAAATATACATACTTTACTTCACGAGGAATAACAATTTTATTGTGTAATGGCTGTGAAAAAGAAAAGTTATCACATATTGTTAATTCAAGAATACGGCCGAGTTTTTCATCATGCGTGATTTGAAGAGCCGTCCAGTTCTCTGTATTGTAGTAGTTTACCAATCCAGCGGCTTGTTGAAAATTTTCCGGGAAAAACGCTACAGCTGTTTCCGCTTCAAAATGGAGGCTTTGCCAGCGTCTGGCTACAAATGCCTGAGTAAATGTCGAGGTTAATGATTCATGACCGTATAATCGTAAATGATTTGGCACCTGAGTCAATGAACCTAATTCGTTCGTGAACGGGATCCTTAAAGTTTGAAAATTGATATTTAATGTTGAATCCTCAAATTCATCAACTTCGGGGTACGTTGCTTCAAACACGGTTTCGGGTATAGAAGGCGCTTCCACCTCCAAGCTTCCTTCTTTTCCACCTGCTACATAGGGCCATTCATCTTTCCAGTAGAGTTTTTGAATAGCTGTTTCTCTGCCCAAAGGACAATATCCTCTCTGCTGAAAAATTGAATCATCGTCTGGATGAATCGGACGTCCCGTTAAATGAGCTAAATACCACTCACCTGTATGTGTTTGAACAATGGATGCATGTCCGCATTTTTGCAATGGATTTCCTGGATCATGCCATGACGTTAAGATTGGATTATCGGGATGAACTTCATATGGTCCCTCAATATTTGTAGAACGGGCAATTGTAGCAGCATGTTCGAACCGTGTTCCTCCTTCTGCAGTTAGTAAATAATAATAGTTCCCGATATGATAAAGGTGCGGAGCTTCTGTTAGCTTTCTATCAGTTCCTTTAAATATAACTTTTGGTTTACCGATTAATTTTTGCTCCTTATCAGAATATTCCTGGATAACAATTCCTCCAAATGAGTGCCGATCAATACGGTGATCCCATAACATATTTAATAAATATTTTTTTCCATCCGTATCATGGAACAAAGAAGCATCAAACCCCGAGCTGTTTAATGTAATCGGCTCCCCCCAATCACCATTAATCGTTTCACAAGTAACTAAATAATTGTGACAATCTTTCCAAGCGCCATCTACTACCTTAACGTCCGTATAGATCAGCCAAAACCTTCCATCACTATAGCTTAAACATGGTGCCCAAACCCCACCTGAATTGGGATTTCCTTTCATGTCTAATTGTGAAACTCTCTGTAAAGGGTGTGCAACTAAGCGCCAATTGACTAAATCTTTTGAATGGTGTATCTGGACTCCCGGAAACCACTCAAATGTAGATACAGCGATATAATAATCCTCTCCTACCCTGCAAATACTTGGATCGGGATTGAATCCTTTAAGTACTGGATTGGTAATCTTCATTTGGGACTCCTCCTCAGTTATTTAAGCTTTGAAATCATCAATATGATCCAAATAAACTTTGTCTCTATTCTCTAATTCTCGAACCATGTTTTTATATTTTTTCTCATCTAAGTTATAGAAATTAATATCAATTAAAGCCAGAGCCAGCAAGAACACGGGAATAATGGTTGTTGTAATTAAAATCCCCGTTAATGCCGCCGGGGTTTGTGCCTTATTTGCCACATACCCAAACTTATCAAGAACCAGACCCGGAACAACTCCTCCTAAGGCCATACCAAACTTAAAGAAAAATCCGATGATAGCGTAAATGAGCCCACCCATTCTTTTCCCAGTCCTGTACTCTCCATATTCTATTGTTTCAGGAATAAGCGCCCACATATATCCCCCGGCAGTGAGACTTCCAGCAGCAGCGATTAATCGACAGACAAGTATGAGGTATACATTACTTGGCGGAACAAACAGTAAAGCTAAGAGGCCGATCATATTCAGTAATAATGCATAGTTTAGTAATTTCTTCTTCCCCAAAAATTGATGAAGCTTTGGAATAAACGGTAAAATGACCAAAGCGGGCAAACTACCTATCAAACCGTACCACTTCACCAAATCCTCTCTTTCTAAGTTATACGTTACGTAATAAATGCCAACCGAATTACTGATGGAATTCACTCCAAAAATAATAATAAAGAAAATACTTAATACAACAAGTGGACGATTAACACGAAACTGCTCAAATATATCCGTAAATTTAATTTTTTCTTCGGATTTTTGAAGAGTGACACGCTCTTTTGTGCTTTTAAAACAAAAGATTAAAAGGCACCCGCCTATCATTCCCAAAATACCCATGGTTAGTTGCCAGCCAAGAGATTCGTTGCCAGAAGTATCGCTTAAATAAGCAGCCAGTAAGGGAACAAAAAATGCAACGACAAGTCCTCCAAGATTCGCAAATAACATACGAACTGATGTTATACTAACCACTTCTTGATTATTTCTAGTCATTGCAGAAGTTAACGCTCCATATGGAACGTTTATCGTAGTGTATGTAAGCGACAGGCCAACATAGGTCATATAGGCATATATTAATTTCCCCATATCCGAAAAGTCTGGGGTTGTAAAACAGAGTATTGCCAGTATGACAAATGGAAAAGCTCCGAATAAGAGATACGGTCTAAAGCGTCCAAATCTGCTGTTCGTTCTGTCAACTATTGTTCCAATAAAAGGATCAGCGAGAGCGTCGATTATTCTAACCACTAAAAACATAGTACCGGCTGCTGCTGCCGATAAACCAAATACATCTGTATAGAAGAACAAAAGATACGTAGATACTGTTGCATAAATTAAATTACATGCAAAATCTCCAGACGCATATCCAACTTTTTCAACCATGCTAATCTTCTTTACATTTTCACTGAGCATGATTTCTCCCCTTTTCGATCCTTTAATATGGAACAGTGTGAAACGGTATGAAAATTCCCTTAAACTTATGGACTGGAAGTGTTTATAAAAGCGCTTTCAAAACAGAGCATTTTCATCACCTAAAAGGTGATCAACAGCAGTAAACTCATCTTTTTTCGTCTTACTTTATATGCTGGAAAAGGATAAAAGCCTCTTTCTTTTGTTTCTTATATTGTTTAGCTCCAAATAATTGAGCCTCTAAACCCCCCTTCCATCCGTACTTAACAAGAGCCTTATCAATGGACAATTAAAGTTCACCTCATTAGTTTGTTGATCAAACAAACTAACTTGACTTAATATTATAAAATCCCTTTGACTTTTTCAACATATTTTTCAGAAAGTTTAAACAGAATCAATTAAATATTGATTTTTGACTCTTTCGTTATATTCAGTGTCTCAAATATTTGCGAATGTCATGTATCAATTAACGATGATCAGTCCAAAAACAGATTCTGGTGTAACCACATGACAAAGATGATCTATACGAAATAAGGAATTGGTTAGTGGTAAGCTGCATTTTAGAGTTTGATAAAGGTGATCACAGGATGTATGGAGACTGTTAGTAGATTTATGCTGAAGGCAAGCCTGGTTATGAATTGAAAGAAAAGGAATGGCCAGGGTAGTTTATGTTATAAGTCCAACACTATATACATATATCAATACAGGAAAGATTAATAAGAAGCAAAAATAGAGAAGCTTTCAACAGGAGCAGAAATGGCTATTTGACTGTCTGAGGATTAAAGACTGTGTTAAACACTATGATTTATCCTTTCAAACGTATTTTAATCTTAAAAATTTAATCGAGACTGGAAACAAAAGAGAATACAGAAATGAATTCTGTATTAATTTATTCAATATGTTAATTTTACTTTGGTCTTTATGATTCTTCTTCCTTCTTCTATAACGATCTAATAAAGACTTTTTATAAACCTTGAGGTAATCATCAACCGTTGCAAATGATATTTCGCTCCGTCATCTTCAAAAACCTCTAGGTTATTATAGTCTATATCTGCAAATGGTTTTAAATCCTCAATGTAAGCAATGCCTATTTTCGTATTAGTTTTCTTAAATTCATGCTCATGTAAATTAACCATTTTGTATCCATGTAGTTCCATCACTTTTTTTAGTTTTTCCCACTTTTCCTCTAAAAAATTAAACGAATAAGGATATCAATATCTTTTTGGGAAAAGTCCAACCCTGTTACCTTTTCAAGACCTATAGAGCCATATAATAATG
The DNA here is from genome assembly GCF_001875785.1 of Bacillus sp. FMQ74. Classification (NCBI taxonomy): domain Bacteria; kingdom Bacillati; phylum Bacillota; class Bacilli; order Caryophanales; family Bacillaceae; genus Bacillus; species Bacillus sp. FMQ74. The sequence goes on along the minus strand of NZ_MOEO01000013.1, from coordinate 3,291 downwards.
GAATTATATCTAACTCTTTATTAAAGGTTTTAGCTATATTGATAATTCATTATACAATTCCATTTTACATCCCCGATATTTGGTGATTAATGATTAAGATTCATCTTGAATCTCCATAAGTCCTTCAATACTTTCGTGAGGTAATATCTCAAAGGGTTATTTTTTCAAAAATCCTGAAAGTCATCTGTACAATATCTAAAAAGCCTTAAATACTGAATTAAAGAAAAACATCAATATGATAATGGCCAGCACAACAACAATTTCAAAAGTATGTGAACTGCCATCTTCTTTTTCTCGTTCTTTCTTCTCCCTCATTTGCTCCCTATATTTTCTTTGTATTTCATCCTTTTTTTTATCCATCTTACTCGACCCCTTTCAACATAAAGTAAAGTCAAGCAATTCTGAAATTTTTCATCCCGTTCTGTTGACACTTAATTTAATTCGATCCTCATCATCAGCATATGGTTTTTTGATAGTTCTATACCAATTGAATCATTCATTTCTCAGCCCGACCTTTAGAATCCTTCCCTAATTGCGTAAAACCATTTTAGCTGTTGTCCCTGGCTTGTCGAACTGAACTAGAGCCATATAAAACTTAGATTTTATTCAGTTTCTATTAAAAAAGAGTATTACATGTACTTATACTCTTCTACCCAGTCGTGATATTTTTCATAAAGGTGACGTATTCGTTTGAAATCAAGAGCTATGACTTCACATCCGCGGTCATCATAGATAAAGAAAATAATGTCTTTTGTAATGTTCACAAAGAAAACATCAGGGTACTCAATAGAGTAACCTCCGAATTTCGGTTTTAATGGAAAATCCTCGTTACTGGCTGCTTTAAGTAATTCAGTTACACGTAAGTCTCGAGGTTTGCATAACAAGGAAAATTGTTGCATCTCATATTCTTCAGCTTTATCGATTTCGAAAGGGTAGGGATAAGTCTTCACCAGAATTTGATTCAAATGATTTTTACACTTTAGAAACGGTTGATACACCTTTAATTTTCTTATACATTTCTCTTTCTTTTTGTGCTTATACATATTCGTCACAAGGAATATGTCATCATTTTGTTCAAATAATTCATTAAAAATGATTGAGATTTGTTCATATACAATCCGAAACATCTTTAGATTCAATTCTTCATTTGCTTTGAGTTGATAGATATTTTCCCCAAGACAAAAATGGATTCCTGTTCCCCATTGATTATAGATGCTAGGAATTAATTCGAGGTTTTGAAACCTTTCCTCCATATACCCTATTACATTCATTCACACATTCTCACTTTCGGTTAATCGGATGATTTTATGTAGACCTAGAAAAATTGTAATTCCTTCCTATGATTGCAACTTTAGTATACCATTTTCACTCTGGGCGATCGATAGGAATATGGTCTTTTGGGAACCCCCTAAAAAATTATGAACATCTGTGACAGGTTCACTTTATTCTCTGAGTTCAATGACATATTAAGTAATTCAACATAGATCAATTCTTACTAAGGCAAAAGTGAGAAGATCGGTTATAAAAATGATTAACGCTAGATCAGTAAAGTTCAATTCCACTCTTCCTCTAAAATGGTGTAATAATATTCATCACACCATTCATTGCCTTTTGGAATACACTTTTTAAAAAAACCTTCTCTTCTCATTCCAATCTTCTCCATAACTCGGTATGATGGAATATTCTCAGGTTGACAAGTAGCTATAATCCTATGTAATTTCATTTCTTTAAATCCATAATCCAAGATAGCCTGCGCTGCTTCAGAAGCATATCCTTTATTTTGATAATTCGGATTAAACACCCACCCAATCTCATATGTATGTTCACCAAAATACTTATGAAAAACAATATGACCTATAAGAAAATCTTCATCTATTAGTATGACAGGAAATTTTTCAGCGTCATCACCTTTGTTTTTATTTACAAATGCTTTTGCGTCTTCTTCAGTAAAAACCCCTTCTGGTATATACTTCATAACATTAATATCTGACGTATACTCATATACAGCTTGCCAATCTTTGAATTCGAATTCACGTATCAATAACCTTTTTGTTGTTATGTGCATTAAAGTAACTCCCCTCATAAATACTTGATCTTTTATTTCGATATTTAGACAACAATAACCTTTTAAATAACTATCCTTATTCAACAATATTGCCTCTTACTTAAATCAACTGATTTCTGATAGTGAGGACGCGGAGTGCGAAGATAAAATATGTGAGTATTCAACAAACATCCCCTTACAATTAAGTAGGGGATATTGTGTTAACAACAAAATTGTTTAAATTGATATTCCTTATTAAGCTTTTCAAGGTGTGAAATTTCAACTTCGTATTGGCCTCCATAAACTCTGCTTATTTTTTGAACTTCTTCCTTTGAGCCAAAAAAAATAACTTTAAAATCATCATTTACGTATTGAACTACAAAAAAATCACCAAAATCATCAAATGTATTTTTATTTATCGAAATAAAACCATTTAATTGAGCTGTTGTTTTTACACTAATTCGTCTGCCACCACTCACAACATCAAATCCATGCTGATTAGTTTGGCGTGCTAGAGTGCCGTTGGTTTGGATTGCACAAATGAATTCACCGATTCGGCCAATTAAATGCCTCAATTCTGTAGGCTTACAGTTCAATACATTCATTTCATATCTCAAGATTTGGTTATATTCATTATAAAGGTTTTCAAGTTGTTCTTTACTAATGATTTCAGCTTGATCATTTATTTGGTTATTAGTAATAGAAGCTTTTCGGAGTGATTTAACACCGTTTACCCATTCGCCTACGATAACTTCCTTATCTTCCCCTTTTGATTTTCTGAAAATAAGCCCTGTATAAAGAGAGCTTTCACCTAAGTATTTGTAAGAACTTCTATTCACATATTCAAAGAGGTGCTTATTAAAAGAAATCCCCTTATTATACCGGTTATAACAATAATCTGATAAAATAATGCTATCCGGTTTAGTTCCGTATTTTTCTTGAAGGGTTTTCTTTACTTCTTGAGGTGTAACTAACTCATTGATCTTATTTTTCAAAACATCTTTAATTTGCTCGTAAATTGTCATTACACTTCCCTCAAATTGCAGTTTCTTTGGTTGTTGAAATTAGTCATAACCTAAACGTTATTCTGAAACCAGTTTATAATACTCTTGGAGATTCGGATTTACTTCCCAATATTTCGTTCCATTAGAAGACACTAGCATATCAAACCATATTTCGAAATTAGAATCTAAGTTAATCGCATCTTCAATATCATCAATTGAATCAAGATATAACATATAACCTAA
>NZ_MOEO01000012.1:0-83167 GCF_001875785.1 Bacillus sp. FMQ74 | reverse complement strand
CTTTTCATTTCTTTAAAATTACCACGATGTTTTAAATTATTGTAAGCAATGACTAAATTTAAAACATCACTTATATCTTCAAAAGTGTCTTTATAAAAATCCTTGATATCTTCAAAATCAACCGTTGTCAATCCTAGTTGTTGTATTGATTCCTCTCTATGTTTTATGTCTGAATAAAAATCTAATCCAAAAATGGGAATAAACATATGGAATTTTTGGACAAACTTATCAAGGATATTGAATAATTTTTTCTCGTATGATCCTAAGGTATTCTCAAAATGTTGTGCAATTAATAACAATTGTGCCGAGTTTGTATCTTTAAATTCGTTAAATATATGATCCGTTATTTTCTTAAAATATTCTCCCGCAAAAGTTTCAATAAACCGGGTATTTAAAAAATGGACCGCTCTCAACAATTCTAATTCGTTATCTGCCGGAAACGTTGTTTTATCTAATACATCATGAAGTTCTTTTCTCAAATATACATGGCTATCATTGAACCATAATTCATTAATCCGTTTAACTATAGGCCATTCATTATCTATTTTATAAAGAAATAAAAGGGTGCTTCGCTTGAACTGTTCTATATTCTCACCCATAACAAAAACACCATTTTTAAAAAAGGGGCTGAAAACGTCACTCTTCGATTCAGTATATAAACGTATCTTTTCTGTTAAAAGCTCACCTGAAACTTCCACTATATAATCAGGTAATTCACCTGGCTCAAGAGGATTGACATTTTTCAATTTAATAGAAAACCCTGCGTTTTTTTGGTCTAAATATACATTTCCATATATAGAAATTTTGCAATTTCCACACCTGATTCTCACTGGATATTTATCTAGCCAACCTAGCTGAACCTTTATACGAGTAATACTTTTACATACATTACACTGATAGTCTCCTGTAACAACCATAAATCTCACCACTCTTTAATATATGCTCTACTATGTCTCGCTTATACTTCAGTTAAACTCTAAACATAAGTGCTTTATTTAATTTTGTTTCGACAATGCATTCTTGGCTTCACATATTATTATCGGTTAAAAGTAATTTATTTGATACTGTTTGCGAAATTTGTCGAAAGATTTTTCGGTGTTCGAATTAAAAAATGATTGTATATATTCTTTCTAAACTGTCACCGTACTCAAGCCGTTAACCGCCAATTGTCTATCCTGAGATTTATCGGAAGCAGTTTACAGAGAATATAAAAAGACGTTCCATCTATCAGGAACGTCAACAACCTTCTATTTTTTTATCTCTGGTAAATTGTTATTTATTAAGTCATTTAAAACAAACCCTTGAAAGCTCCTTAAATTCTTTGTGTAATATTTAAAACTAAATATGAACACAATGGATATAAGTATTTGAACAACATATAACAGAGCTTCGAAGTGAAGCCAGACATGAAAGCCATATTTAATATAACCAGGTAACATTGTAACAGCACTAGAAATGAATTGTGATATTAACATTGTTCCATGTCCATGAACAGTTGATAATAAATATCTGTATCGATCAGTGATATAGACCCTCGCCTCATCGTTTACCTTCAATAGCTGTTTATGCCAAGTGTATTCCAAATGGAAGTAATCATTGGTTTGATTCTTGCCCCAGCTCCTTGGCTTTGGATAGTTTCTGACCATGTTTACAGTTTTATCAATATCTTTGTTAAGAATCCAAAGTAATAAAAAATATAATTGATGAAAGACATATCCTATTACTACACCTACAACCCCAAAAGATATTAAAATCCCAATTATTTTGCTAAGTTGATCAAAATTGATTTTATTTATAACTAAATTGTGGTCTTGTATAAAAAGATTTAATACTATCCAAAAAAGAAACATCCATCCAGGAATACCCCATCTAATAAGATATTTTGTTTCGAAACTCATTTAATCTCCTCCCACCTTATTATCGGTGAAAGAAAAAGACAAAGGAACAATTTGCGAAATTTGTCGAACAAAAGCATCCTTCACAAATGAGTGGCACTATTATGACAAAAAAGCACCCCGTAGGATGCTTTTAAAATTAAAATTCAGACGGGACTAATATTTTTGCTGCATAAAGATCGATTTTTCCGCAATTATTGCAAGCAAGAGCAATGGTTGGAACACTAGGTCCACCAACTTCTATTACGTTTGGTTTGTTTTGTAAATCTAATCTTACCGTACCATCTAGAAGTTCAAATCCAAAGTTGCCGCATTTATCGCAAGGACCCTTTACTTTTGAAGTTATTGCTTGTTTAATTTTCTGATCTAATTCTTCAGTAAACGCCATATCCTCACCCCCTCGCCTAATTATCTCCCAAAATGCATTACAATGGAACTATTTGCAGAATTTGTCGAACGAAAGCGTCCACTTTTTTAGAAGTTTTAACCATTTGGCAAAAAATCCTCATCAAGCCAGCTAATCTTTACCCCCTTATGCTAATAGCTTAATTGAATTGATCTCACACATACTCCGAGAGGAAGCCAAGTATAGTAAGACCGATCAATGAAATACGATATTACTATCCTCCCGATACGGACGCCTCAGACTAGCTGCTATCCAGGCTCAGAATGTTCCTCTCGTTTTGGCTTCATTCCTCAACACCTTTGTTCCGTATCCGAATTCGTCTTGATAAGGGAAAGACGCTTCTCCCGTGTATTTCGATAAGTTTTATTTATCGTATTTCGTTGATATGTTAAGTTTATCGAGATTTCAAACATAAATAGTCCCCCTTTTTGTCCCCTAAAATGTCCCCTGTTTTGTCGGGAATTTGTCGGCGATTAATGATTCAAAACAAAAAAAGAACAGGTTTTATCCTGTCCTTTTTGATTCATTTCTTATTATTATCATCTAATCTTAGAACAGCAATGCTCAATAAGATCAAACCAATAAACGTACCGTACTTCCCTGTGTCTAAATGTGTGAGTGGAGCTATAAAATATTCAATTATGAATATGATTATAGCAATTGAAACTAATATACGATTCATTTATTATTTAACACCTCGTTTATGCATTTCTCCATGGAACAATAACTGTTGTGCCAATTAACCAATGATATGAGATCCCGTACTTACCATTATCGGAAACCTTCTTTATCGCCCATTTACTTGCCCACAATGCTCCAGCAAGAGCACCTGCATACACAGAGATTCCTGGTAACGTTCTGAGCAATGCAGCGATACCAGCAATGGCTCCGGCTGCTCCATCTGCATCTTCAATGATATTTAAAAAGCTTTTGATTTTACATGAATTCATATTAACCTGTACGATTGGAACCTTAACTCTCACACTCTGCTTTCCTCTGCAAGCCATAACCGAAGCATCTCTGGTTACCTCAGAGACTCTAACGGTAGCCGTATCAACTAACTTTTTTGAGCCCTCCGTTAATAAATATTGATCGACCTTGATAGCTTCTTTAGACGTGCCTTTATCAAGTGTCTTTTGATCAATAAGATATTGCTTGCCGTCAAGTTCCATTGTATAAGTTGAAGCATCCTCAGACTGATTAATAATCTTCATTCCATTAACAGGTGGTACATTTTCATTATTCGTAGAGGTTTTCGCAAAAGAAGGTAGTGCAAATCCACAAACTAAACTGAATACAAGAAACAAGCTTACGATTTTTCTTTTCACCTTTTAATCCCTCCCAAGGCTCAAGACTATCACAGTCAAAATTAAATAAACACCATTTTCCATAAAATAGGTTATTTACTCCTACAATTTCATGATCAAGTACATCTCAACTAAACTTTATACCCAATTTAATTAAAAAGAGCACTCAGATAATCCCGAGTGCTGTGGCAATACGTAGAATGGCACGCTGTTTTATTTCATAATAGGTGTCCTTCTTCATGCCAAGTTCCATGTATATATGAATGTCTTTTGTTTGGCTAGCGGTTAAGTATTTTTTCTCAATGATCATCCGTTCTTCATCGTCCAGGCTGTTTTCTAACGCCCTTTCCATCTGTTTGACCTTCAGTTCATTTAATATGAAAGAATCTCTGATAGAAGGAAACGGGCTGATGCCAGCGTCAACCGATTCCTTTTTATTCTCAAGCTGTACTTTCAAAGCTCGATAATCTTTGAGTTCTTTGATCACAATTTTTCGGACTGCCTTCAAATCCACAGGATGAAGGAATGAAAGTTGTTCTGTCACACCCGTCCTCCTTTCCTCTATTTTTCGCGTTCCCATTTTTGTATTCGTCGTTCTGTTAAGCAAATCCATAAGGCAAGAGCCACTGAATTAATAACGAATAGTGAGCCAATAAATATAATCATTTCGCTGTCCTTTCACTTTTTAAGCCACATTCCAATGCATATAACATGGCTTTAAACTTGCTGTTCTCATAAGGACCATATATTTTATTTTTCATAACCAAAACGAACTCACGTTCGGTTCCAATGCATGCAAAATCCCCTAATATAAAGTTTCTGACTACCCCCATTTATTTCACCCTCGATAGACGCTGCACATCTGAAATGGTCATTTGGTGATCAGCTTCACGGACTGCCTCGGCAAATGTTTCAACACCGGTATCCCATAAACCATGGCGCTCGATAATTTCAGAGAATTCCTCAACGTCATGTTCGCGAATTCCCCAGCTGTCTGGATCAGTGGCAGCGCCGTATACAGTCACCCATTTACTTTGGTCTTTCGGATCTGGCTCTTCCCATTCTTCTCGAGTAAAATGGCAAAGCTCATGATCTACCAGGGCTGCGCGCTGTTCTTCTGGCATCGTCTTCCATGCAGCCTTATTGATAAACACGAATAGCATGTAATCCGTCATATGACGTTCAAACGCGGTGCATTTTTTCGCCTTTCCTGCCCATTTGCTGTTACCTTCACGGAGATAAAAACCAATCTGCTGTTTAGCGTCTTTTAAATGCGGGTGGTGCTCGTCAATTATGCTTTCAGCCAGCTGCCGTACTTCCTTCGATTCTTCAAAACCTACAAATGCCATGTTACTTCCTCCCTTTGGTTTTTATTGAGTAAAGATTTACACAAGCCCACCTTTCAGTAATTCCCGGGCCATATAATGAAAGTGATGGTAAATGTAATTTCCGGTAGCGTTAGGGCTAAGAAAAACAGTTGAAAAGCCGTAACGGACCTCAAATGTTTTCAAGCTACCCAGAAGCGCTTTTGGTTCATACTTTGAACGATATTTTCCGTTGAGTATCTTTTGGTACCCTTCCAGGTCTTCCACAAGAAGAGTGAACGGATGCCTGGACGCCCGAATTAATTCATTTTCAAATCGAGAACGGTCTTTAATCGACTGCACCAACTCGTCCACTCCGTTTTTTCGTTCAATGGCTGCATTCAAATACATATCACGGCTGATTCCCAATTCATCATTTTTGGGAATCATGGCCGAGTAATCACCTGTTTTCATTCCTTTGAACTTGATTGCCACCTTCTTTTTACGAAGATAATCAAGAACATGCTGATTCTTTTGTTCTCTTGTATCCACAATAATGATCATGCTGTCCAGAATTTCTTTTAACTCTGTTTCCGAATAGTTATAGTGAATAATTGTCATGCTTTCTTCCCCTTAAAATACGACATTGCCCGATCATAAATTTCTACGGAAAGCAGGTCCGTTTCCTCGCTTTCAAAGTTAGAAACGGATTCCTTTAGCTCCCTCTAGCCGTTCTCCCAAAAGAGAACAAGTAATTTCATCACCTTCATAACTGATTCATAATCATGATTGAACCAGTCATCTATTTTTCTATTAATATCTTGATCAATGCCCATGAAATAATTAATGATTTTATCTATAGTCTGTTTCACATTATGTTCATGATCCGAGTATTCACCTTTTAAATACAGGATAATTCGTTTTTTATAAGATTGGACAAACGCCTCAAGCTCCGGATAGACTTTCTCAGGATTCTCAATATAAAGATCGTTTCCATCAAGTATTAAAGGTGATCCCAAAAACGCCATATCAGAGCATATTTTTTTTGGATGCAAATTGCTCACACCTTATTTGATACTTTTTGTTACTTTTTAAGTAACACAGCTCACCCATACTCTCCCAAGGGATCAAGCCCCTCTTGTTACTTTTGTTACTCATTTTTATATTTAAGGCTATATAGTATATATATATTATTTTTTTATTAATTAATTTTCATGTGAGAGGAACAGGGTTTTTAAGTAACAAAAGTAACACCATAATTTAACAAAACACTCAGAACCCTTGTCATACCAATGTTTATAGCCTTTTCCTTTGAATACTTGTGACGTTATTTTTGTTACTTTTTAAATCTGATTTATTCTGATCGTGTTTGAATAGATTTAATTGTTTGTATAAATCTCGGTTTTCTTTTATTAAGCCAATTCCATCAAAATAATTTTTGTTATAGTTACCGCGGTACTTTTTAAATCCACGGATTTCAAGTTGCCGATAAAACGCACGATTCTTCAGTTCAATCTCATCATTCTCAAAACACCAGTCTTTGTAGTCTTTATAAAGCTCCTTAGCTTCTACTTTTGTAGTCGGATGCAGGATGCATCTTTCCTCCATGTATGGTCCGAGAATATCCATATCCTCGCGGTAACCTTCCGTTGCTTTTCGGATCACTTCTGGTTCCTTAAGCCCTTCCTTCTGCCACTTCAAGCAGCCTTCCACCGCCCACCTGAGAATGCCAGACATTTCTGCAGCAAGTTTCTGCGGGAGCTTTTTGTCCACTTTTTCTTTCGGAATAGTAACAGTGAATGGAACAAGCCGGATACGGCGCCAGATACCTTCATCGCTGCCTTTTACAATTGGTTTATGGTTTGTCGTAAAGAACACTTTAAATTCCGGGGTAAACTCAAAATACTCCTGGCGTAAGAAACGCGCGGACATCTTTTCGCCCCCGGTGATCTGCTTCACCAACGACTCGGACAGCTGCTGGCCTTCTTCACTCTCAACGGCCGACACAAAGCGCGCCCCGTCGAGTCGGGCTATGTCATTGTTGATGCTGCTATCATTCTTCTTTTTTATGAATGTGTCGCTGTTCGTCTGCCGGCCATAGTCGCCCAGCAGCTGCTGAACTGTATTGATAAACGTTGATTTACCGTTACGGCCATTACCAAACAGAAAGAACATGACTTGTTCCGTAGTATCCCCGGTCAATGAATAGCCAATAGCTTTCTGCATAAAATTAATAATTTCATAGTTTGGCTGACCTTGTTCATCTATAAAAATACTTTCTAAGAATGACTTCCAGTTTGGGCAGTCGGCATCTTTTTGATAAGCCACTGATGAAATTTTAGTGAACAGAAAATCACGATCATGCGGCAACAATTCACCAGTCTTTAAATCGATCACACCATTCTCACAATTAAACAGATATTTATGAGAGTCGAGTTCTTGTTTTCTTACAGCAACCATTGGCCGGGTATCCAGGATGGTGTTCATTCGAATATTGCGACGCTCACATTTTTTAGCCCAATCGTTAAGCTGCTTTTTTCTATAGCCGTCTTCCGTGGCCTTCGCTTCCCCGTAAATGGCCCGGAGAGTTTGGGCAGTTAATGCCTCAATCTGCCTCTTGCTGTCTTCCTCCCACATCTTCCCGTTCCAGATTAACCAGTCCAGCTCGTTACAGTATCTGATATTCTTGCCATGGTAATATACAAGCCTTTCAGCGTTCCCTAGCTCAGTCAGATGAAAGACCGGTGGCGTGTCTATGATTTCCTCTGTGTCAGCAACCTGTGAGGCCTGCGGCTGCGAGAAATACACTTCATACGGCTGCTCTTGCTGCTCCATCAGGTCGGATATTGTGGGGCCGGTCGAGTAGATAGCTGCAGCAATAGTCATTTCTCCATATGTAGCTCCGTCGGCTGAATGCTGCCGGTCCCACTTTTCGCGAAACAAATTTGATTCACGAAACATAGAATCCATTTTTGATGCGTCCTTGTCCGTCCAGAATGCCAGGTGATTACATAAAGCCATATCCGTGGAAGAATGATCGCCATTAATCAGCTGGCCGTTAAACAGGTCCTGAATGCTTTTTCCATTTTTACTGTTGAACATTCTTTCCCAAATTTCTTTGTTTGAAAGATTACTCATATCACTTACGGATTGTGTTCGGGTACTGACCGTTTTTGCTTCTTCCTTCTCTGTCAGGTACTTATCAAAGATAGTTTTGATTTCTTCTGATCGTTCCTGAACAGGTCCAACATCAAGGCTGTTTCCGGTGAATGTGAAATAACGGCCATGCCTGTATACTTCCAGGCCTTTATCTATATTTTTTCTCCCTGTGCCCGGTCCGCGTAATGGGAGCTTACCTTTCGCGATAATATGAACACCCTCACCACTCGGAGAGTATTCAGTATAGCTGCTGATCGTCCGGATGATTTCCTGAGCGAAAGGAGATAGAACACCGTCATTTACACAGTGATCTATATCTATTCCGATGAACGGATCATCTTTAGAAAACATGAAGCCGATGCCGTCATACTCCTGTTCATTGAAAAACTTCATGATAGTGGCAAAGGTGGACCAGGTTCTCTTATTGCTTGATTGAGCCATGCTGCCGTCAATCTGATATGGCACTTTCGTTTTTTTGCCGTTACGCTCTTCCGAACGCCATAGAATCCACTGAGGGGCGTTTTTTAGCTCTTGCGGTATATTTTTAAAATCGTACATGTATTAACTCCCCTTTAAAAACGAGGGAGCTATACACTCCCTCAAATGTATTTCTTGAGATCAAAATGGTACATCGTCATCGCTCACTGTAATTGAGCCGGTATCTGGCGCCGGCGCTTCTGACGGCTTAAACGCTTTGACTTCTGGATATTTCTTGCCGTTATGCTCTCTTTCTCCGACAACTAGGCGGATCGGTTTATTGAGGAATGCATTGGCCCATTCAATATGATCCTTAAATTTCATTCCGTTCGGGAAGCCTGCGGCCTTTGATGCTTGATGAAATCTCCACATTGCATTATCTGTAACAGTGAAATTGTCGTATAGGATTTTCTGGCCCTGGCATGCCTGCTCAACGTCAGAGCGAATTTCATAATCTACGACAAGACGCTCATTACCAGATGCAGCCGTTTTTGCTTCAAAGTTAATAACCGTCGCCTCATATTCTCCTGGTTTAATTGGTTCAAATGCTTCGCCTTTGCTGTGGTCTACTGTGAACATATTTAATTCCTCCAATTTTTCGTTAATTTTATTTGCCGTTTAGTACAGCTAAAAGATTTTGAGTAATTGAATCCACTACATGCGGATCGGTGATGTCTTCATTTCGCAAATCATAAATTACACTGTCTATGCCACTATTCAATCTATCAATCTCTGAAATTAACCAGGGCACATCAGATATAGTTGCATGCCCTCGAATCTCTTCGAGCTTTGAATCATTTTTCACTTGGCTCACCTCCAAGTACGCTGTTTATTCTTTCAATAGCAGCCCTTGCAAGTTTGATATTCCATTGATCAAGCTTCTGGTTGGCTTTGATTTGGAACTCCTCAATCATTTGCGCAGCCTTTTCATTTTCAGTGATCATCGTTTTGATCTGAGAAATTAAGCCCACGCGCTCTGTTTCTTCCTCCGCCTTTACGTCAATGCCAAGCTCAAGCCACTGATAAAGTTTGCGGCCGACTTCTGGGTTTAGCTTTATTGAAGAGCCTTCAAACATCCTCGTATTGTCTTTTGACGTCTCAGCCATATGATCAATGTCGATATTGAAATTGAGCATAAACTCGTATTCCATTTCATCTTTCTGTACAGGTTTTGTCCCAACCTTACGCGGAGCCATTTTGCCGTTACTATCAGGCTCCACTACATACTCCGTTTTTGTTCTCAATGTCGCCAAGATGTGGACATCATTTTGCGTCAATGTCTTAATAAGTTTGGTTGTTTCCGGCGCAAGCTTGCCCCAGTTTTGAAACGAGTTCCCGGACATGCTGCCATGGGTTTCAACTATTCCGCCTTCACCCTGCCAGTTGTGTGAAAGTGAATCAATCACGACAACCTCAGCACCGGCGTTTTTAATCGCCTCTACAGCCATTTGATAACGTTCTGTTGTATAGGGCGGCGTAAAATCAATATGCTTAAAGCTGCCGATGCGAATTTCATCAAACTGCAAATTAGCGTATAGTTTTGCACGTCGGTGCTCGGTATCAACGACACCAATCTTTGACCAGATTTCCTCATCGTTTGCTTCTGGGTATGCTTCACGCATCATTCCGTAAGCTACCAGCAGGGCGCCGGCTGTTTTACCGGAACCACTCGGACCGATAAAGCCCACAATTGCTTTTTCCTTTTCACGCTGCGCGTCTGTTACTTGAAACATCCCTTACACCTCCACTTTGAAGCTGACTGTTTCCGGCTGCACTTCTACGCCCGGGACAGCTTGTCCATTTGAATCTATTACTATTGGTTTACCTTCAAGCTCGGTGACAGTGAGTGTCTTTTTAAGATCACCCCACGCCACAGACTCTTTTATAAACTCTTCCATACCGGCATCCTTCACATGCTGCAGAAGTTTTTCCTTGTCCACTTCTTTAGGCGTTGCTTTGGTTGTCCGGCTTTTAGATCTCCCATAAGGTGTGGAAAGTGTTTTTGCCTTCGGATCTTCCTGCAGTTGCTTTGTATGATAGACACTAACCAGGTTTTCAAAAAATGAAAGACTGTCAGCTAAAGGCTTAAGCTCCTGCCTTTCCCATTCTTCAATACGTTGCTTTTCTGTGGCTGCCAGTGCTTTGATTTCCTTTTCCTGCGACTTCAGTGCAGCTATTTTCCGGAAAGCCCAGTTCAGGCTGTTCATATCAGTAATTTCAAACTGTGGACGGTCTCCCGACAGTTCGCCGTTGTTAATTTCATTTAGTTCAAAGTCCTGTAAAGGATTCATATGAGACACCTTCCTCTATTTGATTTTGTTGAGAGATCCATTTAAAATGGAGTTGCTTGTTTGTTTTTAGTCCACATTGCCGTGTGGGCTTTTTTTATTTACTTCTTCATCGGCATCCTCTATGATCGGATGCTCAAGATTCATATACAGGCCTCTTTACAATTGAGACATCAAGACCTTTACTAAGAAATTGAGTTGCAACTTCATGTAGCTGAACGACTTGTTCAGGATGATGCATCCGTTTGATTTCCTTGAACATTTCAGCAGCTGACAAACAGAGATCAATACATTCATCGAAATTGTTGTCCTCTATTTCATCTGGAAGCAATTCGTTCAGCAGAAACTGTGTGGATGCCAATTTACGTTTAGCTTTTTCCTTATCTGATTTAAGAAATTGATTTAGATTCATTCTTCAAATCCTTTCAGTTCTAAGTAGACATGACATTGTCTCACCATTTGTCTATTAGAGAAATTAGCAACCTTTAATCGGTTCTTTTTAATCATTTTTTGCTCAAATTCTGCAAAGAAAGCAGCAAGCTTAAGAGCATTTTTCATCTTAGCCTCCTTTTTAAGAATCCGTGGTACAGAGTACTTCATGAAAAATTCGTAAAGTCTTTCTTCAACATGTGCGGGTAGTTCTTTCATTTTGGTCCTCCTTTAATCTCTCGTCTTTATAGAGTCAACAGCTTCCATATTTTTTCGAATCCATTCTAAAACCATGTCTCGAGGAAATAGTATTCTTTCCCCTACTTTAAATTTAGGAAAGTCCTCCCTGTAAATGACATGTGCGTCAAGCGTTTGTGAACTGACGTTAAAAATGTATTTAGCTAGTTGAGCTTTACTGATCATATAAGGAAGTTCATGTTCTTTTCGATTGTCCTCGATTATTGAAGCTGCTACTTCTTGAAGCAAATCATATAAATTGTTTCTAAATAAATCAGAATCAGCTTTCATCGTTAATTCGATCATTCTTATTCACCTCCTTACGATGCACGTTCTTCTCGTTCAATTATCGGAAGTATACCTTTTTTATTTTTTAGGGTTTCATAGATAAACAACCGGCCTTTCTGAGTCCAATAAGTGTGAAGCTTGCTTTTATCAGAGTCGATTGCATGAGTCTTACTTTGTGTGTAACCTTTATCAGCGTATTTCTGATATAGCAGCCAACAGTCGCCCTGCTTATATTGAATTCCTAACTCATGGAGAAGTTTGTTCATCTTAGTTCCACTCATCCCATAGTCTTTAGCTATCTTGCTGATTGAAAGTAAGGATTTATTCTGTAAAACCAAATCATAGTAAGATGCTTTAGGTTGTAGCTCATTTATCATTTGATTTTTCTGAGCATTTTCCAAAAGAAGATATTCATTCTTTTCTGCTAGGTCAGCAGCAAGCCGTAAAGCTTCTGGTAATGACTGAGGAATGTTGGGCTTAAGTTTGTTTTCCATTTCTTCAAACTTTGTTACATAAGCAGCTGTGAACAAAACACCTTTTTCACCTGTCATTTTGTTTGCAACCATGTCGCAGCCTTTACGAGTCAAAAGATAACATAATCGTGTTTCTCCCTTATTGTCTTCATAAGTTGAAGGAACGAAGAATTCTAACGGACGCAATTTTGCGTCGGTTAAAATATCTAAATAACTTTTGATAGCCCTAATTAAGTCTGTATGTCGTTTCCCTGTCAATTTGGCTACCTGTCGACTCTCTACCATCAAATCTCCATTGTTATTAATTATTTTTAAATGCAATTCATTTCCCCTCCATAACGGATAATTTAATTATCCAAAGTAGTAAAAAAAATAGAAAACCGTTGACTAGTGCGATTAAATTATCTATAATCCAAATATGGATAATTTAATTATCGCTTTTGGCATACTTAAGAGACGTATTACAAAAGTAATCCGGAAATAATTTATCTGCCGGTTGATCAAAATAATAACATAATCGAAACATTAGATCTCTGCCAGGAGTAAATGTTCCATTTTCAATCATACGCAGATAGACAGTTGAAATACCGTTTTCTTTTGCCACATACTCTTGTGTGCCTTTGGCTTTGCGACACTTAGAAAAGTATTGGCGTTTTTTGGTCACTTTATCCACCACCTTCCTTTCGGTAGTTCTGATTATAATGGATAATTTAATTATCCGTCAACCCCGAATGGAAAATTTTTTTCTGGAGGACAATTATGAGTTTAGGTAAAAATCTAAAAAAACTTAGATCACAAAGAGGGTTGAGTCAGTACCAAGTGGCAGATAAGTTGGAAATTCAACGTGGAAGATATAATTCATGGGAAAATGATATAGCAAAACCTAGCGTCGAAATGTTAAAGAAGATAGCTGATTTTTATAACGTGGGGATTGATTTTCTTCTTGGAAGAGATAATAACGAATCTACTTTAAATGAATTTGATGAAGAAGTAAGAACAATTGCAAGAGATATAAACAATTTGAATACTGGACAAAAGGATGCTTTAAAAGCATTAATAAAAACAATGCAACAACGAGGAAAAGAAGCGATGGATGAATGAAATTTCCTAAAAAAGCTCGGTACACTAAAGTGATGCAGAAAGTTAGTTATTTTTTTGCTAACGAAAATATTTCTGACTTTCCAATAGACCCATTCCAAATTATCAAAAGAAATAAATGGGGATTAATTTCGTATTCTGAATTAGCAGAAATACACGAAATGAGCATCCCTGAAATAATAGAGGCATTTCAAAGTAAAGATGGTTACACCATTTATGATGGGATAAACCACACAATTGCTTATAACGATACAATTATGATACCAGAAAGAATCCGTTTTACTTTAATGCATGAAATAGGCCATATATATATGAACCATCTTGTTGAACTCGAGGAAACTATACTAAGAAGAAGTAAAATGACTGAATCAAAGTATAGAGTATTAGAAAACGAGGTGAACTCATTTGCTAGAAATGTACTCGCTCCTGCTGTATTAGTTAAACATTTAGACATAAAAACGGAAGCTGAATTAATTAACTATTTCAAAATATCTAAGCGAGCTGCAAAGGTAAGATTAAAATCATTAAGTTTTGATTTATACAATACGTTTATGCCAATGATTAACCTTCAATTAAAATGTTTTAAACAATTTATTTCAACTATAAAAAATTCAATATTTTGCCGTAATTGTGCTCATTCTTTTGTTAATAAATCAGCAAAATATTGTCCTATTTGTGGAAATAACAAACTAATAAATAAAAAGGAGAAAACAGAGTTGATATATAGTGGTTACCAATTAGACAAAAATGGAAGAGCACTTATTTGTCCTAAATGCCAAAACGAACAAGTGAATCACGAAGGTGATATATGTAAAATTTGCAGTGCATATTTAATTAATAAATGCGCCGACACATATCAAACAGATGACACAGGATGGAACTTTGTTCAACAAAGTTGTGAATCAATACTAGACGGTAATGCTCGTTATTGTTCAAAGTGTGGTAATGAATCTACGTTCTATCGTCAAGGACTGTTGCAAGACTGGATTGAAGAAAAACAAAATTACGAAAATAATTCGAACCCATTTCCTTTTACAGTTAATTATAATAATACTTAAAATTCTCTCAGGAGGTAAATATGGCTACATTCAGAAAAAGAGGAGACAAGTGGGAATATCGTGTCTCCTTCAAGGACCCTTTTACTTTAAAATATAAAATAAAATCAAAGAGTGGTTTTAAGACAAAGAAAGAAGCTCAAAAAGCTGCTGCAGAACAAGAAAAGCAAATAGCTGCAGGATTTGAATTTGATACAGAAACCATGTCGCTTGAGCAATTTTTATTTAGTTGGCTACATGAATACAAAAAAGACACCGTTAGAAAGAATACATATGAACTCCACGAACGAAACATCAAGAATCATATTCTTCCTTACTTCAAAAACATCAAGATTACAGATATTAAACCTATTATGTATCAAAAATTCCTTAACTTTTTAACTGATCAGGGGTACAGCAAACGCACTGTGGAAATTATACACGGTACAATGTTTAATGCTTTTAGTAAAGCTGTCATCATAGGAAAATTAGAAAAAAACCCTTGTTACGGGGCCACAATATCAAATAAGAATGAAAAGAAAAAAGGTACACTCGAATACATGCTTTCTGAGGATATTCCGAAATTTCTTCAGGAAGCATATAAGTATAACTATATATATTACATCTTTTTTAGAACGCTCATAGAGACCGGTATGCGTAAAGGTGAAGCTGCTGCTCTTCAATGGACAGATATCAACTTAAGAGAGAATTACATAGACATTAAAAACACCCTAGATTTTTCTGCAAAAACAGCTGCTGAACTCTTCGGCGAAACTAAAACTTATGAATCCAAAAGAAGAATATCAATTGGTGCTTCCCTTTCTGCTGCTTTACAAAAACATAAGAAGTGGCAATTTGAGAATAAACAAATGTTACAGGATGATTATAAACATGATCTCAATTTAGTATTTTGCAGAGTTGACGGGAATTTTTTACCTAAGTCCACCCTTTTTAATGCGTTTAATCGTATTTTAAAGCGAGCTGACATAAATAAAATGCCTATCCACGCATTACGGCATACACATGCTGTTTTACTTTTAGAGTCAGGCGCTGATATGAAATACATTCAAGAACGCTTAGGACATAAAAGCATGATGGTAACTGCCGATGTTTATTCACATATTAGTAAGAAGCTTGACCAAAATCGAATAAAGGATTACGAGAAATACGTGTCCTCAATTGTGGAGTTAGATTCATAACTTCAAATTTTTTTGGTCATATTTTGGTCAAGGACCAAAAATATTGTTCTCTTAATCTTTTGACCAAAATTTAAAAATCCCCTGACACCAATAGTGCCAAGGGATTGAAAGATTAATACTGAGACATATACTGTTCGCGTTCCCAAGGATGTACTTGCGTGCGGAACATATCCCATTCGATTTCTTTTGCTTCGATGAAGTGTTCGAATAGGTGCTCGCCCAGCGCTTTGACCATGACTTCGTTTGATTTGAATTCTTCTAGCGCTTCCGCAAGTGTTGCTGGAAGGTCAACGATTCCGTTTTCCATGCGCTCCTCTTTGCTCATCACATAGATGTTGCGGTCGATTGGAGCTGGCGCTTCCAGTTTGTTTTTGATTCCGTCTAATCCTGCAGCAAGCAATACGCTAAGTGCAAGGTACGGGTTAGCAGCTGGGTCTACGCTGCGTACTTCAACACGTGTGCTGATGCCGCGGGAAGCCGGGATACGGATAAGCGGGCTTCTGTTTTGCGCGCTCCATGCTACATAACAAGGTGCTTCATAGCCAGGAACGAGACGTTTGTAAGAGTTTACTGTCGGGTTTGTTACTGCTGTAAAGCTTGTTGCGTGCTTCACGATACCTGCAATGAAGTGTTTTGCTGTTTCACTTAACTGAAGATCTGCGCTTTCATCAAAGAATGCGTTAACACCATTTTTGAAGAGTGATAGATTGCAGTGCATACCTGAACCGTTCACGCCGAACAATGGTTTTGGCATAAATGTCGCATGCAGGCCGTGTTTGCGGGCAATTGTTTTGACAACTAGTTTAAATGTTTGGATGTCATCACAAGAGCGGACTGCTCCAGCATATTTAAAGTCGATTTCGTGCTGACCAGGTGCTACTTCGTGGTGAGATGCTTCGATTTCAAAGCCCATCTCTTCAAGCTCAAGTACGATATCGCGGCGGCAGTTTTCTCCTAAATCAGTTGGAGCTAAGTCGAAATATCCGCCTTTGTCGTTTAGTTCAAGCGTCGGCTCGCCTTTTTCGTCCAATTTGAATAAGAAGAATTCAGGCTCCGGTCCAAGGTTGAAATCACTGAAGCCGAGGTCTTCCATTTCTTTCAGAATCCGTTTTAAGTTGTTTCGCGGGTCACCTTCGAAAGGTGTGCCATCTGGATTGTAAATATCACAGATGAAACGTGCTACTTTACCTTTTTCAGCTGTCCATGGGAAGATAACAAATGTATTTAGATCTGGATACAGGTACATGTCTGACTCTTCGATACGAACGAATCCCTCAATAGAAGAACCGTCAAACATGACTTTATTATCAAGCGCTTTTCCAAGCTGGCTTACAGGAATCTCAACATTCTTGATTGTTCCAAGAATGTCAGTAAATTGAAGGCGGATATACTTCACGTTTTCTTCTTTTACTAATTTTTCGATATCTTCTCTAGTGTACTTTGCCATTTGGTAAAATTCCTCCTCTTAAAAGGTAAATGTATATAGCAAAACAGTTGCTAACGGATTAATGAAAGAAGCGGGACATGTCGCCTTGACGGAATGTATTCCCTCTTTGAAAACGGCCGGCTTGCATAAGCTCGTTTTTCAGGAGCTGTCTCAGTTCGTCATCAGACAGATCATGTTTCATTGGTTTTTTCGTCTTCTCATTTTGTTTTTGCTCCGGCTCGGCTTCCGCCTTCGCCAGAATCTGTTTAATTCCTGCCATGTTTACACCTTGTTCTATCAGGTGCTTGATTTCTAACAGTTTATCTACATCATGAAATGAAAATAATCGTCTATTCCCTTCACTTCTGGCTGGAAATATCAGTCCATTTTCCTCATAATATCGAATTTGTCTTGCTGATAACTCCGTTAACTGCATGACAATTCCTATTGGAAATAAAGGCATTGAGCGGCGAATATTATCACTCATCTCAATTTCCTCCTTTTCTTAACTTAGTTTCATTATAGGTGATGTTATATTTTGTGTCAATAAGATGTAAGGATTCTTAACATCAAATCTAGAGAAATTTTTAAAAAATTTAAATTAATTGCTTTTCCATCAATGAATCCACTGCACTGCATATGGCATTCTTCACATGCGAATAGGTTAATCCTCCCTGAACATACGCTACATACGGCGGGCGGATAGGGCCATCAGCTGATAATTCAATGCTTGCTCCTTGAATAAATGTGCCTGCTGCCATAATGACATCATCCTCGTATCCTGGCATATAGGCCGGATAAGGCGTCACATGAGCATTGATTGGCGATGCAAATTGAATAGCCTGGCAAAAAGCAATCATCTTTTCTCTGTCAGAAAACTCAACGGATTGTATTAAATCCGTTCTTTTCTCATCCCATTTCGGGTTTGAAGTGAAGCCGAGTTTTTCAAGGAATCTCGCTGTAAACACCGCTCCCTTTAGACTTTGAGACACAACGTGAGGCGCCAAAAAGAAGCCTTGGTACATTTCTTGGAGCGAGTAAAGAGACGCCCCTGCTTCTCTGCCGATGCCAGGTGACGTCATACGGTATGAGCAAGCTTCAATCCATTTCGCTTTTCCAACGAGGTAACCGCCTGTTTTCGCAAGACCGCCGCCGGGATTTTTAATAAGAGATCCCGCCATCAGGTCTGCTCCGACATGGCAAGGCTCAAGCTCTTCCACAAATTCTCCGTAACAGTTGTCCACAAAGACGATCAGGTTTTCATTGATTTCTTTTACAAAACGGATCATTTCTTTTATTTCACTAATTAAGAAAGAAGGGCGATTCGCATACCCTTTTGAGCGCTGAATGCCGATTACTTTGGTCTTCGGATTAATCGCAGCGGCGACTGCATCATAGTCTATCTTTCCGTCTTCCGTCAGATCAACAGCATTGTAGCCGATTTGAAAATCCTTTAATGATCCAGCGTTTTCTCCGCCTCTGACGCCCACAATTTCCTCTAGCGTATCATACGGCTTGCCCGTTATATAAAGGAGCTCGTCCCCCGGTCTGAGGACACCGAACAAAGCAATCGAGATGGCATGTGTGCCTGAAATGATTTGCGGCCTTACAAGCCCCGCTTCTCCGCCAAACACATCCGCATATATGCTTTCAAGCGTGTCTCTTCCGATATCATCGTAGCCGTATCCAGTAGACGGCGTGAAATGAGTGTCGCTTACTTTGTGTTTTCTATAGCTTTGAAGCACTCTCCATTCATTTCGCTCGCTGATTTCTTCTATTTGTTTATGAACGCCGGCAATGTCCGCTTCCACTTCCATTGCCGTTTTTTTCAGTAATTCTCCGTGTGTTAATGTGTCAAACATGTCTTTATATTTCCTTCCTACATATACTTCTTTAATTCACCGATGATACTTTGCTCTTCTTGGACATAGCCCGATATGTCATACCGTTCATTTTCTTCATTAAAATAGAAACGGTCTACCATTGTTTCCGATTTGATTCTGGAAAGGAGTTTCCCTTCACTTGCCGGCACATGTGCTTCAAAAGACGTTAACAGCTCTTTGCGCAAATAGTGCTGAATCGCTTCTTTAAAGGTTTCAGCGTCGTCCTCAAATTTCGCACTGACCATAATGTGATCCCTTCCGGCGGACGGTATAAAATCAGGCAGTCTTTGATCACGTTTATTGTAAGCCGTGAGCATCGGGATATCGTCTGCTTCAAGTTCCTCAAGCAGCCGAAGGACTGTTTTTTCATGTCCCGCATAATCCTCATTTGAAGAATCAATTAAATGCAGGATCAAATCCGCTTCTTTAACTTCCTCAAGCGTTGACCGGAATGCAGCAATCAATGTCGTTGGAAGATCCTGAATAAATCCTACTGTATCTGAAAGAAGAACACTGTAGCCGCTTGGCAGGACCATTTTTCTGGTCATCGGGTCCAGCGTGGCAAACAGGAGGTCTTCTTCATAGCTGTCAGCACTCGTCAGGCGGTTGAACCATGTTGATTTCCCCGCGTTTGTATAGCCGACAAGCGCAATTTGAAGCACACCGTTTTTCTTTCTTCTTTCTCGGTATCGGCTTCTATGACGAATGACAGTTGAAAGCTGTGTGTTGATTTCATGAATGCGATTTCTGATATGGCGGCGGTCGGTTTCCAATTTCGTTTCTCCGGGACCTCTCGCACCAATTCCTCCGCCTTGCCGGGAGAGGTTGATCCCTTGTCCCGTCAGACGCGGCAGTGCATATTGGAGTTGAGCCAGCTCAATTTGAAGTTTGCCTTCTCTTGTTCTCGCCCGCTTTGCGAAAATATCTAATATCAATTGCGTGCGGTCAATCATCTTCACTTCGATTGCTGTTGCTAATGACTTCAGCTGGCTTGGCGACAGTTCATCATTAAAAATGAGGAGATCAGCTTCAAGCTCTTCCACCAGCGCCTTCAGCTCTTCTACCTTCCCTTTTCCTATATATGTAGCGGCGTCAGCCCTGTTCCGTTTTTGCGTGACGCTGGTCAATACTTTTCCGTCTGCTGTTTTTGTCAGAGATGCTAGCTCTTCCATAGAATTTTCAAAATGCTCATCTGTGATATGTGGCAGCTGACATCCGACTAAAATGGCTTTCTCCTGAATCGTTTCTTGTTCGTTCAAATGGATGTTCCTTTCTTTTGCATATTGGGCAGTAGTATTATCATACCAAACCCTGCATGTGTATACCACAAATCGATTGCTTTGAAAAGCAGAAATACAAGCAAAAAACAGACCTCTCAAAAACTGAGAGGTCTATGCAGATCCAGATGCTTCTTCTTTAATGGAAAGATCTTGGCTTTTGATTGTCATCAAGTCGCTTTTTAAGTATTGGTCTCCCATTAAAAGCCTCATGGCTTGTGCTCTGATCGATTTTTCGATCACATTTCTGACAAAACGTCCATTGCTGAATTTAATGGGACTTGTCGTGCTTTTCACTGTCATTAAGTAATCTTTCAATTTCCATTCCGCTTCTTGACTGAGCTGGTATTCCCTTTCATCGATCATTCGTTTCGCAATCTCCATGAGCTGGGTCACAGAATAATCCGGAAAATCAATGGAGATGGGAAATCTTGATTGGAGACCCGGGTTTAGCGAGAGAAAATGATCCATTTCCCGAGAATATCCGGCGAGTATCAAAATAAACTCATGCTGTTTGTCTTCCATATGCTTGAATATGGTTTAATCTTTTATGCGAGTTTATAAACTCCCCTCCCTGCTCGCCGTTAAGAAAATCCACATGGCTGTTTTCATTATTAAGTGAAGAACTTTTCCATACAACTTCCATGTGATCATCATCAAACAGAGTTACTTTTTCAATGAAGAAATCAAGGAATTGCCGTTTTTCTTCTATTGTAATTTCATTTTTAATCATTTTAGAGAACGAGCCGATATACTCAATCATTTTTTGTTTTTTGTCTTCAGTTTGTTTATTTGCAACCAATTGTGAATTAATTATTTTAATCTCATTCTCAATATGCTCTTTGTTCTGTTCCAATGGCTGAGACAGTTGGTCGAACATACTCTCTTTAATTTTCCCTTTTCCAAAAAGAATCACATAATTTGCAATTTCTTCATCTATCTCACCAAGTTGTTTTTCTAATCGACTTGCTTTTGCTTTAAGCTCATCGATTTTCTTTTGATCAGAGGCTTCCTCTAAAAATGATTCTAAAAATTTCTCTGGGTTCTTCATGAGTTTTATAAACCAATTCCAAAAAACTTCATCAACGATATCAACTCTCCAGTTCTTACCTTCGCATGAAACAACTTTCTTGCCATTTTGGTATCCTTTTGCAGTCTTTGCTCTACAAGAATAATACTTATATACGCCTGATTTAGTCTTAGAAGTTATTCCTGAGCCGCATGCCCCTCCACAACGACCGCATTTCGCCTTGTTTTTCAGCAAATAGTCTTTAGTAGCTCGACTTCTTCCCTTAAAGTTGCTCTTCAACCGCTCAATGATTTGCTCTCGTGTAGCTTTATCCCACATCGGAGGAATCTTTATCAATATCCATTCGTCTTTGTTTGTTGGCACCTGTTTCTTCTTACCGTTAATTTGAACAACTTTTGACTTTCCATAATAAAAATCACCTGTGTAATCTTCATTCTGCAACATTCTACTTACAGTTGCCTGATACCAAGTCTTTCCATTAGGAGCAGCAACCCCCCTTCTTGAAAGCTCTTTAGCAATTTCATTCGAAGACATTTTTTTGTTTAAGAGCATATCCTTCATTTCAAGCAAAATTTCTTTTTCTTCTTCGTTGTACTCAGGAAGATCTGTCACTGTGTTAAATTTGTATCCGTACAACCTTTTAAATGAAGGGAACTCACCTTTCTTTGCTTTAGCCAATCTTCCTCGCTTTGAGTTAGCATGAATTTTCGCCTTATTGTACTGTGCAATTGAACCTTGAATGTTGTACATCAGCATTGATTCAGGATCATGAGGATTAACTTCAAATTCAATAAACTCGATATCAACACCCATACCCCATATTCTTCTTGATACCACACCCTGTAAGGTGTTATCTCTAGTTAGACGATCTGGGTGTAATACAATGAATTTTTTCCCTAGTCCTTTTTCTAATAAATATAAAGCGTGATTAAGAGCTGGTCGATTTGGATCATCACCCATGCCCCCCGGTTCAACCAACGCAATTATTTCACTTTCCTTGTATCCAAATTTAGAGATTGCTCTTTCTTTACACCTTTCTATTTGTGACTCAATTGAGAAACCCTTATTAGCTTGATCTGTTGTTGATACTCTGGCATAAATTAATGCGTTAATTTTGCCAATCAAATGCATTATATTGTCCGTGCTTAGCTTTTGATCTCCCTTTAATATAAGCAATAGATCATAACCTCCATATTGCTTTATCTTTTATGCCTGTATATAAGCACAAGTATACCATGGGAAAAACAGGTATACTTGTTTCACCTTATGCTTTTTTATACTTGTACATTAATGTAGCTGCAAAATCATAAAATTCCTTAGATGATATCACCTCATTCACCCAATTTTCTACATCCTTAGTAATGTCTGTGGTTACTTTATAGTTTTCTGGGCATTCTCTTCGTTTGCTCATTGATGCACCACTCCCATAGATGACTTGTCATCAATGTATGAATTAAGTGGGTTGTCCAATAACTTGGATTTCTTTATCAAATCATCGCAAAGTTTGTTTAGATAATATGTATAATTCACTTTCTTTTTCATCCATTGCACTTCTGTACCGATCTCTTCACAAATTGCAATCGGGATACTGGCTTTGTTTACTTTATTCTTATATGTATGTTTCAACTGTTTTTCAGCTATGTTCTTATATGCAAGGAAATCATTAATATGTACGAAATAAACTTTGTTTTCCGGCTCTCTAAACTGAAACAGAAAACCAGGGATTATGTTTGGGTATTGTGTTGCTTCCTTTAAATATTTAATCTGCTGAGGCTTTATGATCTTCTCGCTGAAGGAAATAGACTTGTCTTTTGTTGATTTAAGTTCAAAAGGAAACAAGTACCCGTTAAAATGCAAAAAACAGTCATATTTGTTTTTCGATACTGCTGCTCCCCTTTTCAAGAACATTGGATTAACGTCTTTAATCCGGTAGAAGAATAACTTCTGATCTATTGCAGATTTTTCAATGTTCGCTTCAAAAACTTTCCCTTGATTGTTTGCTCCCAATCAATCACTCTCCTAATCTATATTGAAGGTAAATTATGTATGTGCTAAAATCGTTGCTGAAAGAGGTGTACATAGTGAAAAAACAATGGAAACCAGTTGATTCAAGACTCAATGAGCTTATGCATGAATATAGCGTTTCAATTGAAGACCTTGTTGAACGTACTGGATTACCTAAACAACGTATTAATGATTATGTAAGTGGTGTTAAATCAAATATGAATATTGGAACAGCAATGACATTTGCTGATGCTATAGGTTGCTCTATTGAAGAGCTGTATGTATGGAACTTTAAAGAGCGCAGACAATTGATCAATTAACTTACACGGTGGTTCCCTTTTTGATCCACCTGATTTCCTGCATTAATTCCTCATTATTGTCAGCTAAGTTAATTAAGTTACGATGCGCTCTTTGCAAATCTTTTTCTTCAATGGCCTCCTTTACTGTTTTCATTTGTCTATCCATTTTGTTATACAGTGTATGAATTGAATAATATACCTCGTTAATTTTCTCCACCTCCACTAATTTTATTTTTACTCTAAATAAAAGACCGGTTTTATTCAGTTTTTGAGCCTTTACATACATGGAAATAACCGATGATAAAAGTCAAAACCCCACTTATGATGGCCGGAACAAAATACTTCTGAGCGATGGTAAAACCCATAATAAACGCTTCTACAATACCAAGACCATAGGTTAACGTCAGTACTGGCTTATTCATTGAAACAACCCTCCCCAAATTACCCCTGCAGCGATCGCAGCTATAAAGACAGAAACAAATTTCATTATAATGAAGAATTTGATATGCTTTGTTTCATCTTCATTTAAGTTCAAATCTGATAAAGCGAATAGACCAAACATAATCAACAAAACCCATGCTGTAACAATCATCTACTTTGAACCTCTTTCGACTGCATATCTGTCAGTAATGTCATTTAAGATTGTGCTACTTGAAGAAAGTTTGTTGCTCTCACTAGCTTTATTTTTAATGTAATTAATGAAATCATCGAACTGAATCAAATACACTCCGTAAGCTGTGTTATTCAGTTTATCAATGGTACCGTCACTTGGTTTCGAAAACCAGCTGTCAGTACCTTGCCCATACACTTCAAAAATCTGAATTATCTCGTCCTTATACTCAAAGTAAGCCAGTTTATTTTCAAATTCACATTCCTCATCAACTGGATTTCCTACATGATTTGTTGCATATTCCATCATTGAAGTAAGCATGTAACCTAATTCAACATCCGAGAAACTTAGCTGTGGTTTAGGTGTTCCATAATAAATATCGGCCTCATTTAGCGATCCCCTTTTATTAACTTCTTTAATGATCTCTTTGATAGCAGTGTAGCCTTCATGAATAATAAAATCTCTTCGCATCTCGTCTCTTCGTTTATATTCATCTAAGAAACTTGTTATCTTAAACTCTGTATTCTTCATTTAACTCCTCCTTACATAGGTCAATGTATTGTTGAAGACTGCTCACAAATGAAATTATGCAGCTTCTTATTTCTTCTAGATCTGCAAAGTCCATTTCGCTTTTTAAGATATACTCATCAAGTTCCAACATTGCAAGAAAACGGTCATCTTTTGGCAAGTTGTTAAAGTTAATACTCTTTAATTTAGGAATTCCTTTATTTATAAACCATTCAACAAAAAGGTTATCCTTGCTTTGTCTTTTAGCCTGGGACAAAAAATCATAATATCTTTAGAATTCTTTATATTGAAGTATATGTGCAAGCTCTCTTTTATAAGGTCAAACAGTCGCAGTAAACAACAGCTAATTCTAGACTCTGAATCAGTTCTATAATTTAAATCAAACCAGGTTAATTTCTTCTGCACTTAAACCCCTCCTTGTGCAAATCGATTATTTCTGGTACACGTTGAAAGAAAGTAATTATGCAATCTCTAGCATCAAAGGGGTATTCGCAATCAATTTCAGCACTAGATATGTAGATTTCGTATTCAATGCTGGATATTAGTTGAGGATTATAAGGCAGCTCGAACTGTAAGCATTCCCTCAGATTAGGTAGCTGCGAATTGATAAACTCCAAAAACTTCTTCTCATACTCAGGAACACGTTCATATAATTTGTTTACAAGCTCTTCAATTGTGTTTGCTTGCACTTTGTAGAGATTCTCGAACAATGTTTTGTTGATGTCCATCAATTGGTATAAAGTCTTAACTGCTTTATACTTACCGGTTAAAGTCACTCCCCACCAATCAAACCGCTCAACTGTGTTTTCCATATATGTATCCCCTTTATAAAGTCAGACAATCTCAATCTTAATTTCTTCACTCTTATAAAACCCTGAATTTTTATATGATCTTCTTTCCGTCTCGATTTGTTGCACTGTCGGATATCCTCCATATCCCTTCCAGAAAACATCGTTTATGAAAAGACGATAATTCCATTCCAAATTGATGTAATACAGCTCCTTTTTCTAAATAAAATCAACATTTTATTCAGAAACTACTTCACATTTTAAAGTGTTTGTATCTACGCAGATATAGTTACCATTTACGTATATCGTTGTTAATCCACCTACTCCATCCGTTTCGTGACTAATAGAAATGCAATCTTTCTTACAGTCACCCGTAATTTCAAGATCATCTTCACTACCAAACCGCACTGATTTACCACTAAACTTTATCATTCATAGCCCTCCCTGAATAAAATTAGAATTTTAATTCCTCTTACCTCAGATTAATAACATCAACTTTTGGTATGTCTCTTAACCTTGATAAGCTATCATGGTAAACAACTCCAACAGTTTCACCTTGAAATTGCTTACCAATGAAATCTTCAACCTTCTTGAGTGCCGCTCTAAAATTTCCTTTACGCAAAAAGCGAAATTCGATTTGTCTTGAGCTTACAGTTAGAAATAAACCGATGTCTTCCTGTACCCCAGAGGAGAATCCCAATACTGGTTTACCTAATTGCATTTTGAAGTCAATTTCACAACGTTTAATTAACATTCTTAAGGGAAGTTTGTTGCTAAGAACTAACGAAAATGAATGTGACAATATGTATCCCCCCTATCTAAACCTATGATAAAGTACGTGCTCATTTATGCTCCATGGCCAATAGACATTAAAATCACCCTCTCTTTGTAAAAACGTGTATAATCCCTGAAAAAGTCTCCATAATATGATTCAAACAAGCTTGTTTTCATTACACTTTAGGAGATGAATAAGATGGCTCAACAAAGCAGATCAAGATCAAACAACAATAATGATTTACTAATTCCTCAAGCAGCTTCAGCTATTGAACAAATGAAACTTGAGATAGCTTCTGAGTTTGGTGTTCAATTAGGTGCTGAGACTACATCTCGTGCAAACGGTTCAGTTGGTGGAGAAATCACTAAACGCTTAGTTCGCTTAGCGCAACAAAATATGGGCGGGCAATTCCATTAATTTTTATGAGGGGTTAATCCCCTCCCTTTTTATACTTCTCTTCCAAACCCGTACAGAACTAATGGCATTGTATTCACCTCAGAAACTCTCATAAAATTACCTCGATCATCAATCTAAAGCCTACAACATTCTTCTCTCAGCCATTTATAAATTTTTTCTCCGACCTCTGTGTCATTCCATCCCCATTCTTTAGCTAACAAATGAATATCTCTCGGCAGTTGTTTATGTAATTGAACCACAGATGTTGGGTCTGGCTTTTTGCCATAGTAATCATAATAACAATCGTGAATCTGGTCATATATTTCTTCGTCTATCCACACATAATGACAAACCGCACACCCTGAAATTCCCTTTGGACAAGGTATTTTAATCCTATACCTGTCATTGATTTTCTCCATAGCTCGCTACTCCTTTCCATAAAATACAGATTTTATTTAATAATCACTTTACTGAACAACTTTTTCACTTATTTCAATTTCACAGTCTTCCTTAAAAACTATGCACAATTTCATTCTTATGTCGTCTTCAGTTGTGTAGCAAGTTTTAACCAAATATGCTTCTTGTATAAAGTCCTCTTCTACTATTTCATAAACATGGCCTACAAAATTTTTATACCATCCATGCCCCTTAATAATCCGTAAATTTTCTGGTTTCATTTATTCGTCCTCCTTTGCCTGCTCAACGATCTCATCGCGGCATATTTGTGTGCTTTTCTCTGGCTGCCATAAACGTTGCTCTAGCGTCGTACAGACCGGAGTCGTTACCGTATTCACATCGCCAGGTATAATAACAACGTCTTGATTCGTTTTTGCGTAGTGAACTACAAATCTATAAGAATATGCTCCGCCAATAACGATATCTCCAAAACGGGATTTATAACCGAAATATTTATCGCCCTTCTTTTCGAATACCGTATTTGCATTATTGATCAGCAATTTATTTTCCATTCCGTCAACTCCTCAGATATCATTTAATTGTTGTTTCAGATCAAAGAATTCATCATGAAGAACTTTAAATTTATCCCTATTTATGTATGCTATTTCGTTAACCAGTTCAAAAAGCTCCAAGTACTTTCTTTTATTTCTTCTAATAATACGTAAAGCAATTGTGCAGCTTACCCATTCTTCATCTTCCAATTGGGTTAAGACTTCGCTTAGCTCGAATAACAATTCAAGCTTCTCTTTGTTTTGCTGTGTTTCAAGCCTTAAAAGATCCCTCTGTTTTTCAAGTAAAGTTGTTTCAATTTGATATTTCTTTTCCTCCAAGGCTCTTATCTGTTCGTTTGTGCTATGTATTTTGTCTCCTACCTCCAATGAATCACCTCCTTAAAGTTTGAATAAAATATATTTTTATCAAAATACATATTTTTTGTTTTTATGATTTAAATAAAAAACTGTTGTCTCATCACCCTCCCATAATCATATTATACATATTTTTTATCTTTGTCTATAATTATTTTCAAAAGTTAGAAAGGAATAATTGTATTTGTTCTTTTCATCGGTTTTATTATGCAATTTATTAGTCAATTTCCAACGATCATCTAACATAGGAAAATATGAATCTGCTTCTATTGACGCTGAGTCAACAATTGTCAAATACACTTTATCAGCGTAGGGCAAGAATGCTTTGTAAATCATACTTCCCCCTATCACCATCACTTCCTCATCAGTGTTAACTTGCCCTTGAATGAGCTTTAAGACCTCCTCAATTGAATGATAAACAAAGGACGAATAATCTGGCTTAAAGTTCTGATCCCTAGTAAGTATAATATTCCTTCTATTCTGTAGAGGCTTACCTGTCATGCTGATAATTGATTCGTATGTTGATCTTCCTTGAATACATATTTTCCCCTCAGTTTTTTCTTTGAAGTGTTTCATGTCAGCAGGCAAATGATACAGTAATTTGTTTTGATATCCAATGGCTAGAGTTTTATCACAGCAAGCAATAAGAGATAGCATTAAACCGCTACCTCAAATAAAAGCTTGTCCCCATGTTTATAGTTGATTAACTTGAAATCATCAATTGTAAAATCATAAAAATCTTTGACTTCGGGATTGATCCATAATTCAGGCGCTTCAAATTGTTCTCTTCCCATTTGGATTTTCAAATTGTCTATATGACGTGTGTACACATGGCAATCACCAATGTTAAAGATATATTCACCAAGCTCATAACCTGTGACTTGAGCAATCATGCGCTGCAACACATTATACTGAAATACATTGAATGGATTTCCCAACGCCATATCATTGCTCCGTGCTCTTACCTCCAGATGGAGTTTTCCTTGTTTAACGTACCATTGCGTCTCGTATACACATGGTGTTAAGGCCATTGAGTCTAATTCATCAGGATTCCAAAGCATTGTAATGTGTCTCCGTGAAGATGGGTTGTTCTTCAATTGATGCAGAAGATAATCAACCTGATCAACCTTTTCTCCATTTAGATTTCTGTTTTTCTTGGCCAGCTGGAATCCATATGCATGTCCAATGGTGCCATCTTCTTGTTTCCATTGATCCCAGATATGTACACCCATCTTGTTTAAATCATTAACATCGTTAGATTTTAGCTGCCAAATCCAGAGTAACTCTTTAATGGCTGTTTTCCAGGCAACCTTTTTTGTCGTTAAAATAGGAACTTCTGAGTTGTCGAATCTCATTTGTTTACTGATCACGCTTAGTGTATGAGCCGGTGTTCCATCAGAATCCCACTTTGTTCTTACTTGAAATTCTTCGTCTGAGATTCCATTATTTATAATGTCATTTATGATTGAGTTGTATTGTTTATCGAATTGAGTCATTTAAAATTAACTTCCTTTCATTTACACACTTTGGTAAGATATTCTTAGTTATAAATTGGAAAGGGATGGTCAGTTATGCCTGTTTATAAGTATAAGCCGGAGTTTGTTAGCAAAGTTATTGAGTGTAAAACTGAAAGATTAACAGATTCCATTGAAGCTAGGTACTGTTTATCGATAAAGTTAAACAACTCTTTAGACTCCTCTTTTGTTTATATAATGCTAAATCCAAGTATGGCAGGTAGGGATGTTTCTGACCTAACCATAAACAAGCTTTGTAAATTCAGCCACTCCCTAAACGAAGTAGGCACAATTCATATTGCCAATCTTTATCCTTTTTATGAAACTAATTCTATGTTGTTATCTTCTCTAATTAAAAACTTACAAAACGAAAACAAAAATTTATTTGATACAGTAATGGCAACTAATCGGCAGGTATTGAGCTCCCTTGTAAAAGATTCAAAAAAAGTCGTCTTGGCTTGGGGAGATTGCCCTGATTTATTTGATAAGCAATTCCATATTAAACAATGCAATGACTTTATGTTGTTGCTTAAAGAAGCGAATCAGAATCAGGTTTATGTAATAAAAACTCATTTTGACAAGCTTTTAACTGTGAAAAACTCTCCAAGACATCCTTCAAGACCTATGCTAAAAGGACTTGAGCCGTATAATGAGTGCAGCTAAACACAATTTCACATTATATGATAAATAATACACAAAGCAAAGATAATGTTTCCGAAGACGTAGAACAGATAAATATATTTACTTCGGCTTACTGCTTCGCCCTCCAACACGTCTAAAACCTTAAACATGCTTAGGACTGTGTATATAACTGAAAATGCTGTCCAACAGAGTATAAGGATATTTTCATGCATAATTAAACCGTTATATGCCGAGGGGATGATTAAAGAAATCCCCTTAAGCAAAGTAAACAGGTAAATTAAATTCTTATTTCGTTTTGCATCTTCTGAAGTTGAATTATCGAGTACACTATTTACTTTTATATAAGTATTGCTTTCCCCTCGAATAATCAACCTGACCTCATTAAGGTTTAATACAAATAGATAAACTGCTAGAAATAAAGTTACATATGTTATAATAAACATCTCCTAATTTTATATTTGTGTTTGATTAGCTATTACTCACCCTCAAATTCAACACCATTAATACTTGCTTTTATTCGAATAGCTCCCCTTTAAAACCATTCACTTGACCAGCAATACTTTCTTTAATTGCATGTGGCAACTGATCTATCCCCTTTTCAATTCGTTTCTGACCAGTTTTCCTGATTTTTGTAGTCATATCTTTAAAACACTCTAAAGCAGTATCTGAGATTTCATCATATAGCCCCTGAATTTTCACTAATACACTTAAATATTCTTCGTCGCCTTCTTCAAATAGTGCCAATCCCTCTTCAAGTTTATTGATCTTTTCAATACTCTTTATTATTTTATTTTTATCCTTTAACAATTAATCACCCGCCTATTTTATTTTGGTCAATCATCTTCAGAAAATTAGTTGCTGCACTTTTGTATCTAAGATCTTTTTCATACTCAGCAACTTGTCTCATATGCTCAATAAATTCATCTTCAAGTCCTTGTAACTGAAGAAATCCAAAACAAAGACCGTTCCTATACAGCATGTCATCATATTTTGCTTGTAAAGCTCTTTCTTTGTTGTTAATGATCTCTTTCCTCCTTATTGATTTTAGATAAAAGTATTCTTTTATTTAAATATCAAGAGTAATTATTATCTATTTTTCCAATGATTTGGTATAATTTTTTATGTACAAATTATTATAGATGGAGATGATGTTGAATGAATATTACCCAAAAACCCGTCGTTCAAGGAACAATTACCGACCTTTCTTACAATTCTTCTGAACATAGTAGGACTTTTACATACACTTTAGAAATTGATAAAAACATTCTTCATGTTTATGATTCCAACAAAGAACCTGGAACATCGTTTAAATCGCTTGTTAGCAGTGCATCATATGGTTTGGTTAGTCACTTTAAATCCTCAAACAATATCAAAATAAATAAAATCATTTGTTACACAGAATCAACAAATGAAGATGTGAATATTCTCGATATACAGGCTTATGATGTCAATCTTGAGGAATACACAGGTTTTATAGACGACGAGTTGTACTCTCTCTATATATCTAATAAAAAAATAGGTGTTTTTTAAAACCTGTTAAGGAGTGTATTACCTTGGCTGTAGCCACATTGGACAATTCCAACATGAAGACAGCCAAGGTTTTATTTTGTTCACTTCGTACCGGTTGATCCAATCCCACCACGGTCTTCATTCTCCAAACGCTCAACTTCAACCAATTCAACCGCCGGCATTTTCTTCATGATTCTAAACTGACAGATACGATCACCCTTCTTAATTTCAGTATCACGCAAGGCATAAGCAGGAAAGAACCAGAAATCGTTGTCTCCCTTATATGACTCATCGATAACACCCATTGAATTTGTTTGAATAACGCCAAAGTTCTTATATGTACTTGAACGAGGGACGACATGTGCTTCGTAACCTTCAGGCAGCTCCATTGCAACACCTAATGGGACAAGTTTAGATTCATCTTTCTTGATCGTTACATCCTCAGCTGCTCGAAGATCAATCCAATCTCCCTGTTCGATTTTGCTGATTCTTGTTTGTGATTCATCTAGATATTTGATTTTAATTTGCATTATGTATTAGCTCCTTTTAATTTAAGTTTGTTTAAAATTACCCTTTTATCGTAATTCCTTTAAAAACTCATCAAGTTCATCAGGCTTAAAACCAATACTTCGGTTTACTTCCTCTCCTTGATCACTCAGCAAAACGGTTACCGGTACTCCCATAACACCAAATCTAGCTGCCACTTCTGGTTCCTGTGTAACGTCAACTGTTTCAAATTGAATATTTGCTTGCTCTAAGTAATTGGACACCATTTTACATGGATTGCAATTAGACTGCTCTAATTTAATCAATCTCATTGAATACACCCTTTCTCAGTAAAAATGAAATCTGAATCCTTTAATGGCTCCACCGTTGCTTTTTTGTACCCATTCCCTTTTTGGCTGAAGAAGTCATGCGACTTAGTTTTAGTACTCAATCCATTAATAACGATTGGATTAACATCCTCTTCTTCAAACCAATGATCAAAGCCCAGATTGTTTAAAGCTTTATTTGCGTTGTATCTGATGAATTTTTTCACATCCGGAGCTAAGCCAACTTGATCATAGACATCTTCTGTATACTCTAATTCATTTTCATAAAGCTCCTGCAGTAAGCTTAGAGCCCATTCGTACAATTCCTTTTGCTTCTCTGGTGTTTGCTTCTTATAAATTTCCTGAGCCAACAAACCAACATATGTTCCGTGTATCGCCTCGTCACGGATAATAAGGTTGACTATTTCTCCACTTTGCATAAGCTTCCCTTGCCCGTAAAAGTAAAGTGGATAATAAAACCCTGAGTAGAAAAGAAAGCTCTCCAGAAACACAGATGCAACCATTGCTTTGAATAAAGAAATTTCATCGTTTTTCTCAACTGCTTTATAAATTGAAACAATTGTTCTTGCTTTCTTTTGAAGAAATTTATTGTTTTTAACCCATTCAAACACTTCGTTGATCTGCTCGGTTGGGGCTAATGTAAGAAAGATATTAGAGTACGACTTCGCATGGACAGCGTTCTCCATCATTGCCATAAAGTTCAGCACCGCTTTCCGCTGGTGGCCGTCTACGTGTTCAGCCACGATCGGCATCCCCGTATTCCCCTGCTCTGTATCAAGAAGCGTAAGTCCGGCAAGTACCTTCATATAAGTGTCCTGCTCATTTTTTCCGAGGTACTTCCATGTGAGGAGATCGCCGTTTAAAGCAATCTCTTCTGGAAGCCAGAACTGTTTCACGTTTTGGTTATAGAACATTTGGGTAAAATCGTCTTCATGCTTTGACCAGTTTGCTGCTGTATACTGCTTGTTATTGTTTAGTTGTGACAAAAATGTGACCTCCTAAATATTTTTCCTCCCTCAATACTTGTAAAAAGAAGGGAATATTTTATAAATGTTGTAAATTTTATAATGCAACATATTCACTATTAAGGGAGGAATAAAAAATGAAAAAGAAATTTATTGCTGGTGCTTTAGCTTTAGGTCTAATACCTACTATTGGTAGTACTGCTGTTTCAGCGAAGTCGATTCAAAATCCTGTGAAAGTCATAAATCCTTTAGAAGATCCTAGATGTGACCGTGGTACTTTAATTTGTGAAACTGGTTATTTTACAGCTGCAGGAAACTTATATTTCGATTATTTTGGTAGTGAAGAAGACAAAATCAGAGTTTACATTGCAAATGATGGAGACTACCCTTTTGAGTACAAAATTACGAACCCTGACGGCAAGAGAATAGCAGACGGTATTACAGTGAAACCAGGAAAGTTCAAAGAAACAACCTTTTACGTAAAAGATATAGAAGGTACTTATAAAGTCCGTGTAACAAATAAAGATGGTGAAGATATCCAAGCATTTGT
This sequence comes from Bacillus sp. FMQ74, assembly GCF_001875785.1. Classification (NCBI taxonomy): domain Bacteria; kingdom Bacillati; phylum Bacillota; class Bacilli; order Caryophanales; family Bacillaceae; genus Bacillus; species Bacillus sp. FMQ74. Next base: position 49,222 of record NZ_MOEO01000012.1, on the reverse strand, counting down.
TAAAGCAAGAGGACTTTAATTTAGAACCCAGGAGTCAGGCAGCATTACAGAGTGCCGACTCCTCTACTATTTAAACTACACAAGACAGACACCCTTCCTGCCCTGTATCTTTTGTTCTCGCATAGTACAAAGTCTTAATTCCCTTATGATGAGCGTAGAGATCTATTCTATTCAGGTCTCTCGTTGTCATCGTATCTTTCAGGAACAACGTAAATGAAATTCCTTGGTCAACGTGCTGCTGAATTGTTGCAATAAGATCAACTACCTTAAACATATCCATGTCGTATGCTTCCTTATAGAAGAACCAATTCTGAGCCGATAAACCTGGCATTGGATAATATGTCTTACTGTTTCCGTATGTACGTTCCTCAATTCTCTCCATAATTGGCATTACACCTGCTGTAGATGATTGAACATATGAGATGCTTCCAGTAGGTGCAATAGCAAGTCTATACGAATGATACAGACCATATTTCATCACATCTTCTTTAAGCTTCATCCAATCTTCAATATTAGGAATATGTTGATCTCCAAATAGCTTTTTAACCTTTTCATACTGAGGGCTATAATCATTTGTTACATACTTTTCGAAATACTCACCTGATTTATAAGTCGAACCATCAAACTTGTAGTATGTCTCCCCTGTTTCTCGTGCAATTTCCATTGAACGCTGCAGAGAGTAGAAGTTAACCATCATAAAGTATGTATTAACAAAATCCTTAGCTTCTTCACTTTCATAAGCAATATTATTTTGAGCTAGAAATCCATGGAGGTTCATCTGCCCTAGACCAATTGATCTCATTAGTGTATTTGCTCTCGCAACTGCTGGAGCATTTACAATGTTTGTTTTCCTTGTGATAGTTGTCAGTGAGTCAATTGCTATTCTGACTGTTGAAGCAATTGATTGATTACTCATTACATTTACAATGTTCATTGAGCCAAGATTGCAGGAGATATCTAAGCCAATTTCATCCTCTTTATCGTAATCCGTATAAACTGACACTTGTGATGCTTGAAGGACTTCAGAACAGTTGCCTGTAACAATCCCATTGAAGATTAAAGAGTGGTAGTCTTCTTGTGTTGTATCATAAACATCCTCGATCCCGTCTTCTTCAATGCTAACAATTTCAGCTGTAAAATCATGCTTTGGCTTTCTTGATTTATGTCGTAGTGTCTCAGTTAGCAAATTGAATTTATAAATATCGTATTCTTTCATTTCAACAATACCCATAAATAATTCTCTCGAGTTCCTATCTTGAATACTGATTTTGTGTATTGGTTTTACATTGTAAAGCTTGGAACCACCTTTTCCATCAGGAAGGAGTTCTTGTGAGCGCTTGTTGTTAGAATAAATCGTTGTATAGACACCCATGTTCAGTAATAGCTTCTGAACGTCCTGAAGGCTCTCATAGTTGATGGATGTTAACTCAATAGTTAATGCTTTGGCTTTATGATTTGCATTTACGCAACCATCAGTCTGGAATAGACCCGATAAATAAGCTGCTTGCGTTTCCTTATTAGCTTGAAAAATGAATTCTGGGACTCTTGTTTTTGTTTCTTTGTTCATACCGAACTTCTTCAAGATGTCAAATAAGACAGTACTATTCATGTAGAGCAAATCTTGTTTTTCTGGATTGGACATATTAAATGTTGGAGCCAGTGATGTATTGTGTTTATATACACGATCAAGTTTGTGCTTTTGAATAACCCGGTGTACAGCATGAGTAACTTTCTGCTCAAGGACTTTTTTATTGTCATATAAATAAATCTTGGCGGTTTTATCGGTAATAGTTCCATCACCAGCAATAATACCCATGATATAAGCAAGATCAGGCTCATGAATGTCACCGTATGCCCCTTCACCTGATTGGACTAATAATTTATCGCCCGTTTTCAGTTGATTCAATTGGAGCTTTTGAATTGCACCATCTCTTTTCACATAGAATTTGTGCCACTCAGTTGCCCTAATTTCATATCCTTGCTTCGTTTTGACTTTAAATATTTCCGCATCTTTTTTGGTCAGTTGCATCGGAATTGCATCTACAATTGAAGTACCTTTGCTACCGACTGCAAAATCTTTTGTTCTGTTATCAATGACCACTTTAAGATCATTCTGCTTTTTGTAAAGATCGGCTGCTTTTTCATATCCATTCTCAGTTAAAAGAAGTGTTTCTCCAGTAACGCACAAATTTGAAAACTTCACTTTTGAAATATGTTCATTTGGATGCACTTTATTTACATTGTCAGCGAACATAATATACGGATAACCAGATTCGCTTCTTAGAATGGCCAATTGCTCTAACAGCTTCCGTGTATTCCCTTTAGCTTTTCTAACCCTAGGGTTTTCGACAAGCTCATCATACATTTCATTGATGCTCATCTCATCAAGATACTGTCCATATTCCTTGTATACTGAATGCGGATAGAACATGTAATAATCCTTGTCTTCCCTTGCAAGTTCAATAAATTTATCAGGAACAACTACACCAATAGACAGTGTTTTAACTCGAACATCTTCATCAGCACTTATTTTTTTGGTATCCAGGAAGTCTGTAATGTCTGGATGGAATACACTTAGATAAACTGCTCCTGATCCTTGTCTTTGCAGACCATTCAAACGTGTTCGCTAAGCACGCCCCGCCATACGGCTGCTTCATGTTACCATGAAGGTTAGACTATATCTTCACCCTCTAAGGGCGCCTCCTGTTTCGACTGCCAATAGCTTGCAGCCTACGCCTTTCGGCTAGTCGTTGCACGTTCAAGACTTAGTCTTGCTTCGCTCATGATTGTCCCTGTAGGAGTTCCCATGAATTAAAGAGGTTTTCGATCACCATTACTGATGAAAGGGGCCAAATCAACCCATTTGGTCGGCATATCTGAAAGCATTATCTAGAAGTTTCATAACACCTACTACACCTTTGGTCGCATTCTCTACGTCTTTAATCGCTTCACCCTTAGCTCTTAATTTGTTTAGATTTAGCGCTACACCACCGCCTAGCTTAGAAAGCTGCATGGAGATATCAATAGCACGTGAAATATCATTCAAACTGTCGCCTACTTCAAGTAAGAAGCAGCTCACCATTTCACCTCTTCGCTTACGTCCAGCATTAAGGAAAGTAGGTGTTGCCGGCTGATATTCTTGTTTCATCATAGTATGTACTTCCTCAACTGCTTTCTCGTAATCACCATCAGCACAATACAAAGCTACAATTGAGACACGATCCTCATACCTCTCCAGGATCTTTGTTTTATCATTTGTCTTCAATGCGTAGTCATTGTAGAACTTAAACGCACTCATAAAAGATGGAAATCTGAATTTGTAACTGTAAGCAATCTTATAAATTGATTTAATCTGTTCAAAAGTATATTTGCCTAAGAATTCTTCTTCGTAATAATCATTTTTAATCAAATAATCAAGTTTCTCTTTTAGATCATGGAAAAAGACTGTGTTTTGATTTATGTAATCAACAAAGTAACTATGTACTGCCTCCTTATCCTTTTCGAATTGATACTTCCCATCTTTATGAATCATGATCTCATTATTGAGCTTGATCCATTTTGGTATTGTGTTTGTCAATAAGTTGTACCTCCTGAATGATCTTCTGTAAGTCTTTTCTCGTTCCACTAAGTTCAAACTTTAATAACAATGGTGTGTGGAACTTAGCTGAAAGCTTGTCTCCAGCTAAACCATAGTTAACACCCCAAACCTTGTTACCACTAACAGCAACTCCTCTTATTTTATTTTTATTCTTATTGATAAAACTCAAAGTCCTTTCAGGTACTTCCCCAAAGCCTATCGTATATGTAATATGTATGAACTCTTGATTGATGATCGTATCATCAGTTATTTCAATGGTCTCAATATCTAATTTGTGTTGCAGCGCTTTTACAAACCTTCTTACATTGCCAGTTTTACTCTCATATGTAATGATCACTTATCGTTATATGCCCCTGTAATTAAATCTGTAGTCACTGTTTCAGCTTCATTTTCAACAAGATTGAATGCTTCAGATATTTCACGATTAATGTCGCCCATTTCCATGTAGCCCTGTGCCATACTTTCATATAAGGAACTCTTCTTTTTCTCAACAACAGGAACGTAATCATCTAGATTCTTTTCTAATTCAACAAATTGATTTCCCTGTTGGTCAGTCGCAATAATCTCTCCTTCTAATACAGGAAAAGATTGTCCATCAGCTAAATGAATATGAGTGTTCTCAGTGGCTATTGTAAAGCTAATAATGTTCTTCTTTTTTACATATGGTTGAGTTGGATCAATACGTCTAGCTGCCCCCATTTTACATCTCCTTATTTTTTGTTTTTATTTTGAATAAAGCTTTGATTTTATCTAAAATCGAGCTGTATCTATTCGTCCTCCCTAAAAAATCGTTACTCTTCTTCGATCGTCCATCCGTTCAATCTTGCATACTTTAATTTCCTTGAATACCTACTTTTCCACTCATCCCAGTCCTTCTTCTCTTGCCCTGACGTTAGTGAGCCTCTGTACTGATTTTGTCTTCTTTTCTTGTCTAGCTCTAGTATATCGCCAACCCATCTAGGAACTGACGGCCTATAGTTATTTTCCGACATCTATTCGTCCTCCAATTGTTTCTGAATAAATTTCTGTATCTTCCTTTGTTATTGTTTAGGCCATCCTTCCCCAAGGAGCTTTTTAGCCTCTTCAACATCTGTAAATCTCTCAATTTTGTGTCTATAGTCATCGATCCATCGGTAAACACATACTGCATTTTCTTCAACTTTCATGACAGTGTACTGCTGCATAGGATCTTCCAAAAGGTGAAGTTTCTGATCTTTATAAAATCCTTGAATCATTTAATGTCCTCCTCTTAATTTAGAGAATTTCTCTTACTTCATGCGGTACTCCGCTTTCTTCTTGAGCATAAACAGCATCATTATGAGCCTCAATTGCATCATCATACGTATTAACAAGTGATCCCATACAATAAAGTCCATATTTCATTTTCATCATCCTTTAATTTATTTTTATTCTTTATAGTAAACTTCCGTCTATGATCAAAACTCTTTCTTCATTACTTTGGAGTTCTTCGAGAACATCTGATATTGGAGATAGCTCTTGATTCTCGGTTACTGTTCGACTATGTTTAACAGCTGCGTACACCATACCAACTTCTTTGATCTCATCTCTTAAGTTACCGTCATCATCTGCAACTTCTTTTGTATATAGCTTTATTGCCTTTTCCTTTGTATTTGCTTTAATTAAAGCGTAATATGGGTCACACGCCTCAAAGAATTTCATCTTATTACATCATCTCCTAATTGATTTTTGTAAACCTATTTACCTCTTTTCCATCAACAACAATTTTTCCAAAGAACATGTCTTTAGGCCTTGCCCACTGAATGCCATCCATGTCTTCATTTGTAACAAGCTTCTCTTCTGTCTCAGTATGAATTACCTCTCCAATAACCTTATATAGACCCCCTTTATAATGTCTAAACCGGCAACCAACTACTTCGTATGTATCCATCAAAATTGTTTCCTTTCTCTTTAAAATCATCCTTTTAAAGTAATGAATAAATTCCTGGTTCGCCGACACTAGTAACTGTAACTACTGATTTGAGCACTTTGAATTCTAATTTAACTGCCTGGTCTCCAGCTATGTTGAAATGAATTTTATTAATGTTCACACTAACCACTTTTGTTTCTCCCTCATAGCTTGTCAATTTCATTTTTAGTGGGTCTTTTTGCAACTCGTCTAAATCAAACACCTTATACGCCGTTGAATTCTTACCAGTGTTTATTGTAATCAAGTCCTCATTCTCAACAGCTTCAATGTTCTTGTAATGAAGCACCATTCTCGTTTCCTTCGGTAAATAATTATTCAATTTTTCTTCATAAACAGCAATTTCTTTTAAGATCATATCTAACTCTCCTTTGGCAAAATTGGTTTAAAATAAAACTTTTATTTAGATTTGTTGTCGTTTTACAAAATGGTTTCAGCAGGTAAAGTTGTAACTTTCATTTCGCCGACTATTTCACCAGTTGATTTCTTTTTGAAATAATCTTTGCAGCATTATCATCACTCATCTTGAGGCCTCCTTAGATAAACAAAGTGCTCACATACAGAACAATCAATGCTAAAGCTGAATGAAGTAAAGACTTACCGGCTTTCTTGAAGATGTTCTCCTCATTTTCCTGGTTTGACCTTACACCTTTGACAAATACATTGAGTAAAACACCAATAACAAATGCATGAGGTAATGTGACATGAACATTTTGAATGTTGTATGTATCGATGAGTAAGGGATTTAGCACATGATTTAATCCGTAATAAACAATTAGTGACATAGTCAACGCTTCAACAAAAATAAGTAATCCAACTACGATTAACGAACCTGATCCAATAAAGAAACCGTTCCAAATATCTTTTGTATCCTTATTCAATAAAAGTCTCTCCCTTAATTTTTAGTGATTAGTCTCTTCCACCAGGAAGTTTTGCGATTATCATTTTGTTCTTTAACAAATTGATTCTCTTGTCTGACACGCTGTTGCCATTCTTCTTCAAGTTTTGCTTGCTCTTGAATCGCCTTTTCAAAGCTTTCTTTGTCTTCAATTGTTTTAATAATCTTATCAGTCTGATACGTCCATTCATTCTTTGTGTTGCGTTGTCTGTCAGTAACAACTACGTACTCATTAAAACCAGGGATATATACTTTGCCGCCAACTTCAATTGGGTCTAAATCAATAATCCCTTCGAAGAAACAGTTGAATTCTATCTTCTCGTTTTCAGAAAAACGACCAAGTACATCCAATCCATATGATTTATTGATTATCTTGCCTTCAAATTTGGCTTGATGTCTGCCCACATATTCACCTCCTTATAAGTCTCTTTAAAAATTGAATTTTATTCAGACTTTACTGTTAGCAACTCCTCGTTTTCTGTTTGGATTTGTCGTTTACTGCGCTTACCCGGGAAATTAATTTCTATTTCCAATAAGGATTTCTTACACCCTCCCACCTTTTTGTATTTATCCAATCCATCGTAACTGGTTTAAAGTCGGTATTCTCAACACTTACACATACATGACTTAGCTTTTCTAGACCAGTTTCCTCACTGTGCGTATGCCCATGCACATTGCAGCAAACTTTAAAATCCTCAATTAATCTGCTCATATTCTCCTGGGAAATTGGTTCATGAGTAAGGATGTAATCCTCATAGAGATACATCCTATGTGGATCAAAACCAAATCTTCTAAACTTTGTATCTGAAATTCCTTTATCATGATTTCCTCTAATAAGGATGTTTCTAGTTTTCTTTAACCGACTTACTATGTACTCGATTCTTTTAGAATTACAGAAGAACATGTCTCCAAGCCAAAAGACTTTGTCACCTTCGCTAACTGTTTTATTGAAATTCTCAATGATCACATTGTCCATATGCTCAGTATCTTTAAATGATCGTTTATCACCTTCATATTTGATGATATTCTTATGGCCGAAGTGTGGATCACTGATGAACCATGTATTTTTCATTTGATCATCCCTTTCTTATCAATTGAGCTGAATTTTAGACAAAAACTTCATTTTTTCTTATATAGACTTAAATCCATGTCGAAATATATCGTTCCGCATATCATGTTCTATCTCCCTAAAGGAGGTGGAAATATGGGATTCTTCGGTGGATACTCTAACGGAAATAACGGTTACTCAAACGGTTATGGCAGCTCCTTCGCTTTGATCGTGGTGCTATTCATTTTGTTAATCATTGTTGGAGCTTCTTTCTTTGGTGGTTATCCAGAGGGGGTTCCAATCTAGTTTGGTATAAGCACCTCCCTGTTCGACAGACGCCATAAGAATTTTTTATGGCGTTTTTACTTTTGAAAACAAATCACGATAAAAGGGATATTTTATCCACTTATTTTGTATTTGTTGTTTAGCCTTAAATATTCTAATGTCTTTTTAACGCTTAAATTGCTGCATTCCTTCTTCACTCTTTCGAAATACACTTTGGCACAATCTTCACAGCAATTGAAATCTTCATAAGTTTTATCATCTTTGATCCTTAGACAAATTGTTTTTCCGTTTATGTACTCTTTACAGATTTCACATATATGATTCATTAACCCTCTCCCTTTGCCTTTAATTTATTTTAATTATATACATATTATTTGTATTTGTCTATTGTTTTTTTAACTATTTTTCAAGAGTAGGAGAGTTTCCTCCCCTACAGTACAATACGGCTGCTGCTAATGGTCTTGAGTTCGTTTATGAAATACACGAACAATTATTGCCGCTATGAAGAATAAGGCAAACAATCCAAAAGCCATTGATCCATTATTTAAAATTATCCCAAAGATCAACAATGCACAACCAGACAAAATAAATAGTATTTTACTTAAGATATTGATCATTTACACTTCTCCATACAATCAAAGAATGCATTTACACCAATAATACCAGCAGTATTTACACAAGCATAGCAAGCAGTTCCTGCTGTTGCTGGAACACCAGCTGTGCATGCAGCTCCACATAAAATAGCTAAACCAGTGATTGCCCATTGACTAATATTCTTATCACCTAAGCAATCTGATACACATCCAGTCCAACTTTGAGTACTCATCATGTTAGATGAGCTTGTTTGATCTTCTGAAGATTTTTCTGTTTCAAAAACACCAGACTTGTCTTCATCCTTAACGCCATTAACCCAATAAGTCATTTCGTTTTGAGTGCTGCTTATTTTCTTCATATCAACTTCATAGTATTCTTCTATATTCATTTCGCTATCAAATGAAATATTGAATGAACTAACTCTATCTACTTTTTCAGTGTCCATGTATAAATAAGAAACTGAATAAGTTACTGTACCATCATCATACTTGATAGCCCTAACTGATGCATTATCAAATACTTTTTCGTTTGATTTATGATACTTAATGTCTCCGTCTTCAATTGCCTTATTTGCCTTTGAAAGAAGTTTTTCCTTAGTCTTTTTGCTCACATCAATAGTGTGATCTGCAATAAATTCTGCTTCTGATTTTACCTTATCCTTGTCAATATTATCTGTTGAGATTGTACTCTTTGCATCACTATTTTGAGGAAATGTTGCAAAGGCCAGCACAAATACGGCAACTAATGCTATAATCGTTCGATAAAAAGACTTGTTCATTAAAATAACCCCTTTGTAAAAATATAATTCTCATCTGGCACCAATACTTATCAAACAGACAATCTCATAAATCACCTTCTTTCTTTAATAAATGCTACCAATCATATAAATAATTGTTAAGAAACAAAGGCGATTTTGAATAATAAGTATCACAGATGTCATTAACTCAAAGGGATATTGCTCACCTTTATAAACAACTTATGTAATTTTGTAATTCGTTAGATTTAGTAAAAACCTCACCGAATTTTTTGTCTATAGTTTTCCATTGCCTTTCAGTTGTTGAAGGTAACTCATTTTCAAGGTATATGAACAACTCATCGATTTTACTACTAAGTTGATCCATATTTTGTACGAGAGTTTCTTTTATTGGATCAGATATTCGCATGGAGCCGCCCTCCCTTATGAAAAGATAGTTATAGCCTTGCCGTTGTCATTTTTTATGTATGGGGAATATTTTCGCTCTAGGTAATTCCTTGACTTTCCTTCTCCCAGGCTTATATTATAAATATCCCTTACCTTATGTACTTCGTATGCTTGTTCTTTTGCATGTTCAGGTGATAGCGCCTCAATAACTAGAGACGCATTTTCACCTTTGCTGTCTTTACACCTTACATAATACTTTTTCAATAAACATCCCTTTATCCTTTCGTTTTTTCTTGAAACAATTTAATGAATCAAGCCTCGATATGTTTTTGGTTTGATATTGTGTAGATCGATTAGGTTAGTTAACCGCTCGATTTCCTTACTCATCGCATAACATTGATCAACATAAAATTTCTTTGGCATAATCACAAACTGGCCATCTTTAAATCCTTCCGCACCGGCTTCTTGCATTGCTGCTGGAAAGATATCAATTAGACTCCCTTTCTTAAAGCTCTCAATATACTCATCTACTGAAATAGTGTGCAAAACCTTAGCTAATACTCCATTGGTCTTTTCATCGTTATGTACGTAAATGCATTGTGTATGTGGTTCAATAACTACAAAATCAAGAGCGTTTACCAAGTCAATTTTTTCTTGATCAGTTAGCATATTCACTCTCCTTTTAGATACGATTTGAAAAACTCACTTAAGTTATCAGCCATAGCTGCAGCAACTTCAGAAAAGTATTTATGTCTTTTCTCCTCTGATTTCAAAAACTCAACTGTCGTTTCTGCAATTTCTTTAATCCTGTCTTCTTTGATATTTCCATTCCTAACACGCTCTTTAATCTCCTCTGTCTCTTTTTTTAGGGACTCTGGGTAACTATCCAATCGATCTACTCCTCTAATTTTAAATTTGTATAAAAGACAAATTTTATACAGTTATTTGTTCAATGTATAATTCATCAAGCTCTATATTTTGTGCTGAATCCAAGTTAACTTCCTTCATTATGTATTCCTCTTTGAGTCCTTTAAATAAGTGCGCAATAACATCTACCGTCCAACCATCTCCCAAGATATCTGCTGCTTGATTTCTGTTAAGAATTTTCGTGTAACCAGATGGTACAGTTTGCAACCTTTCGAGTTCAACTTGATTCAAGTACCTAATATTATGTGTATCTTCTATTCCATTTTCAAACACAATGGTTGTAAAGCCTGTGTTTTTATATCTATGCCACATTTTTTCCTTTGATTTTAAAGGCCTTGAATCACTAGCTAACAATGCCCTCGATTTTTCTCGATCAGTAAACCCAGTTTCTAAGACATGTTCTAATTTAATGCCCCTGTCTTTTGGAAGTGACACGTTAGGTAGGTTTGTCCAATACAATCTATCCCTTAACTGAGCCGAAACAAGTTTTGAATTAATCCTAATTGGCTTTACTCCAAGAGTCTCGTTTATGACCTCTTTATCTTCATTTTTCATTCTAGCTACATTTTCTAACAAGAAGTACTTTGGTTGAATTTTATTTAGAACCCTAATGTATTCCCAAAAAAGTTGAGATTTGCTGCCTTTTAGCCCCTTCCTTTTTTTCATTGCCGGACTTAAATCCTGGCATGGACTTCCACCAATCAATAAATCAATTTTTGGGAGGGATTCAAGTTTTTCATCAGTTAACGACTTTACATCTCCAAGTTGAATTGTATTGGGGTAATTATACTGAGTAACCTTAATAGCATTTTCTTTTATTTCGCTAGCAAAATAGTTGTCTACGACAATCCCTAACTTATTCAGCGCAATCTGTCCACAGCTCATTCCATCAAATAAACTCAATACATTCATCTAACCACTCCATATATTTTATTTTCATTCTAAATAAAATTGATCTTTTATTTTAATTTCTTTAGCACTTTTTCAAACTCTGTTTTTGCTTCGTTCATAATTTGATATATCTTGTGATGAATTGTTAACTCACAAGAAGCTGACAATCTTTTAATAAAACGTTCCACTGTTTTTTCCTTTCTGGCTAAATGAGATATTTTAAAGTAATTTTCGTTCAATCTCTTCCCAGTTCATAACACGAATAAATCTGTTATCATTCCTGTTATGGGGAGCATCAAATAGAATCTTCATTCCTTCAAATGATTCCAAGTTATGTATTCCATCATCTATCATGATGTCTGCTTTAATTATGCTTTTATTGCCACAAAGCACTACATTGCTATGTGGGATAAATGAAAAATGCTCAGTGAGCCATTCAAGCTTTGCTTTAAGGGACTCTGGATGGTTTGTTGCAGTAGTCACAATATATACTTCATATTTCTTCATCAGCTCTTTTACTACTCTTTGGCTGCCTTCTATAACATCAAGATTTCGGAACAAATCGTAATCTAAATGTCTATAAACATTATTGTTGGTATTTGTATATTTTTTTATATCCCAACAAAAGATGTCTTCTTCTTTGAGAAAAGGATCATCGTGTGTGTTAATGTAAGCTACCCAATCACTAAGTAAATCAGCTAATACCTGATCCATGTCAATCGCAATTACTTTTTTCATAAATTCCCCTATTCCACTAAAAAGATTATGTCTTTAGCAATTTCGTCACTTGACCATTGTCCAGTATCCCATGAATATGTATGTAATCCCGCATTGCTCATAACTTCTCTATATAACCCCAAAATTGAATCTATATCTTTTCCTTCTATGTACTCATCTCCACGTATACTCAACCTTTTCTTAATAACGCCTGGATCAGCATGTAAGTATACAACCTTCGCTTTTATTTTAATTTTATCCTCAATAAATCTAAGCTGTTGCTCTGTAAGGATCGAATAATCTTTGAATTTCTTTGCATAAACTAAGTTAGAATAAACAAACCGGTCAATAATCACATTGTCTTCGTCAGCTAATTTGTTGAAGTGCTCAAATAACTTCTCATTTCCACTTGTGGCCAACTCAAAGCTTGAACCTTTGATAATTGGATACTTCATTTCTTTGCTTAGCTTTGATGCAACTGTTGATTTAAAGCAGCAGTCAGGCCCCTCCAAGATAATTAATGCCATTAATCCTCCACCTTTCTTATTTTATGAAATCCAACAACCTGGTAAGTACCATCAGGATACTTCACTTCCACCTGATTGTATCGATAATCAACTTTCGCAACAGCTCCAATCTCATCTGTAAAATCAACAATCACCTTTTGACCTTTTTTAAACATAAGTTAAACCTCCCTTTAGTGGTGTTAATTCATGTTCTTTAAAGTAAGTAATGTCACCTGTTTCATCGCTAACTGCATAGTCATATGTAACTGAATGTAAATGCTCGATAATCTTTCCTTTTCTCCCAACATGATGTGGGCATCCATAACGTGCATTATTGTTAATCTCTACAGCTAGTCCAACAGGATAACTCCAGTATTTAGGCAATTTAATACCACCTCCCTTCAATAAAAAACCTCTTAATATTCTATTATTATTCTAGATACCTGTTTTTCATTAAATCCAAGTGACGACAAAAACCTCTTGAAATCATCTAACAATAATCCTGGAATTTCGCCCTTATGTTCTTCGATAATGGACGGTTTATAAGTCTTATTTAATTTGGTTACCTGTCCATATTCGTCTGTAAATGACATTTCAATTTGAATACACTTCATTTATCTCACCCTATTTTTTAATTTTGTCTTGAAATTTTAACTACTTGTTGCCATAACAACATCATCAAAACTCCTTTCATCATAAGTTCCATCATAATAACAAAGTTCCACTGTCTTTGTTTCAGGGTAAATGGCTTCAATAACCCCACACTCCCCAGTTGATTTGACCCTGGCCTCTTTATCTAAAATGAACATCCTCTTCACTCTCTCTATGTAATAGTTTTCCTTGGGATATATTTCATGTTATGTATTGCATCGAACGAATTTTTAAAATGTTTATACCTTTCAGTCATTTGGATCGATTTACCAGCTAACTCTGACAGTTTTACGACCAAATGCGTTGGCTTCTTTTTCACTGTCCATCAGAATATCAATACGATTGTTTTTTATGTCCCCTCCTGTATCTATTGCATATGCTTGAAAGCTATTCCCTTCATATGAAACTTGAACTAATGAATACAAAGGAATTACTTCTGGATCAACAGCGATTATTCTTTTTCCATTGTAATAGGATGTGTTTGATACATCATAGCCGGTTCTTGTTTTCCCTGTGCACCCTGTAGAACAAAACGCTGTGTAAGCAGTGGCTACAACTTCATGACTCTTCATTGCCTTGGCATAAGTACTTTTTGAAGCTGATTTATCTTTACTTCTCTTTTTATTAGTTTTTTGCACATTTTTTGTTTTTGTATGTTTTGCTGCTTTTTTATTTTCTTCTGTTAGATATGTAATCGTCGCATTTAGATACTTTTTTCTACTTTCAGCCTGCTTTTCTTCCTCACTTTTTAGCCTGGGAAGGATTCTTGGAACGTCAATTTCGTGAAGAAGTTTTTGTCTCACCTCTTTTTTATCTGAATAAAATGACTCTTTTATTGAGACTTGATTGGCTTGATGTGTATACAAGTTTTTAGTGCTATATACGAGCCCTACTCCTAACAAACCAATTGTAGCAAAAAGTGTTATTTCGTTAATTCTATAATATACATATTTTTTATTTTTGTCTATAAGTTTTTTGAAAATTTTCATCTCTCCTATCATCTCATCAGTTAAAATTTATATTTCTGCCCTTTTAGTTGTCAAGCTCATATTGCCTTCATTATCAACAAAATCGATTCTGCAGACAGTGTGATTATATATGCTATCTTTATAGACCTTCGGAATAAAATTGTTACCTCTTCTGAAACCAGTAAACATGAGCAATGTTCCTCTGGTATACCAAGATTTCTCGACTACCTCTTTCTTTCCGCCACCAATGGATCTAGAAATCTGTTTATTGTAATGACTAAAGCTGCCCGACCACTGTTTAACTGTAACCACCCCTGTAGGTGTTAGAAGAGTAATTGTATGTTTGTTTTTATCCCTATCTAAAACAGTGCCTATAATCCGTGTGGTCTCATATTCATATAGAGTTTTCCCTCTCCATTGATAAGGTTTACCTTTGACCGGATCTTCTGGCAGTTTATAAAAGTCAGCAATATCATACTTGGCAAAGTTAACTCCAGAAAGCTCATGGTCATTATAATAATAGCTCAATGAATCCATTTCCCACTTACCTAATGATCCATCGGCATATTTTTCCCACTCTTTTATTAATAAACAATCATTCAATTTCTTCAGTGGCTCTTCTGTTGTTATCCAGTCTTTGATTTTGGACATTTTGCTGTCATATTCTTTTCTAAACACTCTTTCTGATACAACTAGCTGTCCATTAATCATGTCAACAATTCCGCTCTCACTGAAATGCTGATTATAAAAGTTGGATGACATATCATCTAATAAGAAAAGCCTGTCTTTTGGAGATTTCACTGTCTTGTATATCTTTTTGCTAATGTAATCTTTGAAACGAAAGAATCTAACTTCTAAGGCATACTCTTGGGGAACAATATCATTTTCAATTAGCATTTTTAAATTTGATAAAGTAAGCCTGGTTTTAGGCTCAGATATCTGTCCAATAAAAGATTTCATTATTTCTTGTCTATTACCAAAAGAGTCAAAACAACCGCCTTTTATTAGTTGAATTACTTGTCCCTTTTTAAGGATACGACTTCTAAACATTCTTTCCATGAAGTCGTTAAAGTCACTGTATGGCCTATTCGCAATTAACTGATGAACAACATCGTCTCCGATTCCATTCATTCCTTTTAATCCAAATACAATAGAATTACTTTCTATATCTGCTTTAAAACCAAAATTTGCGTTATTAATATCAGGTAAATCAACTTTGATTCCTCTTTTTCTAATATTCCCTATAGCTGCGGCCACTTTCCCATAGTTTGTAGCCGCTGATTTTTTAGTAGCCTGATCTTCTTCGCTTTCAATACCACCGCTATTTACAGTTAGACACGCTGTACTCCAGTACAATGGGTTGTATTTATAGTTAAGGTTT
The DNA here is from genome assembly GCF_001875785.1 of Bacillus sp. FMQ74. Lineage (NCBI taxonomy): Bacteria > Bacillati > Bacillota > Bacilli > Caryophanales > Bacillaceae > Bacillus > Bacillus sp. FMQ74. The sequence continues at coordinate 33,672 of NZ_MOEO01000012.1, read as the reverse complement.
AATTCTTGAAGAGCGATAATAGAGTAAGCAAGAGTATGAAGAGTGCTGAACGAGTATCCGAATTGTCTTTTAAATTGGACATCCCAAACATATTTCAACATGTTTTCAGATGTTCCTAAGCTTCGCCCTTTCTCAAATAACATTTTCTTTATTTCATCAATCATTTTTTTGATTTTTTTGGCTATCCCTTTTCTTAGCTTATTAGACTCTTCAATGCTAAATCCAGCAATTTCTTTATCCATGGATAGCATCATAACTGATTCCTGTGTATCTGCTATCCCGTATAAACCTTCTTCTGGTTTATATAGATGTTTTTTTAGTACATCTATTTCTTTTGAACTTAAATTGTGATCTCTCATTTCTTGATACCATTGGTTGATGTCTTTTTTAAATCTTACATATGTATCTACAAGTTGTTCTTCTCCTTCTGACATCAGTCTCATTAAAGAATTCGTTACAGCTGTTTCCAATAAATTTTTCGGCTTAACTTTAACAACGGATTGGTTGCCCACTTCTGTATCAAACTGAAACAAATCCATTATTTCTCCTTCGCCAGCCATTTCCCATATTCTCTTAGAGTTGTACTCCAAAGTATCTGGATGCAGATACTTATTATAAGTTCTTTTCAAAGTTCCTTGAGATTCTATTTGATTGTCTTCAATAAGCTGATCTAAAGCTACTCGAATTTTATCTAAGCCTTCAATAGTCAATAAATCATATTTAACTGAACCCATTGCTTCACTGTCGCCCATATTGAACTGTGTGATATATGCTCCTTTTGGTGTCCTCATCATTGCGTTTGATTTGGTATATTCATCATTGAATATTAGAACACCAGCTGCATGAGAAGATCGTTTGTTAGTTAAACCTTCAATTTTAAGACAGGTTTCTTTCAAATTAGGATATCCCTCAACCTCTCTAATAAATTCCTTAATAGGCTTTCTTCCTAATTCTTCATTGCCAAAGAAGCAATCGGAGAGAGTCCAGTTGGCTCCTCTTTCAAATGGAATCATTCCACTTAAATATTGAGAAATATCGTTATCAATCCCTAAGCCTCTGCAAGCAGTTTGAAGTGCAGATTTAGATTTCTCAGTTCCAAAAGTGCAAATCTGCAGTACTCTTTTTACTCCAAACTTGTCCCTTAATGCTTTTAAGATTCTTGGACGCTTAGATCCTTCAGTATCAATATCGATATCTGGCAAATCTGGTCTCGATTTATGTATGTGGCGCCAATGAGGAAGGTTGTACTGCATTGGGTTAATTTGCGTAATGTCTAACAAGTAATTTACTAAGAAACCTGCTGCGCTCCCCCTTGCTGCTCCAACTAAGCTGTCCCCTCCACATTCATCATCCCAAATTGTATTGATGATTTCTCGGACGGTAACATAATAAGATGACATGGCCTGTTTTAGTTTCTCACTAATTTCCCATAGCTCACCCAATTCTAAATCAATCCGTTTTAAAATTGAGTACAACTCTTTTTTAGACATATCCTTTTTCATTAACTTTGCCTTAAAACCATCTTCAATTAGCTTTAACAAATACCTGTCCTGTTCTTCATCAGATTCTGCCATTAATTTTATATATTTATATTTCTCATAAGCCGGCTTGAACAAATGGGATAATTCAAACTCAGGTAAAGCCATTTTTGGAATAATTGGTTCGTGCTCAATAGTATAGTCTTCAATCATCTCTCCAATTAGTAATGTGTTTTCAATGGCCTCATTGATGATTTCTTTGTCCATGTAGCCCATTCTCTCATGAATTTCATCAACATTCTGAACAAAACATGCCTCATAAAAAGAGTCGACCTCTCTCTCTCCATCCTTGGCGTTTAAAAAGGCTTGATGAATTGCCCTGTCTTCCGGTCTAAGAAAGTGTGCATCAGTTGTGACAATCATTTTCAATCCATAGCCGTTGGCTATATCAACAAGTTTCTTATTACAATAAATTTGCTCTTCACTTAAAGCTGGCTGAAGCTCAATAAAAAACTTATCTTCCCCAAAGACTTTAATACACCATGTAATAAACTCATGAATTTTTAATTTGTGCTGCTTGATTGACTGAATATCTCCGCTTTCTTCGCATTCTTTGATTCTGAGTAAATTGATATTCACCTCAGAGCCGAGACAAGCTGTTGTAGCGATAATGTGTCCTGGATTTTTGCTAAGCAGCTCTTCTACATCCTTTTTAACTGTTGGCACTCTTTCCATCGTTCCTGTGTAAAATGAATTTTCCCAGGCTAGTGAAGACAGTATTCTTAGCTGCTCATGTCCTATAGGGTCAATTGCCAACATTAAAAAGTGAGGAAACTTTGTCTGTCCTGACTTATAGTTATCGCGGACTTCTTCTATTGAATCGACTAAATATGCTTCATTCCCCAATATGAGTTTAAAATCTGCAGGCATATCCCCTTTCTTCTTCATTTCTCTGACAGTCTTAATTGCTTCTAAGTGTGCTGAAAGAACCTCATGATCAGTAATAGCTAACCCTTTATAATTCATCTGAACCGCTGTCTTAAGCAATTCTTCAACTGAGTTTGTTGAATCAAGTAGTCTTATGTTACTTTTATCAGTGTGACAGTGACATCCTATCAACTTTTCTCCCCCTTAAAACACAAGTTCTTTTTGTTTTGTGCGAACCACCTCCAATTCATAAATCTCGATTTGAGGTGTTTTCTTGCCTTTGTATTCATTTGCCTTTGCTTTACCAATTACATTTATGACTAACGTTCCATTTGATTCTGTAAGCTGATTAAAGTAGTTCTCATCGCTTTTAAATCTTATGTATTCAATATCACCATGCTTGAATTTAACTGTTGTCTTATTCTTTTTTCCTAAATGTTCAATTTGTTCGACATCAATTTCAAGATCCGTTATTGCTATTAATGGTTCTTCTACTTTGTAACCCCAATAGTCTTTGTAACCATCAAGTTGAAGGATAAATTCTTTTCTCAATCGTTTTGCTGGTATCTCAAAATCAACATTCTGAATATCTTCTTCGATATCTATGTCTTTAAATTTTTCATTTAGCGCTTCGTTTACCAGGATTAAGTTCTCTCGTCTAATTGCAAAACCAGCTGCATTTGGATGACCTTCAACAAACTCAAATAATCCAGTATCTATAAGCACTTTCTTAAAATCCTTTATAAACCCTTTGTCATATCCTCGTATAGAGCCACTCAAGATCTCTTTACCTTTTTTTGGATCGTTCCTAGCTAACAAGACCGGCTTTTTATATTCTTCTGCAAGCTGATTGGCCACCAGTCCAGTTAGGCTTTTATCTAGAATCCCTTCAATGTAAACAATGAGTACTTTATTCGCTGTTAAATTTTTCTCCTCTATTCTATTTTTAATTTCAGCTCCAGCTGCATCAACAATTCGTTTCTGCTTTGCCTTTAGATTTCCTAGAATCCTAACCGTGTCATCATGAATTGACACAAGCTCAGTACCATTTTGTCCACGTTTTTTGTAGGGAACCTTTTCTTTAGAAAGTAAGAATGCTCTCATCATTTGATCTTTTTCTTCACTGCTTCCAACCCTAATGGCAGCGTTAATTAAGGGGTTAATAAAGAATTGTGTATTCTGTATGTTCTTGTCACCCTTGGTTGAAAACTCTTGCTTCTTAAATAGCTTCTTTAATAATGGATGCTTAATTTTCTTCAAGCCTTCATACATAAAATACCTGGTTTCAAGGTTTCTTGAATCAGCCGAATCTGCAATGTTACCAATAGATACAAGGTCTAAGAATTGTTCAGCTTCATTTTTATTTAGCTTTTCATCTACTGCTTGGCAAAATTTTAAGGCCATCCCTGCACCTGTCAGGGTTTTATTTGAATAATTAGGTGAAAGTTGATTATTTACTACGATCGCATGTTCAGACACTCGTTCACATTCATGGTGATCAATAATGATTATATCTGCGCCTCTCTTATTAAGAGTTTCATGTTCCTCAAATTGACTTGAGCCTGCATCTGGGATTATGACTAAGTCAACATCATCAGGAACTGTATCAATAAAAATTCCATGTTCTTTCCCATCTTGAATTCTGTAATGTATATTAGCTTTCGGACAAATCTTCTTTATGTAATTTATAATGATTGAGCTGGATGTATATCCATCAACATCACTGTCTACCTGAACAAACAATTTATTTTTATTCTTTAAATGCTTAATCAGACAATCTGCAGCTTTATCGATATTATTTAATTTTGAATAATGAATAACTGAACTTTGATCAACATTAACAAACAGCTTTGGATCTTCTATGCCTCTATTTTTCAAGATAGTAGCCAAAGGATCGAAATTATAATCGTTGTCGCCAATTAGTCTATACTCCATTAAATTCCCCCTTCATCTGTGCCAATCTCAATTTTCCTTTTCATTAGCTCCTCTAGAGTTTCCTTTCCCTTATCAGCTGGGCTGTCCTTATAATCCAGTAAGTCTTCATAATCCCACAAAACATACACACGAACATAAGGAGTAAATTTTGCTGCGAGTTTAAGAATTTTTTTCTGATATTCAACCAGTTTTGCTTGATATTTCTCCTCTGTTTCATGTTCTTTTGGTGGTCGGTATTTATCTAGAGCAATAAAAACTTCTTCAACACCAAGAGACAATAAAATATCCCGGTGAAAATTAGAAATATTGCTTGAACAGACTGCACACGTGAAATTTGCTTCTCCATAAAAGTCCTGGCATTTTAATACTGACTTTTCTGATTCAAAAATTAGTGCTTTTTTAAACCTTTCAATCGAACTTTTTGTTTTATGTAATCCATATAGATTCATCATCGTTTGATGATTATATAAGGTATTTCCAACTTTTAAAGGCATATATTTATAGCCTGCATCAACTTCTTCTTTAATCATTGAGCGCCTACGTATACCAATCAATCTATTATTTAAATCCCGATGAGGTATGGTAATCCCTTCTGTATGTGGTCTAAAATAGTACCCAATCTCAAACTCTTTTAATGTCTTGTGACTTATTCCCTCACCTAGCCACAATTGGTGAGGATGAGGCACAAATACATCTAGAACCGTTTCATTAAAGCTGGGGAGCTCAATATGTATTTTTTTCTTTTTTTTGAACTTCCCCATCCATTCCCAGTCATCAATCAAATCATTGTTTATGTATGTCTCTCTATTCCCGAATCCAAACGTTCTTCCCGCTATTTTAGCAACATATTCGATAGCCTGATTAAAAGAGATATTAATTCCTTTTTGGCTTTTTGCTCTTATTACAAGTTCAAAGACATCAAAATTATCTCCACACTCTGTATAACAGTGAAACTGTTTTGCTTCATGATAGTAATACAGCTTATAGCTCCCACCAGAAGCATTGTGACAAACGGTTCTGTAAATAGGGTTTCCTTGTTGATCCCACTGATTGTTCTCACTACCTAAATCTTTTAAAATCTTATGTATATCCTCGATGGTCAGGCTTTCTTTTACTCTGTCTTTATCATACTTCAAAGGGCGCTACACCCCTCATCCTACTTTTATATTCAATTTCTCAACTGTGATTAGTTCATTGTCAAGATTTGTTGTGAAACAGTCCTTAATCCGCATGTTGCCCATATTGATATGGGAGAAGACTTTAACTTTGTCATACTCATTCCCCCTATTTTTAAATACATGTGTAACAAAATTTGGCTCTGGATAAAATCCTTCTTTTAAGATTGGATCAATTGCATCCTTCTCTTTTTTACTTAAAGGAAGAATTATCATTGCAGCATCTGTTTTATCTGCGATGGCCTTACTTCCTCTCAAGTAAGAAGCATCTATTACTTGTCCTTTTAACCATGCTTCTTTCCAATCACCATTCAACTGAGTTGCACTCATCATATAGACATCGTATTTGTTACATAAGCCCTTTAACTTATCCGACATAAGTAAAAGAATTTGGTCTTCTCTTAAGTTGACCCCACTTTTTTTGCTCATCTCTGAAAAAATTGTTACTGATGAATGAATATAATCGAAATAAACGTACTCTACATTGTTTTTAATGACGTTCTTTTCAATGGTTCTTTCAATCTCCTGAATATTAAAATCAGGCAGATGTTCGAACCATATGTTAGACTCTTGAAGAACTTTAGCAGCCTTACGCACAAGTTGTTTTTCTTGTTCATTGATTGTGTTTCTAAGGATTTTTTTCTCTTCTACACCACTAATGTAGGCAAGTGCTAAGCTTTGCAATTCTTCGGCCATCATTTCTGTTGAAATAACCGTAGAACTTTCACTCCATGGGTTTGATACCCATTCCTTCTTTTTAGGATCATAAAGTTCGGTTGCACTTAAGCGACAAGCGTCAGCGACCATGTTTCTTGTTTTACCGCCACCTGTAATACTTGAGCGCAGATAGAACTTCTTCTTCCGTGATCCGCGAAAAATTGAGGTGAGCATTTCGCTATTTAATGGAACTCCAATATCCGGCGACTCTTCGAATGAATCCAATAATTCATTAATACCTTCTCCGCCCTGGATTCCTACACTTTCAGATGAAGTTCTGAATTTTTCTTTTATGTCTACAATCTTCATTTCATAAGCTGTCAAAATTTCATCAATCGACTTCTTATCAAACTGTTCTTGCATCTTTTCCTGTTCTTTTGGGTCAATCAGAGATTCATCATATATTTCCTTAATATCGAATCCCAAGCCATCCATTTCTCTAAGCAGACTAAACTTTTTTAATCTTTTATAGTGGTAATCAAAGTTTTCGACAACTGCCAACTCTTGAATTCTTTCTATATATTCAAGACCGTTATTATCATGGAAAATTTTATATTGAATATCGTAATCCTTTAGATATCCATCTATTTCAACCTCATTCAATACTTCAGTTCCTTGATGAAATAGGTTGCTCATGGCAAAAAATAATATTGAATGAAACCTTGAAGGAAAATCATCCGAAGTTATCTTATATTTATTGCTCTCTGACAAGATTGTGGGATCTTTTAAAATGCTCCCTAAAACTTGAATTATTGCCTGTTTGTCTTGTAGCAAATGGACTCTCCTTCCTATAGCGTTGAGATATCAACTAACCCTCTTTTCTTTCTCATTCCTTTTTTTATGACCAAAGTAATTTCTTCTCTTTTATGATTCTTTGGGTCTTCAGCTGATCTTCGTATGGCTTTTTGTCTAATGTAATGCCGCTTTGCCTCGTCATATACAAAAGGAACGATTCCAATGCCATCTCCTTCTCTGGGTTGATTGTCCAAAGTTTCATAAAAGTATCTAAGCGCTAGTTCAATGCCTTTAAGCTTATACCCATATTCCTCTTGATACTCTTTAATTTGTTTCAACATCATGCCAGTTGGAGATGTAAGACCATATAAATTGCATATGTATTGAATTAACTCTTTTCTATGATCTGCTTCTTTCTTCCAGGTATTGAGACACTTTTCATGGTAATATCTTTTTTTATAAGGAATGGCTGAGTCTTTGTCTAACTTGGTCTCGCAATATGGACATTTAACTTGTCTCCCCAAATAATCACTCCTAATAAGGAGGAGAGAATAATCCCTCCTCTTTTATTCAGCTAGAAGGTCTTTTAGATCATCTAGAATTACAGACATGACACCTACTTGCTTACGGCTGCACTCAGTAACTTTTACACCCTTACCTAAATGTTTTTCTGTAATCTCATTAACTTCTTCTAAACGACCTTCTTCATTAAGCTTCATGCCAATTTCTTTAATTTGATCCATTAATGAGTTGAAATCAAGTTCTTCTGAAGCGTTGTTTTGTTTTTGCTCTTCGTATGTAACAGCAACAATTCCTTCTGCTTGCTCCTGTCTCTCGACTGCCTCAATAATTGCTTTTTCTAAGTTTTCTGCAGTAAATTCAGGTAAGTATGTGTCAATGTAATCAAATCGGCTACGAGCAAAATGCTCTGCAGTTTCAGCCAACCAGGCGCTTGATTTAATTACCTTTCTATCTTCATCAACACCATTAGAACTTAGATAGAGAACAATATCACTGTTATCAATTACTGGAGCTAAAACTCGTTTATCCCCCTTCGGATATACTTTGCCTTTTTTGTCTTCAGCAGCATGAGCAATAAAGATAACCGTAAATCCTACGCCAATTAATTTATTGATTTCTTCCCATACTTCAGTTTCATACTCTTTCCAAAGGCCAAACCCATCATTACCATCTTTAATCCGTTCTACATCATATTGCTCGCAGACATATCTAGTCGCATATTTAGCAAAAGCGTCTACTTCATCTACAATGATTGTCTGATACATTTCTTTGGCCTTTTCAGCATTTTTAGTTAACTGTTTGTTTACCTTTTTAAAATCAGCCCAACTATTGATAGGCATGAATTGGACACCGGCAATGGCATTTAATCCTTTTTCGAATGGCAGATATAACGGTTTCTTCATCCGAGTGCTTTGCTTAGTTTTACCTAAGTTGTTAGAACCGTAGATTGTGATAACTTTTCCTTCTAATCCTTTTGCTACTACAGAAACTTGTGGGTTGAAAATATCGATTGCCATTTTAGTTCTCCTTTTATTTTAAATTTGTTGGGTGAGTCGGAGCTCACCCCAGCTATGTATTAGAATAACGATTTATTTATTTATTTTTAAAAAGGTAGATCATCATCTGAAATTTCAACCGGCTTTGAAGGCTTGTTATTAGGAGCACTTCCACCAAACCCAGACTTTTTATTGTTTTCTTTACTACCTTCTTTCTTAAGCTCGTCTAGATAAATCTCTCTTTCAGTCAACGCTTTTTTAATTGCATCTGCATTAAAAGCATTCTTACTATCCTCATCATAAGGATCATTACCACCTGTGATTAGATACTCTCTTCTTGTAATTGAAGTAATTTCTTTCTTATCTTCTCCAAATGCCGCTACTTTGGTTGTTACTTTTTGTTCTTTATAATTAATGATCTTCCCAAAAACGTTAACGGTACTTCCCTTTTCATAATTATTTTCAACATATTGTGAGCCTTCTTTTGTGACTACAAATGTAAAAGGAATTACTTTTCCGTTGTACACAGGGATATAGCCATTTAAATTAACTCTACCTGTTTCTTCCCCTTTTACTTTTTCTTCGGTTACATTCTTTACAAACACCTCAACATCAAATTCTGCTCTGGGATTGAATTCTTCATTAGCATCCAGTCTGTTCACAAAGTTAGCCATTAATTGTGGATATGATTTAAAATTCCCATGTGAATAATACTCATTTAAGCTAATTTTACCTTGAGTAATTCTTACTTTGTCAGCTTCATCTCTACCGTGTTTTGCGATTGACTTATACTCACTTACAATAGTCTGATACCCCTTTGCAACTGCATTATCAGTACCATCATCTTTCTTATACTTGGAAAAGCCTTTAACTGTATGTACTTCGTTAGGTGCAACCTCAATGTCTAATTCAATATTTAGTCCATTTCCATTTTTCCATTCAGTGTGTCGTACTTCAGCTAAAGTTCCTTCAATTGTTACAATGTTATTTGCTTCGCGTAATACCGTTTTGTTTTCTGTCATATATTTTTATCATCCTCTATTTTTATTTTTGTCTATTGTGATTTTTCTTTGAATATGTAATTTTACTAAACTTACAGTCTTTGATTCCAAGTTCTTTACTAAGTTCTATATACCTTCTTTTTGGGAACTTCCAATCATTTTGGTCAGAAAAGCATCCTGACTTATTTACAATTTCAAACACTTGCTTTTTTCTGTTAACCTTGATTGTCATATTTCCGTAAGCATACTCTTTGTAAAATAAACGTTTTTTAACTCGCTCAGGATGAGTTTCTTTGACAAGTGTGACATTCCTTATCATCTTTAACAGTGCCTGATCAGGAGTAATAGTCTTATTGCCTTTAACGTTTTCTCTGTAATAGCTTAATGCCTTCTCTGTTATCCCAAGTACCTCCAAGTAATTCGCCTCCTTCCCTCTAACTTGATTTTATTATATACATATTTTTTATCTTTGTCTACATGTTTTATAAACTTTTATATTTTTTATTTTTGTATCTCATTTGTAATCTTTCTAATATGAATAAAATTATCATTTTATAAAGCTAGGGGAATCCCTAGCCGGTGTGTTCTTCTTTTTCTCGATGAATATCAAACTTAGGTGCTTCTTGTTTAACAATAGTACAAAATTCAGCCCAATTATTATAGAGGTTTTCTAATTTATCTTTGTAAGTCTGCTCTTCTTTTTCAGAAGCTGCTTTAAATCTAGCAAATCCATTGTTTCCAGTAACAATAGTACCAACGAAAAAATAATCCAAGAAGTCAGAAAATGATTTCAAAAAATTATTTTTTGATTTTTCAATTTGATCATTCATAAATTTATTTTGCGGAGAGGAAAACCATTTTATATTATTTTCAAAGTCATTTACTTGATCAAATATTATTTGCCGACTATCTTGTAACAGTTCAAAAAAATAAAACATTTGGTCAGAGAAGGATTCATTAAATTGCTTTAAGAGTTTTTTATCAGTATCGCTTAGATTTCCTGCCATATAACTATTTAATCTATTTACTTCGTTTACGAGGTTGTCATTTTCTTTTATTAGGCCATTTACTTTGCCAAATAAATAGACAATTCCTACTATTAAAATAATCATTATTATCGATTCAATCAGGTTGTGTTGTATCCAATTAACCAAACTGATTTCCGTTAAAGTAACAAAATCCGAAAGAAATCCGATTAGTCCTAGAAAAATTGAAACAACACTTCCTATTACCAAAACCCTTTTATACATAAGATCCCTCCATGAAATTCTATTTCATGAAATGATTATAAACTATTACTAAGAAATTAACTCATAATATTTTATTTAGGCTACACAATTTCACTCCATAACCACATATCCATTGTTTGGAATGTAAATCCGTCGGGTAGCTGCTTCATTTTCACATTTACATTGTATCTTCTACCGGTTGTTTTATGTACAATAGCTAACTCTTCTCCATTAAAGAAACGTACAATGGCCTCATCAAATTCAATAGGTTGATTAACCACATACCCCTCTTTTAATGCTCTGATAAACAAATAAGGGTCATTTTTATACAGCTCGTAAAGGACATTGGCATATTGTTCGTTCTTGTCTCTAAGTAGTTCAAAATTAATCAACGGTATGTATAAGTCTTTGTCTGACAAATTCAATTTGTTTCTAAAGTATTTAATTGCTTCATCTTGCTCTTTAGAAATGATGTTTGGCATTCAGTTAACCCCTTTATTCGTATGATAACTGGGCTAATCTTAGACTAGCCCAGCTTGACTCTAATTAAAATTCTTCTAGACCATAGTCTTTTGCACCTTCTGCTATTAAACTATATGCAGCTAGAAGATGCTCTTTTATTTTCTCTTGTGTTTCTTCTCCAAAAGCACCAAAACCAATTTCAACTTCATTTGAATAATTAATTTTCCTGTTACCTACTTGCGCCACATTTTCCTTTTCAATTTCAGCAATAAAATAAGCATTTCCTAGATTTTTCCCTAAATACTCCTCAGTGAATGGATCATAATCATTATAAACCTCATACCGTATTTCTCCGATTCTAAGTTTCTGTTCACTCATACTCTCATCCCCTGTTTTGAATTTTTTGGTACTACTAAATTATATACCAAACCATAAAAGGGAACAAGTGTTCTTATTTGTGTTTTTTATTTATAATCAATTACTGTATCGTCTAATGCTAATCTAAGTGTGCCGGTATCATATGTATTATGTATTAAAGTTGTACCTGAAGCATTAAACGTTGCATATGGATGCGAAAGAATTCTTGAACCAATACCTTGAACATCATTTCTAATTAAACGAACCTTTTTTGTCCCGTTTAAATATATCCCATAACCTTGATCTGAATCTCTGTTAAACATGATTTCATTTCCTCTTAACATATGCTCAGAACCACCTATTAAGTGGATTGCAATGATTGCTTTGCAATTATATATCTGGTTATCACTTATTCTGATATTGTACATATCAGTTGCTCCCATAATTGCAACATTTCTTGGTTCAAATATCTCATTCCTTGTCAGGAAGACTTCTGAATCTTTATCCCAATATATCCCGTAACCTTTTCCACTTAATAAGAAATCATTTAGCTTTATTCTGACAGATTGAGACCTTTCACAATATAGACCTCCATATAGATTCGAGAACGTATTATTTAAGAATGTGACATCATTAGAATCCATCACTTTAATTGCATATGATGAAGTTGTGCCTTTGCCTTTATTATTGTTAACTTTAATATCTGATGAATTTCTCACCTGGATCTGAATACAGTCGCTTTCCTGTATTCTATTGTTTGAAATGGAAACATCTTCGGCCATATGTGTTGCTATTGCACAATTTGAAGCATTCTTTACAGTATTATTATCAATCGATACCCCTTTCCCTCTAATCATCATGCCTATTTTAAATCCTTGAATATTGTTGTCAGTTATTTGAATTCTGTTGCCAGTCTCAGTGCTCGAAACGCCTACAGAGTCTATTCCATACTCTTTAGAGTCTCCTTCATTTATTATCTTGTTACCCTTAATACTCACATCCGTACTGTAGCCATATGAAATAACATTGTCACAGTAATTATCTTTGATGGAAACTTTACCGCTTGTATGAGCAGTAACCGAACCTCGACCATTTTTTCTAAACCTGCAATCAGTAATCGTTAACTCGTAAGGATGATCATACTTCTTTCCGTTTTCTCCATAGCCCTCTAAATCAATACCTAGTTGAGGGCCAATTGTATCCCCTCCAGCTTCCTCTATATCACTGTCTTCAACCAATAATCCTTCGCAACCATTAGTAGCTAAATTGTTCCGTCTCCCTCTTTTCAGTTCGCATTTTCTTACGGTCACACTTTTGGAAGGTGTATAAACCACCCCTGGGTAATTCATCATTCCGTGTGCCGCAATCCAAACGTTGTCTCCTATACAATCTGAGATCTTAACATTTTCAATTAAAACATTTTTGCTCCCATGAACATGTATCCCAAACCCCCATTCATGTGTTTTTCTATTGGTATCAATTAGTGAATAGTCATGTTGATATCGGTCACCTATAATTCGACCTCCTCTAATTATTACGTTCTCTGCAAGCCCAATATAAAAACAAGAATAGCCCTGATATCCATTAGGATTAACTCGAAATACTGCTTCTGGATCTAAAAGAAGCTCCATATTTGATGGGATTTTAATTCCTCCACCAATCTCAGGATTGCGTTGATTTAATGTATTAACAGAATCAATAATGAAATTCCCTTTTGGAATTTCAACAATAGGAAAGTTATTTTTTGATGCATAATTAAGAGCTTCATTAAATCCTTTAGTTGTTTCAATTGGATTCGAGTTAAAGACATTTATTCCCCACTGATCAAAGTCAACATAGTAGCGCATGGATTTGTTCAACAATGTCATGGTGCTACGCCAGCCATACAATACACATTTTCATTAATGAATTTAGTTAGAACAGCAATATAGTCATAAAAAACTTGATTCTGCGTCCCATTCCGTCCAGCCAGTGTAAAAGTATTAAACATTTCTCTTCGCTGTTCAGTGCTTATTTCAAGTTGAATACTCATACCAGTGCTACTTTTATTAGCAATGTTCTGTTCATTCGTACCGGCTAAACGGGAGCCCTCAGCCAACAATTCTGCAGAAAAGCCGGCATCGATAAGTAATGATGTAATCTTTGCTGCTAGTGCTCTGTCTGTCCCACCGACTAATGTGTGTTTTTCACTTGATGCGTACCCATGAATTGAGATTGTTAAATCATGCTTGTTTAATAAGTCTAAAGCTCTGGGCTCATCAAAATTTGTACTTGTAATATGTAGTTCAGAAGCTACTGGTATCCTTAAACCTTCAAATAGATAGGTAGAGTAAGACTTACTCAGTTCTTTTGCAAGCTCGCTAGTCCCTCCTTCAATACCTCCACCATGAGGAGCCAAAATAAGCACACGCCTATCAACATCGGAAGTTAAAATGTTATAGCTCAAAGGTGACTCATTTGCTTTCAACTCTTCAAAATTACTATACTTATCTGCAGCTAGAACTGAATTGGGATTAAACAATGCAAACAATGAAGTAACTATGATTGGAAAAGACTTCTTGTCTGTGATATACTTATATAGCTTCGTAACCTTGCGAAGTGTCAGGTAGAGAAGGTTAGGCCCGCCAAAGCTCGCCTTCTCTGCCCCCTTAACCTCTTTTTCCTCTATTCTGTTTTTAAACTTCAACAATTAACAACTCTCCTTATATAATTTTATTTTTATTCTCTATTTTCATCTTATAAGCAGTCACATTAGTACCACCCCCTTATCCGTATAAAATATCGTTTTTATTTAGACTTATTGGCACTTATGTATTCTTTCCACTCGTCTTTTGAAACTTCTCTAATTACTTGACATGCTGTGGCCTCAACTTTACCACTATCCGCATCTACAAAATCCTTTTCTTTAATCTTCACCTCAATAAGTACTCCGTCTTCCTTTCCATAGTAAGTTGATTGTTCGATCGCTGCCTTTTCATTAAAAAATAACCTTCCGCAGTTCGACCAACTATCTATTACTCCTTCAGCCTTAGCTTCTTCTCCTATCACATACTCAAAGTTCTTATCATAAAAGCTCGTTAATTTCCCGTTCTGTTTTCTTACAAATTTATAGAAATTAGTTTTATCAAAGAAATCCTTTGTATCTAATTTAATTTCAGTACATGGCGCTGATACAGATTCTTTTAGAAACCCATCAAGACCAATTCTATACTGATCATTATTAATCTTCAGCGTCATAACTGGACTCTTATTAATGTCATTTAAAAGATCGTCTAAGTCATTAAACTCTAAATTAACCGGCTCTTTAAAGTAGTCTTCGTCTAAAACCATGTCAGCAATTTTGTCTACAGCTTCTCGTAGGTTAAAGTCTTCATCTTTTTCGTCTTCGAACAATTTATCATAGTTTATCCCATACATACCTCCCATTTGATCTTTCAATTCTTCATATGTATTAATGGTTAAGTCCATGCATGTTAGCACAATACGAATGAATTCTGGCTTAGAAATTGTGTATTCTTTATCTATGTATTTTTGCACTCTTAACAATGAGACAATTGGAAAAGCAGTTTGGCTATTAAACTTTAAAATTCTCTGCGAGTTATGTTTCAAAAAATCTTCATGTAGAGTAAAAGCTTCGGTCTTAAAATCAAAAGCTCCCATGCAGACTGTAAAATCAAATGTATTGAAAATTGACTCAGCATCAGAGAAAAATTTAAAGTGGATCATTTGTAGCTTTAGTCTTTTTTTGATAAATAACGTGGCTTTTTTAGTGTGTGATGTTACATAGACATTGCTATTCCAACACTCTTCTAAGAATGAACATGCTTTTTTATCACTTCTAAAATAGATATCCACATCATTTATCTCTTTATTATTAAATAGACTTGTAATTGCCCCACCTGCAATAATAGCTTCATTCCTTTTAAGTGCTTCAACTAACTCTTCACCTAAATATGCGTATAGCTTATTCTTTTCAAATTGATAACTCATTAAAATTCCCCTTTTTTAATTTTATTTTTATCTTTATAAAATCTCTGTTTTATCTAGATCTTCTAATTTTATTTTTATCCAACAAATCAATTATGTAAGTCTCATACATGTCATCCCAATAAGGATCTGTCCTTGCTATGTACTTCTTTGTTCTTCCGTTCTCCTCAATCTTAAAGGTTTGCCCCTTTTGAATATCAGTGAACTTTTTCTTTCTCCATATTCCCCTGATCAACACTTCAACTTCCTTAACCTCAACTGTTTGCTGCTGCATCACATTCCTCCTTTTTGATTTTCGTGTATCAAGCCTGTACAATATTCAAAAACCCTAAAGGATGATGAACATGTGTGGCAGGTTCACTTTATTTTCTGAGTTTGATGACATCATTGAGCAATTCAACATAGATCAATTCTTACCTGAAGGTGAATATCACCCAAGCTATAATGTCGCTCCTTCACAAAACATCCTGACAATCATTAACGACGGATCAAACAACCGGCTGGGCAAACTTAGATGGGGTCTTATCCCTCCTTGGGCTAAAGACGAAAAGATCGGTTATAAAATGATTAATGCTCGTGCCGAAACATTGGCCGAGAAACCAAGCTTTCGAAAACCACTCGTAAGCAAACGTTGTATCATCCCAGCTGACAGTTTTTATGAATGGAAACGCCTTGATCCAAAGACTAAGATTCCTATGCGGATTAAACTTAAATCGTCCAATCTCTTTGCTTTTGCCGGATTATATGAAAAGTGGAACACGCCAGAAGGCAATCCGTTGTACACTTGCACAATCATCACAACAAAGCCAAATGAGCTTATGGAAGACATTCATGATCGGATGCCAGTTATCCTTACTGATGACAATGAAAAGGAATGGCTGAATCCTAAAAATACTGATCCTGACTATCTTCAAAGCTTACTGCAGCCTTATGATGCTGATGACATGGAAGCTTACCAGGTTTCATCATTAGTGAATTCACCTAAAAACAATTCACCTGAGCTCATTGAATCCCATTAAGTACCACTGCCATATCGCTTTATATATCACCTTCTCTTAGCTAATATGTTCTAAGTAGGAGGTGATATTTTGTTTGTATCGCCAATGCTATTGCATTCAATAAAAGAGCCATTTGACGACGAGAACTATATCACTGAGCTCAAATTTGATGGAATCAGACTCATCCTTTCTAAATTTGATAATCAGATTAAGCTATATACTCGTCACAATAATGAAGTAACAAGCAAGTTTCCTGAACTCTTGGATTTAGATATCCCAGATGGAACGGTGCTCGATGGTGAAGTTATTGTAGCTGCCCCAGGTGGCGCTCCTGACTTTGAGGCTGTAATGGAACGATTCGTGTCCAAAAAATCAGCCCATAAGATTGTTTACTGTGTCTTTGATGTTATTTACAAAGACGGCCAGTCAATTGCAGCCAAGCCAATCACTGAGCGTAAAGCAGTTCTGAACTCACTTGAGCTAAATCATCCTAATGCCTTTGTAATAGAAGGAATTCAAGGTAACGGACTAGCTTACTTCAACCTGGCCAAAGAAAAGAATTTAGAGGGAATCGTAATCAAAAAAGCTGACTCCCCTTATGAGATCAATAAACGTTCACATAATTGGCTTAAAGTGATCAATTACGATTACACCGAAGTTCTTATTACCGGCTACACCAAAAAGGATATAAAATTCCTTCTATCCTACCCCGATGGAACTGCAGCTGGTTTTATGGAATTCATGCCACATGCAGAACGTGGCAAGTTTCATTCTATGAAGCAAGTAAAGTCTGAATCTGATGAATATGTATTTATTGAGCCTATTTTATGTAAGGTTAAACACAGATTTAAGACTAAGCACGGCAAACTCCGCATACCTTCCTTCGACTCCTGGAGAGTATAATCTCTCCGTTACATAATTCCTTAGAGCCTAGCCATTAAATATAAATTGAATATTTAGTACATGATTCAATTAGTTACGTGTATCCCTCGAAAAAGAACTACATCAGGCAGATGATACAACTAAAAAAGTTTCCTCCTGATGAAGTTCTTTGATTGAAAATGAACTAATAGCAACGGAATCCCGTGTCAGTCCAATTCCCTAATCCTTGATAAATATATTCACGTCTTTCAGGATCAAAATAAATAACATAAGGTTGAGTTATAACTTTACCTGCACTGCAAAACATATAATATCCATCAGGCTTTATATAATCTTCAGCGTAACCCTTATTTTGCATAAATATTACTCCCCTTTAAACTTTCTCAGCCCTAACTTATGGATATAAGCATGTACTTGATACTTGTTCTTTTTAATTAATTTAATTCCACCTAGAATTAAGCGCTAAAGGGTTTAAATAAAATAAATATTTTATTTTTAATGCGATTTTTCTTCAATCCTTTTTAAATTTCCAAGCTTCATTTCACCTTTATTAATACAAGCAGCTTGTCATACGCTTGCCATATAAAAGAGACTGGACATTTTTGTCTCGGAGGTGAAATAAATGGAATTATTCTTGGATTTTTTCATGAACTGGGCATTAGATAAAATCTTTGACTGTTTCTTTTCTTCAGTTACTTACTTTGTGTTTAAATGTAATCTAAAACAAAATGAGTATCCCGACCATTTTCATGATAAACGGCGTTTCAGACTTTAACTGGGCATTCTAAAGTTCATTCGCTATCTACAAAATAAATATTTATGTGGGTAGCGAACCCACTAAAAGACTGGTTAAAAACTATCTTTTATTTAGAAGTCTCTATTGAATCCCAATCAAATGTTTCAAGAATAGTAATCAGCCTTTCAACTTTCGGCGCTCTCCAAGCTGTCATAGCGTAAGTATGGGCTTCTGAAGTATAGTGGTGCTTATTCAATTTGATATGTCTCTTCGCTTCTGCTTTGGTCAAAAACATTGTATTTGGATGTATAATGTGAACCTTTCTTTCTGGAATTAATTCTGCTTCTTCATCTATGTATTTTTTAATCCACTCAATAGCTTCGTCATAGTCATCCTCAATTTCTTGCAGCTCTGTTAAAGCTTCCTTAGCCAGCTCACTATCTTCTCCAATTTCTTCTAGATAATCATCTAAAACATATGCTTCTGCAATATATGGCAGGTAAACAGAATAGCGCTCTGCGTTTTCCTCCCGGACTTCGACCCATTCATAATCACCGACTGTCCAAAATCGTGGTGCAGCTTGACCGTCGGTATCTTGAGTTTTCAACTCTTGCTGAAGTTCTTTTAAAAACTGAATATCTTGATTCATCCGTTTCCTCCTATCTGTTTAAAATCACGATTTTAATTTAACTTTAATGTGTATCATCTTGAGAAAATCCCCTTTAATTGGTAAACTCATACCTAACTTACATAAGAGTGGGTGATTCCTTGAGTAAAGCAATCGGTATTACTGGATTTATCATCAGCATAGTAGTGCAATCATTTTCGGCGAATGATTCGCTATCCCACAAGATCGCTACGGGTTTATTATTTGTATCAATAGCAATTTATAATTTTGACCATGCTAAAGTTTATTCCAAAGCATCCCTTGTCGTAATATGCCTCTCATTTTTCGTACTTGCCTTGGGTATTCATAAGCTGCTTTCCTTTTCCAGTGACCTATTTGACAATGTGGATATAAATTTCGGAGTAATATTCATCCTTCAAATCACATTAATAATTGGATCTGTAGCAATAGCTATCAGTATAATGAAATTTATCTGTGATCGTCTAAAAAAGAAACCTAACGGTAAAGAGTGTTAATCCCTCTTTGCCTTTTTTATGCTAAACGCTTCTTCCTGTGCGATCTTTTATGTACAAAATCAAATGCGATATCAACTTTTGCCGGCTCCTTCTCCTCTGCTACTCGCTCCGTAACAACGATTAGTTGTCCATTTTTCTGGCGGTCAATGCTATGGACTAAATATCCTTTGCCAGCGTAATATTCACCAATAATCTCATCAACGTGGTTGCTAAGCAGATTCCTCTTTATCACCCTTATAACCTCCATTTATTTTATTTTTATTCTTTAAGTATTTATATGTATTCCATCCGCAGCTGTCAAAAATGCTTATGTCCGCTCCAAGGTGCCATTTAAACCAAACTAAGTTAAACCAGGCGATTTCAAATACGTATTTGATGTATCCTATCCTTTTGTCCTCCATTCTGCATAAAGTAATCCTTTTATTCAATTACTCAAAAGCTTAGGATTTTCGTAAATATTCCCGATAACTTCACCATGTTTGACTTCTTCCCACTGCTGAGCAAACTCCTCGATGCCCAATAAAGGAGCATCTTTATCTCCAATTACAAAAGGATCAAATAGGTATCCACCGAACTCTGCTGAGAAAACACATCGGTATGCGCAGCCTCTCATTTTCATATAAGATGTTTGGATGATATCCTCTTCATAAATTTCCTTCCCTTTCTTATCCTTAAGCCCCGTGTATTGCATGAGGATGTTTGATTTACAATGGCTAACCGTTGGTTGTGTTAAGGTAAATTCATAAAGCATCTCTTTTTTGTCTTTAATCCATGAACGGAATTTAATTTCCTTCATTCTGCCGCCTCCAAAACCTCAGGATCTTCATAAATGTTGCCGGTGACTTCGACTTCATCAAACCATTTGATAAACGAATGTATATCAAAGGTACGGTTTGTTTTCATGGCTCCTACTCCGTTAATGAATAATTCTTCAAAACCCTCAATATCAAAAACAAACGATAAGTCATATTTGACCTTACCTGTATAAACCTTTCCTGACTTATGTTTTGCGGTATAACAATCCCCCTCATAAATCTCCCGGCCGTCCTTATCCTTTAATTCGGTATATTGCATCCAAGAGCTGTATTTTTCATTTTCATTATTATCATCGAGCACTGCCAACTGGAACTGTTTTATATGATCCCAATAGTGCATAACTTTTTTCTTTATTGAATACATCCGAAACTTTATTTCTCTCAATTTAATCCTCCTATTCTTGTTTTAAGCAATGTAAGTAATATCTAATTCAAAATTAAAATCAGGATGAAGTCTCCATAATTGATGTCCTAAGTAAGTTTTCCTTGCATAATTTAAGCAGTTCCTTGTACCACTTTTAGTTCCATCATAAACAGCTACTATTGCTTCACTGTGATCAATCATGTATTCATTTCGTTTTTGCATCTTAGCCGGCGAAAACTCTCCTGGTTTATCTCCGCTAACTTTATATTTATCTAATTCTTCAACATTAATAATCTCATCTGTCACATCAAGCATACGTTTGTACCACATTTTTTGGTCTGCAGACCAAACTTTATCTTGTTCCTTGAAAGGTGTTGCAATTATGTTTTTGATATGGGGATATTTCTTCTTTAGAATATGTACACACCAGCAAGCAGCCTGATCAGTCCCTAACGCTCCTCCAGTTATAAACCTGGACTTCTCTTCTTTTATGATTAACTCCTCAATCACTTCAAGCAGCTTATCTTTGAGTTTGAGCATTGTGGGATTTTTCATATCATAGCCACCCAATTTATTTGGTCTATGACCGGTAAAGCAAACTGTCTTCTTTCTCAGTGTTTCTTGTTTTTCTAATTGTCGCTCACGTTCTTTTCTTTCATCAGCCCACTGCTTTTTCCATTCTGGATCATTTAGCTTTGCAAAATCAATTGCCATAGTTCAGCTCCTTTCTCTTTAAAACAGTCTTTTTATTTAGATATAATCTCAACAATTAAACTATCAGGATAGTTTTTCAAATCAATTGCGTTCACATAACAATGACCGACATGGCCTTCTTTATCAACGTAATTATAGAAGAACTTTTCTCCATTATTGATGATAACCTCGCCATGATGCGTATACTCCATTTCTGACCCTTTATACCAGATCACTTTAACTTCAGTTCCTGGTTTGATTTTATCTAGGTCAAATATTGTTATTTCTTTTAACAAACGATAACCTCCTATATATTTTATTCCTTCTCCCCAGAAAGCTCCTTGATTAACATCTGTCCAAGCTCATCACTGATATATCTCCAGTCAGCCCCTTCAGGCGTTCTAATACCAAGAGAAAAACCGCCACACAAGGTATCTTCAGCCAACCTTTAAACTCCATCATTTGTTTTAAGCAGCTCATGTTTAACCATCCCTTTAATCATTTCTCCTCTTCCTCTCTCTTTAAAATTTTACTTTTATCCAAACTGCTTCCTCCAAGGAACATTGCCCACAACACTGTAATCAAGCATTTCTTCGCAACTTTTACACAGAGTTGATTTAGTTATCGTCATATGGAATGAATCCCACTTACCACAACAATGACACGTCTTTTCAAAGGCTGCTGACTCCTTTTGTTTTTCCCTTTCAGAGCCGTTTCCAGTTAACAATAAGCCGTTACTATAAAGGTCGTTCTGTCTTACTTCTGCTTCTACACTCCATGGGTATACTCGCTTCTTTATGTACCTTTTCAATAATGACTTGCTTTGGTTACTTCCGATCTTCATGAACTCTCTATTTTCAGTAAGGTCAACTGTTCTTTTCATCACTTCGTCCTTTTGAACAGCTTTTTAAACCAATTTTTCTTTTCGTTAACCACTGCAAATCTGGGATTATTCATCCTAAACCCATTTGCTATCTTGTCCATGTTGTTTAACTGCTTCTTCAATTGCTGGATATCTTGGGGTGTATTGATGGTCATTGCAATATTAGATTCTTTTGCTTCCTGTACTTCTGAAATCATCTTATCTAAAGTAAGATCGCAATATTCATCTTCCCAGTCACCTATGAAATAAAAACGTTCAATCAAAGTACCGCTCGATTCATCTTGAAAAGTGCCAAATAAAATTGGATCTTTATCTCTTCGTTCTTTTTCGATTTGCCTTTCAACCTTCCCCGTATAATCTGTAAACACCACGTAAAAACGATCCAATTTGTCTTTCACTTTGTTGTATTTGATGATGACATCATCAGGGATTTCACGTTCGTAATTTTCAAGCTCAATAATTTTGACTGTATCTTTTGCAATGTTATCTATGTATTCTTCAATATCATCTCGATAAACAAACGTATCAATACCAAGCTTTACAATCTCCCGTTCTTTTTCAATTGATTCTAAGTGGAATATCAGTTTCTTAGCAGCTTTAATTTGATTGGTTTGCTTATACTTATTGAGTAACACCAAGCAATTGTCGTAATATCTTTTAAGTTCTTTGTCTGTAACCTTATTTTTCTTTGATTTAATCATGTCAAAATATTGATTTGGTTGTAACACTTCCATCTTTTCACTCCTTTACTTAATCTAATTCCCTCATGTCCTCCCGCTGCTCAATATAACTTTTAAAGTCCTCCCATTCCCTATCGATTTCTTTAATATTCCTAGCAATATAAGTTTCTGCAATGTCTGGATCAATCGCCTTTTGAAGAGAAAGTTGGTACATAAATTCAATCTTTGATACTGTTTCTAGAAATGACTGGGCATAACATTTTGCTCTATTTAAACGATATTGACTCATTCCATGTTTAGATTCCATGTAGTTCCCTCCCTATCAAAAAATTTCGCTAAATAAAAAGTGTTCATCTTTAATTCCATAGGTTTCACTGAATAGCATATTGCCGTACCTATCATCATTGTCTGACCAATATTTAATTCTGTCGGATACTTCCACGAAGCGTTTTAATCCTGTAGCATCTACAACTATATAAACGAACCAGTAATCAGATTTCCTTATTGCACAACCGGAAAGTTTAATAAACTCACTGCTTTTTTCTGGGTTGAAGTCCTTTCTCCATCCTTTAGCAACTTTCCATTCACGTTCAAAGGCCATTATAATCTGGTTCTCCTTAAATGGCTGCTTATTGAAATCGACTGATTCTTTAGTAAAACCCTTGGCAACGATTTTATCTTTCTCATACCTTTGAGTCTTAGCATTGTTTTAATGGGATATCTTTTAATTGAGAAATGTCTGTTCTTTGAAGCTCCTCTTTGCTAATAAATGAAATAACCTTCCCGTTTTTCAAAACCACATTCGGCATATATTCTGTTTTACAGTTTGAGCACCGCTCGTTAAACCAATCATCTTCGACATATAAACCTTCTGGCGCTCCTGAAACAACATCTCCCAACTCATAGTCTAATAGTAAGCATTCACCCCATTTAAACTGAACTTCTGTTTTCTGTTGATTTTTACAATTAGGACATTTAATTTGACCAATAAAGCTATCAAACATTCCCATTCAATCACCATCCTTTTTTAAATAAAATGCATCTTTTAACTGGATCCATTAATATTAGGATCCAGCTCAATAATCATTTCTCTTCCTTCGGCTTTTCAGTTGTGAAATAAAACATACTGCAAAAATCTACGTCGAAAGGCTTTTGACATTTTTCACAGTCCATTTTAAACTCACCAGACATATCACCAACTTCGATATAATCGTCATATCCCATCAAATGTTGACAATGAGGACATTCGATTACATCCACTTCTGAATTGTTTCTTTGACCTAAAAAACTACTTTGTGTCTCCACCTTCTCCGCCTGTTGAATCAACCAGTCAAGATCCTCTTTTATAATTCTGTATTCATTGCCTTCTGTTTCTGCGGCAAATTTAATATTTTCCTTAATCTGTTGTAATTTATTTTTCATATCCCTTCCCCCTTCAATATTTAAGCTTCTTCGAGTTAAAAGTGACTTGTATGATCGTAACCATCATAACGATTGTGAGTGCTGCTTTTATCCTTATCTTTCTGATTCCATTTTTTAAAATCAATTGGTACTGGATCCTCAGTGCTTTTCACTCTGCACCCTCCTCATAAAGTCGTTTGATTCTCTGTATTGCTTTTCCTTCTGAATATAAAAATTCAGGTTTATATGGATTAAAACTGATCGTTTTGTCTATTGTCAGAACAGTGTTGTCGTTCTTATCTATGGCTAATTCCGCCCGTTTAATTGCTTCTTCCAGTGGTACGTTACAGTGTTCAAATGCCTTTTTAATCTCTGCATCGAAAACCTGTTTCTGTTCATTAAATCCTTTCCAAATATCATTATCCCAATTTTCAATGGGTGAAGGGTTAACCGGAAATACCTTTCCCCCTGGCGTAATCATTCGGAACTTCAATTCGTTCTTTTCTTCAGGATTCACTTCACGTCCTCCTCAGTCCAAAACAATCTCTCATTCGTTATTTTTTCCACTTTATAATTTATGAGGTTGTTATTATTTACGTATTCCTCCGCGTATTCCAATGCAGTTTTATCATCATTGGCGCCGAAACTGAAATGCTTCCAACCGAACTCAACTTCGTACCAAAGCTTATATTCAATACGCTTCACTTTAACGTTCATCACTCCGCGCCCTCCTTATTCTTAAAAAAGACTGTTTTCCTGCGTCAATTCTTTTTTAGTGTGGCTTTCAAGAAATACTTTAAAATCTTCTCCATCCCCCGCTCCTTCTTCGATACAATCTATTAACATATCAAATGTTGCATCGTTTGCTATTCCTCTACTGCTTAACCATTCACGAATTTCTCCACTGTACTTAACAGCTATTTCAAAGTGAGTTGACGCTTCTTCAATAGCTCTCTCTATCCTTGTTGGGATTTTCATTCCGCATTCTCCTATAATTCCAATCTCAATAAAACTTACATTTTATACACTAATTTTAATTTTGTTTCCTGAGTGAAAATTACACAATTCAATATGTACTTACTTCTTTACCCTTACTTTCTTCTTCTCTTAACATATCTTCAGCTATATACATCCCCTCGTAAGCATAATCAATTATTGAATGAAATTCTCCGATGACCCTTCGTAAATTTTCCTCTTCTTTATATGCTTTTAATCGCAAAACCGTTTTCATTAATTTTTCGAGCTTTTCATCAAGCAACATAGCTCTCTTTATCAACTCCTTTATACATATTATTTGTATTTGTATAAACTATAACCCAGCAATTAATATCTGTCAATTAGATTCGGCCAATTTATGTGACCGAATCTAATTTTAATCTGAGAACATAAAGATCAATTCATTGATGTCATCCCTAAGCTTAACGAGGCTTTGTGGTGTAACTGAAATTGTAATATCTAATTTCTCCCCCTTGAAACCAAGTAGGAATTGATAATGTTCTGAAGTCAGCAATTTTTTTGTAAGTCTTAGACTAACCTCTTTGTAATTATCTTGATCAACAAATATATTCAAAACAATACCTTCATTCTCCTCTTGCTGCTGTTTACATTATGTTTAACGGAGTCTTTCTTTTTTTTATTTTTACTCAGGCAATTCTTCTGTATTTGTTATTTCATATTCCATATCATTTAATTTAAAATTTTCAACTGATCCGTCAGCTTTTAAAAACGAGACTTCTTTAGATAAAAGTAAATTTTCACAAATCCTGGCTACCAATGTTTCAGAGACTTCTGGACTATCTGCTTTGTTTTTGAGTACAATCTCCAGACTCAGTGCAATATTGTTTAAATAACCTGCCATCCTCATTCTCCTATGTTCAATTTTCTGTGATAAACCCTTAAGTCATTAAGGGAACGTGCGTTCTGTTTTGTATAATCATTATACATAGAAAGTAGGTGTTATGCTAGTGGTTATTTATCGGCTTCGTATGGTATGATATGTATTATGTCTTTCCATAACAGAACGCAGGAGGATGTCCGATTATGATTAAAGTTGAGATCGGGCAATGCTTGATACCTGAACTATGTAGAAAGAAAGACATTACAATCAATGAACTTTCAGAGATAACTGGGATCAAGAAACAGCAGCTGAGCGACTATAATCGGTTGGTTAAAGTGGACATGTCTATTAGAACTGCAAAAAGAATTGCTGCTGCTTTAGATTGTAATGTCGAAGACCTCTATGAATTCAAGGTTGAAAGGCATTGAAACGACTAAGACTTTGGTCTTGGTCTCCTCCTTAGTAAACCATATGGTTTACATGACCATCTTACTACATTTAAACATGTATTTAAAGTGATTATTTTGTCTATTTTTGTCGAAATGCGAATTTTTTCACAATTTTTTGAGATAAAAAAAATCCATTTAACCAAAATAGTCAAATGGATTTCATATTTAAATGGTCGTCTCTTTTAAACCTAGTTCTTCTGCGTAATATTTATTAACTTCTTCCTCATTAATATAATCTTGCATTGAATACACTGCTCGATATTTGGATTTCACTCTTAAATTAAAGTCATCTATAATCTGATACCTTACAGAGTTATCGATAACCCCTTTCTCTTTATAAAGCTGATATGCTCTATACAAATGACCAGATCTAACAATAGTGTTTGGTGTTAAAAAGTTAATTTTAAAGAACTCAGATATATCAGTAATTAGATTAGTTATGACAAATTTGCTTGCTTGGCCGTCTCCTTTATTGGACGTTCTTTTTGTTTTAACTACATAATCATTTTCAACTAAAAAGACTTCTTTTGTTTGGCCTTTTGCCTTCCCATTCTTTAATTTATATTTAGTTTCTTGAGCTGCATTTAAGGCAATAACAAGACATTCACTACTTACTTTTAGTTTTCGTTCACCGTGTTTTGAGTCATACAGAGTTAAAACGTTACCGTTTAGCATTGCATCCTCAACTTGCTTTTTCGTTAAACTTAGCAATTCAGAATGAGCTAAACCTGAAACCCCTTCAAACAACAGTCTTAATACAGCCTTAGATTGATAATTAACTAATTGACTTTCCATTTCCTCTAATTCACTATAAGTAATATATAATTTTTTATCCCCAAGACACTCATAAAGCTCTTCTTCTGAAATAGTTCTTGCTAAATTGGTTAATCCTTTACTTAACTTATATGAAATTGCCCAATCAATATACAATGACAATAATGCTAAGGTTCTACGAACACTACCGATAGTGGTTTGATCGAATGATCGTATTAGCTCTAAAATTTGCATTGATGTGAAATCATAAATGTCCTTATTATATAAAGTCTCAGTAATCTCTGCTTTTGCAAAAATAGGTCTCATCTGCAAAACCATACCTTCAGATAAGGTATCTAGATATTTTTCCTTAATCTCACTATTGAACATTGCAGCAAACAACTCCTAAGTAATTACTCGTCTATTTTTAAATTGTTAAAGAAATTCCATATCTTTTGTGGTGACTTAGCGTTTCCATTCTTGTCTACTACACCTAATTCATCCCACAACTTATTTTTCTTACTAAAGTCTATAGAGCTTAAAACATCATTAATCTTACTTTCCAAATCGTCCAGACTTACACCATCTAATTGCAATTTCTTAGCTAATACCACATAACCATTAAAGAACAAATAGTTGTTTACAAAACTTCTCTTCCGTTCTTTTGCTATATCACCTAAGAACTCATCTACATATTGTGTAGCTAAAGCATCAAAGAAAGATGTAAGGTATCTTGCAGTTTTTAATATGTCTGCCTGAGTAGAAAAATCTTTTTTAGAATAGCTTCTTTCAATTGCCTTTTTGAAGTCAGAAAAAGTTATAAGTAAGTTCTGATTCTGATTTATCCAGTCTCCATTTGTCTTTATATAATCACCAATTATGCTATTATCCTGAATGAACTTAACAATTTTATTAGAATAAACATTTTGGCTCATCTCAGCTACTTTAGATTTCTTCACTGGATTTATTGTGTTTTGTTGCCCAAAATGCTCTCTCGCCCTTTTTTGAGTGTAGTTATAGATGTCCACTTTAAAGGTTTCTTCAAACAAATGATCTAACTCAGGATGTTGTCTTATAGCCATAGTAATGCCTATTAGTCGGTGATACCCATCTAAAACGTCTAAAATGGTGTCTTCAGTCACTGTAAGTGACATACTGTCTTCATCATATATTAATTCTTCACCACTACTTGCACTTCCTACACGTGCATTAAAGGTAAAAACTGATTTAATTAATTTCCCCTCTAAGAACAGTTCCTTTATTTCTTCAACCGATTGTTTATTGAGCTGCGGTACAGGTATCTCAATATCTGAGCCCTCTAGTTTTTTCGTTTTGTTCGTTCTTTGAGCATTAGGATTATAGTGCAATAACTTATTTTCAAATAGCATAAACAACTCTTTAGCAGTGATTGGGAAGAAATAATTATCATCCGAATACTTTACAACTTGTTTGAATGTATACGGAAATTTTACATCTTCCTCCACAGATCCTTCCCATAACGTTTCAATTTCTCTCATATCCGTTTCTGTGAAGTAATTTCGTGGATTAAATCTTTCACTTTCCAGAACTGAGTATAGTGACTTGGCTAAAAAGTACATATATTCTTTAGAAATTTCGACTTCTGGATTTTCTATATCGTAAATTAATTTTTGTGTTGTCCCTGGAGTAATTTTATTTTTAGCCATCTCTAATTGAATATCGTTAATAAAAGATCTTATGTGTTTATTTTTCGAGATAGCATCTTTCATTTCTGAAAGCAGTTTCTCATTTGCAGACTGATCAAAGATCACTGTCATATAGCCTTTCACCTCATGTCATGTTGCTAAATTTAAAGTTACCAAAGGCAATCTGGTTAATCAAGAAGAATTATCATTTGAACTGAGTAATATGCCGAAAAAATGATTATCGCTCATTTACATGCTTTATAAACTTTTTTAATGTAACAAGATCAGCGTTTTCAAAAAAACTAATAAAATCCTCTTGAGTTGCTTCATATAGTGGTTTTATATCGATTTTTTCATCCATTGTTACACCAGCAGAGTTCGCTATGTTAATCTTTCTGCTCATATATCTCTCTGTCGTTAATGTGTTTTTATGATTTCCTTGTTCTTTTGCTGCAAGTAAATCGTGACCAGAATTCTCATAGACATAGTCAATTCCTACCCCCTTAAATGAGTGTAAGACTAATTCTCTTTCAGGAGGTATACCTAACCTTTTTTTCGACCTTTTCAAGGAGTGTCGTAAAGATTGTTCCGAAAGCCCCTGAAAAACCAATTCAGTTTCGCTGTCATCCTCTTCCTTCAGCTGCAACAATTCCTCATAAAATACCTGGTTAATGCCTGTAGACACAACCTGAGATCCTTTATCAATAACTGTTACTATATAATGGCCTGTACTTTCATCAAGCTGTATGTCTTTCCATCTTACGCGCAAAATCGCACTTACACGAAAAGAAGTTCTGATGGCGAATTTAACAAACAGCTTTTTCATTAAAGGCTTCTGTCTTTCATTTATATACATATCCTGGGCAATTCTTTCCGCTTCTGTCTGGGTTGTTTTATCCCAGTTTTTAGTTACTGTTTTAAGCCTTTCAACAGTATTGAACACCGACAGATCAATATAGTCTTTATAATCATGCTCTAAATATGTATAGAGCATCTTCAAAGAGGTCATTTTTCTGTTAATACTATTATTAACTAATCCCTTTTCCTGAAGATACTTAACATAGTTGCTCAATTCGCTTTTACTTACAACTAAATCGTCCGGAACTAGACTTTTGACATCTTTCCCTTTAATCACACTAAAGAACTGCTTAATATCCCCTTCATAATTCTTTCTGGTATTAGACACTCTTGTAGTTGAGGAAGGCATCATATAGTTAGAATTCCCAGAGCTACTTCTTATATCTTTATTGATTAAAAAGCCTTCGATATCATCGTAAACCGCATAATTTTTTAATTGTTTAACTTTATTTTGCATTATCTTCTCCTCCTTTCTCATCCAATAACTCATCAATAGAGACATTCAATACCAGAGCGATAAGCTTTATGGTTGTAACATCTGATTCATCTGGCATTTCAATGATTTTGTTTAATGTCTGAATATCAATCATTGTCTCCCCTGACAATTCCTCTATTGTGATGCCACGTTTGACCATTAGCTGTTTTATTCGCTCTGACATGTCAACCTCCTATTTTTTATGTATACTATAGACTGCAGTGCGTATATGTTATGGTTGATAAATAAACTCTTCAAATTCAATTACAATGTGTCGTTTTAAATTCTTAGCAAAATGTATTAGGGATATAAAATGTGGATTATTTTCAATGCTTCTTTTTAATCCATCTCCACCTAATAATACTCTATTTAGATCTTTTAATAACGCTGCTATCTCTATTTTTGCACCATGTAGATCATCTTCAGTTTTTGCATTAACAATCATTTTTCTTATGTTTAGTACACTCTCTATGTAAGTTTGTTTTGCATTTAAAACAAAATCGGCATCAATATCTTTATGATTTGTAGACCTAAGTTCTACAACATGCATCATTAATCCTCCTTGTATTCACTTAGCAATTTCATGTATCCTTTAGTTAGTTGTTTTCTAACATTTTCATTCTTCATTATTTTTGACTTTTCAATGCTTTTTTCTTGAAAGAATAGATCATTTTTAACTAAGCTTTCAACTTTCTTTTGGTAAATGGTTTTATGCATTGTCATACTGTTTTTTAAGTAACTAATTGCGGACATACCACCAACCTCCTATATACATATTTTTTATCTTTTGCATCTATAGCAATTGTAATGCATTACATAAGGGAAGTAAAGATTTTTTTAACGACAAATAGCACATTCCACGCAATTTTTTTTGCGAATGTGCTGCTTTGTAATGCATTTCATTTTTAGTTAGGGTGTATGTACCTGGAGTTGATCACTAGATGTTATAAAAACTTAATATTTAAGTGATGGCCTTAAAACTACAAAAGACGCTTAGCTCAAAAGAGCCAAACGTCTTCCTTTTCTCTGATTAATTTAATTAAGTAAAATGATAATACTAATAACTTTATGTGTCAATGGATTTTATGCTCCACGTGGCATTCCAGCAACCTCATAATCACCTGAAGCTTGTTGGATTGAAGAATCTGCACTTATGTAAGAAGTGCCTAGTGCGCCTAAGATAACTAAAGCCATAATAAGTTTTTTCATTGTCTCACCTCCTTTAAAGTAAAAGTAATTCTAAAAGTTTTTGATTTTCACCTTTTTGCAGTTCTAACAACGGCAGCCTAATAAGGAATTTGTCATTAGACTTTTTAAAATACTCGATTGAAGAATAGAAACTTGCTTTATTTTGTTCAAGTCTCCCTTTCAAATAATAATGCATTGCAATCTCATTATCGTTATGATGTAAAAGGTCTAGTTTATCCAAAACTTTTTTTGCTTTGGAATTTTCATTAAAGTTGATAAAACAATGAGCTTGTTCCTGCAAATCCATAATTGACTCAGAATCGAAATTAATCCACTTATTTTCTTTGCGCCAAACATTATTTAAGAAGCAGAGTGCCTGTTGGAAAATCGTGTTGTAATTTTCATTTTGAGCAGAAACGCTTAGCCCTTTTAAAAAGTTTTCTTGAGCCAATTCATAATTCGAAAATAAAAGAGAGTTACCAATTGTTAAATAGCTGAAAACCTGAAACCTCTGGATATTTGTACTTTCCAAAGCCATTTCAGAGTACTCTCTGCACTCCTCTAATAAATTTTCATTTAGCTTTATATTAGACATTAGAACAAGAACTCTTGTTTGATATGTATTTCTAATGTACATGTTTTCAGAAATCTCACTTAGGTCAATTTGTTTTATAAGTTGGGCCATCGGAGAAAAGTTACCAGTGCTTAAATAATGATAAAGCAGCAAGAGTCTTGAGAAAGAATTCATTTCAGGTGTTTTAATATTTAATTTACCGAGTCTTTTCACTGCCTCAAATTCAGTAATATCACAGTTAGACAGATCTCTATGTATTTTATACACTTTTCCATATTCTTTACTTTTCATATTACTGCAAGAAATCATAGAATCTATTAAAACATCTTCTATTTCAAAAAACATATTTGCATCGGCGTACTCCAATGCACTTCTTGCTGCCTTTGTCTTAACATCTAGGTTTAAACAGTAATCTTTCATTAATTCATATTCACGGTCTGGATACTGACTCTTAACAATGTTGACTATTGAAGAAAATTCATTAAAAGTTTTCCCATCATGGTTTAAGAAGTCATAAAGAGGATTGGGGTTTTTAAGGCCAGCTACTGTTGCCCATTTATTCATTAAAGAGTTGTCATTTTCCAAGTCTTTCTTCATAGCTATCCTTACTAACTCCATTATTTCCCCTCATTTCTTTTTGTTGTCTTTATTGGTTAACTTAATAATACTATAGATCACATTATGAGTCAATAATTTTATGCATATTTTTTGTATTTGTATTCTCTTTAAAATTCCTATTTTATTTAGACAAGAGTTCCTAGGATAAACCCTTGTCTTTAACTTGTAGGTTGTAATATACGCCTTTATACTTTAAGCGTTCAATAACTAAATCTTTATATGGGATATCACCTAGGATTGCGAACCTTATATCAGTACTATGTTTTTTCCCTACCGGCTTTTTATGTTGCAATTCTCGTCTTATCTCTTCCTGAATCTCATTGAAACGTTTTTCTTTTAGACTTTGCCTATATTGTTTGTAATCCTCCATCGTGCAATTATTCACATTACAAAAATGTTTGGCTAGATTAGCTAACTGATCTTTAGTTAGAACCAATTGAGATCGTTTGAAGTGTTGAAATGAATGACAGTCTACGCATATCAAGTTTAGATCTAGTAACTTAACAACCCCATTTTCAAAATCATATTCTTCTACCTCATGTACATGAAGTCTTCGTAAATCGTTGATGTGAGGAGTATAATTACAAATCACGCACCTGTGTTTCTTTCTTTCAAGAATTGCAGCCCTGATTTTTTTACGCCATAGAGTATCAGTTAGATTTTTTCTAACTGTCTTGCCATGAAACATACTGGGTTTAGCATCAATCTTCAATTTATAGTGAGCAAACTCGTCCACATAAAATCGCCTTTCTTATTGTTTTCTACTTACCATTAAGATTTACCAATTCACTTGTTATTCATACTTAAATTTTATTAGTAACAGTAAGAAGATTTGTTGAGGTCTTAAGCAATTCGGAACTCATTTTTTTAATTTCCTCATCGCTAATTATTTCCTTGCTTTCTACGAATTCTTTGTATATCAATTCGTATGTTTTATTTGCTTCTCTTAGGTACTTATCCTCTTCAGTTTTAAGTTTGATTCCTTCTAAAGCCAGATGTGATGGTAATTGTTCATCTATTAGTAAACTAATGATATTAAATTATAAATAACTTTGACGATCTTTTTTATTTTCATCATTCAACAATAAGTCTAAATTTCTTTTTAAAGTTCGCAAGTACATATATTTCTCATATAACGTTC
>NZ_MOEO01000011.1:0-87207 GCF_001875785.1 Bacillus sp. FMQ74 | reverse complement strand
CTAATGATCCGATTATTGATAATATCCCAGAAAATAAATCTGCAATATCCGTTGATAAAAGATTCATTGTCACCGAAGTATCATTAGTTACACGGCTTATTATTTCTCCTGTTTGATTTCTATTGTAAAAGTCAACATCAAGTTTTAATAATTTACCCCAAATTTTCTCTCTAAGTCTTGCAACAATTTTTTGTCCTACAAAAGCTAAAAGATAAAGAGAAATAGACATTGAAGTTAACTCTAGTAAGAACAAAATGATTATTATGGTCAACAAACTAGCAGAAAATCCACTAGTTAACACTTCGATCTGTTCTTTAATTAATAACGGAATAATTAAGAACAAGCTGTATTAATAAGACTTAATAATATACCTATAACTAAAGGTGTTTTTGGAGGGGATGTTTTTTTCCAAAGAGTACCTAAACTACTTTTGTTTTCCACGTAATTGACTCCTTTTGGGAATTTAATTGATTAATCATAATCAATTATACATATATTTACCAAAGAATCAATTGATATTTACCTAGACAATAGGTACTTGGATTTAGAATAGCAAAAACAATTCCCCTATATGCTTATATAGAGGAATTATAGATTTAAATACTAAACATAAATAAACTTATTTTGTTAAAAGAAAAAGCATACCACCTAAAATACAAATTATTAAAAAGAAAATAGTTGAGTTAGTAAAAGATTTTTCTTTTTTCAAATTAAATAACTCCTTTCAATTTTTAGGATAAAAGTATTGACTATTTCCTAAAATTATATTAATCTCTTCATGCGGATAATATTAACATTATTTATCCTTATAATTCAAATGATTTAGAAAGAAGGTGAGAAAATGGGTGCTATTGTAAGAGGTGGCTTAAAAGTCATTGGTGGAGTAGCTGCTAACTGGCTAGGCTGGGAAGCTGGCAGTAGAATTGTTGGGAAGTAAACATTATTGATTTTAGAAAAGAGGTGAAAAGTATGGGAGCAGTTGCAAAATTTTTGGGAAAGGCATTTGTTGGTGGAGCAGCCGGAGGCGCTACATACGCTGGGCTTAAGAAAATTTTCGGATAATTTTAAATAGATTTTAAGAAAGAAGGTGAGAAAATGGGTGCTATTGTAAAAGGAGCTTTAAAAATAATTGGAGGCGGCGCTGCAACTGGTGGTGCAATTTATGGTCTTGAAAAACTATTTAAGTAATTTAGAGCAGGTTAGATAATGGTTTGTGGGGAGCAAACCATTATCTCCTTTTTATATAATATCCTTTTGTCTATCAAAGTAACATATATATTGCTTTAAGAATAACTTAAAACAATATATATGTAAAGGCTTTTTTTAGATTCACATTTGGCATTTCATTTTAAGATAAATTGACGTGCCTTGTATATTATAAGGGAAATAAGAAATATTTTTCTAATAAAAAAGAAAGCCGCAATGCTGCCAATCTGGCAATATTGCGGCTTTCTTGTATTAGTTACGAATAAGGTAATCAAACGCGCCGAGAGCGGCAGTTGCACCTGATCCCATCGAAATAATGATTTGGTTGTACGCGCTGTCTGTGCAGTCGCCGGCAGCAAATAAGCCTGGAACGCTTGTCGCACCGTGTTTGTCGACGATGATTTCGCCGATGCGGTTCCGTTCAACCGTTCCGTCTAACCATTCTGTGTTTGGCACGAGACCGATTTGGACGAATACACCTTGGAGTTCAACGTGTTTTTCTTCGCCTGTTTCGCGGTCTACGTATGTGATGCCGTTAACGCTCTGATCGCCTGTGATTTCTTTTGTTTGTGCATTTTTCACGACAGTGACGTTTGGCAGGCTGTAGAGACGTTTTTGCAGGACTTCGTCTGCTTTCAGTTCTGGCGCGAACTCTAGCACAGTAACGTGATTGACAATACCTGCAAGGTCAATCGCTGCTTCGATTCCAGAGTTTCCGCCGCCGATAACCGCTACGTCTTTGCCTTCAAACAATGGCCCATCACAGTGCGGGCAGTATGCGACACCTTTGTTTTTGAACTCTTGTTCACCAGGTACGTTGACATTGCGCCAGCGTGCACCTGTTGAAAGGATTACTGTTTTACTTTTCAGGACAGCGCCGTTTTCGAGTTCAAGTTCGAACAGATCTTTCTTCTCAAGGCGTTTCGCACGCTGAAGGTTCATGACATCAATATCATATTCCTTCACATGCTCTTCAAGACTTGCAGCAAGCTTCGGTCCTTCCGTTGCTTTGACGCTGATGAAGTTTTCGATGCTCATAGTGTCAAGAACCTGTCCGCCGAAGCGTTCAGCGACAACCCCAGTGCGGATGCCTTTACGTGCAGTGTAGATCGCTGCACTTGCACCAGCAGGTCCGCCTCCGACAACAAGAACGTCAAACGGCTCTTTGTCAGCAAACTCAGATGCATCTGCGCCGCTGCCCAATTTCGCAAGAATTTCTTCAAGCGTCATACGGCCGCTTCCGAAGGATTCGCCATTCAGGTAAACGGTCGGCACTGCCATGATGTTTTTGCTTTCAACTTCTGATTTGTATGCTGCACCGTCGATCATCGTGTGCGTAATGTTCGGGTTCAGCACGCTCATCATGTTTAAAGCTTGTACAACGTCAGGACAGTTGTGGCATGTCAGGCTGATATAAGATTCAAAGTGGTATTCACCGCTGATCTTTTTCACCTGATCAATGACTTTTTGGTCTACCTTAGGCGGTCTGCCGCTCACTTGGAGCAATGCCAAGACTAATGATGTGAATTCGTGGCCCAGAGGGATACCGGCGAATGTAACGCCAGTGTCTTCTCCGACACGATTGACACTGAAGCTTGGCGTTCTGTTTAATTCAGCTTTTTCAACTGAAATTTTTGATGACATGGAAGCCAGCTCATCAACGAGAGCCAGCATGTCCTTAGAAGTGTCATCTTCGCCTGCGCTAACTTTGAGAACAATATCATTCTCAATTAGCTGCATGTATTGATTTAATTGTGCTTTGATATTTGCATCAAGTACCAATGGAATGCACTCCTTAGATTTTACCTACTAGATCAAGGCTAGGTGTAAGAGTTTCGCCGCCTTCTTCCCATTTAGCCGGGCAAACTTCACCTGGGTTTTGACGAACGTATTGTGCTGCTTTTACTTTGCTGATAAGGTTGCTTGCGTCACGGCCGATACCGCCTGCATTGATTTCTACAGTTTGGATGACGCCATCTGGATCGATGATGAATGTACCGCGGTCAGCAAGACCAGTTTCTTCGTCAAGAACATCGAAGTTGCGAGAGATCGTTTGAGATGGGTCACCGATCATTGCGTAAGTGATTTTGCCGATTTTTTCAGAGCTGTCATGCCAGCCTTTGTGTACGAAGTGAGTATCTGTAGAGATAGAGTATACTTCAACACCTAATTCTTTAAGTGCAGCGTATTGGTTTTGAAGATCTTCTAGCTCAGTTGGGCATACGAAAGAGAAATCTGCTGGGTAGAAGCAGAATACGCTCCATTGGCCTTTCAAATCTTCGTTTGTTACATCGATGAATTCACCGTTTTTGAATGCTTTTGCTTCGAATGGAAGTACTTCTTTACCGATTAAAGACATAATGTATATTCCTCCTAAAAATGTATTAGAAAGCATATTCGCTTTCAATAATAATTCTAATTATATATGAATTATTAATTAATATATATTTTTTGTCAAGCCATAACCTACTTTTTTTCATCTTACTAAAGGTGTGACAGGTAGGATTTATGCATTTCTTTTATAACAGATGAGAGGCTGATTCTCAATTAGACAAGGTTTTCAGGGACTTTTGTAAATCAGAATGACAGGCCGTTTTGGCATTTGAACATTTTATGACACCATGGGCAAGGGCAAAGGACAATGGCCAAAAGCAGAATAGAACGGAACAGCAAGCTGCTGTCACATGATGATCTTGGGGATTGTTTCTAGCTATTATTGTATCACTGTTTATGATATTTAAAACATAACTTATGTCTTCTGTTGTTTGGGATAGAAGAAAAAAACACGGTTCAGTTGAAAACTGACCGTGTTTTTGATGACAGGTTATTCAGACCAATTCGTATGGAAAACGCCGTCCATATCAGTCCGTTCGTACGTGTGAGCGCCAAAGTAATCGCGCTGCGCCTGCAAGAGGTTCGCATTGGAACGCCCTGTGCGGTAGCCGTCGTAATAAGAGAGCGCGGTAGTTAAGCATGGGAAAGAGATTCCGGTGCTGATACCCTCGCAAACGACTTTTCGAAGGCCTGTTTGATAGGCATGGAGCTTATCTGTGAAATAAGGCGCGATCAGCAGGTTTGCCAGATTTGGCTGCTCACTGAATGCTTCGCTGATCACGTTTAGGAAATCAGCGCGGATGATGCAGCCGCCTCGGAAAATCAAGGCAATGTCTTTGAGCGGCAGGTTCCAGCCGTAAAGCTCAGATGACATTTTGTATTGGGCGAAGCCTTGTGCGTAGGCGCATACTTTCCCCATGTAAAGAGCCTGTCTGACGTATTCAATCCACGTGTCTTTATCAAAGTGTTTTTCTTCACTTTCCGGTCCTGCTAACACGTCTTGAGCTGCCATACGTTCTTCTTTTAAGGATGACAAGTAGCGGGCGAACAAGGACTCTGTGATGATCGTGGACGGGATGCCGTTATCAATCGCCTGCATGCTCGTCCATTTTCCGGTCCCTTTTTGGCCGGTTTTATCAAGAATGACATCGATCAGAGGCTGCCCTGTTTTTTCGTCATTTTTGCGTAAAATCTCAGCTGTAATCTCTATTAAATAGCTTTTCAGCTCACCTTGATTCCATGTTTCAAAAATAGATGCAATTTCATCAAGCGGCAGACGCAGCGTTTCTCTCAGAAACGTATACGCTTCTGCAATCAGCTGCATGTCGGCATACTCAATGCCGTTGTGCACCATTTTTGTAAAGTGCCCTGCCCCTTTTGGTCCGATATAGACACAGCAAGGGTCATCTCCGACTTGAGCTGCGATTTTTGTCAGGATAGGAGCGGCTTTCTCATAGACGTCGCGATCTCCGCCCGGCATGATGGAAGGCCCTGTTAATGCGCCGACTTCACCGCCGGAAATGCCGACTCCCAGGTAGCCGATCCCTTTTTCCTTCAGCTCGTCATATCTTCTTTCTGTGTCTTCATAATGGGAGTTTCCTCCATCCATGATGACGTCGCCTTCTTCAAGCAAAGGCTTTAATGATTGGATGACGGAATCTACGGGTTTACCCGCTGTGACCATCAAAAAGATTTTTCTTGGTTTCTCTAACGATTGAACAAAGTCCTCTAGCTCGTAATACGGGCTGAGCGATTGTCCATCCAGCTTTTGGACAAGCTGGTCCGTTAAATCTCTGGTGTAATTATAGACAGCGACGTTTTCACCTTTATTTGCCATGTTTAAGGCGATGTTGCTTCCCATTACGCCTAAGCCTATGACACCAATCGTATTCAACATGTGTTACAGCTCCTTCTTAATTTCATACAACTAAACTTAACAATAAAATGAATCCCAGTCCAGCAACGGAAATAATGGTTTCCAGCAATGTCCATGTGGCAAATGTTTCTTTCATGCTTAATCCGAAGTATTCCTTGAACATCCAGAAGCCGGCGTCATTGACGTGTGAAGCGATGACACTTCCGGCGCCTGTTGCGAGCACGACTAACGCCAGGTTAACATCAGAATGCCCCAATAACGGTATGACCAAACCTGTTGTGCTTAAAGCGGCAACAGTGGCTGAACCTAGAGAAATGCGCAGGATCGCCGCGATAAGCCATGCCAGAATGATTGGCGATAATGCCGTTCCTTTGAATAAGTCTGCTACGAAATCACCAACACCGCCGTTGATCAGCACTTGTTTGAAGGCGCCGCCGCCTCCGATGATTAAAAGCATCATGCCGATTTGTGAAATGGCAGTTGAACAAGAGTCCATCACAGTTTTGACTGGAATGTTGCGTTTGATCCCCATTGTATAGACTGCGACCAATAACGAAATAATCATAGCAGTCGACGCGTTTCCAATCAATCTGATAAAAGCTAAAACGCCATTATCTTCAAACCCGATTGTTTCTTGAAGCAGGTCGATAATGGTCGCGACCGACATGATGATAATCGGGAGCATTGCAGTAAAGACACTGATTCCAAAGCCGGGTGTTTCTTCAAGGTTAAACGTTTTTTGTGTGCCGAGTGATGCAATATTGCCGTTTTTCTCAAATGATGCAGGAACGATTTTTTTTGCGAACTTTGTAAATAACGGTCCTGCGATGAGCACTGTCGGAACAGCAACGATAAAGCCGTACAGCAGCACTTCTCCAATGTTTGCGCCATACTCACCGGCGATCGCCGTAGGTCCCGGGTGCGGCGGCAGGAAACCGTGCGTGACGGATAGTGCTGCGACCATCGGTATTCCGAGAAATAAAATAGAAATCTTCAATTCTCTTGAAATCGCAAAGACAATCGGAATTAATAGAACGAGTCCTACTTCAAAAAATAACGCAATCCCAATAATGAATGAGGCAATGACAACAGCCCATTGAATATTTTTCTCACCGAATTTGTTAACGAGCGTCATCGCAATGCGCTGTGCGCCTCCTGAATCAGCGATCAGCTTGCCCAGCATCGCACCGAGTCCGAAGATAAGCGCGATGTGGCCAAGAGTCCCCCCTATTCCTGCTTCGATGGAACTGACAACTTTATCGAACGGCATCCCGAGTGCCAGTGCCACGCCGAACGATACGACCAGCAGGGAAATAAATGTGTTTAATTTTAAGCCCATAATCAAAAATAGTAATGCTAAGATCCCAAGTGCAACGATGATTAACGGCATGGTAATGCCCTCCCCTTCATGTCATGTACTATTTGTGTGTGATTAAGCCCCTCTGATAATTTGCAATTTGCGTATATTGATTTTCTAATGATCTTGATAGATTGATGAAAATCGGCATTAATGTTCTGTACTCTTTGGCTGAGTCTTCGATCGGCGTATGTCTGTATGTGCTGCCGATCATGTCGGACACGGCGTCGAAAGAATCGATTTTTCCTGTTGCATACAGGCCTAAAATGCAGGCGCCGAGACATGAGCTTTCGTAGCTTTCCGGAACGACAACCTCTGATTCGAAGATGTCCGACATCATTTGGCGCCAAACCTCCGACCTTGCAAATCCCCCTGTCGCTTGGATGCGGGTTACCGGGCCATCCATGCATTCTGTTAACGCCAGGAACACCGTGTACAGGTTGTAAATGACGCCCTCCAATGCGGCGCGTATCATATGCTCTTTCTTATGCGACATAGTCAGGCCAAAAAAGGAGCCGCGTACATCTGGGTTCCACAACGGAGCACGTTCTCCAGCGAGATATGGGTGGAACAGCAGACCGTCAGAACCGGGTCTGACGCGTTGGGCAATTTTCGTCAGCACGTCATATGGATCAATGCCCAGCCGAGTCGCTGTTTCGATTTCGGAAGAGGCAAACTCGTCTCTGATCCAGCGAAGGACGATGCCCCCATTGTTCACAGGTCCCCCGATCACCCAATGCTTGTCCGTCAAGGCGTAGCAGAAAATTCTCCCTTTTTCATCGGTTTGCGGCTTGTCAATAATTGTCCGGATGGCACCGCTTGTTCCAATGGTGACGGCGATTTCGCCTTTTTTAATGGCGTTGACGCCGAGGTTGGAGAGCACGCCGTCGCTGGCCCCGATAACAAAAGGCGTTTCCGGATCGATTCCCATCTGGATTGCTATTTCAGGGCTGCAATGCTGAAAGATCTCGGTTGTCGGCACGAGTTTGGATAAGTGATCCGGTGTGATTCCTGCGATTCGCAGTGCCTCTTCGTCCCAATTCAAGCTTTTCAGGTTCATCATGCCTGTCGCTGATGCCAAGGAGTAATCGATGACATACTCATTGAACAGCTGTTTAAACATGTACTCTTTGATGCCGATATATTTTTTTGCCTTGGAAGCGATTTCTTTCCGTTCATTCGTGATCCAGGCAATTTTACTTAACGGCGACATCGGATGAATCGGTGTTCCCGTCCGTTTGTACACCTCATGTCCGTTCAACTCATCTTTGATCTTATGCGCCCAGCTTTCGCTTCGGTTGTCGGCCCATGTGATGCATGGCGTCAGCGGCTTGTCATTTTCGTCGATTGCAATGACGCTGTGCATGGCGCTGCTGAACGAAATGAAAGAGATCTGTTTTTCGGGATGCTGTTTTGTAATTCTCGCTGTTGTTTGGATGACGGCCTGAAAAATCTCTTCCGGATTTTGTTCAGCTGTTGAGATGTCCGGTGTATAGAGCGGGTAGCCGATGCTTTCTTTCTGTACCACATCTCCGTTTTCACTGAATAGCACAGCTTTTGTGCTTGTCGTGCCGATATCGATTCCTAACATATAACTAGTCATTGTTGTATTCAGCTCCTTTTGCCAGCATTTGTTGTGAGAGCCACAGGTCTTCTACCTTTTCTTGCACATCATCAAAGTTTTGGTGAAGTGACTGAATCATCAGCGCCCTATCCTTTGTTTTGATGGCTTGAATATAAAGCTCATGGTTATCTAAAATCCTTGTGAAGTCTTCGTATTTTTCCTTTAAACGTACCCGCATGGATAAAAGAATAAAGCTTTCCATGACAGGTTTTAGATTGTTCCAGATCATTTGAATGTATGAATGATCGATCGCTCTGATAATCGTTTCATGGAACAGCACATCTTGAAATGAAAATTCGTCAGCGTCTTCATACTTGATTGAAACTTTCATCATTTCGAGAATTTTGCTGAGATCCTTAACTAAAGGCTCAATGTCTATTTTGACAAGCCGTTCAAAGACAAATGTTTCTAATAGTAAACGCACATCATAAATTTCCGCGATTTCCTTCTCAGTTAAACCAATTACGACCGCTCCCATTCGTTCTAAGCGGATGATTTTTTCGGATGCAAGTATTTTTAGCGCTTCGCGAACCGGCGAACGGCTTACTGAAAACTCGGCGGCGATGGTATTTTCTGATAAAATGGTACCGCTTTCAATCAGGCCTGAAACGATCCGCATTCTCAGCTCGTATGCGACACGAACCCCGGTTGACGCTTTTGAGAGCCATTTTGCGGGATACAACAGGTCTTTGGAGTCTAGCATACACTCACCTTCCTCACTCAAGGAGTATACTTGTATACAAGTATGATAACGTGAATGTTTCTTTTATGCAAACACTTTCATTTCTAATTTTTAATTAAATTTTTACCATATTACATAGTATTTATTTCCAGCGTGAGTGTGGTACATTGGAGATCAGTAGGTTAAGTGAATCATGTTTTGAAAGAGGCGATTTGGATGAAAATCATCATTGCACCTGATTCTTTTAAGGAAAGTTTATCAGCTCTGGAGGCCGCCGACGCGATAGAAAGAGGTTTCAAATCGGTCTTTCCGGGTGCTGATTACAGAAAATTGCCGATGGCGGACGGCGGGGAGGGAACCGTCCAGTCGCTGGTTGATGCCACAAATGGAAGGTTCCTAGAGCAGGTTGTAACAGGACCGCTGGGGGAACCGGTAAAAGCGTTTTTTGGCATGATGGGTGATGGGAGAACAGCTGTGATTGAAATGGCTGCTGCTTCGGGGCTGCATCTGGTGCCCGTTGATAAACGAAATCCGCTCGTCACTACAACAAAAGGAACGGGAGAATTAATCGGAGCGGCTCTTGATGCGGGAGCGGAGCGTTTGATCATCGGAATCGGCGGAAGCGCTACGAACGATGGGGGAGCTGGAATGATCCAGGCATTGGGCGGAAGGCTTCTTGATGACTCAGGACGCGAGATCGGCCCAGGGGGCGGCGCGCTATCTCAGCTTGCATCAATAGATATCAGCGGGCTTGATCCCAGGTTGCAGAATGTCAAACTGGAAGTCGCCTGTGACGTGGACAATCCGTTAACAGGGCCAAAAGGAGCTACGGCTGTTTTCGGGCCGCAAAAAGGCGCGACGTCCGACATGATGGATGTACTAGACCAGAACTTAAGCCATTTCGCTGATATCGCAGAAAAAGTGCTCGGAGCAACCTTACGAGAAAGAGAGGGCGCCGGTGCAGCGGGCGGACTTGGGTGGAGCCTGCTGACTTTTCTTCAGGCTGACTTGAAAAGAGGCATTGATATTGTTCTTGAAGCGGTTGATTTTGAAAATATCGTTCAGGATGCTGATCTTGTAATTACCGGTGAGGGGCGGATTGACAGCCAAACGGTTCACGGAAAAACGCCGATCGGGGTGGCCAAGGCAGCTAAATCATACGATGTGCCCGTCATCGGCATTGCGGGATCAATATCACCGGACAGTGATGCCGTCTACCAGCACGGCATCGATGCGCTTTTCAGCATCGTTCCCGGAGCCGTGCCTCTAGAAGACGCGTTTGAACATGCCGCGGAATATATGGAAAGAACGGCGCGGGACATCGCGGCGTCTATCAAATTGGCGAAAACGATGTTTTTGATATAGCCGGTGCACATGCCAATGCATAGCCATCCTTCTTTTGGGGTAGAGACAGTTAACACATAATGAGGAATTCATCCCAGAAGGAGGACGCAGATATGACTGTACAAGAAATCAAAGGCAAAAAACTAGTAAAAGGCATTGCGCCAAATGTGGAGCCGGAAGCTCTGTTAAATGATAAACGAAAGGTATTTTTGTTTGGTTCCCCTAGTTACACAAACATTGGCGACCAAGCGATTGCGTATGCGGAAGAGAAATTTATCAAAAATCACTTTCCGTATTATGAATACATTGAGATTATGGATTA
This sequence comes from Bacillus sp. FMQ74, assembly GCF_001875785.1. NCBI lineage: Bacteria > Bacillati > Bacillota > Bacilli > Caryophanales > Bacillaceae > Bacillus > Bacillus sp. FMQ74. The sequence goes on along the minus strand of NZ_MOEO01000011.1, from coordinate 76,462 downwards.
TGCGACGGATGAGGGCATTGAACTGGTGAAGGAGATCATTCGTGAAGACGATATTGTCTGCTTTACAGGCGGAGGGAACTTAGGAAACCTTTATCTCGATATTGAGGAAGACAGAAGAAAGGTCTTCTCGGCGTTTAAAGACTACAAATCGATTTCTCTGCCACAATCCGTTTATTTTGAGGATACAGAGGAAGGACAGAAGGAAAAGAAAAAAACACAGGATGCGTACCATCAAAATACAAACTTAACGATTGCCGCGCGTGAGACGCAAACACTGGATGTGGTGAAAGAGACCTTCAACTCCAATGTGATCTTTACACCGGACATGGTGTTATCCTTGGATATTGTGCCGCGAGAGCTCGAGCGGGACGGCGTTCTCTTTATTTTAAGAGCGGATAAGGAGAAAGTGACTGACGAAGATTTTATTTCACAGATGAAGAAGTGGGCAGAAAAAACAACTTACACGGAGCGTACCGATACGGTGCTGGATACGGTCGACACCATCGATTACGCCGATCGTGAAAAGCATTTTATGGAGATGCTAGACCGCATCGGCTCCAGTAAATTGGTGATTACCGACCGCCTTCACGCGATGATTTTCTCGATTATCACGAAAACACCTTGCCTTGTCTTCGGAAATAGCTATGGCAAAGCCAAACATTCATACCGGGATTGGCTTGAAAGCTTAAACTTCATTGAGTATACGGATAAGAATGATGTTGAGGAACTGGAGCGTATGATTGACCGCCTGCTTCAAGCAGAGCCGAATGACGTTGATTTGTCTAAGGATTTTCAGCCGCTGATTGATTTTTTTAGATCATAAAGGAAAAAGCAGACTGCTGACAGTCTGCTTTTTTGTGGATTAATGATCGTCTTCCAAACGAACGATTTCATCAATGATCCGGGATTGCTCTTGCTCAGCCACTTCGTTTGAGATGATATCTTCTTTTGATAGGTTTTCAATCGCTTGGTATTGGGCGTATAACGAATGTTTCTTCAAGATAGTTTGTTGTTTGTTTTTGAGTTCCGGGTATGTTTCGAATAATTGATTTGTTTGTTGATGCAGCCGGCTGACCTCTTCTTTGTATTGGTCTGTCAGTTCGCTGGAGACAGCTTCGTGTATAAGCAAATGGTGTTTGGCTTGCTGGACTTCTTTGATGGCGGTTTCTAAGCGATGTCCTTTTGCCAGCAGTTCCTCATATTCCTGATTGCCTTCATCTTTTTGGTTCACACCTAACCGTTCAAGAAGCGGTTTGATGCTGAGGCCCTGGACAACGAGGGAGAATAAAACAACACTGAAGCCGAACACAAGAATGTCTTCACGCCCGGGAAAGTCTCTCGGCAGGCTCAGCACCAGTGCGATGGATAGAGAACCCTTCAGCCCGCCCCAATTAATCGTATGCTGCCATGAAGCCGGAAAGTTTTTGATAAAGGCCAGACTGATATAGACGGCGGCACTTCGGGCGATGAGCACAATCACAATCGCCGTAACGGCCAAACCCCATTTATCAGTGAGGTCAATTCTCGTAATCTCAAGCCCGACCATTAGAAAGACAAGGGAGTTCGCAAGCAAGGCGGCGACGTCCCAAAAGTTATTGATATTCAGCTTTGTCGTCGGGCTCATGCCGATTCGTGCGCCATAATTGCCGAAAATCAGTGCGGCGACTACGACAGCGATTACCCCGGAGGCACCTGCCATTTCCGCTAATAGAAATGAGCTGTAAAACAGAATGATACTGAAAATAATTTCTAAAGGGTAATCATCAAAGTATTTGGTGAGCTGGGAAAAGACATATCCAAGTATGCCTCCGATGATCAGGCCGAGAGAAATCACTTTGACAAACTCCCACAGGCCTAAACCGGCGCCTTGGATGCCGAGATCCAGATAAGTCATCAAGTAAAAAGCGGAAATGTTGAACAATACAACCGCCAGCCCGTCATTGAACAGGCTTTCTCCTTCAACGACGATCGAAAGCTTTTTCGGCGCGCCGACACTTTTGAATATGGACAGCACACTCACGGGGTCAGTCGCACTCATCAGCGCCGCAAAAACAAACGCCGCTGGAATGGCCAGATGCATAAGCCACATGGAAGAAAAGCCAACGATCAGAAACGAGATGAGTGTACCGCCGAAAGCCAGCGCCAGAACGGGCCGTTTGTTTTCTCTCAAGTGGGAAAAAGGAAGTTTCAGCGCCGCTTCTCCTAATAAAGCCGGCAAGAACAGTGTTATGATGACGAAGTTAAAGACTTCCCCTTCCGTAATAAAATCTTTAAGCGGCTCTAAGAGCGGAATATGTACAAGTCCAATGATCGTTCCGACAATCACAAGTGCGATGGGATAAGGCTGCCTGCATTTCTTGGCAATCGCAGTGATCCCGGCTGCGATCATAATCAGCAAAAAACCTAGTTCGAAAATATGATGCAAGTCTAAGTGGTCCAATTTGAACCTCCTTTATGTTAATCGTGCAACGAAAGAATTACCCTCATTTTGTGAATGATAAACATATCTTATGTAAGACAGCTCTATGTCAGTCTGGAGAAAGCAAAAAAGCAGGCAATTTGCCGGCTTTTGGTTTCTTATTCTATAAGCCAATGGAATTTACTGCACTCGACACATGAGCACGGACTTTATCAAATGATAATTGATCCTTGATTTTATCAGTGACACTGTCAATTGCTTTTCCTGACATAATATTTAATGATCAGTTTACTATCTCCGCGTCACGATTACACACAAAAAAAGACTGCCCTCCTCCGGGGGAGTCTTTCTTGTTAAATATGAAACAGCCAGACGACGAGCGGGCCGAAGAATGAGCCGAGCACCGCACAAAGCGTCATGGAGACGGAACTCATGGAGACGGCCAGTTCCCCATATTCCAATGCTTTGGAGGTGCCTAGTGCGTGGGAGGCGCTGCCTAATGCAATGCCTTGTCCAAGGGAACTGCGTATGCGAAGCCATTTTAAGAAAAGCGGCCCTAGGATGACGCCTGAAAAGCCCGCAATCATGACAAATACGACTGTCATGGAAGGGACGCCGCCAAGACCGGCGGCGATCTGAATAGCGACAGGGGTTGTGATCGACTTTGGCAGAATGGATAATAAGAGATCATGATCAATCCCGAATGCTTCTGCGAAGATCAGCCCGCTGATCATTCCCATGCATAATCCGACCAGGACGCCGCCTAGAATGGGAACACAATGTTTGACAATGATATGCCATTGTTTATAAAGCGGATAGGCCAGTGCCACGACAGCCGGCCCAAGCAAAGAATTGATCCATTTCCCCCCGATCATATAGCCTTCATAGGAAACATGAAATATCATCAAAACCGCTACAATCAAAATGGTTGTTGTCAGAACAGGGATCAGAAATGGAAGCGGGAATCGTTTATAGAGTTTGGCCATTGCTACATAAGCGGCAACTGTTAAAAGAATTATAATGATCGCGATACATGCTTGCTGCATTTCTCTTTCTCCTCACGTTTTTTTGCTTTTTTCTCTAATAGCTGGCTGGCGAATCCAGCTGCAATAATGGTGACGATGGTGCTGAGTACGACTGTAATCAGCAGCATCAGACCATTGAATGAAATAAGTGACGGATAGTTCATCACTCCTGTCATGGCCGGGATGAACAATAATGGAAGAAAGGACAATAAAAACCCTGATCCGTCTTCAATGATGGAGACGGGAACAATACGAAGGCCCAGGCAGATCAGCAGCAATACCAATCCGACGATGCTTCCTGACACGGGTAAATGAAACAGATGCTGAATGGCTTCCCCGATCATAAAAAATACATATAATATCAACACTTGCAAAATAATTCGTATGACTTGCACATCAAGTGCTGCTCTCCAATGAGAACAGCTTCCTCCTTTCTGGTGCTTGCTTCTAGGATGGTTCTGAGGAATCGCTTTACTTTCTTTTTATATGATTGTACTATACAAGTATAATAATTGATTTAGTCATATAACGACTTGTATTTATTCAGTTAATGTACATTTGTATTATACAAGTATATATGATGTTGTCAATGCCGGAGATTGGAATAGGGAGCGAGAGCGATTGCAAAATCAAAATCCAGTTGAATTAATTGAATATGAGCTGACGACATTTATCAGGAGAGCTGTTTATCTGGATCAATCAGAGAAAAGAACAGGGAAATTGGAGAGGTCTTCGTACTTATTGCTGAGACAATTGGATGAGTTTGGGCCTGCTCGTGTTAAGGAATTGGCAGAATCGTTTAAGCTTGATATTTCTACTCTTTCAAGACAAGCAGCTGCATTAGAGGCAAAGGAGCTCATCTATCGCTTCTCAGACCCGTCTGATGGGAGAGTCAGCCTGTTTACCATTACAAAACTCGGTAAACAAATTTTAAAAGCCGATCAGCAAAAGCGCCTTGAACGTTATGAACAGATGCTGCAAGAATGGTCAACACAGGAAAAAGAGATGTTCGGCGAGCTGCTGCGGCGTATGAACAAGGCTTTTATTGATTAACAGCAAAAACCCATGGTTCGCTGGAACAGCATGGGTTTTTCTTATGGGCAGAGATTATCTGCATCGTTTGGCGGCAGCCCAAGCCACTAGTCCGGTAACAACAGCCGCCGATACAATCGGGCGCTTCGTCGCCTTCGTGTAGTAGCTTCTTGACCTCATCCATCCTTTATTTGTTCCTCTGTTATGCATACCGTAGCCCGCATCATAAAGCGCGCTTTCTTCTCGCGGTTTGGACGGTCTTTCGGCATGCTGGCTGTGATACATGATTTTTTCCATCAGTCTGTCGGTCAGACGAGGGAAAAGCGCGCCCAGCATGGCGATGGCTTTGGCCTGTGAGCCGATGTACATGTCGCGCTTAGGGTGTTCGGCAGCAAACAGGATAGCTTCGGCGACCGCTTCCGGCGGATAGATCATGGAGCGATAATGAGCCGGCTGTTTGTCAAGGTAGCTGTGCGCATGCTCGTTATAAGGTGTATCAATTCTGCCCGGGTGGATGAGCGTGACCGAGACGGGCGCCTGTTCCTTTTCGAGCTCCATTCGGATGCTTTCCGTCCAGCCGTGAAGCGCGAATTTGGCAGATGCATATGTGGATTGAATGACCGTTCCCCTGTCTCCGAACAGGCTTCCTACATTAATGAGTGCGCCCGGCACACCTCTGCCGGTGTAGTGTTTGACAGCCGCTCTTGTTCCGTAAACGGGTCCCCAGAAGTTTGTGTCAAACATCCGCTTCATGTCTTCGACGGTGACGTCCATGGCATGTCCGAAAGTCGAGACGGCCGCATTGTTGACCCATGTGTCAAAGCGGCCGAATGTGCTGATCGCGGTTTCTGCGATGCGGTTGACGTCCTCTTCTTTTCCGACATCCGCCTTTACCCATATGGCGTCGTGCCCTTTTTCCTTAAGTTCATCCGTGAGCTCCTTCAGCGCGTCTTCATTTCGCGCTGCTGCCACGACCTTTGCGCCTTTTTCAGCTGCCATTCTCGCCGTGACAAGTCCGATACCGCTTGAAGCGCCGGTAATGACAATCACTTGATCCTTGAGTTTTTTCAGTTTGATCTTCGTTTTCATGCCGGGGTTCTGTTGTTCAAGCTGTTCTGTATTCGTGACTGAATAATCGTTTGTCATTGAGATCCCTCCTAGAGGCTGTTTTTCTACATTTACCCCATCCGGGAGGGTCTTACCCCTTTTGACAATCACAGGGTTCTTTTTTATATTATATAAGTCGCTCTACCATACCTAGGAGGGAATGTTTTAATGACTAGCAGAGGAGATTCACGTGAAAAAATCCTTCACACGGCGTCACGTCTGTTCCAGCTGCAAGGATATCACGCGACAGGTTTGAACCAGATTGTGAAAGAAAGCGGTGCTCCTAAGGGATCGCTTTATCACTTTTTTCCGAATGGCAAGGAAGAATTAGCAATTGAAGCGGTTACATATACAGGGAAATTGATTGAACATCTGATACAGCAAAGCATGGATGAGTCCTCTGATCCAATAGAAGCGATTCAGCTTTTTATCAAAAAAACAGCCAGCCAATTCGACAACGCAGAAAGCATTACAGGTATTCCAGTCGGTTTGCTGGCGAGTGAGACAGCGTTAATCAGTGAACCGCTGCGGACGGTTTGCATGAAGGTGTTTCAAAGCTGGGAAGCGGTTTTTGCCAGAAAATTAATGGAAAACGGATTTGCAGAAGAAGAAGCAAACCAGCTTGGAATGCTGATTAATTCGATGATTGAGGGCGGTATTATGCTTTCGTTAACGAATAAAGACAAAACGCCCCTTCTTCTCATTGCCGAACAAATACCAGTGCTGGTGAGAAAAAAAGGGTAGCATTTTGTTATCCTTTCTCCTACAATTATATAGAACGGTCTAGTCAGATAGTTATAGTATATAGACTGGTCTAAATTGGAGGAAACGATATATGAAAACATTATGGAAACATTCATTGCCTAAAGAAAAAATGCCTTATTTGCTCCGGAGCGGAGAAGGCAAGCACTATCTGTTCGGCAGACAGGTTGCCACGGTGATGGCGAATGGAAGGAGCACCGGCGACCTGTTTGAGATCGTGCTGCTTTCGGGGGGAAAAGGAGATGCCTTTCCGCTTCACGTCCACAAGAATACACATGAAGGAATTCTCGTTTTGGACGGGAAGCTGGAGCTGACGCTTGATGGAGAACGCTATTTATTGATATCAGGTGATTATGCCAACATTCCGGCGGGGACACCGCACAGCTACCGGATGCAGAGCCACAGAACAAGACTGGTATCTTACACGATGAAAGGAAACGCAGCCCACATGTATTCCGTGATTGGGAATCCGTATGATCACGCTGAACATCCGCCGTTCGCAAGCGAAGAAGTGCCAAACGAGCGATTTGCAGAAGCTGCCGCTGTAGCGGACATTGCATTTCTAAATGAAGAAAAACCTGTTTGTTCGGCAACATTAGCGGAACTTACAAAGCTTCCGGATGGAGCTGTTCCATACGTTCTTGAATCTGGAGAAGGAGATCGCCTGTTGACGGGAGATCAGCTTCACCGTATTGTGGCTGCCCAAAAAAATACAGACGGCCAGTTTATCGTCGTAGTATCAGACGGCCCTAAAGGCGACCGAATCGTTGATCACTACCATGAACATCATACAGAAACATTTTATTGCCTTGAAGGGCAGATGACGATGTGGGCAGATGGCCAGGAAATTCAGCTGAACCCGGGAGATTTCCTGCATGTCCCTGCAAATACTGTCCACTCCTATCGACTGGATTCTCATTATACAAAGATGGTGGGCGTCTTGGTTCCAGGATTATTTGAACCGTTTTTCCGGACGTTAGGCGACCCGTATGAAGGCCACATTTTCCCAAGTGCGCCTCAGGATCTGCGCTTCGACCGTGTTTTGCAGAATATTGAAGCACTGGATTTAAAGGTGATGAAACCATAAAGATGACAGGATTGTAAGGTTTTCATGACTGCCTGACACCTAAATCGATGGTTCTGAGCTCCTTTTTTTCATACCCTTAAGGTACAGAAAAAAGGAGCGTGATGGTTATGTCTTCATTACAGCCGACTTTGGCAAATGAGCGGATCGGTGTGCTTGATGTGCTGAGAGGAATGGCGATTTTCGGCATCTTATTTGTCAATCTGGCACATTTCAGTTATCCGGATATGTATTTGTCTATGCTTGGAAAAGAGAATTTTTTCACAGATAAGTGGTCTGAAGCTGATTTTGCTGCCGCCGCCATACTGAAATTCTTCATCCAAACAAAATGTATTTTATTGTTTTCCTTTTTATTTGGATTTGGCATGGTTGTCATGATGGAGAGAGCCGTAAACAAAGGGAGGCGGTTTGTTCCGTTATATGCGAGAAGGTTAGCAGCGCTTCTCTTGTTTGGAACGATTCATGCCTTTTTGATATGGGACGGGGATATTTTAACAGAATATGCCCTGCTTGGTTTTGTCCTGCTCTTGTTTCGAAAAGCAAAGCCGAAAACACTGCTGATATGGGCGGTCTCTTTGTATCTTCTGTTTTCCATTCCGTTCATGTTGACAAGTTTTGATCAATCATACGGACAGGAATGGGTACAAGCGGTAACGCAGCAGGCAAAGCAAGCGATGCATGTTTATGGAAGCGGCAGCCTGAGGGACATTGCAGTGCAGCGGATCCACGATCGACTTGTTTACATGTCTTCGAATGGCATGCTTACGTATAATCCGCTCAACTTCTTGTTTGCATCCATTCCTTATTTCAGCATGTTTTTGCTGGGAGCTGCGGCGGCAAAGTCACGGTATTTGCACGAACCGGAAAAGCATCGGAAAGGATTAAAAAGGTTATGGATAGCCGGGCTTGTCATCGGCATCGGCGCCCAGGTGCTGTACAGTGTAACGGATAAAGAAATATGTTTGCTGATTGGCGCACCTTTCCTAATGTTTTTCTATGTTACAACGGTTGTCTATCTTTATCATAAAACAAGAGTGAGAACAGTGCTGCAATTCTCCGCTGTTGGGAGGATGGCATTTACCAATTATCTGATGCAGTCTATTGTATGTACTTGGATTTTTTATCATTACGGCTTGGGCCTGTATGGAAAAGTGTACCCTGCTGCCGGTGTGCTCATTACGATTGCTGTTTGTGCTTTTCAAATGGTCTTCAGCCATCTTTGGCTTCGTGTCTTTCGGATGGGGCCGTTTGAGTGGCTGTGGAGAAGCGCTACGTATCTGTCGTGGCAGCCTATTGTAAAGAAAACAAAAGTCTAGACGCCTATTGGCGCTAGACTTTTTTGTATTATTTATACACGACACGTGTTTTGCAAATGATGTCATGCAGACCTTTTTTCTCACCAAAGGCGATCATGATAAACCCAATATAAAAGATGATTCCAGATAAGATATAGGCAAAGTAACGGCCAATTGCCTGTCCGATAGAAACCCGTTCACCTTGTTCATTGACCACTTTCAGGCCAAGAATTTTTTTGCCGAGTGTACCCTGTATTTTAGATGCTGTGAGCAGTCCGTAATATAACACACTGATGACGATCATGATCAGCATAGTAGGCAAAAATGCAATCGTCATGTATGTCACCATATACTCCTCTTGGGTCATGTAAGGGTTAGCTGCCACAGCCCCAGCTACAAACACAGAATTGATAATAAATAGAATAATATAACTAGGAACAGATACAATAATGCCATCAATAAAATAAGCTAAAAAACGAATCCAAAACCCTGCTGGTTTTTCCATGTATTTTTCTCTCTCCTCTGAATTAATCTGGAACAGTATACTTTGAAAAACAAGTACATGCAATATGGTATGGTGATAAAATCCTGATATTCCAGAAAAATGAGTCTTTTATCCTTTGTTTTTTACTATATAAATCTACTAGAAAGAAGCATAGCATTTGTTTGTGTATTATGGAATTTATTAATAAATAATGAATTTTCTACTTAGCTCTTTTATAATGAAAAGGTTAATATTTCTATCTAAGGAGGAGTTTGATGTCTAGAAAAAATAGCGTGGCGATCATGACGGCCATTTCTGCGTTTCTTTTTTGCGCTGTGATCGTGGCGGCTTCACTTTCGCCGCTGGCCGGAACGGGAGCGGCGGCCAATCAGTTTAATTCAGTTGGCATGTGGTCATCTGTCGGGATGATCCTTGTCTTGTATTTCATTCCTTTTCTCATTTATATGCTCGGAGTAGATGCGATGAGATATGTCATGGCGGTGCTTTGCGGCTTTGGGCTGCTGATCCATTTGTCTTCGGCCGGTTTTAGCTTGATGTTTAGTTTCTTTAGTGACCACCTGCTTTCCGAGGTGATTTTTGTGGCCGGGGTTAGTCTCGCTGCGGCGGCTGTCAACGTCATTTGGTTTGTGGCTGCGTTTCGTTCGGGTGCTGAAAAAACGTCTGCGCACACTCTTACATAGTTTTCTAGTATGTGGTGGTTTTGTGAAGTGGAATTATAAAATGGATGAATATGTTATGATGGTAACATATTAGAAAATACATATAATGGGGGTCTCAATGATGGTTAAGTCATTTCGAATGAAAGCTCTGATAGCGGGAGCTGCGGTGGCGGCGGCTGTTTTGGCCGGCGCTGTTTCTGATGTGCCCGCTGCCAAAGTGCTTCAGCCGACAGCTGCTTATGCGGCGGAAACGGTGTTTTCTCAAAATAATGGAGCATCCGGCTTTTTGACAGGAAGATATGATGTACAAGCGATGGCGCCTGCCATGTTCAACTGGTCACGCGAAAGCCGGTTCGCCGGAAATACAGACGGGACGCTGAAATGGCAAAACGACATCAGAACGACTCCACAAAATGGAGCGGGGGCTGTGATTGACGGAGACGGCACAGTATATCTTCATTCCAGAGACGGGGAAATGAAAGCCTTTAATCCAGACGGCTCAGTCAAATGGGTGACGGGCAATCTTGGAAAAACATATACGCAATCTCCTGTACTTGGGACCAACGGCGTTATCTATTTGGCATCCTATGACAAAAAGATTTATTTTATCGACAAAGAAACGGGAGAAATTTTAACAACGGTTCCGTTAAGCGGCGGGCCAAGCTCTGAAACGGTGATCGGTTCAGACGGGACGTTGTATTTCTCAACACTTGATAATTATGTTCACGCGGTCAAACCGACGTCCAAATCAACTTGGACAGAACGCTGGAAGTTGAAAACAAATGGTGTCGTCAGCTCTGTGCCGGTGCTTGCCTCAAACGGCACCGTGTATGTCGGCACATACAATAACGTATTTTATGCGATTAATTCCGGAACCGGACAGGTGAAATGGTCCAGAACGACGTCAAATGCGTTTAAAGGATATCCGGTGATTGATAAGGATGGCACCGTTTATGCCGGCAACCAAGACGGACAGCTGTATGCGTATACGTCAACAGGCAGCTTAAAATGGACGTTCCCGCTGAACGGGTTCTCAAGTTCATCGCCTGCGATCGACCATAACGGCAACATCTATATCGGCTCAGGAAGCGGCGAGCTGTTTTCCATCAGCAAAAACGGGGATATGAACTGGTCATTCTACACAGAAGGCCCTGTCAGAACGGCGCCGCTGATTGACGCGAAGGGAACGGTTTATTTCGGGTCAGATGATATGAAGGTTTATGCGGCGGACGCAAACGGCAATGAATTATGGAGCTATCAAACGGACAGCAACGTCGTGTCATCTCCGCAGCTTGCTGAGGACGGAACGCTTTATATTGGAAGTTATACGAAGCTGATGGCTTTTGGAAAATAGAAGAACAGGCTGGCGAGGTGATCTCGGCAGCCTGTTTTTGGGTATCAATCAAGATGTTTATTTTTATAGATAACCTTTGTCCCGCAAATATAATCGTGTAATGCCAGTTTAGAGGGGAAAGCCGCCATAATGTAACCGATATACAAAATTCCTGATGGTATGTAAGCGAAAAAACGGCCAAAGCTGTGCCAAAATGAAATTCGCTCACCATACTGATTGACAACGATGATGCCCATGAGTTTTTTGCCTAGTGTTGCTTGCATTTTTGAAGAAGTCAGCAAGCTATAATAAAGAATGCCGAAGATATATATGATGGCGATAACAGGGATCGTCCCGAATATCAGGATATAAAATTTATATTGACCTTCTGTCATATAGGAGCTTCCTGCATCAATGAGAGGCAGGACAATGAAGGTGTTAATTTGGATCATAATAAAAGCAAAAAAATAGATAATTAAATCATCAATAATAGAGGCAACTGCCCGAATCCAAAATCCAGCTGGCTTTTCCATGTATAATATTCTCTCCTTTGAAGTTTTCTGGGATATTATACGTTAGAGGCTGTGCGGTTTCAATGAGATATACTAGAGGAATTTGGTCTCGTAGTGAAAATGGTATTTTATCACTATATATTTCTTTATTTTACCTTTTTATCTTTAGGTGAATAGAACGATAAAAAGAGAACCTGCAAGTTAATGCAGATTCTCTTCACTACAATTATTTAGCGGCTTGAATCAATACACCCTTCTCATGAGAAAACTCTTTGAATCCGTATACCCCATGATAGGAGCCGATTCCGCTTGTGTTGACGCCGCCGAACGGCAGGTTGACGTCGCTGAAATGGACGACAACATCATTGATGGCGGCATTCCCTGATGTCGTGTGCTGAAGGACGTTGTCAATCAGGTCTTGGTTATGGCTGAATACGTAAAGCGCAAGTGGTTTATCGCGATCATTTACGTAATCGATGACCTCGTCGATGTCTTCATAATTCATCATCGGCAGGATCGGTGCGAAGATTTCCTCCTGCATGATTTTCATATCAGGCGTGACGTTTTTCAAAACGGTTGGCGAGATCGTGCGGTCGCTGGCATCAAATACGCCGCCGAACACGACTTCCGCCCCTTTTTCAATAGCGTCGTCGAACAGGTCTTTGACGCGGTTGAAGTTGCGGTCGTTGACGATTTGCGTAAATTTGCTGCGGTCTGGGTTGCGATCATCCTCCATAAATCCTGCGTTGACAATTGTTTGTAAAATGCCCGCGAACCTGTCCTGAACGTCTTTTTTAATGAACAGGTAATCAGGTGCGATGCAGGTTTGGCCGGCGTTTACGAATTTACCGACGGCGATTTTTTTCGCTGCGTCCATGAGATCGTATTCACTGTCGATAATCGTTGGGCTTTTGCCGCCAAGCTCAAGTGTGACAGATGCCAAGTGTTTGGCCGCCGCTGTCATGACAATTTTCCCGACATTTGTGCTTCCAGTGAAGAAAATATGGTCGAACGGCTGATCAAGAAGCTCGGTTGCCACCTCAACCTCTCCTTCAAAAATCGCGACTTCTTTTTCATCAAAAGCGTCTCTTATCACTTTAGCGGCAATGTTGCTTGTGTTCATCGTAAAATCGGACAGCTTCACAATCGCGCTGTTTCCGGCTGCGAGAGAAGCGGCAAGCGGCGCCATTGTCAGCATAAACGGGTAGTTCCACGGGCCGAGAATGAGTGTGACACCTTTAGGCTCGTACATAAGAATCCCGTTTGCGTCAGGGCTTAACGATGAACCGACTTCTTTAGGCGCCATCCATTGTTCCAGGTTATTCATATTATCTCTGATCGCTTTTTTTGTTCCTTCGATTTCCGCTTTTTTGACTTCGTGATATGGTTTGCGGACGTCTTTGCGGATCGCATCAATGATTTCTTCTTCATGAGCGATGACGGAATCTAAAAAGCGCTGAAGCTTTTCTCTGCGCTGTTCCGCTGTTGAAGCACGCAAGGCTTTTTGCTGTTTTTTCTGAAGCTGAAAGACACGCTGGATGTCGTCCTTTACTTGCTGTTCCATTATAAGATCCCCCTCATTTGCTTTCTTCTTTTCTCGGACCTATTATAAGGTGGTACCTTTTTATAAGAAAGACAACGGTGAACCATCTATACGTTACCGTACATATATCGAACATCTGTCTAATGATTGGAGGTGTCTTTTGTGCCGGAATCTGCCGAAGCTCAAGTGAAACAGGCGCTGCTGGCTTTATTGGAAGAAAGAGATATTCAACATATCACAATGAAAGAAATCGCTGAGAAGGCCAAAGTGAGTCGCGGATCGCTCTACCTTTATTATGAGGATAAGTTTTCAATCATTGAGGATTTACTCGAAGACATGAAGGAAGGGCTGGGCAAAGCGCTTTTTGACGCCTTCAGTCATATGGATACCCTCCATTTGAACAATAAACGGCAAACGGTGCATCCGACGCTGTCCTTTGTTCACGAGCATCGATCCTTTTTTTCAGTGATGATGAACAGAGGGCATTTCCATCGTTTTTTTAAGGATGTGTTTCAGCATGATGTGCTGCTGACTCCGATCCATGTGAATTTGACGCCGATTGAACGGGACATTTACGGACATTACCGGGCTTTGTACACGTACGCAATTATCCTGTATTGGCTGAATGAGGATGCGGCCGCGACTCCGGAAGCTATCAGCCAAAAGGTATGGGAGCTTGTTTCTCTAAAGAGATTTTATTGGCTGTTTGGACAAGCTGTGCCAGGAGAGCGAGAGAAGGACAAGCAAATCGACAGGCGGGTGGTTCGAACGAGAGAGGCGCTTCAGCAGGCATTTCTGGACGTATTGGCGGAGAAACAAGACTACGCGGCCATCACGATTTCGGATATTACGCGCAAAAGCAATATCCGCCGCGCAACTTTTTATGATCACTACGCCAATAAAGAGGAATTGCTCCAAACCATGATACAGCGATCATGTACTGAGATCATTGATCACTTGACGATAGCCTCCAGCCCGAATACGTTTTCCTTAAAGGAAGCGGAGAAGGCGCTCGCCAATCTGCTTTCTGATTTATCAAACATGCCCATTGTCCATTTTCTTAATCGGGAATGGGGTGTTCCTCATGTGATACCTAATATGTTCAAAGCGCTAAAATCGTTTTATCTGCATCAGCAAACTGATATTCACGCGGAGAAAAAGCTTTATGCCCATTATGTATCCGCGATGATTATCGGGCTGATTTTGTATCGGCTGGATGAAGGGAAGGCGCATCCGCCTGAAGTGCTGGCGAGGGAGTTTTTGCAGTTTTTGGATGTGAAGAAGTATAAGGTTGTATTGCTATAAACGAGAAAATCAGCCTGCGGAGTTACTTCAATATGTTTCGAAAAGGAAATCTTAGAGAGGTAACCGTTACAACGGATATAAATTCGCCCGGATACTCAGTCCGGGCTTTGTGTCGTTATGTCACTTGTTCTTTTGCGTTTCTTTCTTTTCTTTCAAGGTGAGATTTAAAAATAGAAGGGCCAAAAGAATCAGAGCAATGTTCACCGACCAAGATTTCCAGCTTGAAGCAGGGTCTAAAATCGTGTTGAAAAGCAAGTGAATGATAGAAGAAAATGAAAAGAGTAAAAATAATAGTTTGTTTTGCGACATAAATTGCGTGCCTTTCTGTCAAATTTTATTTTTATACTACTGTAAACCTAATAAGGGATATACTTTAAATATTCATTGAATTTTTGGTACTTTTAGCTCGAAAAGTACATAGTTAAAATAGATAAGATATAAAGCAAGGTTAAAAATACTCATCCCTGTTAATCTCCAATAAATGCTAAATTTATTGTAAAATATATCTGGATAAATGCAATATGTAGTTGTATTTCACTTGAAAAAAAGAAATACAATGAAGAGGGAGCTTAACCTGATGATTCAGGTTGAGCTCCCTTTTATTTTGCTATATCTATGGCTGATTCATATTTGTTAATTAACGCACAAAATTGCGCAGCATGTCTATTTCGTTTCTTCCTTCCACTTATCATCAATCAGCATCTTCCCAGGCCATGTATATGCCATGATGCCGCCGTCTGCGGTGATGTCTTCTCCTGTAACGTATGAGCTGTCGTCTGACGCGAGGAACAGCGCTACTGTCGCCATTTCCTTCGGCTGGCCAAGGCGGCCGAGCGGCGTGATCCATTTGTTGGCTTCGCGGAATGCTTCGCCCATTTCCTGTTCTTTGGTGCCTGCTAATTTGTCAATCAGCGGGGTCTCGATCGTACCTGGCGAAATGGAATTGACGCGGATGCCGTCTCGTGCGTAGTCGATGGCCATCGCCTTTGTCAGGTTGGTGATTCCGCCTTTTGCCGCGTTGTAGCCAGAGCGGTCGAGGTCCGCGGCCCGGCCTGACATGGAGGAGGTATTGATGATGGAGCCTCCTTTTTCGAGCATGAGCGGAATCAGATATTTGCTGCAAAGGAACGTGCCTCGCAGGTCGACGGCGATAATGCGGTCAAACAGGTCAACCGGATATTCGTGCACCTTTCCGCCCTCCTGGTCAACGCCGGCATTATTAAACAGAATATCAATGGTTCCGTATGCCTCCTTGATTTGATCAGCAAATGCTTTCACACTGTTTTCATCTGACACATCGAGGTGAAAGGATTCGGCCTGTCCTCCGTTTTTTCTGATTGCGTTCACTGTTTCTTCCATTTGATCTGTATTGATATCTCCGATCATCACGCGCGCGCCTTCATTGGCAAAAACCTCTGCCGTCGCTTGACCAATGCCGGTCGCGGCGCCTGTGATCACTGCTGTTTTGTTTTCAAGTCTTCCCATGATACGAGACCTCCTTTTACTATTTGTCTTCCCGCTGTGTACAGTGATAAACATGCGAGAAAAGAAATGCCAGCATATGTTAAGATGAATTAGAAATTGTTGGGAGGTTTGTAAGTTTGAAGGTACAGCATAAGAAGGAGCTCAAATTTTATTGCTTCGTGACCATTCCATCTGCATTTGTTGTGCTGACTGTCATCTCTTTTTTATTGCAAGAGATTACGTTTCCGGTGACTGCAAGCGCATTTCTGGATGCTTCATGGCATAATCTATTGTTTTTGATACCGTTCGGTTTGTTTTTCTACCCGGTGCATATATGGATGAAGCGGGAGTTTGGCCGCTGGAATGACGCAGAAAAAAAGAGAGAATGATGAAGCCTCTCTTTTTTATTAGAATGAGTGTGAAAAAGAGTGAAAACAAGCCCAACTAATGTTAAATTTACATATATATGCATCTATCAATCTAATTGACAATTGTCACCGTATGTGATAAATAGATGCTGAAAAGGGTTTACATAACGTTAAAGGAGCGATCAAGAGTGGCGAAAAAAGAGTTTAAAGCAGAATCTAAACGCTTGCTGGATATGATGATTAACTCCATTTATACCCAAAAAGAAATTTTCCTGCGCGAGTTAATCTCCAATTCGAGTGATGCAATTGACAAAATCTATTACAAAGCGCTGACGGACGATGCGCTTACGTTTGATAAAGACAGTTACTACATAAAGGTCGCGGCTGACAAAGATGCGAGAACATTAACTATCTCTGATACGGGGATCGGGATGACAAAGGATGAGCTGGAACAGCACCTCGGCACGATTGCAAAAAGCGGTTCCCTCGCGTTTAAAAAGGAAAACGAGCTGAAAGACGGGCATGACATTATCGGGCAGTTCGGTGTCGGTTTTTACGCGGCATTTATGGTTGCCGATGTCGTGACAGTTATCAGTAAAGCGCTTGGCAGCGATGAGGCTTATAAATGGGAGTCTGCGGGTGCAGACGGCTATACGATTGAGCCGTGTGAAAAGGATTCCGTCGGTACAGACATTATCCTGAAAATCAAAGAGAACACAGAAGATGACAGCTATGACGAATTTTTAGAGGAATATCGTTTAAAAGCGATCATCAAGAAGTACTCCGACTTCATTCGCTACCCAATCAAAATGGACACAACCATTAATAAGCCGAAGGAAGGCAGCGAAAATGAGTTTGAAGAGGTGCAGGAAGAGCAGACGGTCAACAGCATGGTGCCGATCTGGAGAAAAAACAAAAGCGAGCTGAAAGATGAGGACTACGAAAAATTCTATGCTGAAAAGCATTACGGGTTTGATAAACCGCTGACACACGTTCATATCAGTGTGGATGGAGCGGTACGCTACAACGCAATTCTATTCGTCCCTGAAAACATGCCGTTTGATTACTATTCCAAGGAATATGAAAAAGGCTTGGAGCTGTATTCCAATGGCGTGCTGATCATGAATAAGTGCGCAGATCTGCTACCGGACCACTTCAGCTTTGTGAAGGGGATGGTCGATTCCGAGGATCTGTCGCTTAACATTTCCAGAGAAATGCTGCAGCATGACCGCCAGCTGAAGCTGATCGCGAAAAACATCAGCAAGAAAATCAAAAGCGAGCTGCAAAGCCTGTTGAAAAAAGACCGCGAGAAATACGAGACGTTCTACAAGTCGTTCGGCAGACAGCTGAAATTCGGCGTGTATAATGATTTTGGCGCGAATAAGGATCAATTGAAGGATCTCCTATTATTCTACTCTTCAAAAGAGAAAAAACTGGTCAGCTTAGACGAGTATGTTTCCAGAATGCCAGAGGAGCAAAAATACATTTATTACGCGACCGGTGATTCTTACGACCGCATTGAGAAACTGCCGCAAACGGAAATGGTGGCGGACAAAGGCTATGAAATCCTCTACTTTACTGAGGACATCGATGAGTTTGCAATTAAAATGCTGGCTTCTTATCAGGAAAAAGAATTCAAGTCCGTATCAAGCGGAGACCTTGGCATAGACACGGATGAGGATCAAAAGCAGTCCGAGGAAGAGGAAAGCAAGTATAAGGATCTATTTGAGGAAATGAAAAACATTCTGTCAGACAAGGTGAAAAACGTCAGAATCTCAAAACGGCTTAAATCACATCCAGTCTGCCTTGCAGCTGACGGCGAAGTGACAATTGAGATGGAAAAAATCTTAAACGCGATGCCTGACAGCCAAAATGTAAAGGCGGATAAAGTGCTGGAAATTAACCCGAACCACGAGGTATTCCAAACGCTCCAGGACGCGTTTGCACAGGATAAAGAAAAGCTGAGCCTGTATACAAACCTTCTATACAATCAGGCGCTTCTCATTGAAGGCCTGCCGATTCAGGACCCAGTTGAATTTACGAACAATATTTGCAAGGTCATGGTGTAAACAGAAAAAGGAATCGTCCCATAAGGAGACGATTCCTTTTTTTATAATGTTCGCTCATTCAGCACTTGGTTTTGGGTGCTTTTCTTCTTTTTAAACCGGTTTTTCAGGCTAGCTTCAATTTCCTCCAAGCTTCGCCCTTTGGTTTCCGGCACCATGTAGAAAGCGAAGAAAAATGAGAGAA
Source organism: Bacillus sp. FMQ74 (assembly GCF_001875785.1). Lineage (NCBI taxonomy): Bacteria > Bacillati > Bacillota > Bacilli > Caryophanales > Bacillaceae > Bacillus > Bacillus sp. FMQ74. The sequence continues at coordinate 57,799 of NZ_MOEO01000011.1, read as the reverse complement.
GACAAATGACTGAGAAAACCATAAAGACCCATGCAATGCCCATTGCGCTTAGCATCAGCGGGAAGACGAGCGACACGATCAGGTTGGCTGCCGATAACACCAAAGTCGTGAACCCTGTCGCGGCTCCGCGCGCTTTGGACGGGAAGAGCTCAGGCATGAGCACCCACACTACCGGACCCCATGTCGCCTGGTAAAAGACGATATAGACGCCGAGAAAGACTACTGTCATCCACGCTGTTGAAGCAGAAAGCCCCAGTGTCAGGAGCACGCCTGATAAAGCAGCAAGGCTCAGTGTGATGCCGACACTTCCCCAGATCAGAAGCTTTTTGCGTCCGACACGGTCAATTAAAATCATGGCAGTGATACACATGATGACGTTGAGGACGCCGATTCCCATTGTGCCGAGTGCGGAAGCTGACGTGCCAAGACCGGCCTTCGTAAAAATGGTCGGCGCGTAGTAGATGACCGTGTTAATGCCGACAGCCTGCTGGAAAATAGCTAGGCCGACGCCAATCAGAAGCATAGGGCGAATCCATTTGGCTTTTAGGACACTGAGTGTCGTTTCTTTTTTCTCTGCTTCTCCTTGCTTCATCTCTGCCAATTCCATTTCGATGTCTTTGGGATCATGAGTGATGTTCATGATTCGTCTCGCTTCTTCTTCACGGCCGCGCTTCACGAGCCATCTTGGCGATTCCGGCATGAACGCGATGCCGATTAACAAAAGCACGGCAGGCACTGCGGCAAGACCGACCATCCAGCGCCACGCTTCAAACGGTGTGAACAGGTAGTTCACGATATAAGCGAGCAAAATTCCTGTGACAATCATTAAGTTGTTCATTGTGCCGAGTGTACCGCGAATTTTTGTCGGTGCCATTTCGGAAAGATATACGGGCACAAGCGCCGTTGAACCGCCGACGGCCAACCCGAGTATCACCCTAGATGCAATCAGCATGCCGATTGTTTGAGAAAACGCGCAAGCGAGCGCACCGATAATGAAAATGATGGAAAGGACAAATACAACCTTTCTCCTGCCCCAGCGGTCTGAGCATGTGCCGCTCAAGGCCGAACCGAAAATCGCGCCAAGGAGCAGCATGCTGACAACCAATCCTTCTGTCAATGTCGTTAAAGGAATATCGTTATTGATAAACAGGAGTGCTCCGGAGATGACACCTGTATCGTAACCGTAAAGCAGTCCCCCTAAAGCGCCGAAAAAGTAGATCATATATTTCCTTGTGTCTTTCTTCACAAATGTCTCCTCCTCAGTTGTTGAGCCAATGAGTATCTAAAATGTGTAACAAAGTTAATAGATTAGTACCCATTTCCTATCTCATTTGAAACATTTGTTTTGAAAAAAAAGAAACAGTAAAGCCAAAAGAGATGATCACAGATCCGCTGGATTTAGGAAAAACGAAATAACTTCGAGATATGCTCAGAGAAACCATTAAAAAACCTTACTCACCCGGAGTAAGGTTTTGATTACGACACGTTTATTCTTCTCCCTCGTTAACGAAAACCAAGGCGGAGAAGCCTTTTTTCTTATCAAATTGCAATTCAACGACGGTTACGTCTGGATTGAAGTTGTGGTATTCCTCTAAGAACTGAATAATGCCTTCTGAAATGTCATCTGACATAAGCTGCTTGTGGTGCAGGCCAAATTTGGCTTCAGCGAAGAACCCTGTACGCTTATTGTAAGATAGCTCCCTTACTTCAACGTCTTCAGGGTAGATATCTTCTTCATTGGAAATATACACGCAAATTCCGTCTACAATTTCTTGCTCATTTAATATTAATCGCATTGCCTAAAATCTCCTTCTGTACGTCTTTGGTGCTTTAAATGCGCGAATCAATGCGATGACAATGATTAAAATAATGATCAAAGCGATGATATCAACGATCCAGGCAATGGGTGAAGCGCCATAAGAAACATAGCCTGGGCCTCCGACTGGATGATAGGTGTAACCCCATGGGTGCATCATGCTGATCATGAACATACCCATTGTAAATCCGCTATAATATCCAAACCATCCTGATGGCGCGAAACCTGCGTGATAGTAATGATTGACTGAAACATAACGTCCGCCAACATAAGCTTTAGACGTTTTTCCGCTGTATGTCTTTCCGCTTACTTTTGATGTAGCGCCGGAAAAGGTGCCTGACGATTTTTTAGAGCTTGATGAGCTTGCCTTTTCCGAAGGCTTCTTTTTAAGCGATATCGATGATGATGAATTGTCAGATGTCTTGGATTTTTTGCTAGAAGAGCTTGATCCTGAGCTGTAGCTTGATTTCGGGCTGGATTTATAGCTTCCGCTGTATGATGAGCTTGAGCTTCGGCTGCTGTAACTAGATGATGAGCGGCCGCTAAAGCTTTTTGCATGAGAAATCGTTGATGGCAGCAGTACACCTAAAGCAACGGTTACTGCAACTAAGGCTTTTACATATTTAAGTTTCATTCTGTTTCCTCCATAGACCGCCGAAACGGTCCGCTATTCTGAGCTGCGAATCAAAGAAGCTGGATCAGCTTTTTTGCTTGTTATGAGTCTATATTTCTAGGTGAGATTAACATTGCATGCTTTTACTTTTTCATCACTTTCTTTCTGAGATAAACTACCTTTATTTTATCGGATGTATGGCTCTTTTTGTAAGATTTTGCTTCTAGGAATTTATCGCACAAGAAAACAGCCTTCCCCAATGGAGAAGGCTGTTTTCTTCTTATGCGAACAGCTTATCAATAAACGAAATATCTTCTTGAGAAAGCGTCACGTCGGCTGTTTTGATGTTATCAATCAGCTGATCGGCACGTTTTGCTCCAGGGATTAAAATATCAATTTCCGGTCTTGCTAAATACCAAGCCAATACGACGTGAGGGATATCCACGTTGTGTTTCTCAGCAATCGGCGCAAGCTTGTTGACCTTTCTGATATTTTCTTTGAAACGCTCGCCCTTGAAGTGTTCCTGTTCGTTGCGCAGGTCGCCTTCAGGGAACGTTGTATCTTCTGTATACTTTCCTGCCAATAAACCAGATACGAGCGGGAAGTAAGGGATAAATGAAATGTTATGCTCCTTCGTATACGGGAAGAATGTGTTTTCCGCTTCACGGTTTAACAGGTTGTATTCACCTTGCAATACATCTACCAAACCGTCTCTGTTTGCTTCTTTCAATTGCTCTAAAGAGAAATTGGATACACCGATGGAGCGGATTTTTCCGGCTTTCTTCATCTCATTCAGCGCGTTAACGGCTTCATCCTTCGGAGTATGTTCGTCAGGGAAGTGAATGTAGAACAAATCGATATAATCGGTATTCAAGCGCTTCAGGCTTTCATCAACTGATTTTTTAAGAAATTCTGGTGAATTATCAAAGACAAAGTCATTGCCTTGTTTTCTGTGAGCGGCTTTTGTGGCGATGACAACATCTTCACGGTTGAATTCACGCAGCACTTCACCAATTAATTCTTCGGAACGGCCGATCCCGTAAATATAAGCGGTGTCTAACATTGTCACGCCATTACGAATCGCCTCGCGCACCAATTCTTTTCCGGTTTCTTCATTCAGGTTCGGGTAGAGGTTATGTCCTCCGACAGCATTTGTTCCTAATCCGATAGGGAATACCTGCAAGTCTGATTTTCCGAGCTTCGCTTTTTTCATGATCTGCCTCCTAGAATAAAATGGATGATAAACTCTCAACACTATTGTAAACGTTAGGCCAGATGAATGCCGATTTGATGCTCATTGCAGTACTGCGTGTACTCGTCGTCTAATGGCTGAGAGGTCACAATGCAATGCAGCCTGTCAAACGGCGCATATGTCAGAAGCGTTGATTTTCCAAATTTAGAATGGTCAGCTAATAGATACACTTCTTTTGCTTTTTCTGAAATCCTCTTTTTAATTTCATACTCCAGCAGATCCGAATTGGTCAATCCGTGTGTCAGCGTCGTTCCGGTAGCGGACATAAAGGCTTTGTTGATATTGTACTTATCAAGCATAGCCGGGTCGTCCATGCCGACAAAGGAGCGGGTTTTTCTCTTATAGTTGTTTCCGATAATGATTAAGTTGATATTCTTCAAAGCTGATGCCGCATTGATAATATCTAAACTGTTGGTTAAGATGGTGACATTTTTGGCAGGATCAAGCGTATCAAGAATAGACTTTGTCGTCGTTCCTGAATCAATAAAGACCAAATCATGATCTTCAATAAAACGGGAAGCATAATGAGCGATTTTTGTTTTTTCATCCTGGTGCTGAATGGTGCGATTTTCAAAAGGAACTAATGCGGTTTTTTCAATAGATGTTACGCCGCCGTATACTTTTTCAATCGCACCCTTTTCTGTTAGCTTGTTGATATCACGTCTGACTGTGTTTTTGGAGACATTGAACACCTGGCACAGCTCATCTAAGGAAACAGTGCCATGCGATAAAATGTACTCCTCCATTTCCTGAATCCGCATCAGTTTCATATAAAAAACTCCTTCTTGAATCTTTACGTAACATAAATATATAATAAAAACCAAAAGTTAATCAATAGTTGCTTAAAAAATGATAACATCGTTATATAACTTTCGCAAGATTCGACGGCCTTCTCTTACCTCTCTTAATTGATTGAAAGATTAATATAATAAAAATAATGAAAAAATTTAGTGTTTATGATTGACTTATGGGTATTATGCGATTAGAATATAACCAAGAAATGACCAAAAAGTAACCTGATGTGCATGAAATGGTTGCTTGTATGTAAATATGCATCCGCCATTTATTTTTTTGTTTTTTTTGAAAGCGTTTAATTCTTGGCTTGCTGAAAAGTGGATATTGATATGAATCTATCCTGAACCATCCATACAAGTGTATGTGTTTACTAATGAAGGAGGCAATAAGAATGGCAGAAATCAGAAAATTAAAAAACTACATCAACGGTGAATGGGTTGAAAGCAAAACAGATCAATATGAAGATGTCGTCAACCCGGCGACGAAAGAAGTACTGTGCCAAGTGCCGATTTCTACAAAAGAGGATATTGATTACGCAGCGCAAACGGCGGCTGAAGCATTTAAAACATGGTCAAAGGTGGCGGTTCCGCGCCGTGCCAGAATTCTATTTAACTTCCAGCAGCTGCTGTCCCAGCATAAAGAAGAACTTGCTCATCTGATTACCATTGAAAACGGAAAAAACACGAAAGAAGCTTTAGGTGAAGTGGGACGCGGGATTGAAAACGTAGAGTTCGCCGCTGGAGCACCTTCCCTGATGATGGGTGACTCGCTTGCTTCCATCGCAACGGACGTTGAAGCGGCGAACTACCGTTACCCAATCGGAGTTGTCGGCGGAATCGCGCCATTCAACTTCCCGATGATGGTTCCTTGCTGGATGTTCCCGATGGCGATCGCGCTCGGCAACACATTTATTTTAAAGCCATCTGAGCGGACTCCGCTGTTAACAGAGAAATTGGTTGAGCTTTTTGAAAAAGCGGGCCTTCCGAAAGGGGTATTCAACGTCGTATACGGTGCGCATGACGTTGTGAACGGCATCCTCGAGCATCCTGAAATTAAAGCGATTTCATTCGTAGGCTCCAAGCCGGTCGGCGAATACGTCTACAAAAAAGGAAGCGAACACTTAAAACGCGTTCAATCTCTGACCGGCGCGAAAAACCATACGATTGTCTTGAACGATGCGCATCTTGAAGACACGGTCACAAACATTGTCGGAGCTGCTTTCGGTTCTGCCGGTGAACGCTGCATGGCTTGTGCGGTTGTGACGGTTGAAGAAGGAATCGCCGATGAATTTATGGCGAATCTGCAGGAAAAAGTGGCGGACATTAAAATCGGTAACGGCCTTGATGACGGCGTGTTCTTAGGACCGGTGATTCGTGAAGACAACAAGAAGCGCACGCTCAGCTATATCGAAAAAGGCCTTGAAGAAGGTGCCAGACTCGTATGTGACGGACGTGAAAATGCGTCAGACGACGGCTACTTTGTCGGCCCGACGATCTTTGACAATGTCACAACAGAGATGACGATCTGGAAAGATGAAATTTTCGCTCCGGTCTTATCTGTCATCCGTGTGAAAAACCTGAAAGAAGCGATTGAAATCGCCAATAAGTCTGAGTTTGCGAACGGCGCCTGCTTGTTCACATCCAACTCAAACGCAATCCGCTACTTCCGTGAAAACATTGATGCGGGAATGCTAGGCATCAACCTTGGTGTCCCGGCTCCAATGGCGTTCTTCCCATTCTCAGGCTGGAAATCTTCATTCTTTGGAACGCTGCATGCGAACGGAAAAGACAGCGTCGACTTTTATACACGTAAAAAAGTAGTTACGGCAAGATATCCGGCACCTGATTTCAACTAAACGACGAAAAGCCGAACGGCGTCCATGTGCGCTGTTCGGACTCATTCTGCCAATAGAAAGAGGAGGGCTTCACTATGAGTTATTTGTTGCGTAAGCCGCAGTCGCATGAAGTGTCTAATGGGGTCAAACTCGTGCACGAAGTAACGAAATCCAACTCTGATCTCACTTATGTAGAGTTTAAAGTGTTAGATCTTGCTACAGGTTCAAGCTATACAGAAGAATTGAAAAAACAAGAAATCTGTATTGTGGCGGTAACGGGAAAAATTACAGTGACAGATCATGAGTCGACTTTTGAGAATATCGGCACGCGTGAAAGCGTATTTGAACGAAAACCGACAGACAGCGTTTATATATCAAATGACCGAGCATTTGAGATCACAGCGGTCAGCGACGCAAGAGTGGCGCTTTGCTATTCTCCATCGGAAAAGCAGCTTCCGACAAAGCTGATCAAAGCGGAAGACAACGGAATTGAGCATCGGGGGCAATTTTCAAACAAGCGTACTGTTCATAACATTCTTCCGGATTCAGACCCTTCAGCTAACAGCCTATTAGTAGTTGAAGTCTATACAGACAGCGGTAACTGGTCCAGCTACCCGCCTCATAAACATGATCAAGACAACTTGCCGGAAGAATCTTTCTTAGAAGAAACGTACTACCATGAGTTAGACCCGGGACAGGGCTTTGTGTTTCAGCGCGTATACACAGATGACCGTTCTATTGACGAGACAATGACTGTGGAAAATGAAAACGTTGTCATCGTTCCTGCGGGATACCACCCGGTAGGCGTTCCGGACGGATACACATCCTACTATTTAAATGTCATGGCAGGGCCGACGCGAAAATGGAAGTTTCATAATGATCCGGCGCATGAGTGGATTTTAGAACGTTAACAAGTGAGGAGTGGCTGTTTACGATGAAGTATACATTCAATGAAGAGAAGGCTTTTGATATTGTTGCCATCGGCCGGGCATGTATTGATCTGAACGCAGTCGAATACAACCGCCCAATGGAAGAAACGATGACATTTTCGAAATATGTCGGCGGTTCACCTGCGAATATCGCGATCGGCAGCGCGAAGCTTGGCTTAAAAGCGGGCTTCATCGGCAAAATTCCAGATGACCAGCATGGAAGATTCATAGAGTCCTATATGAGAAAGACCGGCGTTGATACAACACAGATGGTTGTTGATCAAGATGGACACAAAGCAGGCCTTGCATTTACAGAAATCCTCAGCCCTGAAGAATGCAGTATCTTAATGTATCGCGATGATGTGGCGGATCTTTATCTTGAGCCTTCAGAGGTAAGCGAGGACTATATCGCAAATGCGAAAATGCTGCTTGTTTCCGGGACAGCGCTCGCAAAAAGCCCGTCACGGGAAGCGGTATTAAAAGCTGTTCAATACGCGAAGAAGCATCAGGTTAAAGTGGTGTTCGAACTGGATTACCGCCCGTATACGTGGCAGTCATCAGATGAAACAGCCGTTTATTATTCTTTGGTTGCCGAGCAGTCTGATATCGTCATCGGCACACGCGATGAATTTGATGTGATGGAAAACCGCACAGGCGGAAGCAATGAAGAATCCGTCAATCATTTATTTGACCATTCAGCCGACCTCGTTGTCATCAAACACGGCGTCGAAGGCTCTTATGCATACAGCAAATCCGGCGAGGTATTCCGCGCCCAAGCGTACAAGACAAAAGTGCTGAAAACCTTTGGAGCCGGTGACTCCTATGCGTCAGCCTTTATCTATGGTCTTGTCACCGGAAAAGACATTGAAACGGCATTGAAATACGGCAGTGCTTCAGCTTCCATTGTGGTGAGCAAGCACAGTTCGTCAGAAGCGATGCCGACTGCGGATGAAATCGTACAGCTTATTGAAGCACAGTCATAATTGATTGAAAAAGATCGAGTAAAGGTGGGATCGTTTGTGGGAAAGAAAATTCGCTTAACAACAGCACAGGCGCTGATTAAATTCTTAAACCAGCAGTACATCCATGTTGATGGAAAGGAAGAGCCTTTTGTCGAAGGGATTTTCACAATTTTCGGTCATGGAAATGTATTAGGGATCGGGCAAGCGCTTGAGCAGGATGCAGGCCATTTGAAAGTCTATCAAGGGAAAAATGAACAAGGAATGGCGCATGCGGCCATGGCGTACAGCAAGCAAATGCTGAGAAGAAAAATATATGCGGTGTCTACATCCGTCGGACCTGGAGCGGCTAACTTGGTGGCGGCAGCCGGCACTGCATTGGCAAACAATATCCCAGTTCTCTTGATTCCGGCAGACACATTTGCGACAAGGCAGCCAGACCCTGTACTGCAGCAAATGGAGCAAGAATACAGTGCGGCGATTACGACAAACGATGCATTGAAGCCTGTATCGAGATACTGGGACCGCATTACGCGCCCTGAGCAGCTGATGAGCAGTTTGCTGCGCGCGTTTGAAGTCATGACTGATCCGGCAAAAGCAGGTCCGGCAACGATTTGTATTTCTCAGGATGTTGAAGGGGAAGCATACGATTTTGATGAAAGTTTCTTCGTCAAACGGGTTCACTATATTGATCGCATGCAGCCGAGCGAGCGCGAGCTTCAAGGAGCGGCGGAGCTGATTAAATCCAGCAAAAAACCTGTGATCCTCGTCGGCGGAGGCGCAAAATATTCCGGTGCGCGCGATGAATTGGTTGCCATTTCTGAAGCCTATAACATTCCGTTAGTTGAAACACAGGCAGGAAAGTCTACAGTTGAGGCTGATTTTGCGAACAACCTTGGCGGAATGGGCATCACAGGTACACTTGCGGCAAATAAAGCGGCCCGCCAAGCTGATTTGATTATCGGCATCGGCACAAGGTATACAGATTTTGCGACATCCTCTAAGACCGCTTTTGATTTTGATAAAGCGAAGTTTTTGAACATTAATGTCAGCAGAATGCAGGCGTATAAACTTGATGCATTCCAAGTGGTAGCGGATGCGAAAGTGACGCTTGGCAAACTGCACGGCTTGCTTGAAGGCTATGAGAGCGAGTTCGGCACAATGATCCGGGAGCTGAAGGACGAATGGCTCGCTGAACGCGAACGTCTCAGCAAAGTGACATTTAAGCGGGAAGCATTTGATCCAGAAATCAAACATCATTTCTCTCAAGAAGTTCTGAACGAATATGCTGACGCGTTGAATACTGAGCTTCCGCAAACAACGGCATTGCTGACAATCAACGAGACGATTCCTGAAGACAGCGTCATCATCTGTTCAGCAGGCTCACTCCCAGGAGATTTGCAGCGTCTGTGGCATTCTAATGTTCCGAATACGTATCACCTGGAGTATGGATATTCTTGCATGGGCTATGAAGTGTCAGGGACACTCGGTCTTAAACTGGCCCATCCTGACAGAGAAGTGTATTCAATCGTCGGGGACGGCAGCTTCCTGATGCTTCACTCTGAGCTGATTACGGCGATTCAGTACAACAAGAAAATCAATGTGCTGCTCTTTGACAACTCGGGATTCGGATGCATCAACAACCTGCAAATGGATCACGGCAGCGGCAGCTACTATTGCGAGTTCCGCACAGATGACAACCAAATCCTGAATGTCGATTATGCGAAAGTCGCTGAGGGATACGGCGCGAAAACCTACCGCGCAAACACAGTAGAAGAATTAAAAGCGGCGTTAGAGGATGCGAAGAAACAGGATGTATCAACATTAATTGAAATGAAGGTTCTGCCAAAAACAATGACGGACGGCTATGACAGCTGGTGGCATGTCGGGGTGGCAGAGGTATCTGAACAAGAAAGCGTACAGAAAGCATACGAAGCAAAAGAGAAAAAGCTGGAATCTGCGAAGCAGTATTAGAGGGGAGGCACCATAGATGGGCAAAAATGAAATCCTGTGGGGGATCGCTCCCATTGGGTGGCGGAATGATGACATGCCTGAAATTGGAGCGGGAAATACACTTCAGCATTTGTTAAGTGATATCGTTGTCGCGCGTTTTCAAGGCACGGAGGTCGGGGGCTTTTTCCCCGAACCTGCCATCCTGAACAAAGAGCTGAAGCTTCGGAACTTACGCATTGCAGGCAAATGGTTCAGCAGTTTTATTTTGCGTGACGGACTTGGTGAAGCGGCAAAGGCATTTACCCTGCATTGTGAGTATTTGCAGCAAGTAAACGCGGATGTCGCAGTTGTCTCTGAACAAACCTACAGCGTGCAAAGCTTGGAGAAAAACGTGTTCACAGAGAAGCCGCACTTCACGGATGATGAATGGGAACGGCTTTGCGAAGGGCTGAATCACCTTGGCGAAATTGCCGCTCAGCATGGCTTGAAGCTTGTCTATCATCATCATCTCGGCACTGGTGTCCAAACAGCGGAAGAAGTGGACCGCCTGATGGCAGGAACTGACCCTGCGCATGTACACCTCCTCTATGATACAGGCCATGCGTATATTTCTGACGGCGATTACATGGGGATGCTTGAGAAGCATATCGGCCGCATCAAGCATGTGCACTTTAAGGATGCCCGCCTGAATGTCATGGAACAATGCAGGCTCGAAGGACAATCGTTCCGGCAATCATTTTTAAAAGGCATGTTTACGGTTCCCGGTGACGGCTGCATTGACTTTAGAGAAGTATATCAGCTGCTGTTGAAGCACAGTTATTCCGGATGGATTGTCATTGAAGCTGAACAGGATCCCGATGTTGCCAACCCGCTTGAATATGCATTGATCGCGAGAAACTATATTGATCAGCAGTTGTTGGATTTGGCTTAATGGGGACTGAACATATGGGCAATACCAATGGAGATTCAGCCTTCAATAAACGGACAATCGCGGCAGCATTGGCCAACTATATTGATGCCGGTTCAATTGTGGCAGGCTCCGCCGGTTTATCGTTATGGGTCAGTTACCTTAAGCTGTCCGATACACAGATCGGGCTGCTCGGCGCGCTGAGCGCAAACGCGATTTCTGCTGCTGTCGGCGCGCTGCTCGGCGGGTTTCTGGCTGATAAAGTCGGACGGAAGGCTGTTTATACCAATAGTATGCTGGTTTATGCACTAGGGATTTGTTTGGTTTTATTTGGGGTTAATTTCCCCATGTTGTTAAGCGGTTACATGATTATCGGTTTATCGGTTGGAGCTGATATTACCGCATCATGGACCATTATTGCTGAAAATGCGCCAAAGAAGAATCGGGCCCGTCATTGTGGCGTGGCACAAGTCGCTTGGGCCGCGGGGGCAGTCGTTGTGCTGCTTCTCTCTGTACTGGTTGGTGATTTGGGCCTCTTGGGGAATAAAATCGTATTTGCCCATCTGCTTGTGATTGCGCTGATTACGTACATCCTGAGAATCAGGCTTCCGGAGTCAGATGCCTGGCAGTCAAAAAATCAGCCGGAGGATGGTCAAACAGAGAAGGCGGCTGTATTGAATAAGACATCGTATTTTGATTTGCTCAAGCCTATGTATCTCAAAAGCATCCTGTTTTTGATGGGTGTGTACTTGATTTGGAACTTAGCCGCCGGGGTCATGGGCTTCTTTATGCCATACATTTATCAGCAGGTCGGCGGTGTATCTGCCAGCACGGCAAACCTATTGCAAATGGGGCTGTTTATTTTCACAGGATTGGGGGTCGCCTTGATCTTCATGCCCTTTGCTGACAAACATAGAAAAACCGTATTTGGAATCGCCGCTTTTATGGCGGTGATCGGCTGGACACTGTTTCTGCTGCCGGTTGAAGGCCTGCCGATTCTGCTCTTGTTTATTGTCGTGATCGGCATTAATAACGGGGCCGGGCAGCAAGCGAACTATCAGTTATGGGCCAGCGAAATCTTTCCTACGCAATATCGTGCTTCCGCACAGGGACTGATGTTTTTCCTTGTCCGTATTTCAATAGGGATTTGGAGTCTGTTTGTCCCAATGATTATCACCAATTTTGGCATTGGAACGATGGCTGCAATTCTACTCGGATGTGTGACGGCCAGTATGATCATCGGGCTGCTCTTTGCGCCGAATACGTCTGGCAAGTCGCTTGAACAAATTCAAGAGGAACTCTACGGATCTCCTCGGAGCCAAGTAAAGCAAGAAACAGAAAGCAAAATCATGTAACCAATAGAAGGAGTGGCTGTCAATGAGTTTACGTATTGGCGTAATTGGAACTGGAGCAATCGGAAAAGAACATATTAACCGCATTACTAACAAGCTGTCCGGCGCGGAAATCGTAGCTGTAACGGATGTTAATCAAGAAGCTGCACAAAAGGTCGTTGAGCAATACCAATTAAACGCGACGGTGTATCCGAATGATGACAGCCTGCTTGCAGACGAAAATGTAGACGCTGTCTTAGTGACAAGCTGGGGGCCTGCGCATGAGTCAAGCGTGCTGAAAGCCATTAAAGCCCAGAAATATGTATTCTGTGAAAAACCGCTCGCGACAACGGCTGAAGGATGCATGCGCATCGTCGAAGAGGAAATCAAAGTGGGCAAACGCCTTGTTCAAGTCGGCTTCATGCGCCGTTATGACAGCGGTTACGTACAGCTGAAAGAAGCGCTCGATAACCATGTTATCGGCGAGCCGCTTATGATTCACTGCGCGCACCGCAACCCGACTGTAGGAGATAACTATACAACGGATATGGCTGTAGTCGACACGCTTGTTCATGAAATTGACGTGCTTCACTGGCTCGTCAATGATGACTACGAGTCCGTTCAAGTCATCTATCCAAAAAAATCGAAAAACGCGCTACCGCATTTAAAAGATCCGCAAATCGTCGTAATTGAAACGAAAGGCGGCATCGTCATCAACGCTGAAATCTATGTGAACTGTAAATACGGCTATGACATTCAATGCGAAATCGTCGGAGAAGACGGCATCATCAAGCTTCCCGAGCCATCAAGCATCAGCTTGAGGAAAGAAGGCAAATTCAGCACTGATATTTTGATGGATTGGCAGAGACGCTTTGTGGCTGCGTACGATGTGGAAATCCAAGACTTTATTGATTCAATTCAAAAGAAAGGCGAGGTCAGCGGACCGACGGCATGGGACGGCTACATTGCCGCTGTTACAACAGATGCTTGTGTGAAAGCCCAGGAATCCGGACAAAAAGAAAAGGTTGAATTGAAGGAAAAACCGGAATTCTATCAATCTTATACAACAGTTCAAAACTAAAAAACAGAGGAGTGAAAATATGAAGTTAGCATTAGATCCATCCATGTATCGTGATGATTTAACTTTGGAGGAAACGGTCTATAAAACGGCGGAGCTTGGCTATGAATATATCGAATTGTCTCCGCGTGAGGATTTTTGCCCGTTTTATAAATATCCGAAAGTCGATTCAGCAAAGATCAAACAATTAAAGCGCCTTTTAAGAGATACAGGTGTTAAGCTTTCATCACTCCTTCCGCTTTACCACTGGGCGGGTCCTGATGAAGACCGCCGGCAGGCAGCGGTGCGCAATTGGAAGCGGGCGATCGAAATTGCGGTTGAACTTGAAGTGGATTTGATGAACAGTGAATTCAGCGGATCAAAATATGATCCTTTAACAAGTGAAGAAAAATTTATCAAATCCATGGATGAGCTTCTCCCAGTCTTTGAAAAAGAAGGCATTAAACTCAATCTTCAAGCCCATCCATACGATTTTATCGAAACGCACAAAGGTGCGATGGATATGATCCGCGCGCTTGACAAGGATTGGCTCAATCTTGTCTACTCGACTGCGCATACGTTCTTCTATGATGACGGCAAAGGCGACATTGAGACCATGTTTGACGAAGCCGGGAACCGTCTCACACATGTTTTATTTGCAGATACCTATAATCATAAAGCGGCTCATGGCCTGCGCTACATCGTCAATCCGCCTGACGCGAAAGTAACGGTTCACCAGCATTTGGACATTGGCCAAGGCGAGGTTGATTTTGAGACGATTTTCAGAAAGCTGAGAGAGATGAAGTTCGACGGAATTGCGACGAATGCCGTTTTTGCTTGGGTCGGCGAAAGAGCGGATGAATCAAGCCGATTTATGCTTAAGAAAATGAAAGAAGAATTAGGGATGGCATAAGCTGAGCATGGAGTTCGGCGGGATATGGCGAACAGCCTTCCTGCCGAACTCCCTTCATATCTAACACGAAGATGGGGGAGTCTGACATGAAACTTTGTTTTAATGAAGCGACAACATTGGAAAACTCAAACCTTAAACAGGATTTAGAACTATGCGAAAAGCACGGCTATGATTATATTGAAATCCGCACAATGGATAAGCTGCCGGAGTACTTAGAAGACCATTCACTGGCTGAGCTTGCGGAGTACTTTCAAACTCATCACATCAAGCCGCTGGCCTTAAACGCGCTTGTTTTCTTCAACAACCGTGATGAAAAGGGCCACAACGAGATCATCACTGAATTTAAAGGCATGATGGAAACATGCAAAACCCTCGGTGTGAAGTATGTGGTGGCCGTTCCGCTTGTGACAGAACAGAAGATTGTAAAAGAAGAGATCAAAAAGAGCAGTGTAGAGGTGCTGACTGAGCTTTCAGATATCGCGGAGCCGTACGGCGTAAAAATCGCGCTTGAATTTGTCGGCCACCCGCAATGTACGGTCAATACGTTTGAACAAGCGTATGACATCATAAACACAGTCAACCGCGACAATGTCGGGCTTGTCCTTGACAGTTTTCACTTCCACGCCATGGGTTCAAACATTGAGAGCTTAAAGCAGGCGGACGGAAAGAAAATCTTCATCTATCACATTGATGATACCGAAGATTTCCCAATCGGCTTTTTAACGGATGAGGACCGTGTATGGCCGGGACAAGGGGCGATTGATTTAGATGCACACTTATCAGCACTGAAGGAAATCGGTTTTTCAGATGTTGTATCGGTTGAGCTCTTCCGCCCTGAATACTATAAGCTGAGTGCTGAGGAAGCCATTCAAACAGCGAAAAAAACAACAGTGGACGTCGTATCAAAATACTTCAATATCTAATGGAAAAAGGAGGGGTGGACATGGCTTTTGTATCGATGAAAGAGCTTCTTGAAGATGCAAAGCGGGAGCAGTATGCGATCGGCCAGTTTAATATCAACGGTTTGCAGTGGACGAAGGCGATTTTGCAGGCGGCGCAAAAGGAGCAATCACCGGTCATCGCCGCGGCTTCCGATCGCCTGGTCGACTATTTAGGCGGATTTAAAACGATTGCCGCCATGGTTGGCGCGTTAATGGAGGACATGGCGATTACCGTTCCCGTGGTGCTTCATCTTGATCACGGAAGCAGTGCGGCACGCTGCAGACAGGCCATTGACGCCGGATTCAGCTCAGTGATGATTGACGGCTCCCATCAGCCGATTGACGAGAATATCGCGATGACAAAAGAAGTCACCGATTATGCCGCAAAGCACGGCGTGTCAGTAGAAGCGGAAGTCGGCACGGTCGGCGGAATGGAAGACGGCCTGGTCGGCGGGGTCCGCTATGCCGATATCAAAGAATGTGAGCGGATCGTCAAAGAAACCAATATTGACGCGTTGGCCGCCGCCCTCGGCTCTGTACACGGCAAATATCAGGGTGAGCCAAATCTCGGATTTAAGGAAATGGAGGCTATCTCTCGCATGACTGATATTCCCCTCGTTCTTCACGGGGCATCCGGGATTCCGCAGAATCAGATCAAAAAAGCCATCACGCTTGGCCACGCGAAGATCAATATTAATACGGAATGTATGGTCGCCTGGACAGACGAAACACGCCGCATGTTCCGGGAAAACAGCGATTTGTACGAACCGCGCGGCTATATGACACCCGGCATTGAAGCCGTGGAAGAGACAGTGCGAAGCAAAATGAGAGAGTTCGGATCAGCCGGTAAAGCAGCTAAGCAGCAGGTCGGCTGAAGAGAACAGAAACCGCCGGGATGGCGGTTTTTTTGTGCGGTGTTGCGTCCGTACACCCGAAACGATTATGATGATGGCAGCAGCGTAAAAAAACGGGAGTGGTACAGTTTGAATAAAATCATGATTGTGGAAGACAGTGAAGACATTCGCGGACTATTGCAGAATTACCTTGAAAAATACGGATATCAAACAGTGGTCGCCGCGGATTTTACGGCTGTTCTTGATGTCTTTTTGCGGGAAAAGCCTGATCTGGTGCTGCTTGATATCAACCTGCCGTCCTATGACGGCTATTATTGGTGCCGCCAGATCCGCCAGCATTCCACAAGCCCAATCATTTTTATTTCAGCCAGAAGCGGGGAAATGGATCAGGTGATGGCGATTGAAAACGGGGGAGACGATTATATCGAAAAACCGTTTTCTTATGATATTGTGCTGGCGAAAATCAAAAGCCAGATCCGGAGGGCGTACGGGGAGTATGCCGCAAAGCAGGGGGAGAAAGTGGTTGAATATGCCGGCGTTCAGCTCTTTGTGGAACGGTTTGAACTGCGTTTTCAGGATGAAAAAAGTGAGCTTTCTAAAAAAGAAAGTAAGCTTTTGGAAGTGCTGCTTGAGCGGGGAGAAAAGGTGACGAGTCGGGACCGTCTCATGGAAAAGACGTGGGACACCGACATATTCGTCGATGATAATACACTTAACGTGTATATCACGCGGCTCAGAAAAAAACTGCGGGAGCTGAATGCGCCTGTTTCAATTGAATCGGTGCGGGGCGAAGGCTACCAGCTGAGGGCGCAGTCATGAAGCTGTTTCTCCGGTCTCATACAGTGCTGATCCTGCTTTTTCTCCTCCAAGGGCTGTTTGTCTTCTTTTATTACTGGTTTGCAGGTCTTCATTCTTTTTCTCATCTGTTTTACATATTGGGCGTCCAGCTTCTTATTTTGGCGGGTTATCTTGCCTATCGCTGGTACAAAGACCGCGGCGTGTATCATTGGCTCAGCTCGGAGCAGGAAGGGACAGACATCCCGTATCTCGGTTCTTCAGTGTTTTGTTCAGAGCTGTATGAAAAGCAGATGGAGCTGATCCGGCTGCAGCACCAGAAGCTCCATGAGACCGAAGCTAAGCTGGAAGCGCGGGTGACGTATATGAATCAATGGGTGCACCAAGTGAAGACGCCGCTGTCGGTCATTAATTTAATCATTCAGGAAGAGGATGAGCCCGTTTTTGAACAAATCAAAAAAGAGGTTCGGCAGATTGAATTCGGGCTGGAGACGCTTCTTTATTCATCAAGGCTCGACCTGTTTGAGCGGGATTTTAAAGTAGAAGCGGTTTCCTTATCAGAGCTTCTCCAATCAGTCATTCAAAGCTATAAACGATTTTTTATTCAATACCGTGTTTATCCGAAAATGGACATTCGCGATGACCATGAGATTTACACTGATGCAAAATGGCTCAAATTTGCGATTGGCCAAGTGGTTACAAATGCGGTCAAGTATTCGGCAGGCAAGAGTGACAGACTGGAGCTGAATGTCTTCCGCGATGAAGACAGGACGGTGCTTGAAGTCAAAGATTACGGTGTCGGAATTCCCTCGCAAGACATCAAGCGGGTATTTGATCCTTATTATACCGGCGAAAACGGGCGGCGTTACCAAGAATCTACGGGAATCGGCCTCCATCTCGTCAAAGAAATTACGGACAAGCTCAATCATACGGTGGACATCAGCTCGTCTCCCGGTGAAGGGACAACGGTTCGATTTTCATTTCTTACAAAAATGTAAGGCTGCGTTAAGAAAACAACATAGCTCGTTTTGTTTCCCCTTGATAACATGGATTTACGTCAAGGGGATTTTTATGTTAAATGCCCCGGCACTACATGAAAGCAGCCCAGACCAACAAGAATAAAACCATAAGGAGGATTTTCATGGCGAATATGCTTGAAGTCAAACATATAAATAAAACCTATAAAGGACAAGTATCTTATCAAGCCTTAAAGCAAATTTCATTTTCAATAGAAGAAGGCGGGTTCACGGCGGTGATGGGGCCATCCGGCTCCGGAAAAACAACGCTTTTGAATATCATTTCAACGATTGACCGTCCGGATTCAGGCGATATCCTGATTCACGGAGAAAACCCGCATCGCCTGAAGCGGACAAAGCTTGCTCATTTCCGCCGCAGGCAGCTCGGATTTGTGTTTCAGGATTTCAACCTCCTGGACACGCTGACGATCGGTGAAAATATCATGCTGCCGTTAACGCTTGAAAAAGAAGCGCCGTCTGTAATGGAAGAAAAACTGCACGGCATTGCGGCAAAGCTTGGAATCGAAGACCTGCTTAACAAGCGGACGTTTGAAGTATCCGGAGGCCAGCGCCAGCGGGCCGCCATCGCAAGAGCGGTCATTCATAAGCCGTCACTCATTCTGGCCGATGAACCGACGGGAAACCTTGATTCCAAAGCGTCAAAAGATGTCATGGAAACGATGCAGAGCCTGAATCAGGATGATCATGTCACGGCTTTGATGGTGACCCACGATCCGGTTGCGGCAAGCTACTGCCGCCGCGTCATCTTTATAAAAGACGGCGAATTGTTTAATGAGATTTACCGCGGGGAAAACCGCCAAGTTTTTTATGAACAAATTCTTGATGTGCTGTCTATGCTGGGGGGAAACGCAAATGACCTTTCTTCAGTTCGCTTATAAAAACGTCACGAGGAACAAAAGGGCCTATCTTGCATTCTTTTTAAGCAGCGCCTTTTCCGTTTTGATTTTCTTTACCTTTGCGATGTTCCTGTTTCATCCGGCATTAAAGGAAGGCTACCTGAATAACATTGCCAAAAAAGGCTTAACCGCCGCGGAATGGATGATCTTTGTTTTTTCTTTCTTATTTGTTCTGTATTCGGTTAATGCATTTTTGAAATCGAGAAATAAAGAATTCGGCATCCTGCTCATGCAGGGCATTACGCCGGTGCAGCTGAGAAAGCTCATTACGGCGGAAAACATGATCATTGGCGTCATGTCGATTGCAGCCGGGATTATCGGAGGATTCATTTTTTCAAAGACGTTCTTTACGGTCGGCGCTTATATTTTAGAAATGGACGCGCTGCCTCTGTATATGCCATGGAAAGCGCTCGGCATTACGGCTGGCGGGTTTCTGCTCTTATTTTTCCTTTTATCGCAGTTTACGATCCTTTTTGTCAGATCAAATACGGTTATCAAATTAATAAAGGGCACTGATAAGATTAAGCCGGAGCCTAAGCCGTCCGTGCTTCTGTCCTTATTCGGCATCGCCTGTCTGTGCGGCGGGTACGGCATGGTTCTGAAAGGCAATGTCCACGGGGCCGAGCCGTTTATCATTTTACTGCTCACCGTCATCGGTACGTATTTCTTTTTCAGCCAAAGCAGCATCTGGATTCTGCGCGCGCTGAAGAAGTGGAAAACCTTTTATCTGCGCGGGAAAAATGTCATTTGGGTTTCTGATCTTGTCTATCGTTTAAAAGACAACGCCCGCCTGTTCTTTATCGTCAGCATTATTTCCGCGGTTGCGTTTACAGCTACAGGCGTGCTCGCAATGTACAAATCGACCGTTGGGGCGGAAGAGTCCGCTTATGAGATGGAGTATATATCTTTCAGTAACAATCCAAAAGAACAGACTCATTTGAAAGATATTGACCATGAACTGAAAACACACGGCTTTACGTATAAGAAAGACAAAATAGATGTTTCTTATGTCCGCTATCAGGAAGGAGAAACTGTTCCCCCTGTTTACA
This sequence comes from Bacillus sp. FMQ74, assembly GCF_001875785.1. Taxonomy (NCBI): domain Bacteria; kingdom Bacillati; phylum Bacillota; class Bacilli; order Caryophanales; family Bacillaceae; genus Bacillus; species Bacillus sp. FMQ74. Next base: position 37,868 of record NZ_MOEO01000011.1, on the reverse strand, counting down.
TGATCAGCGAGTCGGATGTGTCAAAATATTTCCATGTTAAGCTGAACGGCCTGAAAAATGATGAGGCTGTCTATTTCCCGGGCACGTATGACCGCAATTTCAAAAACGAAGCGCCGGATCAGCTGAAGCTGCTGAACCAAAAAGGCAAGCCGTCTGACCAAAAACTGTCGGTAAAAGAAGTCCAAAAACCGCTGATTTCATTGAATGCCATCATCGCGGTGAACGATCAAACCTTTGATCAGCTTAAATCACTCGGTGATAAAGCGTCATTATACGGCTATAGCTATGATCATTGGAAAGACAGTCTTGGGATCAGCCAATCTTTGAAAAATGAGATTTACGGCAACTATATCGACGTGCATTCTGATTTTATGGCAAAAGCCGGTACTTACTATGATACGGTGCAGCTGCCGAGCTTGAGTTTATTTATCGGGCTGTTTATCGCGATCGTCTTCTTTGTCGCGGCAGCAAGTTTCTTATATTTCAGGCTGTTCACCGATTTAGATGAAGATCGGGAGCGCTACCGTTCACTGGCCAAAATCGGCCTGAGTGAGCGTGAAATGTCACAAAGCGTGACGATACAATTGGCGATTCTCTTTTTCTTTCCATTTGTCATTGCCGTCATGCATACGCTGTTTGCCTTGAGAACATTGGCCGTCGAAGGCTATTCCGATGTAGCGGGGCCGCTCAGTCTCACTATCGGAGGGTTTTTCATTTTTCAGCTTTTGTTCTTCCTCGTGGTGCGATCAAACTATTTGAAAAAAATGAACAAGTAAGGGGAGTGCAAAGATGAAAAAAGCATTGGCGATCCTGGCCGTCTTGGCGGCTGCTGCCGTAATATGCGGTCTTCTCTTTTTTCATAATGATGTTACAGACAGATTTAATCCGTTTATTCACCAGCAAGATGTCTATGTGCAGATTGATCGAGATGGCAGACATCTTAGCCCGGGCGGTACTGAATATACATTAGACGGATACAATGCATCCGGAAAAAAAGAAGAAGTGACCTTTTTCGCCGGCAAAGAGCTTCGTAAGAACGCGTATTTGAAGGTGAAGGCGAAAGGAAAGTATGTCGAGACCTGGGAAGAAGTCAGGTTTGAAGATATGCCGGACTCCGTACAGTCAAAAATAAAGTGAATCAAAAAAACGGCACAGTGTCATGACTGTGCCGTTTTCTTTATTTTTTATTTTCTTCGGCCCGTTTGATCAGCATGTCGGTGATGATATCCACCTGTTTGCTGACAGAAATCGGATCGTACGGGTAGAACGTGTCAAAGTCATTGATAAACACGCGATTATGTTTAACAGCGTCAAGATTCTTCCAAATAGAGGAATTCTCCAGCTTGTCGAGTGTTTTGCTTTCGCCTTTCGGGTTGTAATCCGTAATGAACATATAATCTGCGGCATACTCAGGAATAACCTCTTGAGAGAGCTGTTTCATCTCTCCTTTTTTGATGACATCTTGCTCAATTTTTTCAGGCGCTTTTAATCCAAGTGCATTGTATACAGCTTGGCCGCCGCGTCCGCCATTGTCATTGAACACCCAGAATTCGCCCTTGTCTGTGTTTTCATAAATGCCGAAGGTCGCATCTTTGTCGACGACGCCGGCAATTTTCTTTTTAGCTGCTTCCGCTTTTTTGTTAAAGTCAGCCATAAATGAAGTAGCTTTGTCCTTTGCTCCTGCGATATCTCCGAACATGCTGACTGTGTCCTCTACGTTTTTCGCTGTGTTATAAGGTATGACAACAGTCGGAGCGATTTTCTTTAATTTATCAACATTCTCTTCATTCATGACAACAATTAAGTCAGGCTGAAGCTCCATCACTTTTTCAACGCTGATTGGATCACCGACATCCTTCACATTTTTTAGCTTTGTTTTTAAAAACGGATTATCAAATGACCACGAGCCTGAGCCGACTACATTGGCCCCGACAGACAGCAATTCACCAGCATAAAAATCAGTGACGATGCGTTTTGGATGTGCAGGAATGTTGACGTTCCCTTTTGGTGATTTGTATGTTCTCATTTCTGTTTTTTCGGAAGCAGAATCGCTTGAGCTCCCTTTAGAAGCCGTGCCGCTGCAAGCGCTGACAAACATGAGAAGCAGCACAAGCATGCCCACGAGCAATATGTTCTTTTTCATCAAAAACCCTCCCAATATGTATGTAAATATATTAGTAATGATTATCATTATCAATTAATAATATAGCAAGAAACCCGTTCTCCGTCTATCACTATTTTAAAGGGAGAACGTTTTTTCATTTATAGGTGACGCGGTATGCCTAATCGATTATTATAGGTAAATAGGAGGAGAAAAATATGGGAATTACAAAAAGAGGTGCCGCATGGGAATGGCTGCATAGCTGGTGGATGCTGTTTATTTTCATGCCTTTTGCCATTACCAGTTTTTTTGCCTTTTTATTTATTGGCATCAAGGTTAGAAATAGAAAGTGGATTATGTACGGAATCATTTATTTTTTCATTTTTGCGTTTGGTTTTGTTTTGCCCGATCTGCCCGGTGTTTTTATTGTAGTTCCGTTATGGGCGGTGACCATTATTCACGGCTTTAAAGTGCGCCCGCTGTATTTGATTCAGCTGGATGTCTACAAGGATCATGTGGAGGCACGCGCTTTTGCCGAGGCAAGAAGTGAAGCCGAAAGCAGATTTCATGCGCCGAAACAGTCTATTCAGGATATACATATTCGCAAAGAACAGTAAGAAAAAAGCTCAACACTCGCATTGTGTTGAGCTTTTTCTATCCTACTGCTGATAGGATTGCTGCTGGAATGGCGTATTTTGGCCGAATGGAAGTGTAGACACATTCGTATTCATCACGCTGGATTGTCCAGTAAGTTCCTGCTGCATTTGGTTGCACATGTTGACAACCTGCTGGCATTTTTGAATCGCCATGTCATGTCCGTGAAGCGCTTGTTGAATCGTATGTGCAGCTTGTTGTTCGTGGTTTAGAATCTGCTGCAGCATTTGGATGTTTTGCTGCTCCTGATGAAGCATTTGGCGGTATTGCTGGCTGCTTTGCTGTGTTTGCTGAATGAGCTGCTGTGCAGTTTGGCGGCATTGGTTCAGCTGCTGCAAGCCGTGTTGTGTATGATGCATAAATCATTCCTCCATGTGATCGATTGACGTGAGTCGGTATTATCATGCAACTGGTATGAAAAGAAATTCTGTAAATGAGGAACTACAATTATTTTCCTCGGACCCTCTGTCTTTGAATGAAAACGGTAAAGATTGTATACTGGGTACAAACCCTTTTTATGTAAATGTTCCGTTTTAAAAATATAAGAATGGCGGAAAACGAAACCCTGAAATGGGAGAATCGTATTCCGCTTTTTTTTCTTTGTTTGCTCAGAAACCGCCTTCTCCTGCAGTAAATGGGATATTCAGCCTGTTTTCTACTGTGCGGAGGCGCTGATTGAGCCGATTTAAGCGGCGTGTATGGCGTTCAACAGCCTGGCTTAGCTGATTGACCTGTTCGGCCATTCGTGCAATTTCGCGGTTTTGACGGCGGTCTTCGTTTGTCAGACGGGTTAGTTCTCTTGTCTGCTGTTCATTTTGCCGTTCAAGCGCGGCAATCCTTCTTTCCAGTGCAGGCTGTCTTTCCATTTGGTATGGCTCGTATACATCCTGCTGTGGATAAGGATTGTATTCATAGTGGCTATAGTAAGGTTCCTGCTGAGGCAGCTGTGGGCTGTAATATTGATAAGGGTTCATTATGATCAATCTCCTTGTGGGTGAATTCCTTATAACTTATGTAGTCATTGGCACAGTGCCACGGCATTCGCCTAAAAAGAGGAGGAAAGGATAGGGTTCTCCTTGAAAAACAAATATGGCATTTTGTTATTCATTGCTATATGCATTATGGTATCCGGCTGCCGGCAGCAAAAAGAAGAGACGCCGTTTTATTACGGAACGTGGGATGAGGGGCTTGCCCCCGGGCCAACGGACGGCGTGAAATCAGCAACAGTCACATTTACCAAAGACGAGGTTGTGGAAACGGAAGTGATGGAAGGAAAAGGAGAGGTACAGCTGCCTTTTATGGCATACAAGGTGATTTCCCAAAGCGCTGACGGGTCTATCGAGATTCAGTATCTCGGTCCTTATTATCCGCTCAAAAGCACGCTGAAAAGAGGCGAAAACGGGACATTGATATGGGAGCAAAATGGACAGACAAAAACGATGACAAGAATCGAATCAAAGACCGGCAGGGAGGAGAAAGATGAGAAATAAAAAAGCTGAAAGAATGGTGGCAGCGGGGCTTGTTTTACATATCATTCAGTGGATATTTATATTATGGGCTTTTCTCAAAGTCAAACATTTATTTAGTGACTATACGTTCTATAACCCTAATGTCATCAGCGGCTCCATGCAGTCTTTATCGTTTATACAAATGATGCGCGCTATGATGTACTCAGGGGCAATCGTGAATTATGTGTTGTTTTTTGCACTTGTATTGCTTATTTATGGCATCGTGCTTCATGCCATCCTGATCGTTCTGGAAATGGCGGCTTACGTTATGATCAGACGGAATCCTTCATCTTCCTGGGGGTTCTTTTTCATCGCGGCGGGTGTGAAGCTTGCCATCTTGAATATAACCGGCATTCCGTTTTTAGCTGCCGGCTTTATGCTGATGAAACAGAAAAAAGCAGAAAACGGCGTCAAGGCAGAAAGAAAGCGGAAACCGCGCTTACGTATCCGAAGACAAGAGCGGCGTCTAAATAGAATCCGGAGAAAACCATCTCTTCCGGTTGAATATCAAAAAGAAAAAACGATATGATGGGACTATAGCCTGAAAACGACATGAAGGAGATGCAGGATGTACAAACTAATTGCAATTGATATGGATGGAACACTTTTAAATGATCATCATGAAGTAACAGAGGAGGTCCGCGACGCCCTTCACGCGGCAAAAGCGGAAGGTGTCAAAATCGTGCTTTGCACCGGCCGGCCTATCGGGGGAGTGCGGAGATACTTAGATGAACTGAATTTAATTGAAGAAGGCGACTATGTCATCGCGTATAATGGGGCGCTTGTTCAAAATACGCATACAAATGAAGTGGTCTCAGAGCTGTCTCTCAGCTATGATGATTTGACTTCACTATATGACCTGAGCTTAGAGCTGAAGACGCCGATGCATTTCTTTGACTCATCTCATTTGTATACGCCTAACCGGGATATTAGCGAATTTACCGTATACGAATCCTATGTGACACAGGTGCCGCTTCATTTCCGCAAGATTGACGAGGTGCCAAAAGATATCCTCATCCCGAAAGTGATGTTTATTGATCAACCGGAGAACTTAAGCCGCGTCATTACATCGATTCCGAAAGACGTGAGAGAAAAATATACAATGGTCAGAAGCGCGCCTTTCTTTTATGAAATTCTGCACCCAGAAGCAAGCAAAGGAAATGCTGTACGCCAGCTGGCACAGCTGCTTGGAATTGAACAGGCGGAAGTCATGAGCATAGGCGACAACGGGAACGACCTGACAATGATCGAATGGGCGGGCTGCGGGGTGGCCATGGCAAACGCCATCCCAGAAGTATTAGAAGCCGCGAACTTTCAAACACGCTCCAATAATGAACATGGTGTTGCGCATGCGATTCACGAGCTTGTTTTGTCGAAATAATGAAATCCAGCCTCTTAGGCTGGATTTTTTGTTATTTTGTGCCCGGCCGGTCTGTAAGCGCCATGAGGCCTTTTTGCGGAATGGACGCTAAAACTTCTTTTCCTGCTGCCCCATCGATATTTAGAATATCAGCGATTGATCATGAAACTACAACATTTCTGATTGGCTCTGATACAGCAGGGGCTAGTAAATATAAAAACGAAGCTTTCACCATAAACATCAGCTTAGTACATTGAACGAATCTCCTCGCCTTAATGTTGGAAGGTGATGTCAATCTTTTGACGAATCTCTTTGTCTTTCGTTATGCTGATAAAACAAGTTGTTCACAAAATGTATGATTTTAGCCTGAATTGAAAGGGGACTGAATCAGATGTGCACAAGTCTTACATTGGAAACTGCTGACCGGAATCATTTATTAGCGAGAACAATGGATTTTGCATTTCAGCTGGGGACGGAGGTCATTCTCTATCCGCGCCGTTACAGCTGGAAGAGTGAGGCTGACGGAAAGGTGCATCAAACACAGTACGCGTTTATCGGTATGGGGAGAAAACTTGGAAATATATTATTTGCCGACGGTGTTAATGAAAGCGGTTTATCTTGTGCGGCGCTTTATTTTATGGGATATGCGGAGTACGAAAAAACGCTTCGGGAAGACGGCGTTCATATTGCCCCGCATGAATTTGTAACATGGGCGCTGTCAGTTTGTAAGTCTTTGGATGACGTAAAAGAAAAGATCCACTCTTTAACGATTGTGGAGAAGAAATTAGATCTATTGGATACAGTTTTACCGCTGCACTGGATATTGTCAGACCGGACGGGACGCAGCTTGACAATAGAACCGAGAGCAGACGGCATCAAAATCTATGACAATCAACCAGGTGTAATGACGAACAGCCCCGACTTTTTATGGCATGTGGCCAATCTTCGGCAATATATAGGAATAAGGCCGAAACAATTCGAGAGCAAGGAGATGGGCGGATTGATGCTGTCCGCTTTTGGCCAAGGCTCGGGTACAGTGGGTCTGCCGGGAGATTATACACCGCCTTCACGGTTTGTCAGAGCTTGTTATCTGAAAGAACATCTAGAGCCTGCGGCAGATGAAACGAAAGGTGTATCAGCAGCTTTTCAGCTTTTGGCAAACATGGCGATACCCAAGGGTGCTGTGATAACGGAAGAAGACGAAATTGATTATACGCAATATACTTCTGTGATGTGCAGCGACACGGGAAACTACTACTTTCATCACTACGACAATCGGCAAATCCAAAAAGTAAGTTTATTTCATGAAGACCTAGACCGCCTGGAGCCTAAAGTGTTTTCTGGTAAAGCAGAAGAAAGTATTCTAGAACTTAATTAAGATTCAATCAGCTGATTTCGGTATGAATCCGGGATCAGCTTATTTTTTTATGCAGCGTCCCAGCTTCTGAATGAGCGGCAAAATGGACTGTACTACGACGGCAATCACGCGCGTTTATTAGCAAAGAGTAAAAGCGGCGGCAAAATGCGTACGGTCGGAAGTGCAGATAAGATGCAAGCTGCATTTATATAAAACTTCGGCTCAAAGACTGTTTTGTGAGGATACAGGCTGCACAAATGCGTCCCATGATTCTGCGAGATTCTTTTCAGCTTAAAAAGAAAAATTTGATCTTAACTCATTGACAAACGTCCAAGACAAAGGTACATTTTGATTTATTCATATTAAACTACTAGGAATATAGGAGTTTATTTTTCGGATTATTCAGCCTAAAACATGATAAAAGGAGTATCGTCATGACAAGCAAAAAGAAACAAATCAAATTAGGGGTATTTTTAGCAGGTACAGGCCATCATGTTGCGTCTTGGCGGCACCCGAACGCGCCTTCAGATGCGAGCATGAATTTGGATTATTTTAAAGAGCTTGCGAAAACAGCGGAGCGAGGCAAGCTGGATATGCTGTTTTTAGCAGATAGCCTATCAATTGACAGCAAATCACATCCAAATGTATTAACAAGGTTTGAGCCATTCACCCTGCTCTCTGCCTTGGCGCAGGTCACATCAAAAATTGGACTGACAGCAACAGCCTCCACTACATACAGCGAGCCATTCCATATTGCCAGACAGTTTGCGTCATTGGATCATTTGTCTAACGGCCGTGCCGGATGGAACGTCGTCACTTCATCTATTGAATCAACAGCGCTGAATTTCAGCGGTGAAAAGCACCTTGAACACCATTTGCGCTATCAGCGGGCAGAGGAATTTGTCGAGGTTGTAAAGGGGCTTTGGGATTCATGGGAAGCGGACGCCTTTATCCGTAATAAAGAAACGGGTGAATTCTTTGACAAAGAAAAAATGCACGAGCTGAACCACAAAGGAGAATATTTCTCGGTTCGCGGACCTCTGAACGTTTCAAGAACGCCGCAGGGCCAGCCGGTCATTATCCAGGCAGGATCATCAGGAGACGGAAAAGCGCTGGCTGCCAGAACAGCAGAAGTGATCTTCACAGCGCAAAACCACCTGGAATCAGCCCAAGAATTTTATCAATCCATTAAAGAACAGGCTGCGGAATTCGGACGTGATCCAGAGAAAATCGCCATCATGCCGGGTATTTTCCCGATCATTGCTGATACCGAAGAAGCAGCGCAAGCAAAATACAAGGAGCTTCAAGATCTGATTATTCCATCCGTCGGTCTGCAAATTCTCCAAAATTACTTAGGCGGAATTGATTTGTCGGCATATCCGCTTGATGGGCCGCTGCCGAAGCTTGACGCGGATGCTTCCAATGCGGTGAAGAGCCGCTTCAAGCTTGTTCAGGAGATGGCTGAACGTGGCAATATGACGATACGCGAGCTTTACAAATACGTTGCAGGCTCCAGAGGCCACCATATCTTCGTCGGCACGCCGGAGCAGCTCGCCGACAAGATGCAGGAATGGGTGGATAAGAAAGCGTGTGACGGGTTTAACATCATGCCTCCGCTTCTTCCAGAAGGAATTGAAGTGTTTGTTGATCAAGTGGTTCCGATTTTACAGGAGCGCGGCGTGTTCAGAAAAGAATATGAAGGCACAACTTTAAGAGAGCACTTCGGTTTGGAAAAGCCGGTCAACCGTTATGCAAAGTAAGGAGGAACGCTAGATGAAGCCACAATATCGCCTTGCAGTTGAACGTGATGCCGAACAGCTTCTCGCGCTGACATTGCGGGCTTATGAACCGATTCGAAAGCTCGGCATTCGTTTTGCTGCCGCTCATGCGGACTTGGATTTGGTGCTGCAAAATATCCGGAAAAACGCCTGCTACGTCATGGAAGAAGACGGGCGGATTATCGCGACCATCTCCTTAAGAATGCCATGGGGACAGCAGCCGGGACCGTATGGCGTTCCGCATATCTGGTGGTTCGCTGTGGACCCTGACACCGGTAAAAAAGGAACCGGAACAAAGCTGCTTCAATGGCTGGAGGAAACAATCCTCCGCGATACGTTAAAGGTACCGTTTGTCTCACTCGGAACAGCGGATAAGCATCCGTGGCTGATTGAGATGTACGAACGAAAAGGGTATGTCCGCGCAGGTGAACAAGACCTTGGCAAAGGGCATATCACAGTTTATATGAAAAAACAATTGCGACATGATCTATAAAAAAGAAAAGGCGGGAAAATCAAATGAAAATGAGAAAATGGACTGTGCTGTTCGTTGCTGCATTATTAGCGGTGCTCTCAGCTTGCGGCAATGGAAACAGCAGCAGTAAAGAGGATGACAATGTGCTTCATGTCGGTGCGACAGGACAAAGTTACCCATTTGCATATAAAGAAAACGGAAAGCTGACAGGTTTTGATGTGGAAGTGATGGAAGCGGTCGCTAAGAAAATTGACATGAAGCTGGACTGGAAGCTGCTTGAATTCAGCGGGCTGATGGGAGAGCTTCAAACAGGCAAGCTTGACACCATTTCCAACCAGGTAGCTGTGACAGACGAACGCAAGGAAACGTATCACTTTACGAAACCATACGCTTATGCGGGAACACAGATTGTTGTTAAAAAAGACAATACTAATATCAAATCAGTAGACGATTTAAAAGGGAAGACAGTCGCGGCCGTTCTCGGTTCAAACCACGCGAAAAACCTTGAAAGCAAAGATCCTGATAAAAAAATCAATATCAAAACCTATGAAACACAAGAAGGCACGCTGAAGGATGTTGCGTACGGCCGTGTAGACGCTTATGTCAACAGCCGCACTGTGCTGATCGCGCAAATCAAGAAAACCGGTTTGCCGTTAAAGCTTGCCGGGGATCCGATTGTTTACGAACAGGTTGCATTCCCATTCGCCAAGGACGATGCGCACGACAAGCTCCGCAAAAAAGTCAATAAGGCGCTTGATGAATTGCGTAAAGACGGAACACTGAAAAAACTCTCTGAAAAATACTTTAATGAAGATATCACAGTAGAACAGAAGCATTAAGAAACGGCGGTGACTCACCAGAATGAACACGATTGATTGGGAATTCATGATATCAGCGTTCCCGACTTTAATTCAGGCCCTTCCGATCACGTTGTTTATGGCCATAGCGGCTATGATTTTTGCCATTATCGGAGGACTTATTCTCGCACTCATTACAAAGAACAAAATTCCAGTGCTTCATCAGCTGTCAAAGCTGTATATATCCTTTTTCCGGGGCGTGCCGACACTTGTGCAGCTGTTCTTAATCTATTACGGGCTGCCGCAGCTGTTTCCAGAGATGAGCAAAATGACAGCTCTCACAGCCGCTATCATCGGGTTAAGCTTAAAAAACGCAGCTTATTTGGCAGAAATCTTCCGGGCCGCCCTCAATTCTGTTGATGACGGGCAGCTGGAGGCGTGCCTGTCTGTCGGCATGACAAAACTTCAGGCTTACAGACGGATTATTCTGCCGCAGGCTGTCCGAAATGCAATTCCGGCAACGGGCAATACATTTATCGGACTACTCAAAGAAACGTCATTGGCCTTTACATTAGGGGTCATGGAGATGTTCGCCCAAGGGAAGATGTACGCTTCAGGAAACCTCAAATATTTTGAGACGTACTTGGCGGTTGCGATCGTCTATTGGGTTCTTACCATTATCTACAGCATGTTGCAGGACTTGTTTGAACGCGCCATGAGCAAGCCATACCGGACTTAGAGGTGAAATCAGTTGATAACAGTAAAAAATATTCGCAAAGCGTTTAAAGATCTCGTCGTGCTCGACGGAATCGATCTAGAAGTGAAGCGCGGAGAAGTGGTGGCAATCATCGGCCCGTCCGGTTCCGGAAAATCAACGCTTCTCCGGTGTTTAAATCTATTAGAGCGTCCGGATCAAGGCCTTATTGAAATCGGAGAAGCCAAACTGAATGCGGAAAAGTTTACACGCAAGGAAGCACATCGGCTTCGCCAGCAAACGGCAATGGTCTTTCAAAACTACAATCTGTTTAAAAATAAAACGGCTTTGCAAAACATTACAGAAGCTTTAATTGTGGCTCAACACAAATCACGCGATGAAGCGAAACGCATTGGAATGGAGATTCTGAAACAAGTCGGTCTGGAGCATAAGGCTGACAGCTATCCGATCACAATGTCCGGCGGCCAGCAGCAGCGAATCGGCATCGCCCGGGCGCTTGCGGTCAATCCGCATGCGATTTTGCTGGATGAACCAACGTCAGCGCTTGACCCTGAGCTCGTCACAGGGGTGCTTCAGGTTATCAAGTCCATTGCGGAAAAACAAACAACGATGATCATTGTTACACACGAAATGGCGTTTGCAAAAGAGGTTGCTGATCAAGTGATTTTTATGGCAGACGGCCATATTATCGAGCAGGGAACGCCAGAAGAACTGTTTGACGATCCGAAAAACGAACGGACGAAACGATTTATCAAGCAGGTGGGAGAGCCTGCAGAGCTTATATAAGAAGGGGAGAAGAACAATGGCCGACAAAACGTTTCATACCCGTTTAATCAATATGCGGCGTGATCTTCATGAACATCCTGAACTGTCATTTCAAGAGGTTGAAACGACGAAAAAAATCCGCCGCTGGCTTGAGGAGGAGCAAATCGAAATACTGGACGTTCCTCAATTGGAGACTGGTGTGATTGCAGAAATCAAAGGACGGGAAGACGGCCCCGTGATAGCAATACGGGCGGACATTGACGCGCTCCCGATCCAAGAACAGACGAACCTGCCGTTTGCTTCTAAGGTTGACGGTACGATGCATGCGTGCGGACACGATTTTCATACCGCTTCTATTATTGGTACAGCGATTTTGCTGAACCAAAGACGGGACGAGCTGAAAGGTACCGTCCGCTTTATCTTTCAGCCGGCCGAAGAAATTGCCGCGGGAGCAAGAAAGGTCATAGAAGCTGGCGTACTTGATGGCGTTTCCGCGATTTTCGGCATGCACAATAAGCCGGATCTGCCTGTCGGGACCATTGGTGTAAAGGAAGGTCCGCTCATGGCAAGTGTTGACCGGTTTGAGATCGTCGTTAAAGGGAAAGGCGGACACGCCGGCATTCCGAATAACAGTATTGATCCAATCGCTGCCGCAGGACAAATCATCAGTGGGCTGCAATCCGTGGTTAGCCGAAACATCAGCTCACTGCAAAACGCAGTCGTCAGTATCACAAAAGTACAGGCGGGCACGTCGTGGAACGTGATTCCAGATCAAGCTGAAATGGAGGGGACGGTTCGAACCTTTCAAAAAGAAGCGAGGCAGGCTGTTCCAGAGCATATGAAACGAGTGGCTGAAGGAATTGCAGCGGGCTATGGGGCTCAAGCAGAATTCAAGTGGTTTCCTTATTTGCCTTCTGTTCAGAATGACGGCACATTTTTGAATGCGGCATCCGAAGCTGCGGCACGGCTTGGCTATCAAACCGTTCACGCTGAGCAGTCTCCGGGCGGAGAAGACTTCGCTCTTTATCAAGAGAAGATCCCGGGATTTTTTGTCTGGATGGGAACGAACGGGACGGAGGAGTGGCATCATCCGGCCTTTACACTGGATGAAGAAGCCCTTACGGTTGCCTCTCACTACTTTGCGGAGCTGGCGGTTATTGTATTGGAGAGCATCAAATGAGCAAACAAGGGCTGACAGCAGGTCTTGCAGAGGCTGTGAGAACGTCACAACCTGAGCATTCAGTTGACGCGATTCGCGAAGCAAAAAAAGGATTACTTGATTTTACTGCCGCTTCATTCGCAGGAAGAGAAGATAAAGGGATTCAAAAGCTCCTCCGTCTGATAGAGGATGAAGGAGGCCTGCCCCTTGTCCCTCTTATCGGGCAAGGCAAAAAGGCCGCGCCATTACAATCCGCGATGCTCAATGGATTTATCGCCCATGCATTGGATTTTGATGATGTCCACTCCGATGTAAGAGGACATCCCAGTGCAGTCATCGTGCCTGCCCTTATGGCATCTGCCGCTCGCGGACATGACGAGCGGCTTCTTGGCGCTTATATTGTTGGTGTTGAAGTGATGGCACGGCTGGGCGAATCAATTGGGAGCCGCCACTATGAAAAGGGCTGGCATAATACGGGAACGCTTGGTGCGATCGCTGCTGCCTGCGCCGTAGGTTATGCTGAGGAGCTGACTCAGGAAGAGCTGGAAAAAGCGATTGGTTTTGCGGCTACGCAATCTGCTGGGATGAGAGTGCAATTTGGAACAGAAATGAAACCGCTGCACGCCGGTCTGGCGGCTCAGGCTGGCTTGCTGGCCGTTAAGCTGGCCCAATCAGAATTTGGCGGGTCCCGCATGGCACTTGATGGAGAAGCGGGTTTCTTCAGTCTGTACGGTAACGTTGAAAAAGCACAACACACTTTGCTAAACGATTGGGGTACACCGTGGAGAATCGTGCAGCCGGGCCTATGGTTTAAAATCTATCCATTTTGTTCCGCGGCACACCATGCTGCAGATGCGGTACGAAAGCTTATCTCTGAAGAAGCCATTTCTGCTGCCAATACTGAGCGGATTGAAGTGATTTTTCCGCCAGGCGGAGATGCTGCATTGACGGAAAGATCTCCAAAAACTGGAGAGGAAGGCCGTTTCAGCGTTGAATATGTGATTGCTCTTGCTTTGCACGGACACGAGCTGACCATTGAACATTTCAACAGCCAGCCGATCCCAAACGGCATTCAAACGACAATAGGGCATATTCAGCGCGTATATGACAATGCTATTCAGCCGGCTCCTCATGCCGTTCCGAAAGGCCGTTTCACGATTGTCCGGGCCTATTTATCAGACGGCCGGATTTGCGAAGCGCGTGTGGACTGCCCAAAAGGGGCGCCAGGAAATGAGCTGTCTGAAGAAGACATAAAAGAAAAGTTGATATTAACTGTTCCGCAAGAAAAAGCGCGACGCATTATAACAGCCGTTGAAAAAGCCGATATAAAAGAATTTTTAGCTCATATTGAATAAGATTCAGCTCTATTCAATGATTTCAGGTGATATGATAAAACCAATCATACGTTTGAAAAAGGAGTAAACCATGACGGTGAATGACGCGGTTGTATTCATTTTGGCTGCCTTTTTACTATGGGGAGCGGCGGATTATTGTTTGGGAAACAGATGGGGGCTAGGCGAGCGGTTTGCGGACGGCTTTAAAGCTATGGGGCCGCTGGCGCTGTCCATGATCGGCATTGTGTCACTGGCGCCCGTGCTGGCGGCAATCCTGATTCCCATTGTTTCTCCGGTTTACACAGCGATTGGCGCGGACCCTTCTTCCTTTGCGAACACCATTTTGGCGATTGATATGGGAGGATATGCGCTGGCCGGAGAAATGGCGAAAGATCCGCAGGCCGGGCTGTTTTCATGGGTGTTTTTAGGAACAATGATGGGACCGGCAATCGTCTTCACGATCCCCGTCGCTCTTGGCATCATCGAAAAAGAGGACCATCCGTATTTTGCGAAAGGCATATTAATCGGGCTGTGCACAGTGCCGATCGGTTGTTTCATCGGCGGATTATGCGCGGGTTTTAACATCGGCATGATCGGTAAAAACCTTCTGATCCCGAGTCTGTTATCTGCTGTAATCGCTTTTGGGTTATGGCGGTATACCGACAGTATGATTCGGTTGTTTCATCTCTTCGGGAAAGCGGTCAGTGTGGTTGCGATTATCGGGCTTGCGGCTGTCTCCGTTGAAACGCTGACTGGCATTGTGCTGATTCCGGGAATGGAGAATGTCGAGACAGGGATACAAACGACAGGGACTATCGCCATTGCTCTGGCAGGGGCGTTTCCGATGACAGCTTTTATCACAAAAACCTTTAAAAAACCGCTGCAGGCTCTGGGGAAATGCCTTCATTTAGATGAGACAGCAACAGCAGGCTTGGTGACCTCTTTGGCGCATCATATCCCGATGCTGGCTTCATTAAAGGATATGACGCCGAGAGGAAAGGTCATCACTGTCGCGTTTGCGGTCAGCGGCGCCTTTGTACTGGGCAGCCATCTCGGTTTTGTGGCCGGAATGAAAAAAGAAATGGCGGCGGCCATGATCATTGGGAAATTAGCAGGCGGAGTCACAGCTGCTGCGGCGGCTGCTTGGATGATGCCTGCACAGTCAGCTGATCAGCAAAAACGTATCTCAGCCGGCCATAGCTGAGGCAGAAGCTGTTTCAACTTTGTCCAATCGGGAATGTTACAGTAAAGATTTCTGTGAAAGAGGGTTGGACACATGGCGGGGAAAGACCAGTACGTGTCAAAAATAAAACAGGAAACCAAGCCTTGGATCAAACGATTCGGGAGGCTTGGTTATTTTGCATTCGGCGGCGTTTTTATTCTGCTTGGAATTTTGGCATTTATGACGGCTGCCGGGGCAGGCCGCGCGAAAGACTCGAGTGGAGCGCTCCAAACGCTATCGCACATGCCGTATGGATCGTTACTGCTTTTTTTAATAGGTGTCGGTCTTATCGGCTATGTGATCTGGATGGTATTAAGCGCGATCAAGGACACGGAGGGCCACGGAAACAGCAGGCGCGGCCTGTCACGGAGAATAGGAAACTTTTTCAGTGCCGCCGTTTACGCATCCATCGCTTGGAATGCCTTGCGATTTGTATGTGGCCAAGGGGACGGCGGCACTTCAGAACAGACGTGGTCAGCTTACGTATTGGCGCAGCCGTTTGGCCAATGGCTCACAGGGCTTACGGGTGCGGGTTTTATCGTATTTGCGATTGTTCAATTTATGAAAGGCGTTCGGGCTGCTTTTATGAAAGAATTCGATACGTCAAAAATGAATAAACAGATGATATGCATTACGAAAAACACCGGACGCGCAGGCAATATCGCCCGGGCCATTATTTTCTCAGCTATCGGCTATTTTCTCATCAAGACAGCCATGACCGCTGATCCCGACGACACAAGAGGCTTTGACGGCGCACTCGCTGAACTCGCGCAGCAGCCGCATGGCAAATTGATTCTGTCTATATTAGCGTTAGGCCTGATCTTATATGGAATGTATGCTATTATGAAAGGCATTTATCAGCATATGACATGGGAGGAGTGAGCTCTGGGCAGGTACGCGTCAAGAGCGTTTTTCAGTTTTGCAGAAATCAGGTGGATGAAAGCTGGCGCCAGCCTGTATAATAAAAGCAAATCAAAAGCAGTTTTCATCAGGACTGATCCACAGGGAGGTGCAGAATGGATCGGGAAAAACAACAATTAAGCATAGAAGCGGCAAGGCTTTACTATCAGTCTGACTACAGTCAGCGGCAAATTGCTGAGCAGCTCAACATTTCAAGGCCAACCGTTTCCCGGCTGCTGCAATATGCAAAGGAAAAAGGGTATGTCCAGATTCGCGTCATGGACCCTTTTGAGGATCTGGATGCGCTCGGTTCCATGCTTGAAGAGAAATATGGTCTCCTCGAGGCGCATGTTGTGTTTTCCCCGACACCCGATTATGCAGGAATTACACATGACCTAAGCCGCTATGGTGCAGAATATATGCATGAAACGGTAAAAGACGGCGACATTGTCGGCGTCAGCTGGGGAACCACCATGTATCAAATCGCGCAAAACATGCAGCCGAAGCAAGTAAAAGGCGTCGAGGTCGTCCAGCTGAAAGGCGGCATCAGCCATTCCCGGGTAAACACGTATTCGGCTGAAACGATTCAGCTGTTTGCGGAGGCTTTTCAAACGATGCCGCGCTATCTCCCGCTTCCCGTCGTGTTTGATAATGCGGATGTGAAGCGAATGGTGGAGAAAGATCGTCATATTGAGCGGATCATTGAGATGGGCAAGCAGGCGAATATCGCTCTCTTCACGGTCGGGACTGTCCGTGACGAAGCGTTGTTGTTTCGGCTCGGATATTTTAACGAAGAAGAGAAAGCCCTGCTGAAAAAACAGGCCGTTGGGGATATTTGCTCACGCTTTTTTGATGCGAAAGGGAATATTTGCAGCAGCGCCATCAATGACCGGACCATCGGTGTTGAGCTTGAAGACCTCAGACTGAAGGAACGCTCCATTTTAGTTGCCGGCGGAAGCAGAAAAGTATCTTCCATTCACGGAGCATTAACCGGAAAATATGCCAACGTTTTAATCATTGACCAGCATACCGCAAGGGTGCTTGTTAATGATTTGTGACACGTTCAAACCGTTCGCTGAACAAAATTTCAATTACCAATTTACATATGTTCAAAAGTCGGTTATGCTAAAAAATATCTTAACAAAAAAGGAAGTGTGCGAAGGATGTCATTAGCCAACATAATTGATCATACAGCTTTGAAACCGCATACACAAAAAGCGGAAATTCTAAAACTAATTGAAGAAGCGAAAACATACAAATTTGCTTCAGTATGTGTCAATCCGACATGGGTGGAGCTTGCTGCGAAAGAGCTTAAGGGAACTGGAGTCGATGTTTGTACGGTCATCGGCTTCCCGCTCGGTGCCAATACAACTGAAACAAAAGCGTTCGAAACAAAAGACGCGATTTCAAAAGGCGCCACTGAAGTGGATATGGTCATTAATATTGCCGCTTTAAAAGACAAGGAAGACGATGTGGTGGAAGCTGATATCCGCGGTGTAGTGGAAGCTGCAGCCGGAAAAGCGCTTGTCAAAGTCATTATCGAAACATGCCTTCTGACTGATGAAGAAAAAGAACGTGCATGCCGTTTAGCGGTGTCTGCGGGAGCGGATTTCGTAAAAACATCAACAGGTTTTTCTACAGGCGGCGCAACGAAGGAAGATATCGCCTTAATGCGCAAAACAGTAGGACCTGATATCGGCGTGAAAGCATCTGGCGGCGTCAGAACGAAAGAAGATGTAGACACAATGGTTGAGGCCGGAGCAAGCCGAATTGGCGCCAGCGCAGGCGTTTCCATCGTAAAAGGAGAAAATGCATCAGGCGGAGACAACTATTAAAAGCTGACGGAAGGCAGACTGCTTTCCGTTTTCTGGGGAAGCAGTAGTTGTAAGCGAATACAAATAAAGGAGAAACACATATGAAGTATTTGATTGGGATTATCGGTTTAATCGTGTTTTTAGGCCTCGCGTGGATCGCGAGCAGCGGCAAAAAAAGAATTAAGATCCGCCCAATTGTTGTTATGCTCATTTTGCAATTTATTCTTGGCTACATTCTCCTCAATACCGGGATAGGAAATTTCCTCGTAGGAGGATTTGCAAAAGGATTCGGTTACCTGCTTGAATACGCGGCAGAGGGAATCAACTTTGTGTTTGGCGGCTTGGTGAATGCGGACCAAACGACATTCTTTATGAATGTTCTCTTGCCGATCGTGTTTATTTCCGCTCTGATCGGGATTCTGCAAAAGTGGAAAGTCCTCCCGTTTATTATTAGATATATCGGCCTTGCCCTCAGCAAGGTAAACGGTATGGGAAGATTGGAATCGTATAACGCAGTGGCTTCTGCGATTTTAGGGCAGTCAGAAGTATTTATCTCCTTGAAGAAAGAACTCGGTCTTTTAAATCAGCAGCGCTTGTACACGCTTTGCGCATCTGCGATGTCAACTGTATCAATGTCGATTGTCGGCGCGTATATGACAATGCTGAAACCGGAATATGTTGTAACAGCGCTTGTTTTGAACTTATTTGGCGGTTTCATTATCGCTTCTATTATCAATCCGTACGAGGTTGCAAAAGAAGAGGATATGCTTCGTGTTGAGGAAGAAGAAAAACAATCCTTCTTCGAAGTGCTCGGAGAATACATCCTTGACGGTTTCAAAGTAGCGGTTGTCGTCGCTGCGATGCTGATTGGATTTGTCGCGATTATCGCCTTGATAAATGGCATTTTTAATGCAGTATTCGGTATTTCGTTCCAAGGCATTCTTGGATATGTGTTTGCTCCATTCGCTTTTCTTGTGGGTATTCCATGGAATGAAGCTGTTAATGCGGGAAGCATTATGGCAACAAAAATGGTATCGAATGAATTTGTCGCCATGACGTCGCTTACACAAAACGGTTTCCATTTCAGCGGCCGTACAACAGCGATCGTATCGGTATTCCTTGTGTCATTTGCGAACTTCTCCTCAATCGGAATCATTGCCGGTGCCGTAAAAGGACTGAATGAAAAGCAAGGAAATGTCGTCGCTCGTTTCGGTTTGAAATTATTATACGGTGCTACGCTTGTCAGCTTTTTATCAGCAGCAATTGTGGGCTTGATTTACTGAACTTAATCGAAAAGGATCGGTGACAAACATGAGAATGGTAGATATCATCATCAAAAAACAAAACGGAAAAGAACTCACCACTGAAGAAATTCAATTTTTCGTGAACGGCTATACAGACGGAAGCATTCCTGATTATCAGGCAAGCGCGCTTGCTATGGCGATTTTCTTCCAGGATATGAGTGACCGTGAACGCGCGGACTTGACGATGGCTATGGTGAACTCCGGTGAAACGATTGATCTTTCTGCCATTGAAGGAATTAAAGTGGATAAACACTCCACCGGCGGCGTCGGCGACACGACAACGCTCGTTCTCGCCCCGCTAGTTGCGGCTCTTGATGTGCCGGTTGCCAAAATGTCCGGCCGCGGTCTCGGCCATACGGGCGGGACGATTGATAAATTAGAGGCAATCGACGGCTTCCACGTGGAACTGACGAAGGATGAATTTATTAAGCTTGTGAACCGCGACAAGGTTGCCGTTATCGGCCAAAGCGGCAATTTAACGCCGGCTGATAAAAAACTGTACGCGCTTCGTGATGTAACGGGAACCGTCAATTCCATTCCGCTCATTGCAAGTTCGATTATGAGCAAAAAAATCGCTGCCGGGGCGGACGCCATCGTGCTTGACGTAAAAACGGGAGCGGGCGCCTTCATGAAAACAGAAGAAGATGCAGCTGAACTTGCCAAAGCGATGGTACGCATCGGAAATAACGTCGGCCGCCAAACAATGGCTGTCATTTCAGACATGTCCCAGCCGCTCGGCTTTGCGATCGGAAATGCGCTTGAAGTCAAAGAAGCGATCGACACGCTCAAAGGCGAGGGGCCTGAGGATCTTCATGAGCTTGTCTTAACGCTCGGCAGCCAGATGGTTGTGCTTGCAAAAAAAGCCGATACATTGGACGAAGCAAGAGCGAAGCTGGAAGAAGTCATGAAAAACGGCAAAGCGCTTGAGAAATTCAAGGATTTCCTGAAAAACCAAGGCGGCGACAGCTCGATTGTTGACGATCCGTCTAAGCTTCCGCAAGCGGCATATCAAATTGATGTGCCTGCGAAAGAGGCGGGTGTCGTCTCCGAAATCGTCGCGGACGAAATTGGCGTCGCAGCAATGCTGCTAGGTGCCGGACGCGCCACAAAAGAAGACAAAATTGATTTAGCCGTCGGCATCATGCTCCGCAAAAAGGTCGGCGACAAAGTAGAAAAAGGTGAACCGCTCGTGACGCTTTACGCCAACCGCGAAAACGTCGATGAAGTCATCGCAAAAGTCTATGACAACATCCGCATCGCCGCGAAAGCGAAGGCGCCGAAGCTGATTCATACGTTAATTACAGAATAAAAAATAAAGCACATCCCATGCTGAGCGGGGTGTGCTTTTTTGATTATAGGATGTGATCAGCCGGATATTCCTCTTGGTTGATTTTTTTCGCTTTTGAAACATTTCTTTTGAAATGGTAGATGAGATAGCAAAGGATGATACAAGGAATTCCGCAGAAAAGTGCGATTCTTTGATTGGGATCAAAAGCAAGACCGATACAAGAAGCTGAACATAATAAGAGAGCGGCTATAGGCATAAGAGGATAAAGCGGCGTGCGAAATGTCAGGTCTTTTACATTTCCCCCTTTTTTCAGAAATCTCTTTCGAAACAAGAGCTGGGACAAGGCAATGCTCATCCAGACCACGACTCCTGCAAATCCAGCAATTGCTACCATCACCACATAGACAGTTCCAGGGGCCACGATACTGGAAACGAGAGATAAACAAGATACAGCCATACTGATTATTAAGGCATTTAAAGGAATGCCTTTAGAGGTCACTTTCTTAAAGCGGGAGCTGATCATGTTTTCATTTGCTAACGACCACATCATACGGGTCGAAGCATATAAGCCTGAGTTGGCGACAGACAGCAAGGCTGTTAATATCACGAAATTCATAATGTCCGCGGCGTAAGGGATTCCGATCTCCGCAAATACGGCGACAAACGGGCTTTCAATCACGCCTGCTTCCTTCCACGAAATCAACCCGGATAAGACGAAGACAGCGCCAATGAAAAAAATGACTGTTCTCCATGCAACATTACGGATGGATCGCGGAATATCCTTTTGAGGATTTGCTGATTCTCCTGCTGTAACGCCGATTAACTCTGTACCAGAAAAAGCGAAGCTCACAGAAATCATCGCGATAAAAACGGCGAGAAAGCCATTCGGAAACAGCCCGCCATGGTCTGTGAAATTTGACAGCATAGGAGCATCCGCCATCCCGTTTAAAGAGATCAGGCCAAACATGGCTGCTCCTCCTAAAATGATAAATAAAATAATAGTGACAATCTTTACGCTGGAAAACCAGAATTCAGTTTCCGCAAATAACTTAACTGAAAATGCGTTGCATACGAAAAGAAGAGCCGCAAAAATCGCACTCCACATCCACACACTGCTGTCCGGGAACCAGCGCTGCATGAGAATACCGGATGCGGTAAACTCAGAACCTACCGTCACCACCCAATTGATCCAGTACATAATGCCGACCATAAAACCGGTTGATGGACCGATGAATGTTGTAGCATATTTTTGAAAAGAGCCGGTTACCGGCATAGCAACCGACAATTCGCCGAGACATTGCATGACGAGGTACATCATCAACCCGCCGATTACATAAGCGAGTATCGTACCGCCAGGCCCGGCTTGATGCAGCGTATAGCCTGTACTGAGAAAAAGTCCTGTGCCTATGACGCCTCCCAATGAGATCATAAATAGGTGCCTGCTTTTCATTGTGCGTTTTAGCTGTTGGCTGCTGTTCTCCTGAAGATTCACTGTCTCGCCCTCCTTTTAGCTGCCATTCATTAGGCAGATGAGTTTCTTATACCCAAAATACAACCTGCCAGAAGATCACTTGAATGGGGAGAGTTTCATTCCTTTTAATGCATGTAACAGAACATGAGCTGCAGCTCTGCTTGTCATATCTCGAAAATCGAGGGTAGGATCAACTTCAACGATTTCAATCCCGGCGACATTGGGCTGTTGTGCGATGAACTTGACGGCTTCAAGCAATTCGTCTGTATAGAGGCCGCCCGGGCCAATCGCTGGACAGCCCGGTGCATGGGACTGGTCTAAGACATCCATGTCAACAGATATAAATATGAAATCCGTTCTTTTTTGAACGGCAGGCAAAACCTCTTTTATCGTTGGGAGTAGTCCTTTTTCCCGGATCATGCCCATCGTGTGAATGTTCACGTTATGCTTTTTTGCATAAGCTTCATAGGCAAGACTGTTGCTGAATTCTCTGATACCCAGCTGGATCAAATGTTGGCCTTCAATCATCTCTTCATCCAAAAGGCGGCGGAAGGGGGTGCCGTTTGTCGGCCCCCCGTCCTCCGTATTGCGGACATCGTGATGGGCATCAAATTGAATCACTGCTGTCGTTCCTTTCGTTTGTGCTATCGCTTTTATGGTGGAGTAGCTGATCGAGTTATCTCCCCCGAGTATGAGCGGCACCCAATCCGGATGGTCCGAAAGCAGAGCGTGCATGGTTTGGAAAATGTGATGATGCGACTTTACGATATCGGTGACGTGAATATCGATATCCCCCAAATCATATAGAAGATCTGATACGACGTGCTCTCCAAGCTCAGCGGAATAGGCTGATGAATGTTTCAGAGCCTGGCGTATTGTTCCGGGTGCAAAGGAAGCGCCTGAATGACTGATGGAGGATTTTGATAAGGGGACACCTATCAATGCCGGTCCCTTAATGTCTTGGCCGTCCCATGTTGCGATTAGGTCGCTCATTTTTGTGACATCCCGGTCCTTAAACGAATACCCGGCTTCTCTAAGAAAAGGGTACTTATCCAAGAATGGCTCCCTCCCTGTTGACAACAATTGTTCCGTTTTTCATGACTTGATGTACATGGTTGACTCCGTAGTGATACGGAATATACATATAGTTCGGGGCTTGCCAAATGACAAGATCAGCTGAGCGGCCAGCTTTGAGCTGACCGGCTTCTTCTCCTTTTCCTATGGCATATGCGGCATTGACTGTGACCGCGTGCCATATTTCTTCTGCTGTCATCTTCAAATGAAGCGCGGCAATCGACATGATCAGCTGGATATTTTCAGTCGGCGAGCTGCCAGGGTTAAAATCCGTTGCCAAGCTGATACATACCCCTTCATCAATCATAGCTCTTGCCCTGGCGTATGTGCTTTTGCCAAGATAAAATGTTGTGCCCGGCAAGAGGACGGCGATCGTTCCTGCCTCGGCCAATTTCGTTATGCCTTCGTCCGATGCACCTACCAAATGGTCGGCTGAGACAGCCTTTAGCTCACCTGCTAATTCAGCACCTCCCAGCGGATCGATTTCATCTGCGTGTATTTTTAATCCGAAGCCTTCCTCAGCTGCTTTTTGTAAATAACGACGGGATTGGCTGACTGTAAAAACGCCTGTTTCTGTAAAAATATCAGCAAAGCTGGCGAGCTCTTGTTCTTTGATTTCCGGCAAAAGGGAAAGCATTTGATCCAGAAATTGATCTGGATCATTTTGATATTCGGGAGGAATTGCATGGGCTCCCATAAATGTGGAAACAAGATCAACAGGCTGGCTTTCATGCAGTTTTTTTGCGACACGCAATTGTTTAAGCTCTGTATCTTTTTCCAAGCCGTAGCCGCTTTTCACTTCTGCCGTGGTCGTGCCGTAGGACAGCATTCTTTGCAGATGAAAATGGGCTTTTTGCAGCAGCTCTTCTTCTGAAGCCGCCCTGGTGTCCTTGACTGTAGATAGAATCCCGCCGCCCTGCGCCAGAATATCCAAATATGAAATGCCCTGAAGCTTAAGGTTCATCTCCTTTTCACGAGATCCGCCAAATACAAGATGGGTGTGCGGATCAACGAGGCCAGGCGTTACAAGGCGTCCCGAACAGTCAATGATTTCGTCTGCGTCGTAACCGGCTTCAGCCCCTTTTTGTCCGGCGAACACAATTTTCTGTTCATGGATGCCGACAACAGCGTCTTCGATTACATGAAGATCCTGCATGCTTTTGCCTGCACGCGGACCGCTGCTTTCCATCGTCAAAAGCTGACCGATGTTGGTGAGAATCGTATCAATTTGCTTTGGCATATCATCACTCCTTTATTTTTGCATCGGCACGATAATGTCCTGTTCCTTCGCTACTTCAACGGCACGTTCATAACCGGCATCAGCGTGGCGGATAATGCCCATTCCCGGGTCGCTCGTTAAGACACGGGCGAGCCGCTCGTCAGCCAGCTCACTTCCATCGGCAACGGCAACCATACCGGCATGCAGGGAATAGCCCATTCCGACGCCGCCGCCATGGTGGAAGGAAACCCAGCTTGCACCCGCCGCCGTGTTGACAAGCGCATTTAGCACAGCCCAATCGCCGACAGCGTCACTTCCGTCCTTCATCGCTTCTGTCTCCCGGTTTGGAGAGGCGACAGACCCGCAGTCCAAATGATCTCTCCCAATAACGACAGGCGCTTTTAGCTCCCCGTTTCTAACCAGTTCGTTAATGGCGAGGCCCATCTTTTTTCGTTCTCCATATCCAAGCCAGCAAATACGGGACGGCAAGCCTTGGAACGTGACTTTTTCCTGTGCCATATCAATCCAGCGGTGAAGGGCTTTATTTGTCGGGAACAGTTCTTTTAATAACGCATCCGTACGGTAAATATCTGCCGGATCACCGGAAAGCGCCGCCCAGCGGAACGGTCCTTTTCCTTCACAGAATAGGGGGCGGATGTAGGCAGGGACAAACCCCGGAAAATCGAAGGCATTCTCCAGCCCTTCATCCTTTGCGACTTGCCGGATATTGTTGCCATAGTCAAATACAATAGAGCCCTTTTGTTGAAAGGCCAGCATGGCTTCGACATGTTTTTTCATGCTTTGCTTCGCAAGGCGCACGTAAAGCTCTGGATTGTCTTGACGCAAACGGTCAGCTTCATCAAGTGAATAGCCCTCGGGAACATAACCGATTAAAGGGTCATGGGCAGATGTCTGATCGGTCACAATATCAATGTTGACGCCTCGGTTCAAAAGTGTGTGATGCACCTCAGCTGCGTTTCCGAGAAGCGCAATGGACAAAGGTTTTCCTGCCAGCTTTGCCTCTTCAGCCCAAGCTAAGGCTTCCTCAATCGATGCGGTTTTTCGATCGCAGTATTTTGTTTCGATCCGCTTGTCGATGCGTTTCTCATCAACCTCGACGGCAATGACGACGCCTTCATTCATCGTGACAGACAGCGGCTGGGCGCCTCCCATTCCGCCGAGACCCGCTGTCAGCGTCAATGTTCCTTTTAAGCTGCCTCCGAAGTGCTGTCGCGCCAGCTCAGCGAAGGTTTCATAGGTTCCTTGCAATATGCCTTGTGAACCAATGTAAATCCAGCTGCCAGCTGTCATCTGTCCGTACATCATTAACCCTTTTTTCTCAAGCTCGTGGAAATGCTCCCAGTCTGCCCACTTCGGAACAAGAACAGAATTTGCTAAGAGCACGCGTGGGGCCTGCGGGTGTGTACGGAACATGCCAACGGGCTTTCCGGATTGCACGAGCAATGTTTCATCATTTTTTAGTGTTTTCAAGGAATGCTCAATGGCGTGAAAAGCGTTCCAATCCCGTGCCGCTTTGCCAATCCCGCCATATACGATGAGGTCCTCCGGCTTCTCGGCGACTTCCGGATCAAGATTGTTTCGAAGCATCCGAAGCACCGCCTCTTGCTCCCACCCTAAGCATTCAAGCTCTGTTCCTCTGTTGGCACGGATTGTTTTTTTTACATCAGTCATATGTTCATCCCCCTTAGTTCTTTATTCTGATGATCAGGTATTAAAGATTCTTTCTTCAGCCAGTCAGTCAAGCGTTCAATGTCATAGGAAAAAACACGATCCTGCTGAATGGACGGCACGACTTTTCTCATTTCCTGAAAAAGCTGTTTGGTATAGGACGCTGCATGTTCTATGCCTCTGTATTCAACCGCCTGCAATGCGCAAATGGCTTCGATTGCAATGACTCTCCTTGTATTTGCGATCACCTGATAAGCATGCCGAGCGGCGATGGTTCCCATGCTGACATGGTCTTCTTGGTTTGCGGATGACGGAATAGAATCCACACTTGCAGGATGGGCCAGTGTTTTATTTTCAGAAACGAGTGAGGCCGCGGCATACTGCATGATCATTGCGCCGGATTGCAGACCGGGATGAGGGCTTAGGAACGGCGGCAGGTCATTCAGCTGCGGATTCACAAGTCGTTCGATCCGCCGCTCTGCGATATTCGCAAGCTCTGAAATTGCGATTTTCAGAAAATCCATGGCAAAGGCGATCGGCTGTCCGTGAAAGTTTCCGCCGGAAATCACTTTGTCACCATCATTGAAAATAAGAGGATTGTCCGTAGCTGCGTTCATTTCAATCTCTAATTTTTCTTTGACATAGCCTAGCGTCTGCCAAGTCGCACCGTGTACCTGCGGAATACAGCGCAATGAATAGGCATCCTGTACCCGCAGTTCTCCCTGGGAGGTTATCAGGCCGCTGTCAGATAGATAAAAGCGAATTCGTTCTGCGACATCGATCTGCTCCTGATAGCCGCGGGCTAAGTGAATATCCTCGTCAAATGCATCTATAATTCCCCGCAAGCCTTCAATCGTTAAGCTGGCAATTCGCTCTGTTTGATAGGCTAGTTTCTCAGCTTCAATGTAGGCGACCACTCCCATTGCAGTCATGGCTTGAGTCCCGTTAATCAAAGCAAGCCCTTCCTTGGATGTCAGCGTTACCGGCTGAATACCGGCTTTTTTCAAGCCTGTCATTGCCGGCATTCTTTCTCCCTCAAAAAAAACTTCTCCTTGCCCGATCAGCGCAAGCGCCAGGTGGGAAAGCGGCGCCAAATCTCCGCTTGCGCCAAGTGATCCCTGCTGGGGAATGACAGGATGGACGCGTTTATTTAAAAAAGCAAGCAACTGTTCGATCAGCTCAGCGCGTACACCGGAAAAGCCTTTTAACAGCGCATTGGCGCGCAAAAGCAGCATTGCCCTGGAAACACACTCAGGAAAAGGGTCGCCGACTCCGCAGGCATGAGAGAGGATTAAATTCAGCTGCAGCGCCGCCGAATCTTCTTTCTGAATCAGGACATCGCTGAATTTGCCAAATCCGGTATTGATGCCGTAGATTGTCTTTTCGTCGCGTACAATCCGTTCCACTGCTGCTCTGCTTTTTTTCACGCGCTCCATACTTTCCTCGGAAGCTGATGCCTTCTCAAAATCAAACAGCACACGAGCGACGTCGGCTGTTGTCAATGAAGAACCGTCTAAAGTCACCATAAGTCCAACTCCTTTGTCTTTACTTTGGTAAAGCGCCCATACAAAAAGGAGCTATGCTGTGAACATCTGTTTTCACGCATAGCCCCCTATCGTCTAAGATCTATGGGCTGTTTCATATGTGATTAATTCCAACACCGAATGTCTCGTGCTCAAGACCTTTAATCGGCGCCCCGATTGTTCCGTAAAGCGAGACAGCAATCCAATCGCCTTCCGCCTCACTTTCATAAGGATTTCCCCTCAAAACGGCAAATCTTAAGCCCACCGTCCGAAGCAGCGATCCAAGCAGCATTTCACCTCTGGTCACGCCGTGCAAGGCCTCCATCGTCGCATGATATAGCGCGTGTGACTCCCGATAACCCTCAGATTGAATGACACCGCTCTTTTTGGAAGCGGTTTCAATTGCGGCTACTACTTTATGCGCGTCCATTGATCCAACCTTGCCGAGGCAGACCTTCCATCCATCTCGCTCCAGCTCCTCGACCTGTGTACTCTCTTCCGCCTCATTCAGCAACAGAAGAACAGACAGCCGTCCGATCCGACGCTCTTTGTGCAGTGTCATATGAATCACTCAATTCCTAAAAATTCTGATAACTATTAACTGAGTATTATATTAATTGGTTCAGCAGCAGAAGTCAAAAGGTTTTTTACAGTCTTTAACAAGTTAGATTGCTATTGTGATAGCGTGACGAAGACACGATAGCCAGACAGGAGGCAAGCGGCCGCTGTCTTACTCTCAATATGCGTTTACTAAGTCGCATTTTTCGCAAGGCACTTTCTCAAGAGCCAGCCGAATGATATCCTCAGCACCGCAAAGCCAACTGACTCCGGTGTTGACGAGCAATCAGGCATCATCTTAAAAAACGCCGACAACGAAATGGCTGTATCACAGTCGACGACTTTACAAAAACGGACAAAGCAGTTATTACATGTACGCGAATGAAAAACAGATGATGAAAGAAGGAGAAACAGCAAAAGAGTTGAACTATGAAGGAGAGGATATGCAAGCAGCAGTCCTGAGCAAAACAGACAGACATCAGTCTGACTATGTAAGAGAACAGTGAGAAATTCCTATCTGTTTGAATATGAAAACATTCGGCTGTTTTAATAGGCCGGGGTTTTTTCATAGAGAAATGTAAGCGTTTAAAATTCAATAAAAAAGTGAGGCGAATTGTTTAGATGTTCAACCGATTGTTCCGTGTATCTTTTCTTGCAGCTCTTATCATGGCCTTCACCCTCCCAAATTCCGTTTATGCACAAAAACCAGTATTTAAAGAAGTCAGCGTCCATGATCCTTCCATCATTGAAACAAATGGCACCTTTTATGTTTTTGGATCTCATCTCGCTTCGGCAAAAACAAATGACCTCATGCAATGGCAGCAGCTGACCACCAGTGTAAGCAACGACAATCCTCTGATCCCGAATGTCTACGAAGAATTAAAAGATACCTTCGAATGGGCGCAATCTGATACCCTGTGGGCGGCTGACGTCACACAGCTGGCGGACGGCAAATACTACATGTACTACAACGCCTGCCGCGGCGACTCGCCAAGATCCGCCATGGGTGTTGCCGTTGCTGACAACATCGAAGGCCCATACAAAAACAAAGGCATCTTTTTGAAATCAGGAATGGAAGGCACAAGCAACGATGGAACACCGTATGACGCAACCAAACACCCGAATGTTGTAGACCCGCATACCTTCTTTGATAAAGACGGCAAGCTATGGATGGTGTACGGATCATACTCAGGCGGCATTTTCATACTTGAAATGAATCCGAAAACGGGCTTCCCGCTTCCTGGACAGGGATACGGGAAAAAACTGCTCGGCGGCAACCACAGCAGAATCGAAGGCCCGTATGTTCTCTACAATCCAGACACCAAATACTACTACTTATACCTATCATATGGCGGTCTTGATGCAACAGGCGGCTATAACATCCGTGTGGCCCGCTCCAAGAAACCGGACGGCCCTTACTATGATGCAGAAGGCAATCCAATGCTCGACGTCCGCGGCAAAGAAGGCACATTCTTCGACGACCGTTCCATCGAACCATATGGTGTCAAACTCATGGGCAGCTACACTTTTGAAACAGAAAATGAAAAAGGCACCGGGTACGTCTCACCAGGCCACAACTCCGCATACTATGACGAAAAAACCGGGCGTTCCTATTTAATCTTCCACACCCGCTTCCCGGGCAGGGGTGAAGAACACGAAGTCAGAGTCCACCAATTGTTCATGAACAAAGACGGCTGGCCGGTAGCAGCGCCATATCGTTACGCAGGTGAAACACTGAAAGAAGTAAAACAAAAAGACATCACAGGAACATACAAACTCATCCAGCACGGAAAAGACATCTCAGCCGACATCAAAAAAACCATCAACATCAAGCTCAACAAAAACCACACCATTTCCGGGGAAATGACCGGAACATGGAAGAAAACCGGAAAGAATACAGCTGAACTTACGTTAGCTGGCAAGAAGTATAATGGCAAATTTTTACTCCAGTGGGATTCGGTGAGAGAGAAGAACGTGATGACGTTTAGTGTGTTAAATGGCAGCGGTGAGGCTGTATGGGGAGTGAACTGATTTTTTCAAATAAAGGTGTGAAATTCTAGACTCTACTAGTTTAAACAATATATAATAAGTGAAAAGCATATTTTGTTAAAAATCTATGATACTTAAGATTCTATTTTGTATAAAAATATTGATTGGAGGTCAGCGCTATTTCTGTATTTAATAGCAATTTATTTAATAACATAATACTTAATCCTTACAATGAAGGAAGGAGAAAGTTGAAAATTATTACTGCTTATGCTTCTCCTTCTTTTTTACATCATGTACTTTATACTCTTAATGAAGTAGAAATTGAGTTATTTATAGGCATGACAAAAGTCCAGCCAATAACTATTTGGGACCACAAAGAATATTTGAAGATGGCAGATGATACAAAGCGACTGACTGTGAATTATCATAATGGCAATAAACCTGTACACTCTAAGATAGTTTTGTGGGAACAGGAAGGTTTATTTATTTCTGAATCAGCTTTTGTAGGATCTGCTAATTTCACAAGAAATGGATACTCTAATTATAGTGAAACAATGGCTAGTGTTAATCCTTCGCAAGTGATAAACATATTTTCTAATTTAAAAGATTATGTACCGTTTGATCAACCAAGTCTTGAAAAAACTATGAAATTCACATATCAATCAAATTCTAACAATTCAAATATTGATGGTTCTGCACTGGGTAACTTAGTAAAAGAAAAAGGTTATTGCCATTTTAATTTTCCGTTAACCGTAAATAATAACAGAAGAAAAATTCATGAAAAGTCGGGTTTGAATTGGGGACAAAGACCAGGAAGAGAATTAAATCAAGCATACATACCTGTACCTAAAGAAGTGAGAAAAACAGACTTCTTTCCAGATAAGAAGATAGAATTTACAGTTATTACTGATGATGGAGAGAGTTTTATTTGTGTGGTAGCTCAAGATGATAATAAGGCTCTTGAGACATGTAGAGATAATAGTATTTTGGGTAAATATTTTAGAAATCGCCTTGGTGTCCCATTGGGAGGTTTTGTAAGTATTGAAGATTTAGATAGGTATGGTAGACACTATGTAACTATTTATAAAATAAATAATGAAACGTATTTTATGGATTTTAGCTGAGGAGACTGTAAATGATTCAATCAGGTATTAGTAAGGTGAAAAAATTCAATCGGGTCCTTAAAAGGGATTTGCCACAAGAAGAAATAGATAGAATAATGACAACTGCAGAGAAAATGAATATAAAAATAGGGAAACCTTATGATGAAACTCGACAAGGATTGCTTTTTGGCCAGGTTCAAAGCGGTAAAACTAACAATATGCTAATGACAATCGCAAAAGCAGCTGATAATGGGCACCGATTATTTATAGTATTAACTTCTGATAATCTTTGGTTATATGATCAGACACTTGAACGTATACAAGAAGCATTACCTGGATTGTTAACACTTGGTAAGGACTCCTGGGGAATTGAATCAATGACAACCAGAATCCGTACAGCTCTTCAGCATAGTGGGATAGTATTGGTCACAACCAAGAATAAATTGATCTTGCCCAAAATGCAAGAGTTTATTGATCAGTATATTTCGACTTCTACCAGAGCAATAATATTTGATGATGAAGCTGACCAAGCTAGTCTAAATACATTTGCAAACAGTGATATGCAAAGTAAGTTAAGTGAAGTAAGTGCTTCTATAGTTAAGTTAAGAGATTATTTTCCGAAACATGTGTACGTACAGGTTACGGCTACCCCTCAAGCTCTCTTTTTACAAGGTGCTAATAAAGCTTTTCGTCCAGATTTTATTGAAAAATTTGATCCGGGAGTAGGTTATGTAGGAGGAGAAGTTTTTTTTGAGGACGAATCATTTGCTATGAAGTCATTTGCAGATACAGAAATAGATGACATAATGAATGAAAATTCCAATCTGTCCTTTTACACAGGAGGTTTGGCAATTCCCACTGGCTTGAGACAGGCACTGTGCACCTTTTTTGTAGGGGCTGCTATGAAAATATGTAATGAAGAGGAAACAAATTATACATTCTTATGCCATGTCAGTCATAAACAGGATGATCATAAAAGACTTGAAGCTATAATTAATGGTTTTATTACGAGTTTATCTATAGCTTTACATGAGGAAAATCGTGAGGAAGAACGAGATATTGTTTATACATATTTGAATGAAGCTTACCGTGACTTATCTCAGACTAATAGTCGAGTACCTTCTTTTGAATCAGTTATAAGCGAAATTGCAGATAATATTACTAGTACACAATCACAATTAATTATATCTGGAAGTCATTTTAAAAGACCAAACTACAGTGCTCCATTTAATATATTGATAGGTGGAAATAAGCTAGGACGAGGAGTAACGATTAAAAGGTTGCTAGTAACCTATTATGGGCGTACAAGCCAAGCTCCCAAGGTTGACACTATTCTTCAACATGCAAGGATGTACGGTTATAGACAAAAAGATTTGGGCGCTTTGAGGTTTTATACATCTCATTCAATTTCAGACATTTTTAAGGAGGTTTATCTTTCAGAAAAAAGGCTTCGAGAAGTAATTGATAAATCTAATCCGAATGACTTGCAGGCATTAGTTTTATCAAGAACAAAACATTCTATAATTAAACCGACAAGATCAAACGTTGTTTATTTGGATTCAGTACTTTTTTATATGTCAGGAAAACGGTATTTTCCTAGAAATCCATTAGTGAGTAATGTTAGTTTATTAGATCAACTATTAGCAAGTTACAAGAGTGATCAGGGACTAACTATGGTGCCGATTCAGACTCTGATTGAGATTATAAATCTAACTAAATCAGAGAATTTTGAAGGAGGCAGCTGGGATGATGAGGCTGTATTAGCATGTTTGAAAAATATGAAAAATATGTATAATAATCGTGGTTATCTTGCTGTACGACGAAATAGAGATATACAAAAGTATGCAAGGTCAATGTTATCTTCAGATGATAATCAATTGTATAACCCAGATGGTCCTACGTTGATAATGTATAAATATACTGGTTCTTTAGATAAGGGCTGGACTGATAACAAGCCGTTATGGGTTCCAAATCTAAGATTTCCTGATGGAAATACATATTTTATGTTTTCCGCGAATGAAATGTTTAGTTAACTTTTAAAAGTTGTATAGGAGGAAGTTGCTAATCCTATCAAAAAAGCTTGTAGAAGTAAAACTTCTACAAGCTTTTAATAAGCTTAGACAGTGTAAGGTACTTTTCCTTCATGGACTAACTCATCAAATGTCCATTTAGGTTTGACAAAGGGATATTCAATACCTGCAAAGGTTTTTAAAACAGCTTCCGCAATAATTTTAGCTGCTTTAGGAGGGACAGCCATTCCAATTTGCTGTCTTACTTTTTCTTTTTTTCCTTCAAAAACAAAATGATCCGGAAAGGTTTGAAGGCGAGCACGTTCTCTATTAGTTAATGCTCTTGGTTCATCCCAGTGATAAACATGAGTTCCTCCACCTCCGCTGCCAGTTACGGTGTAAGAAGGTTCATCTGGATGGAGCCTTTTATAAATCTGACTCATTCGCGCCCCTTTGACCTTTAGCCGCAACTCTTCAGGAATTCCTTCATACCAAGCATTTTTGCCGGGAGGAATATAGTTTAACATTTCAATTGTTTTAGGATTATGTTTTGTTAGTTCATGATTCTCTGTAAAATCTAGAATTGGAGGGTTATTAAGAGCCTCATTTGCAGTTACGTATTTATCTGGTGTAATAGGTGCAGGCACTTTAAATACTAAGTCCTGATCTTTTCTAATACCAACTATTATGATTCGGTGTCTTTTTTGAGGAACACCATATTCTTCAAACTTATATAAATGAGGTGTTAAATGATAGCCAAGTCCTGCAGAGGCCAGTTCTTTTAATATTTGTATAAACGCTTTTCCCTCATTTGCACTTTGAAGTCCGCCTACATTTTCAGCAATAAAAAATTTAGGGTTATGATAATTAAGAACTTTAACACCATAAGAATAAAGCGGACCATAATCACCGCTCATCCCTTTGTGCTCACCTACTACACTGTAATCATTGCAAGGAAATCCAAACGCTAAAGCATCTATTGGCGGGAGGCTTTCAATGTCAAGTTCCTGAACAGGACCTTCAATTACACTCGAGTCATCTATGTTCTGGCAAATATTACGTCTGTATGTTTTACAAGCTGATTCATCATAATCATTAGACCATTCGTGTTTGATTTTATATTCATTACCAGAATCATCAACAATACACGCGCTTGTTAAACCTAAAGCAAGTCCTCCGGGTCCGCTAAAAAGCTCTCCTTTACGGAAGATCATATAAAAACCTCCATTAATTAATCTAAGTAATACATATTATAAACTATAACATATTTTTTTGCAGCAAGGGGAACGTTTGTTTTTACCTTTTTAAAAGATTTAAGTGAAATTAAACGGGGAAAAATGAATATTCAAAAGTTGAAAGGGATGATTTAATGGCTGATAAACATACAAAAGAACAAAGAAGAAAAAACATGCAGGCTATAAAATCACAATCTAAGTTAGAAGATATAGCAACTGCTGAATTATGGAGAAGAGGAATGCGTTTTAGAAGGAATGTAAAATCTCTCTTCGGAAAACCTGATATTGCAATAAAAAAATATAAAATAGTGGTCTTTATAGATTCTTGTTTTTGGCATGGTTGTGACATTCATGGAAATATGCCAAAGAGCAATAAAGAATATTGGGAGGCTAAACTAAAACGCAATAAAGTTAGGGACAGTGAAGTAACGTCTTATTACAAAGAGAAAGGATGGAATATCTTAAGGATATGGGAGCATGAATTTAAGAAAGATTTTAACATGGCAATAGATAAAATTGAAAAGTTTATAAAAGAAACAAAAGATGAATTCTCTAAAAGACACTAAGAGGATTAGTTATCCAGGTTTTAAATTGTTTCTCTTAAATTAATTCCCATTGAAATAACATTTTCCCCCTCGAAATTTAGATAGATCCTAATTTTATCGAATTGAATGAGGTTAATTAACCTAGATACATAGTCCTTTGTATGCTGGATTTTAATCAGGAGAAAATAAAACAAAGAGATAAGTAGATATTTAGGTTTATTCAAATCCTCTTCAAGACAAACCTTTTTACCTATTTATCCAATATGACCCATCATGTAATATGAAAATAGTCTGTATTGTCAAGAATTTACACAGTTTGATAGAAACACGAGGTGTTGCGGCATGCATAGTGAAATGTTGTTACATTCGGCAAAAGCCGACTTACATGAAAAGCAGGAACAGATCCATCAGTTAAAACGAGTGCTGCACGAAATCAGGCAAATCAAACACGAATTCTCCGGGGCCCAGCATCTTATCCACCGGCCTCATCTTAACCGGGAGGCATGGAGAGGAACACATGCTGAGCGGTTTGAAGATATTCGTGAAGGAATGAACAAAGCATATCAGCAAATCAAAAGCGATCAAGTCAGCGGAATCATCGAAAGCATACAAGGAAAAATCCATTCATTAGAGGGCGATGTGTATTCTATAAGACGCCAAATCACGAGGATAGAGCATGAAATAGAGAAGGAAAAACATAAAAAGTGAGGTGAGCACAAATGGCACAGGAAATCAAAATGGTCTATGGCACAGTGAAGCAAGGGCTTTCTCAGCTGAAGAATTCAGCTGAACTCAAATCCTCCTTGCCCGGTCATCTCTCAGGCAGAAACCATTTGAATGTTGTGAAGTCCATCGAGCAATTAAATGAGGACATCAAAGAGCTCACTGAAGCATATGCGTCCGTTCTGGCCAAGCATATTGCACAAACGGAAAGCGCGGTAAACGCCATGAAGGAAACGGACGAAAACATATCATCTTCCATGAAATAAAGCGCGGGAGGACAAGGGATTGAAAACATTAGATGTCCACGCTCTTCACGAGGGCATTCAGCATACGATTGAGAAACTGGACAAGCAAAAACAGCAGTTGGAGAAGCTGGAAAAAAGCGTTGAGCATCTGGCAGGCATGAAGGATGCGCTAAAAGGAAAAGGAGGAGATGCCATCCGGACCTTTTACGAGGAGTGCCACAAGCCTTTTCTCCTTTTCTTTGGCATGTTTATCGACGAATACAAAAAAGTGCTGAAACAAACACAGCATGCGATTTCCTCTGTAGAATCTGACTCCCACGGCATGATCGCAGAGGCTTTTCTCTCACACGATGCGAGACATGGGGTCAAGCATGCACGAGAAGTGATAGAGCAGCTCACAGACGCAGTCAATCGCCAGACATCAGCCATCGGCCACATCGTCAGCCTGCCCGCAGTCAATGATACCTTTTTCCGGATGGAAACAGAACAGGCTGAGCGACTGATTTCGGACACCCTGAATAAGCTCTTTCAATTTGACGGCCAGCAAACCCAAGCACTAGAAACAGCAAAATCAGATTTTCAAACGATGAAAAAATACATTGATCAGCTCGAAACCATGTACACCGGGCCGAAAATTGAAATCACAGGCTACAAAAGCGGCTCCATCCTGAAATCACAGGAAGAAGAAAACATCAACCAAACCTTCGGCGCCAATAACCCGCAAATGAAGCAGGCGGATGATTCTCCGATGGAGATGATGCTGAAGAAACTGGAGAAACATAAGCAATCAAACGTTGATTCTGTGATGATGGATGACAAACAACAGAAGATCGAGCGCGAGATTCATGCTGATGACAGTAATTTAACTGTATTACAGAAAGAAGCAGCAGCCCACCCGAAAGTCTATGGAGACATACGGGTGATAAATGATAAAATATATAATCATAAAGGATTAAAAAAGATAGATACGATAGAAGTGATTGACGAACTAACTCGTGATACTGCAAGCATCGACTACGTCGGCGGCAAATATTATGTATATGAAAACGGCCAAATTGTGAGAGAACTCTACGCTGGAGGGAAAAAGCGGCTAGAAGAAGTGTCTTACATTCCAGAGGATAAAGTAGGCGGAGCTAAGCCAATTGATTCGTTTCTTGCCGGAACTCAATATGAATTTATTGAGTGGGTAAGTCCTCAGGGCGCTATTAAAAAATTGGCGGTCCGAGGCGGGAAGCGTGTTGTCACAGATGTGGCTAAACATGTTGCGGAGAAGGAAAGTAAGGGTGAGGTTAATAAAGTTGCTTCTAAGGGTACGGGTGAAATTGGTTGGAACATGTCAAAAGGCGGAGGAGAAATAAATGGAAGAAAGTATTCTCAGCATGCTTTGGAAAGAATGGCACCTGATATTCCTGAAGTAAAAGCTACTTTAACAAGTAGAGCAATTAAAAAAGCTGAAGAATTAGGATATAAACCACAAACAAAAGAATTTAGTGATTTTATCAAAAAATATGTTGACCCAAGAAATATTTCACCTTCAGTTATTGAAGACGCTATAATGAATACGAAAAAGATACCTGGTAATAGAAGCGGAACGTTTGTTCATGAAACACTGGATGTCAAAGTAATAATAAATGAAGCAGGCGATGTTATCACAGTTATACCGAAATAATTAATAAAAGGATGAATACAAATGTTTATAAAGTATGATGAATATGATCTATTAGAACTTTTTCAAAGTGAGCCGGTGAGTATAACAGGCAATATAGATGATGGAGAATTAATTTATACTTACAAAGATGACCAAAATTTCAAGGTGATTTTAACTTTAGATGTATATAAGCAAACGAGTAGTCTAAGTATTACATTTAATGATTCTATAGTATTTACAGGTGATTTTAATAATGTAACAAGTATAAAAAAAGATGACAAAGTTATGGTAATGAATGTGGGTCAAGAA
>NZ_MOEO01000010.1:0-89456 GCF_001875785.1 Bacillus sp. FMQ74 | reverse complement strand
GTATATTGTTCTTTAATGAAAAAGTATTATGTTCAGTTGCTCTGAGGAAATATGTTATTTACCATGTTATTTTTGTAAAGGTATAACAGTGACCATCATCACAGAAAACTATTTCACATTATTTCTTTTTAATCCTTACACCTCAGAATTATATACGCATATAACAGCAAAATTTTCCTTACTTTTTGTATTATAGTTCCGATACGGATGATCTCATTTGCATATGCTGAGTATAGAGGTAAATAATTCTGAGCACAGTATAGAATTAGGTCAACCCTATTATTTATCTTTAAATAAGTTTAAATAATAAAAATTCACTCAATACTATTTTGTATATGTTTAAGAAGTTTTTTAGAATTCCTTCTAATTATCCACCGTTCTCTCATTTTTGGTTATTTTATGAATTAAATTCAATTATACCTTGGTTTTGATGAGATGTCTTCTAAAATTAGGAATATAATCTTTTGTCATTTATATTTAAATTTAATTATAGAAATTTCCTTTTGTTTAATTTACTTATGATACGGCTCCCCACGATTAATCCGAAAAGCCCGATAAATCTGCTCCACCAGAATAAGACGCATCAACTGATGAGGAAACGTCATTTTCGAGAACGACAGCTTCTCATCCGCTCGCTTCATTACCGCGTCACTCAATCCGAGTGATCCGCCGATGACGAAGGTGACTTTGCTTTTTCCATATGTAGCCAGCTTATCTATTGTATCGGCTAGTTCTTCGGATGTTTTCATTTTTCCTTCGATGGCGAGGGCGATGACGTGGGCGTCGGGGCTGATTTTTGATAGGATACGGTCGCCTTCTTTGTCTTTTATGATTTTCATGTCCTGGTCGCTTAGGTTTTCCGGCGCTTTTTCGTCCGGGAGTTCGATGATGTCGATTTTTGCGTAGGCCGAAAGTCGTTTGGTGTATTCTTCAATGCCTTGCTTGAGGTATTTTTCTTTTAGTTTTCCGATTGTCACAATATTGATATTCACAGGTCATCCCCACTTTAAAAACAAGTTATTCATATATGTTGTCCACAATTGTGGATATCTTTTCTGTATTTTGTGTAAGATCATTCGTTCCCCACTATATATACTGCGGGGTCTCCACATAATTCACAGGCTGTGGATAAACTGTTAGTATGTTCGATTTTTCTGATTTCGGGCGGCAGCTCGTGGTCGTCTATGTACATATCCAGCACCGTTTCGATGTGTTCTTCACAGGAATAATATGCTTGTTTCATGTTCAAATCCTCCGATGATTTCTTCCATTTTTACAAATGTTCTCTTCTCAATATAACCTATTTATTCACATGTTAGTAGTGCTTCGGGCTGAGTTTTATCCACAATTCGACAAACAAGCTGTTGATGACTCTATTTCGCTCGTGTGTTAGTTTGAAGGTATCCGATGTGTGGGGAGGTTTGCATTTGCGCTTTAGATGGGTTTGGCTTTTTGTGATCATGCTGCTGCTGCTTGCTGGGTGTCAGCCGTCTTATTGGGTGTTGGAGAAGGATCGAATCGATGAAGGCAGTCTAGACTTAGAAATATACGCTAATTACCTTCAAATACATGATGCTGTAAAAGGATATCAAGTCTTCACCATATCAGAAGGCAAAAAAATGGTTGTCGTGTCTCTCGGAAGTAGCGAGAACGAAAAACAGCTTGAGGTGTCAAACGTCAAATTCTCACCTAAAGAAACAACTGTAACTGTGAAACGAAAACCTGCTCCTACGGCAAATGAGAAAAACCCTTTTATTTTGATTGGACTGGACAAAATTGAAGGGGATTTAATTGTCCAAGACGAAACAGGATATCACTTTGAAGAAACAGATTACCAGCAATAAAGCCGGCGTTCTGAGAACGTCCGGCTTTTTCTTTTACTTCAATGTTCCATGCGGGTCGATGACGAATTTTTTGGCTGCGCCTTTGTCGAAGTCGCTGTAGCCTTTTGGCGCGTCGTCCAGAGAAATGACGGTGGCGTTGACGGCTTTTGCGATTTGCGCTCTGCCGCTCAGGATCGCTTTCATCAAATTGCGGTTGTATGTCATGGCGGGCGTTTGTCCGGTCACGAAGGTGTGGGCTTTGGCCCAGCCGAGTCCGAATCGGATTTTTAGTGAGCCTGTTTTGGCGTCCGCATCCTTTGCACCGGGATCTTCGGTCACGTATAAGCCTGGAATGCCAAGGCTGCCTCCGACCTGGGTGACGTCCATGATCGAGTTCAGTACAGCGGCTGGCGCTTCTCCTTGATTGCCGTGCCCGGATGCTTCAAAGCCGACACAGTCCACTGCGGCATCAACGGTCGGTTCACCTAGTATTTGTTCAATTTGCTCGCCGAGGCGGTCGTGTTTTTGCACGTTGACCGTTTCACAGCCGAAACTTCTCGCCTGTGCCAGTCTGTCTTCGTTCAGATCGCCAACAATCACGGTGGAGGCCCCTAGGAGCTGAGCGGAGTGTGCAGCTGCCAAGCCGACAGGCCCCGCTCCCGCGATGTAAACGGTTGAACCTGTTTGCACGCCAGCTGTGTAAGCTCCATGGAAGCCGGTCGGGAAAATGTCGGACAGCATGGTCAAATCGAGAATCTTTTCAAGCGCCTGTTCTTTATCAGGGAATACCAAAAGCTGAAAATCAGCGTATGGCACCATGACATATTCAGACTGGCCGCCGACCCAGCCGCCCATATCGACGTAGCCGTAAGCCGATCCCGGCCGGTCCGGATTGACATTCAGGCACACATGCGTTTTCTGCGTTTTGCACATCACACAGCGTCCGCAGGCAATATTGAAAGGAACAGATACGATATCGCCCTTTTTGATAAATTCGACATCACGCCCCGTTTCAATGACTTCTCCCGTAATTTCATGCCCGAGCACCAAGCCTTCAGGCGCTGTCGTGCGCCCCCGCACCATATGCTGGTCGCTTCCGCAAATGTTGGTTGTAATGACTTTGAGAATAACCCCATGCTCACATTTTCGATTCACATTCGCCTTCGGGACTCCGGGCCCGTCCTTCAAGATTAACTCCGGATAACCGATATCCTCCACTGCCACATTCCCTTTGCCTTTGTACACAACCGCTTTGTTTCCTGTCAACGCCATTCCTCCCATTCATGTTTTTGGACTCTTGGTCCTAGAACTTGACTTCGGTTCGTCATGACCCTTTCCCTTTATCACGACTGCTTTTTCTGTATTCTTATAACAACAAAAATGCCAAGAAAGCAGCCGGTAATGGTTCCGAGGATGTCTAGCAAGTCGACTTTACGTCCATTTAACAGGAACACAGTAATGGCCGAAACCAGGCATATCATAACTGCCAGAAGAATAACCCGTTTGGTGCGCATGTAATTCCTCCTTTAGATTCGTTTCTAAAACATACCCAAAATCTCTGCAAACTTCGGTTCAACAAAAAAAGAGACTTCACATCAGTCTCTTCATAAACAGCGATCAATTTAAAAATTTCCTGAGAAATAATGTGACAATACTGGTTACTAACGCAATCGCCGTATACATAACAACCCAAAACATGAATGAGCTATTGCCCGAAGCTAACGTAAATAACAATATCAAGCTCGCGATAAGGACAATGAGCGGTGCCACCCAAAATCTTTTAAATAAAAAATGACCCGCTATACCAAATACACCTGCAATGATCGGAAAACCAAAAACGATAAATAAAACGGCGATAGCTCCCATAAAGCCTCCTTACGCTTAAAACCCCTTCATCACCTCAACATCATACAGCTTCAAATGACTCTTCGGCGTCACAACATCCTTTACCTTCCCAATCTCTTTTTCCTTCACTTTCTTTCCGGTCTTCAGACTGTACTGTTCAATGTATGCAGGCTTGTTATACGTGTATGTGAAGAAATAGAGGCTGCTGCCTTTTTGGGTGATTTCTTTGAAATCGGCTTTCATTTTATCCTGGGAAAGGGTGAAGGCGATGCTTGTTTTTCCTGTCTTGGCATCGATTTTGTGTACCTTTCCGAAGCCGTCAATGAAATACAGGTTCCCGTCATAAGGGAAAAAGCTGTTTTTAAAGCTGAAGGGCATGGAGCTGTATATCGTTTGTTCATCGTTTTTGTATTCGGCGATGTCGTGCAGCTCTACTTTGCCGCTTTTTTTGTTGATCTTGACCATTTGATAAAGATTGCGGGCTTTTTGGCCGCGAATAATGACATACACAGCTTGATCGTCCACGGCAAGCTGGGATTCGACTGAGGCTCCTTCCCGGTACTGCCATTCCGTTATCTTGTGGTAGGTGAGCTTCTTCTGATCCGCTTGAATCTGAAGGAGATCATAGCCTTTTTCGTCAGCTGTCGGGACTAGTGCGTAAATGGCGCCATCATGAAAACCGGAGGCGCGGATATAGTAGGGGATGACGTCTTTTTTCCACTCTCCGTCCATCTGGCGGTACAGCTCTGAACGGTATTTGTCTCCCTTTTTGTCGTAGCCGGAGTTGTATAAGGTATAAAAGCCGTCCGTGTTTTGCAGAAAGCCTGCGCTGTCGCCTGTGTGCTGATAGGTTCTTTTATGGGAGCGCAGACCGTTTTTGATCGTGTAAATCGTGTTTTTGTCCTCCAGCATCACACTGTCGCCGTGAACCTTGGCTGAGCCCAGCTCAAGGCCCTTCATCTTAAAGGAAGACAGCGTCCCGTCCTGGCTGATAAACAGGGCGTAGCTTTTCCCGCCGCCAAATGCATCTTGATCCGCAGAGGATGAGAAATACAGCAGGACTTCTTTGTCATCCAGGAAATCGGGGTTTCTGAGATCCTGCTGACTCACGGTTTTATGGTTTTTGAGAGGAGAAATGAAGACAAAAAGTGCGATTCCTGCGAGTACAAGCATGGCAATGGTGATCATCCACTTTTTCATATCCCTCTCCTTATCTGATGGTCATAATGGTTGCTGTATAGGATGAGCTGGTGATGTCGCGCGGATACACTCCTAAACCTCCGTTGCTGTCTATATCAATGCCGGCTTTCAGCAAAAAGGCGGACCATAGGAGCTTTGAACAGTTTTTGGCGCCGTCATGGCCGGTATTTCTGTTATTGACGAAATTAAATGAGTATGGGTCACCGACTTTTGATACCGCCCAGTCAGCGGCAGCTGTTTTTTGAGATGAGGTAACGCTGACAGTTTGAACAATGGAGTTGTCTTCCACGTCTCTGGCATTGTAAGCGATCTGCCTGACGCCGTCGCCCGGGACAGATTCAACAATTTTGTCAGCGGCGGAATACATGCCGACGTGGCCATGATTATAGTAGGCTGTGTAGGAGTTCGTGTAATAGATATTGCCTTTCGCGCTTGTCGGAAGTTTTTTCGTGCCGGACGATCCGCCCATGATAGACATGCCGCTTTCCTTGGCGAGCCGGTCTCCCTCTGCTTTATCAGCTGTGATTTCCTTATAGAACTGTTTTAGGATAACGTCTTGCTTTACGTGCTGCTGTTTGGCAATCTGGCTGGCGGATTCCATGATTTCCTCCGGTGTCGTGCCTGGCTGCAGTGCGGCGATTTCTTCAGCATAGTTTGTGGTCTTTACGGCTTTGGCGGGAGAAACAAACAGGCCGCCGCACATTGTAAGCGCTACCAAAAACATCGACACTCGTTTCTTCAACTTCATTACATCTCCTCTTTTCTTGTGAGTGTAGGAAAGGTAATTTCCTCACCCACATTATATTAGGAAAATAAGGAAAGTAACTAGGTTATTTACAGAATTTTTAGAAATCATTTACAGAAAAAGACCTTTATCAGGCCCTTTTCGTCAAATCTTCTTGCTCATCACTACGTCTGTTTCTTGAAATCCGGTTTGCTCATATAGCTTTCGCGCCGTCTGATTATGGGCAAAGACATGAAGGGACAGCTTGCGGATTCCCATACTGCGTGCCGTTTGATCTAATGCCGCCAATGCTTGCTTTGCATAGCCCTTTCCCCGATACGGTTCATATAACCCGAAATCATAAATAAACGCTTCCTGCTGCGGATGCTCCGGTTCAGCATGTATCCAGAGCCAGCCAACGACATCCTTTTCATTCAGCGTGAGGCTCCACAAATGGTGATGGGGTGTTTCCAGCCCTCTCGGAAGCAGATCAGTAAATGCCTGCTTAGACAAAAGCTGTGCATCTTCAGGCAGCCATGTTCCCGCTTTTACCTTTTCTTCCGCGTAATGCTTTGTTGTGTATGTGAGATAAGACCGAAATTCTTCTGTCTGCATAGGGGTCAGCATGATTGTCATATCATCTCTCCTTCATATATTGACTAGAGGATTTTACATAAAATAGAAAGAGGTGTTACTATCAGAATAAGCAACTGAGATTGATAAGTCACTAGAGAAAGGAGTTTCACATGAATAAGATTGCACCTGCAGAAATCGCTAGCATGC
The DNA here is from genome assembly GCF_001875785.1 of Bacillus sp. FMQ74. NCBI lineage: Bacteria > Bacillati > Bacillota > Bacilli > Caryophanales > Bacillaceae > Bacillus > Bacillus sp. FMQ74. The sequence continues at coordinate 83,081 of NZ_MOEO01000010.1, read as the reverse complement.
TTAACGATTGGTACCTTGCTATCAAGAAACATGAAGTTGAAGAATCCTCCCGTTTATTTGAAGAAGTGAAGCCTTTATTGGATGACATGGAAGAGGATCAGGAGGTGCTTGCCTACTTCTCCTTGCTGGAACTGCGCCACAAGGTTTTGCTTCACGAGGCGAGAGGACAGGGCTTTCAGCATGAGGAGCCTTCTCATATGAATGCTACGTCTGACATGCTGAAATATTACTTTTTTCTGTTTGAAGGCATGTATGAGGCCTATAAAAATAATTATGACATTGCCATTGGGCTGTATAAAGATGCAGAGCAGTATCTCGACAACATTCCCGATCCGATTGAGAAAGCCGAATTTCACCTGAAGGTCGGAAAGCTCTATTATAAGCTGGGACAAAATATTGTGTCCCTCAATCATACACGGCAAGCGGTCAAAACGTTCAGGGAAGAGACTGATTATAAAAAGAAGCTGGCTTCAGCGCTGATCACCATGTCAGGCAATTTTACAGAGATGAGCCAGTTTGAAGAAGCTGAGGCTTATTTGGACGAAGCAATTCGGATCACGAGTGAATTAGAGGATCATTTTTTTGAAGCCCAGCTTTTGCATAACTTCGGCCTTCTCCATGCGCAAAGCGGCAAATCAGAAGAAGCGGTTTCGAAATTAGAGGAGGCTCTACGAAACGAAGAGTATGCCCGCTCCGCTTATTATTATCATTCTGCCTACTTGCTGATACGAGAGCTGTTTAAGATCAAAAAGAAAGAACAGGCCTTATCTTATTACCAAGACGTGAAGGAAAAATTGGTTGCTGAGCCGAATAGAATATGTGAGGCAAAAATAGACATTTTATATGCCATTTATGCAGAAGGGGGTCATGCGGAAACGTTTCACTTATGCAAACAACATATGGCTGACTTGTTGTCCGAGAAAGAGTATGACAGTGTAAGAGAACTTTCCATTTTGGCTGGCGAACGGTATAGGGAACTTGAGCTTTACAAAGAAGCTGCCCACTTTTTTTATGAAGCATTACAAATTGAAGAACTGATTAAACGAACGGAGGTTATATAAATGAAAAGATTTCTGATTGGCGCAGGCGTCGCAGCGGTGATTTTATCAGGTTGGTTTATTGCAGACCATCAAACCCATTCACAGGAGATGAAAGTCGCTGAGAAAATGATTGGATAAATGAAAAACCCCCGCGGGTGCGGGGGTTTTCTTATTACAGCAGCTTCTTCCCTAGCAGGGATTCTACGAGCTCTACTGCTGTTTTACCTGTTTTGTTTTTGTGATCAAGGATCGGGTTAACCTCAACGAATTCGGCTGAGGTAATGATGCCTGCGTCATACAGCATTTCCATAGCCAGATGGCTCTCCCGGTAGCTGATGCCGCCGACGACAGGGGTTCCGACACCCGGTGCGTCGTTCGGATCAAGTCCGTCCAGATCAAGGCTCAGATGGACACCATCACATGCTGATAAATAATCAAGGGTTTCTTCAATGACCTTTGTCATGCCAAGACGGTCGATTTCGTGCATTGTGTACACCTTCATGCCGCTTTCCTTAATGTACTTGCGCTCCCCTTCATCAAGTGACCGGGCGCCAATGATAACGACGTTTTCCGGTTTGATTTTAGGCGCGTAGCCTTCAAGGTTAACCAGTGACTCATGGCCAATGCCGAGGCTGACCGCGAGCGGCATGCCGTGAATATTGCCGGATGGTGAAGTTTCAAGTGTATTCAAGTCGCCGTGCGCGTCATACCAGATGACGCCGAGATTATCGTAATGCTTCGCTGTGCCTGCAAGCGTGCCGATCGCAATACTGTGGTCACCGCCCAGGACAAGCGGGAATTTTTTCTCTTCGATGACTTTGTTAACCTTTTGCGCGAGTTTTTCATTTCCCGCCAAAACAGAATTCAGGTTTTTCAGTTCCTCGTCATTTTTGATTTTTTCGCGGTTGATCGGAATGTCACCGAGATCTTCAACCGTATACCCCATGTCTGACAGCCTCTCGATCAGATGAGCGTACCGGATGGCACTCGGGCCCATATCCACTCCGCGTCGTGCTTGTCCTAAATCCATTGGCATTCCAATAACCGAAATCGTTTTATCCATCTGTGATTCCACCTCAACATTTAAGATAATGTCCTATGCGGGTTATAACAAAGATGACTTGCGGACAACGTTTTTAAAGCTCTAGCTGACGATTTGCCTGCTGGCGTTTTTTAATGACGACATGATAAATAATGTAGCAAATGATCATAAACGGTACGCCGCAATACAGCGCGATACGCTGCTCCGGATCAAATGCGAGGCTGATAAGCACGACCGTATTTAACGTCAGGCCGATCAGCGGAAGCACCGGATACAGCGGTGTTTTGAATTTCAGATCTTCTGTCTTGCCGCCTTCGCGGATATATTTGCGTCTGAACATGATTTGGGAAAGCGAAATCGTAATCCAGCCGACCTGCGCGCTCATGCCCGCCAATGATAACAGCACCATATATACGGTTTCAGCCTGCGCAAACTTTGTCAGAAGTGATAGGCAGGCCACAGCCATCGTTACGATTAACGCGTACATCGGCACACCGCGCTGATTTGTTTTGCCGAGCGCTTTAAAGGCCTGTCCTTCATTCGCCATCGCGTACAGGATACGTGTTGATGCGTATAAACCTGAATTCGCAACAGATAACAGCGCGATTAAAATAACAAAGTTCATAATATCAGCAGCATATGGAATTCCAATTTGCTCAAATACGGCAACAAACGGACTTTCCACGACTCCAGCCTGTTTCCATGGAATCATGCCGGCAATGACAACGATAGAAAGAACAAAGAACACAAGCGTTCTCCATACTGTCTGTTTGATCGACCGTGGAATCGTTTTTTCAGGGTCTTCACTTTCTCCGGCTGCAACTCCGATCAGCTCAGTCCCCTGAAACGCAAAGTTCACAGTAATCATCGTAATCAGCATTGCCTTTATGCCGTTCGGAAATAACCCATCTTCATAAAAATGTGTCAAAAACGGCGCCTGCTCTCCGCCCTTCAGATCAATCAGGCCAAACATGGCAGCTCCGCCGAGAATAATAAATAAAAGGATAATCAAAATTTTAATGCCTGAGAACCAGAATTCAGATTCCGCAAAGGCTTTTGTGGTGATTGCATTTAGAATAAACATCAGTGCCGCAAAGACCAGACACCAAATCCACACGTCTATATGCGGAAACCAGCGCTGCATCAGCTGCCCCGCTGATAAGAATTCAATGGCGCATGTAACCGCCCAGCCGAGCCAGTACAGCCAGCCGAACGCAAACCCGAAGGCCGGGCTGATAAATTTTGTCGCGTAGGTCTGGAAGGACCCCGACACAGGAAAGGCGACCGCCAGCTCTCCTAAGCAGAGCATGGTCAAAAACATGATAAAGCCGCCCACTAAATAGGACAGAACCGCGCCGAGCGGTCCCGCTTGGTTAATGGTAAACCCGGTTCCAAGGAAGAAACCGGTTCCGATCACTCCGCCCAATGAAATCATGAACAAGTGGCGTGATTTCATTGTCCGCTGGAGCTGATTTCCGTTATCTTGGTTTGTATTCACATTCTGCACCCCTTCAGCAACTTGTATTGGATCTAAGCTGGAACATCTGCATGGTGCTATCCCAGTTTGCTGTCCAAAGAGTCTCTATCTATTTAATATAAAATTCACTTCTTCTCATAAAGATACATTATACTAAAATACTGTAGCTGAGCAAATAGGGAGTGCTGATTTTTCTGTTGTAAATTTATACAAACGAAGTGAATATCCCTTCATGGTGCGGGTTTATGCGTTTTGCAGCACGTGCTTGATTTTCTCTATCGCCCAATCCAAATCCTTTTTGGAAATGATTAATGGCGGCGCAAAACGAATAACAGTATCATGCGTTTCCTTGCATAAAAGCCCTTCTTCCTTCAAGCGCTCACAATAAGGACGTGCCGCTTCCGTCAATTCCACACCGATAAACAGCCCTCTTCCGCGGACTTCTTTAATGACCGGGCTGTCAATGCTCTCAAGCTCACTCTTAAAGTATTCGCCAAGCTCAAGAGAACGATCCGCCAGTTTTTCATCCTCCAGCACTTCTAATGAAGCGATAGACACTGCACATGCAAGCGGGTTTCCGCCAAATGTGGAGCCGTGTGATCCCGGGTTAAACACGCCTAAGATCTCGCGGTCCGCCGCAATGCATGAAATCGGGAACACACCGCCGCCAAGCGCTTTGCCCAAGATATACATATCCGGAACAATGCCATCCCAGTCACAGGCAAACGTCTTGCCTGTACGTCCGAGACCCGTTTGAATTTCATCCGCAATAAACAAGACATTCTCTTCCTTACAAATCGCCGCCGCTTCCTGTAAAAATCCTTCAGGCGGAATCACAATGCCCGCTTCGCCTTGAATCGGTTCAAACAAGAATGCCGCTGTATTCGGCGTAATGGCCTGTCGAAGCGCTTCCACATCGCCGTAAGGAATGAGTTTGATTCCCGGAAGCATCGGGCCAAATCCTCGTTTATATTCCTCTTCAGAAGAAAGGGATACCGCCAGCATCGTGCGGCCGTGGAAGTTCCCGACACATGCGATAATTTCCGCTTGATTGTCGGCAACGCCTTTCACTTCATACGCCCAGCGTCTCGCCGCTTTTACCGCAGATTCAACCGCTTCGGCTCCTGTATTCATCGGCAGAATCATCTCTTTGCCTGTCAGCTTAGCTGTTTTTTCATAAAATGGCCCAAGCTGATCGTTGTGAAATGCGCGTGATGTGAGGGTGATTTTATCAGCCTGATCCTTCAATGCCTGAATAATTTTCGGGTGTCTATGACCCTGGTTTACCGCAGAATAAGCACTCAGCATATCCATATATTCATTGCCTTCCGGGTCCTTTACCCAAGCACCCAGCGCTTCAGAAATGACAATCGGGAGCGGATGATAATTGTTGGCTCCATAATGAGACGTCTGATCAATAATTTCTTTGGATTTAGATAAAGCTGGCATATTTGAATTCCCCCTTGTTTTCTGTTTCAACATGTTATCCTGCTTTCCCTTTATATAAATGCAAGTTCTGTGCCAAATCAAGAATTCGTGTGTTTTCTACAATTTTCGAGGACAAGGTGCAAAAACATTCTGATATTTCGAGCAAAAATTTCAGCAAGTGCAAAATTCTTTTGCATATCCTCTCTATTTTTTTATAAAATAGAAGCAATATTAAGAAAATAATTGAGGGAGGTTCATACAGTGGTCAAAGACAGCGAATTCCTCACATTGGTTTTTCAGAGCATTTTAGATGAAATCGATGTTGGCCTGCACGTGGTAGACGAGCATGGAAACACAATCGTTTATAACAATAAAATGATGCAGATTGAAGATATGGAGAAGCATGACGTCCTGAATAAAAACCTGATGGATGTGTTTATGTTTTCAAAGCAGCAGGACAGCACGCTCGTCCAAGCCCTTCAGGAAGGCAAGACGATTAAAAATGTGAAGCAGAGCTACTTCAATAATAAGGGCCAGGAAATCACGACGATCAATCATACCTATCCCATCGTCCAAGACGGCAAAATCAGGGGCGCAGTTGAAATTGCCAAGGATGTGACAAAGCTTGAACGGCTGATCAGAGAGAATATGAACAAAAAAGGCAGCACCACCTATACGTTTGACAGTATTCTCGGCACCAGTCCGGCCATTCGAGACGTCATCGAAAACGCCAAGCGGGCAACCCGTACGTCATCATCTGTCCTTCTCGCAGGCGAAACCGGCACGGGAAAAGAACTGTTCGCTCAAAGTATCCATAATGGAAGCGATCGTTCTGGCGGCCCGTTTATTTCGCAAAACTGTGCGGCGCTGCCAGACAGCCTTGTGGAAAGCATTTTGTTTGGGACAAAAAAAGGCGCGTTTACCGGCGCTGTCGACCAGCCCGGCCTGTTTGAACAAGCCCATGGCGGAACGCTGCTGTTAGATGAAATCAACTCGCTGAATCTCAGCCTTCAGGCGAAGCTGCTGCGCGCCCTTCAAGAACGGAAAATCAGGCGCATCGGTTCGACAAAGGATACACCGATTGACGTACGAATTATTGCCACGATGAATGAAGACCCAATTGATGCAATTGCAGGCGAACGAATGCGGAAGGACTTGTATTACAGGCTGAGTGTCGTCACACTGATCATCCCGCCGCTTCGGGAACGAAAAGAAGACATTTTGCTTCTCGCATCGGAATTCATCCAGAAAAACAACCATCTGTTCCAAATGAATGTCGAACACATCAGCGAAGACGTGAAGCAATTTTTCCTTTCTTATGACTGGCCGGGAAATATCCGCGAGCTTGAGCATATGATTGAAGGCGCAATGAATTTTATGACGGACGAGCAAACGATTACGGCTTCCCATCTGCCCTATCAATACCGCATGAAAATCAAGCCGGCTGACATCCCAGAGCCGGAAACACCAAGACACCAGCCGGCCGCGGACTTAAAAGAAAAAATGGAAAGCTTCGAAAAATATGTGATAGAGAACGTGTTAAGAAAACACGGCCATAACATCTCGAAGGCTGCTCAGGAGCTTGGCATCAGCCGACAAAGCCTTCAATATCGGCTGAAGAAATTTTCTCACTCATCTGACGAATAAGCTGGTGCAGGAAGCCTGATCAGAAAAACAGTGCCTCTTCCGATTTCACTTTTCACGTCAATTGTCCCATTGTGGCTGTCGATAATCGATTTCGTTATGACAAGGCCCAATCCCGAACCTCCATATTTCCGGGGGCGGGATGGGTCTGCCCTGTAAAACCGGTCAAATAAACGCGGCAAATGCTCCGGCGCGATGCCTGTGCCGTTGTCCGCTATCATCAGCATAACGCTATCACGGCCTTTTTGCAGTGAGATGGTAATGGCATCGGTTTTCTCATTTGTATACTGCACCGCGTTATAAACCAAATTCAAAATGACCTGTTTCATCTTATCCCTGTCAAACACTAAAAACCGTCACATCTTCTGCATTGAAGAAAGAAAAGGGCATCTATGTATACATCATTACTATCACAGCCAGCAACCACACGGAACAAACCATTAATGTGAATGCTGAGAATGGAGGTATTTGCAGTTAACAGCCATTTGCTGCTGTTTCACGTGTAACATCCATCTTGTATTTTTCTTTATATTCGATATCCTTTTTCAACTGAATGGGCGTGACCCTCGTTCGGTTTTTTGCATATCAAAACAGCCTGGCAAACGATGCCAGACTGTTTTGATTAACTTCCTAATTGGTCTGCGGACGACAGCTTGATGTGAACAGATTTTTCTTTTCCGCCGCGGTAAAACTTCACCTTCACCCGATCACCGACTTTTTTCTGATAAAGCCGTTTTCGCAGGTCAACAATATCATTTACTTTGTATCCGTCAAATTCCGTGATGACATCCAGTTCCTTCAGCCCCGCTTTTCCGGCAGGTGAAAAGGCGTCTACACCCATCACTACCGCTCCATTGGTAATATTCTTAGGAAGCTTTAATGTTTCATCCCAATGATAACTTGCGATGTCGCTTAGAGATTTCATCTCAATGCCAAGGAACGGGCGTTTGACCTTTCCGTATCTCTCTAAATCCTCTATCACAGGGATCACGAGCTTAGACGGAATGGACAGGCCAATCCCTTCAACCGCCGACTCGGCAATTTTCATTGAATTGATGCCAATGACCTTCCCGTCCATATTTAACAAAGCACCGCCGCTGTTCCCAGGGTTAATGGCCGCGTCTGTTTGCAGGACTTCTGCATTCCAGTCAGGCTGTCCGTCACCGTTTGAATCCACTGGGATCGCCCTCTCCGTACCCGAGATGACGCCTTGTGTGACAGAGCCTGCAAACTCAAGGCCTAACGGGTTCCCGATCGCAATAACCGGCTCCCCAGACTTCACTTTATCTGAATTTCCGAAATCGGCGACTGCTTTAATCTTATCGCTTTTCACCCGTAAAACGGCAAGGTCCATCAGCTGGTCGCTGCCGACAAGATCAGCTGATACACGTGAGCCGTCTTTCAAGCTGATTTCAATTTGGGAAGCGCCTTCGATGACATGATGGTTGGTCACGACATAAGCGGAATGGTCATTTTTCTTATAGATGACGCCAGAGCCGCTCCCAGCCTCGCCGCTCTCTCCCCAAATATCTGATTTTTGGATGTTCACAACACCGACAACAGCGGGCGACACATTGCTGACAATCTTGGTGACCGCATTGTTGACACTGACATTCACCGTCCTGATTGATTCCCGGCCATTGTTGTTCTGCTGCTGCTCTAAAGCGCCCGTATCTAACCCTTCATTTGAAAGGTACGGCATGATAAACGCCATTAATACGGCACCGACAATCACGCCAATCAGACTTGAAAGAAAATATCCTTTTTTGCTTCTCTTTGGCTGTTCAGGAGTAGTATGTTCTTCCTCACGTTCGTAATCCACCATATTCCATCCTTTCCAAGAACGTTAATATGGTTATATTGTGGGTTAGAAACTCCTAGAATAGTCATGATTTACATAGAAAAATTATACAGCGCAAAGCGGAGTGGCCTTCTTCGGATCAGTGTCGTATAAGTCAAATGTCTCACCCGTCACAAATCCTTTAGAAGCCAATGTCTGCTGTACAGACATTCTTGCCAGCTCCTTCATGTTGTTGTCCTGGCTTAAGTGCGCCAAGTAAATACGAGACGTCTCATCGCCAATGACATCCGTCATCGCCAGGGCAGCATCTTCATTTGAAACGTGCCCGACGTCACTTAAAATCCGCCGCTTAATGCTCCACGGGTATCTTCCCATTTGCAGCATGCCGACATCATGATTGCTTTCAAACACAAACACATTCGCTGAACGGATAATGCCTTTCATCCGGTCGCTGACATATCCCGTATCTGTCATTAATGCGAGTTTTCGGCCGTTATAATGGAACACATAAAACATCGGTTCCGCCGCATCGTGGGAGACGCCAAACGATTCAACATCAAGTCCGCCGAACGACTTCACCGTCTCCATCGGAAATACAAACTTTTGATCGGTGTCAATTTTCCCGATTTGATTCTCCATCGCTTTCCAAGTCTTCTCATTCGCATAGATCGGAAGCTTGTACTTTCTGGCGACCACACCAAGGCCCTTAATATGGTCACTATGCTCATGCGTCACAAAAATGCCGTCTACATCATCCAGCTTACGCCCGATCTGCGCCATCAGCCCATCCATGGCTTTTCCGCTCAAACCGGCGTCCACTAAAAATGCGTGATCCTCTGTTTCGAGGTAAAACGCATTTCCCGTACTCCCGCTCGCAAGTACGCTAAATTGCAAGCTCATGTTTGTCTCACTCCATTATTTTCATTGATCTGTATCTAAAATCGTACTCTCCAAAGCATTCACAGTAAAATACTCTTGTACTGTCTTTTTCTCACCGTTCACTTTTTTATCGTACTCGACTGTAATTCTCCATACCGGCGCCAGCACCTGCGTACTTGTCAGCGGATATTGTGCTACATAGCCGAATTTACAGCTCTTCACAGTGCTGTATTCTTTTAATTGATTTTGATAGTACAATAGCTCAACCGCATCCATTTCAGTAATTAAGCTTTCTTTCTGGATTTGCTTGAAGGTCTCAAGCGTAGTCTGGTCGTATGACACAACCTCGTTTTTACCGTTTAAGTGCAATACCACTTGCCCGATCATATTAGCGGGATTGTCGGTCTTTTGGTAAATATAATGGCCTTCGTACGTTTGGAAGAAAATAATTTCTTTCTTCGATTTATTAACCTTCCAAAGCTTATATTTTTCGCCATCTTGAATCTTCGAAGAAACAAGTGCCTGGGCATCGTCCTCGATATCCTTCTTAGATAGGGCGATTGGATTTGCAAACTTCATTTTCAGGCTCGTTACTTTATGATCATCACTAGGCATGTCCATCAAAGGCTTTTGATCCTTCAGCGCCTCAATTTCCTCCTTGGAGAAAGACTTTTGATTTGCCGTGATCCGATAGCCTTCTGTCGCTTCCTTATTCAAGCCTTCATACGTGATATGATCGGCCTTCATGTCATGCTCGACATCATTTTTAATGACTTCATATTCTTTGCCGGTAGCCTGCCATTTTTGAAAAAACTGATAGCCTAAGAAAATATCTAAAATGAGGAAGGCAACGATGAAGATTGATTTTGTCTTATTCCACTCCACTGTTAGCCTCCTCCTTCCTCAATAAGTCCTTTGTAATCGGCACAATTTTTCCATTTACTTTCATCGCCCAAATCGGTTCCAGTTCAACGAGAGGATCATCGTTGGTTGATGTGGATACCAATTGATAAGCAAGGAAGATCTGATCAATTTTGTCCGTATCATAAGCGGTTTGTTTCGAAAGCAGCATCTTCACTTCGCTGCCGCTCATCAGCTCTGTTTCACTTGTTTTAATCGGATTCGTTCCGAGACTGTAATTCGGCCGCTTATAACTGAGAATGTCATCATTCGCCCATTGCACCGTAATTGCCGATGTCGCTCCGAAAGGTTTGGCGGTACTGTTAATAACCGGGATCTGGTCCATAAAGATATAGAAGCTCAGCTGCTGGCTGTCATTGATACTGAAAAATTGATAGTGATCCGTCCAGCTTCCGGTATCCTCAAGGTATTTTTGGCTCTTTTTGATTAATTCCCCTGTTTGATAGGATGTGCTCTGCACCAAATTGCGCTGCTGGAACTGCACCTGGCGCTGGCTTAGATTCACATCTAAACGGCTGATCCCATCTGTCAGCACATTTCTGTTGTTGTAGTTCGAATCTTCCCTTACAATGCTCGGATCGCTAAACAAAGCCTGCTTAAAGGTATTTGTTTTAATCGATTCAGTGACAAATTCTTTTTTGTCCATCGTAAGCGGTTTGTTCGGCAGCAAGAACTCTTTCTTTGAGCCAATGGAGAACAAACTGAACGCCGGCATATTTGATTGCCTGTTTTTCAAGTCGTTCATAATGTTCCGGTAGTTTGCCGATTCAACCGTCACTTCAAGAATGAGCTGTTTGCTGTAAGACACCAAATAGATTTTCTTGTTCGCTTTTGTTTCATTGAACGGGATCAGAATATGATCAAACGAACTGTATTCAAACGACTGATTAGACCATTTAAACAGCGTTTGGAAAATATCAATCGGGATCGTATCGCTGAATTGCAAGTCAAGCTTGGCTTCAGAACCGCCTATTCCATAAAACCAGCTCTTGAATCCAGACTTGTCATACTGATCCGAAATATCTTTAATTCCTTTTACATCCCAATGCGGCAAGTCAGACCAGATTTCTTCATAGAGGGCATTGTCATCCACTTTGTAATGAGCGCCGTCATCATGGATAAACATGTCTCGCGGCCTTACCGTTTCAGACAGCTTCTGGGTCGTTTTTTCGATTTTATGTTTCTCACGCACAGTAGACTCTGTTGAGGATGAGCCTTCAGAAAAGTTTGGCTGGAACGTCCATATCCCCCATGTAAAAACAAGACTGATGACGACGAGTACGGTAAGTAATATCGTTTTTATATTTTCACGCTTCATCCCAATCATCCTCTTGTTCCTCTTTATATGGAAGAGTAAATGTAATCGTCGTGCCTTTCCCTTCTATGCTGTCCGCCCAAATATCCCCGCCGTGCGCCTGTACCATTTCCTTGGCAATCGCCAATCCCAGGCCGGTGCCGCCAAGCTTTCTCGTTCTCGCTTTATCCACCCTGTAGAAGCGGTCAAAGACTTTTTCGACATCTTTTTTCGGAATGCCGATCCCTTCATCCTTCACGCTGATATAGAGAAGTTCTTCCTCTTCATTGACATCAATCGAGAACGTGACATGTCCGCCTTCCGGTGAATATTTTAAAGCGTTAGAAATAATATTATCGAGCACCTGCGTAATTTTATCCTGGTCAATCTCGACGTACAGATTTCTGTCCGGCAGATTGCGGATAAACTCCACATGCTGCTCTTTTGTCATTTCAAAACGGTCAATAATAAGCGACATAAACCGGACAATCTGAATCCATTCTCTGTTAAATTGATAATCCTTACTGTCAAATTTCGACAGCTGAAGCAGATCATTGACAAGCCGGATCATACGCTCTGTTTCATTTTGCGTCACCATTAAGAAGCGCGGAGCAATGTCTTTATTTTCCCACGCGCCTTCAGCTAACGCTTCTAAATAGCTGCGCATTGTCGTAAGCGGCGTCCGCAGCTCATGTGATACATTCGCAACGAATTCTCTGCGTTCCTGATCCATTTTCTCTTGTTCGGTTACATCGTAAATGACAGCGATTAAACCATCAATTTTGCCGTGTTCCCTTTGAATCACAGAGAAATTCACGCGAAGCACCGTTAATTCATCATCGCGCTCAATTTCAAGCAGCATAGAATCCTGCTGCTCCACTAAATCTTCAAAAGTATAATTCTCTTGAAGCCCCAGCAAACTCGTAATCGGCATTTCTAAGGCTGTTTCACGTGAAACGTTCAACAGCTCCAGCGCCGGGCTGTTTAAGAGAATAATCGCTCCGTTTCGGTTTGTGGCGATAACGCCGTCTGTCATATAGGCAATAACAGAGGCTAGCTTTCTTCGTTCCCCTTCAGTCATCGCCTGGGCATCTTCTAGTTCTCTCGTTAAGTGGTTAAACGTAGTGGCGAGCTGCCCAATTTCATCATGCCCGTACTTTTTAACCTTCCTTGAGAAATTCCCTTTCGCAAGCTCCATCGCCTGCTTTCTCATATCTGAAAGCGGGTGGGTAATGGTTCTTGCCAGAAAAATACCGAGAAGAGCCGTCAAAACGAGTGCCAAACCGGTGCCGGATGCTAGTATCGTATTGATTGTCTTCATTTGATTAAAGACATCTTCCATACTCGCGACAACATAGATCGCGCCGACAACCTCTTGGTTTTCAGTCATAACGGGCTTCGCGGAAATAAGAACTCTGATTTTGCTTTTCGGGTCATAATATTTTCTTAAATACGACTGTTTGGTAGAAAAAATCCTCTTAAAAATCAGATCGGTCGTTTGTTTCCCTGCCACTTCCTCACCATACGGTTTTGAAGAACCGACCACTTCATAGCTTTTATCTACAAAACTAATTTCCCGAACCTCATCACTTTTCGTGAAGTCATTCAAGATACGGCTGACGTCATCCTTTATGACGGTACTGTCGTTATCGCTCTTATACTCTTGTTCGATATAATAAGAAAGGTTGTCGATTCGCTGATTCAGCGATTGTTCATAAGAGCTGATCAGCGACTTCTCTACCTGATTGACAAAATACACACCAATGATTTGCATGGCAATGATAATCAAAAGCACATAAATCAAGGTAATCTTAAATTGGATCGACCGAAAAAAACCAACCTTATTCATATGGGCATTAGTCCTGTTCTGGGTTTCTCAAGTAATAACCTACACCGCGGCGTGTGACGATCCAATTTGGATGGCTCGGGTTGTCCTCGATTTTTTCACGAAGCCGGCGTACTGTTACGTCAACCGTTCTGACATCGCCAAAGTAATCATAGCCCCAAACGGTTTGAAGCAAATGTTCACGGGTCATCACTTGTCCGATATGTTTTGCTAAATAATGAAGCAATTCGAACTCACGATGAGTCAATTCGATTGTTTCATCTCGTTTTGATACAACGTACGCGTCAGGGAAGATGACAAGAGAGCCGATATGAATCTCGTTAGAGGAAGGCTCTTCCTCCGCAGGCGCTGTTGTCAGCTGGCGGCGCAGGTTCGCTTTTACACGCGCCAAGAGCTCGCGTGTGCTGAATGGTTTTGTGACATAGTCATCAGCACCGATTTCGAGTCCGATCACCTTGTCAATTTCTGAATCCTTAGCCGTCAGCATAATGATTGGCATATCGTATTTCTTTCTGACTTCACGGCATACTTCAACGCCGTCTTTATTAGGGAGCATAATATCTAAAAGAATTAAATCAGGCTGAAGCTCTTCTACCATTTCAACGGCTTCGTTTCCGTCGTGGGCACAGTGCACCTCATAGCCTTCTTTTCTTAAGTTAAATTCCAATATATCTGCAATCGGTTTTTCATCATCTACTACAAGGATCTTTTTATCCATCATTTTGATTTTCCTCCTGCCGAATGACTTCATTTCATCTATATCACATTCGTTTCATCACTTAAGGCCCATGTAAAGAATGGGTCCTTGTCTATTATAACGGTTTAAGGTCAAAAGATAAAAAAAATAAAGGTTTAGAAAAAAAACACAAGTTTCACCTTTATCCATCCATTGTTTATCTTTTGTCATGCTGGTCAACTTTTTTTAAAAAAGATAACTTTATTGAAACCTCCCCTCACCGGAGTGCGTCTTTATCAATGACGTCTTCTTCTTTGAACCGGCCGCAGGGCCGGTTCTCCCTTTTTCTTCTATTATAACATTCCTCATGTTCGCCTTTTTCCTAAAAGAAAAAACGCACCTACGATTGCAGATGCGTTTGGTAAGTGGCTCGGGACGGAATCGAACCGCCGACACACGGATTTTCAGTCCGTTGCTCTACCAACTGAGCTACCGAGCCAAATGTTTTATTTTTCTCTACTAAGTAAAGTAAAATGGCGGTCCGGACGGGACTCGAACCCGCGACCTCCTGCGTGACAGGCAGGCATTCTAACCAACTGAACTACCGGACCTTACAGTAATTGCCCGGAGAGCTGTCGTGTCAGCTCTCACAGACAAATAAGGAATTTAGCAATAACGCTAAAGTAAATCAATGACCCGTACGGGATTCGAACCCGTGTTACCGCCGTGAAAGGGCGGTGTCTTAACCGCTTGACCAACGGGCCTTCACGAAATGGTGAGCCATGAAGGACTCGAACCTTCGACCCTCTGATTAAAAGTCAGATGCTCTACCAACTGAGCTAATGGCTCTTAAAGATGTCGGAATTTCTATAGAGCAAACGACTTAGATCTAGTTTTTATCTTGTACTCTATTGAAGCAGTTTCCGTAACAACGAGATTTATAATATCACGAACAAATAGAAGTGGCAATAACTTTTTTGGTTTTTTTTCATATTTTTTTCTCAGACCAACTTATATGCGGCTTTCAAACAAAAAACAAGCCCCTGATATAGGGGCTTGCAGGCATATTCTATTTAGTTCGCACGGTACACACTGCGAAGGACATTTGTTTGTGAGCGGTCTGGACCGACAGAGAAAATAGAAAGCGGAATGCCTGTCAGCTGAGATACACGCTCTAGATAATGGCGCGCATTTTCCGGAAGCTCGCTCAAGCTCTTCGCACCTGTAATATCCTCAGTCCAGCCCGGCATTTCTTCATAAACCGGCTCACATTCAGCAAGTGCTTTAAGACTTGCTGGGAATTCTTCAATGATTTCGCCTTTGTAGCGGTACGCCACACAGATTTTCAACGTTTCAATTCCTGTTAAGACGTCAATTGAGTTCAAAGAAAGATCTGTAATTCCGCTCACACGGCGGGCGTGGCGGACAACGACGCTGTCAAACCAGCCGACACGGCGCGGGCGGCCTGTTGTTGTTCCATATTCGCGTCCGACTTCACGGATTTGATCGCCGATTTCATCTTTCAGCTCAGTCGGGAAAGGACCGTCGCCGACACGAGTCGTATATGCTTTTGATACACCGACAACGTGCTGAATTTTGGTCGGGCCGACACCAGAACCGATCGTGACACCGCCGGCAACCGGGTTAGATGATGTAACAAACGGGTATGTTCCTTGGTCGATATCAAGCATAACCCCTTGTGCGCCTTCAAATAATACACGGCGCCCTTCATCAAGAGCATCGTTTAAGACAACAGATGTATCGCAAACGTATTGTTTGATCTGCTGGCCGTACTCATAATATTCGTCTAAGATATCCTCAATTTTAAACCCTTCTGTCTCGTACATTTTCTCAAGAAGACGGTTTTTTTCTTCAAGATTGCGCTCAAGCTTTTCCGCAAACGCGTCACGGTCTAACAGATCCGCGATGCGAATTCCGATGCGGGCTGCTTTATCCATGTAAGCAGGGCCGATTCCTTTTTTCGTTGTGCCGATCTTGTTAGCCCCTTTACGCTCTTCTTCCACTTCATCCAATTTCAAATGATACGGCAGAATGACGTGAGCTCTGTTGCTGATTCTCAGGTTATCTGTACTCACGTTGCGCTCATGAAGATACGCAAGCTCTGTGACTAATGCTTTCGGATCTACAACCATTCCGTTTCCGATTACACACGTTTTATCCTTATAGAAAATTCCAGACGGGATTAAGTGAAGCTTATATGTGATTCCGTCAAACTTGATTGTATGCCCTGCGTTATTTCCGCCTTGATAACGGGCGATCACTTCTGCATTTTCTGATAGGAAATCTGTAATTTTACCTTTTCCTTCATCGCCCCATTGCGTACCTACTACAACTACTGAAGACATGTCCGTGCACCTCCGTTAACCTTTCAAAACGATTCTATTCAAACAAATCAAGTTTATCAGTGAAGAAACAGAAAGTCAATTGTAAATCCGAACATTAAATTATTGTAAATCTATATTCGTTCGCTTTCATTCGTTTTATAAGCGTTTTCTCACTGCTTTGTTTTAAAAAGCTTGTGAAACTTTCATCCTTTAGCATAAAAAAGAATTACTTGTCCGATATTCCTTTTGAATTCATAAAAACGACCCGCCAGCCGTCCGGGTCCTCTATCGTCACGCCCCCATTGCTCCAGTATGGGTTCTCTGATTCAACCTCTCGATAGCCCATGTGTTTTAGCTTTGAACTGATCGCTGCCAGTTCATCTGCATGCGGCACATAAAAAACAAGGAGGCTGTCGGGATGGGGAACGGGAGCAGTGCTTTCCTCTTCATACTGGGTGAATTCCAAATGATAATCGGCATGAGGAAGGCCGAACATGACACCGTCATACCCGTTATGCTGTGAAAATTCTCCTATTCGTTTCAAGCCCAGTCCCTCTTCGTAAAAACGAACAATCTCATCAAGCTGGCCTGTAGGACGCGCAATTCGGATTTGTGCTGCGTGAAAAGATGAAAAACGGTTTCCCATATTGATACCATCTCCTTTTTGCACCATTTTATTAAAACGCTTTCAAATTTTCATCCGCTGAGCGGACGGTATTTCTTCCACCTTTCGAATGAAAAAACCCCAAGAGCAGCTCTTGGGGCTTATGCGCCGGGCGGAACACCTGCGTCATCAAAACGCCGTTCCAGGTTGACGAATTTGTTGTATTCTTTTACGAACGCAAGAGACACGGTTCCTACCGGGCCGTTACGCTGTTTAGCGATAATGATTTCGATAATATTTTTATTCTCGGTTTCTTTGTCATAGTAGTCATCACGATAAAGGAACGCGACAATATCCGCGTCCTGCTCGATACTTCCTGATTCCCGGATATCAGACATCATCGGACGTTTATCCTGACGCTGCTCAACACCCCGGGAAAGCTGAGAAAGCGCGATAACAGGGACTTGCAGCTCCCTGGCAATCGACTTCAGTTCACGGGAAATTTCTGATACTTCCTGCTGACGGTTGTCCTTTGAACGGCCGCTTCCCTGAATCAATTGCAGGTAATCGATCAAAATCATGCCCAGCCCGCTTTCCTGCTTCAAGCGGCGGCACTTGGCGCGGATTTCACTTACCCGAATACCCGGTGTATCATCGATGTAAATCCCGCTGTTCGACAGGCTTCCCATTGCCATCGTCAGCTTGCCCCAATCCTCTTCAGTCAGGTTGCCTGTCCGGAGATTCTGGGCATTGATATTTCCCTCGGCACAGAGCATACGCATAACGAGCTGCTCTGCACCCATCTCAAGACTGAAAATCGCTACGCTCTCATCGGTCTTTGTTGCCACATTTTGTGCGATGTTCAAAGCAAAGGCTGTTTTCCCCACTGACGGACGGGCAGCCACAATGATCAAGTCGTTGCGTTGGAAACCTGCAGTCATCCGGTCAAGCTCCGTAAAACCTGTTGGAATCCCTGTGATATCACCTTTTCGATTGTGAAGCTGTTCGATATTATCATAGGTTTGGACAAGGACGTCCTTAATATTTTGGAAGGCACTCGTGTTTTTGCGCTGTGCCACTTCCATAATCGTTTTTTCCGCTTCACTGAGTAAATCCTCGACCTCATCTTCACGGGTATACCCGTCTTGAGCAATCGTTGTCGCGGTTCTGATTAATCGCCGAAGAATCGATTTTTCCTCAACGATTTTCGCGTAATATTCTATGTTAGCCGCTGTCGGCACCGAGTTTGCGATATCTGTCAGATATGAAATGCCGCCTACTTCTTCCAGCAGGTCTGTGTTCGCAAGCTCTGA
Source organism: Bacillus sp. FMQ74 (assembly GCF_001875785.1). NCBI lineage: Bacteria > Bacillati > Bacillota > Bacilli > Caryophanales > Bacillaceae > Bacillus > Bacillus sp. FMQ74. Next base: position 64,771 of record NZ_MOEO01000010.1, on the reverse strand, counting down.
AGTTACCGTCACCAGATCAACCGGCTCACCTCGGTCACCGAGCACCAGCATCGCATTATAGATTTTTTGGTGGGACATTCTATAAAAATCATCTGGAATCAATACTTCTGAAGCCAGTGTTAAAGCAGACGGCTGTAAAAAAATAGCGCCTAACACGGCTTGTTCGGCTTCTATATTTTGCGGAGGAAGCCGATCATTCAGAAGGTCTGTCATGCTAAGCACCGTCCTCTCATTAAAAAATCTCCAACCTCCATTCTACCATTTCTACAGAAAAAAAATAGAAAAATTGTCTGTTTCCTGTTTTTTTCAGTTAGCAGATTGGATCGTTTCGGACAGTAACAAGGCGGGAAAAATGCAATAAAACATGAGGGAGGAATGAAAGATGATAAAGAAATATGCGATTACACCTAATGTTGATGCGGACGGCTGGTTTATTGAGGTGGAGAATGTGGCACCGACAGCTTTGTATACGTCTAAAGACGCCGCTATTGAAAAGGCCAAACAGGTGGCTAAGGAAAACAGTCCGGCAAAGCTTGTGATTTATGACCAGTTTAAAAATGTGGAAGAAGAACTCTCATTTTAGTGAATGAAAGCCTTCGCTGCAGCGAGGGTTTTTTAGCGGTTGTCGGTTTATTTCATCCATTGGACGCCTATGTGCATCATTAAATCTGCCGCTTTTTGATACAGATCCCACTCCTCGAGCGAAGCAAATTTCCCCATCAGCTCCTGAAGCTTTAGCCTCACTGCTAAGTATTCTTCGAAAGTGAAAACTTTTTCAGTGTCTATTTGGTATTCCTTCAGCATTTGTCTTAATAAGGACAACGGCGCGTGCATAAGACCCCTCCTTACCTCATTTATAACGGGCATTTTTCGATTGCTCTATTCCTTTGTTACATCTTCTTACATTTCACATCTGATTCTTGTACAATGGACAGAAGAGAGGAGGGATCTTTTGTGAGACCTTTGCAAATTTCTGCTGAAACTGCACAAAAGCTTGCAGAGTCCTTGAATCTGCCGCTTGAACAGATCATGCATATGCCTCAGCATATTCTGCTGGCCAAAATGGCTGAATTGCAAAAAGAGGACAAATCATAGCCTTCATTCACATACTTGCTTACCTGTTTCGGGATAATATCATGTATATGTTAGAAAAGAGGAGTAACTGCTTTGCCACATCCACATAATAAAAAAATCCAATCATTTTGGCTGATCGCCGGCATTATCTTTATCGCCTTTAACTTACGGCCCGCGATCACTTCAGTCGGTCCGGTCATCAGCTCTATCCGGGCAGAGCTGCACATGTCCAATGGGGCAGCCGGTTTTTTGACCGCACTGCCGCTGCTTTCGTTCGCAGTTCTTTCTCCGCTTGCGCCTAAGCTTGGACAGCGCCTCGGAAATGAGCGAACTTTATGGCTGGGTCTCGTGATACTGCTTATCGGTGTTTTGACTCGTTCTGTCGGCTATACTGCCGCTTTGTTTTTCGGAACGGCACTTATCGGAGTCGGGATTGCGATTGGAAACGTACTTTTGCCAAGCTTAATCAAACATAAATACCCTGAAAAGCCAGGGATCATGATCAGCCTGTACACGACATCAATGAATATATTCGCTGCTTTAGCATCGGGTGTCAGCGTTCCTTTAGCGGCCCAGATGGATGGCGGATGGAAACAGGCCTTTCTTCTATGGGGCGGGCTGGCTTTACTTGCATTGCTGATCTGGATACCTCAGCTGCGCCATCGAGATACGTCAAACCAGACAATGAAGCTGCAATCCAGTTCCATATGGGCTTCCAAAATGGCATGGTATGTCACCATTTTTATGGGCCTGCAATCGTTTTTATTTTACAGCAGCATCGCTTGGTTTCCTGAAATACTCCGTTCACACGGGATTGATACGGCAACAGCCGGATGGATGGTATCACTCATGCAATTTGCGAGTCTGCCTTCCACTTTTCTGACACCAGTTTTAGCTGACCGTGTGAAACAGCAACGCGGTATCGTTGCGGCGCTGGCCTCAGTTTATCTGATCGGCCTCTGCGGATTATTAGCGGGCGGCAGCCATACATTGCTTGCCATCTGGATGATCATTATCGGTATCGGGCAAGGCTCCAGCATTAGTCTGGCGCTCACTTTGATTGGTCTCCGCAGTGAAAATGCCCAGCAGGCCGCTGCGCTGTCAGGCATGTCTCAGTCATTCGGCTACCTGCTGGCAGCAGTCGGGCCAATCTTTGTCGGCTATCTCTTTGACCAGACGCATTCATGGACGATGCCGATTGTGCTTCTCATTGCTGCCTTGATCGTAATGGGAGCAGCCGGACAGGGAGCCGGACGAGATCGATACATTTTTCAGTCAGAAAAACAAAGAAATTCAGCATAAAAAGCGGGGAAGATATCTCCGCTTTTTTCTTTGAATATTTATGGTTAATTCATAAGTTTTTCATATTTGTTTTTTACAATGAGACACCATAAAGAGGGGAAAAACGATGAAAACCAAACGATTCGACGCAGCCTTTATTCTTATTTTGCTGGCAGCAGCTTTTTTGAATACGTATCACATTTGGCAGGAGGACACAGCGAACCAGTACTATTTGGCGGCTGTAAAAAGCATGACGCAAAGCTTCCACAATTTCTTTTATGCGTCATTTGACCCTTCTGGATTTGTGACAGTGGATAAGCCTCCTGTCGTGTTATGGATTCAAACCATTTTCGCATTGATTTTTGGCGTTCACATGTGGAGTGTCATCATTCCCCAGGCTCTTGCCGGAGTTGGATCTGTGTTCCTGCTCTACAAAATGATCAAGCCGACTTTTGGAATTGGAGCGGCCCGCATTGCCGCATTTGTCATGGCACTGACCCCAATCGCAGTAGCTGTCAGCCGGACAAACAATATCGACAGCATGCTTGTTTTTACCTTATTGCTCGGTTCAGCTTGCCTGTTTCGGGCAGTAAAACAAGGCAAGCTGGTTTGGCTGCTGACGGCATTTGCCCTGATTGGGCTCGCCTTTAATATGAAGATGATGCAAGCGTTTATGGTATTGCCTGCATTTGTGATATTCTACCGGATTGCTTCCCGGGTTGCTCTGAAGAAAAAAATCAGGTCTCTGCTTCTGTCCCTTGTCCTTCTCACAGGCCTCTCCCTCTCATGGGCGGTTGCAGTGGATTCGACCTCACCCTCCAGCCGGCCTTATGTCGGAAGCAGCCAGACCAACTCCGTGTTAGAACTGGCCTTTGGCTACAACGGCACCGAGCGTCTGCTTGGACAAACGACAGGTCTTGCAAGGGGTGATATGAACGCTCCTGGCGGTCAAAACAACATCCAACCACAGCCGCCTAACGGACAAACCGGCACTCCCAATGGAGGCGGAGGCACACCGCCAATCGGCGGAAACGGACCTGGAAATGGAGGGCACGGCGGTGGCGGCGGAAAAAGCATGAATATGTTCGGCACCGGTGATGCTGGACCGCTCCGTCTCTTCCAATCGGCACTTTCCGGTCAAATCAGCTGGATGCTTCCATTCGCATTGATCGGATTGCTAGGCGGAATCGTCAGCTGGCATCGTGATCGCCGCGGACAGGGTGCTGAAATGAAAGAAACGCTATTCTGGACGGCATGGCTCGTTCCTGTGGCTGGTTTCTTCAGCATCGCGGGATTCTTCCACCAGTATTACTTGATTATGCTGGCACCGCCGATTGCCGCGCTTTCTGGCATCGGCTGGCATTCGATGTACCGCTTATACAAAAAAAATAAAGACTGGTCCAGCTATCTTCTGCCGGCAGCCGTTCTGATCACAGCCGCGTTCCAGGTGTATATCCTGAGCGCTTATACAAGCCAAATCGGCAGTGTATGGATGTATGTCCTGGGGCTCTTAGGACTGGGCATCACCCTTGCAATTCTGATGCTTAAACACAGCCATCCGTTCAGTAAGCAGCTGTCCATCATCAGCTTGTGCATTCTGCTTCTCACACCTGTTTACTGGTCAGCAACTCCGCTTCTATACGGAGGCAACAGCGTCCTTCCTGAATCCGGCCCGCAGCTCAAAAGCTCGGCAAACGGCGGAAACATGTTCTCTTCAGAGGTCGACAGCGGGCTCCTGTCCTATCTGAGAAAACACAATACCGGCGAAGAATATTTATTTGCTACTTTGACAACCGTAACAGCTGCGCCATACATCATTTACGAAAATGAGTCTGTTATGGCAATGGGCGGATTTAACGGTACGGATCCCATTCTGACTGTGTACGAACTGAGAAAACTAATCAAAGAAGGCAAAGTGAAATACTTCCTTCTGCCAGAAAACAACTCAGGCAACAGCGAACTTGTTTCCTGGATTAAGAAAAACGGAAAAGAAACTTCATCTAACGAGTACAACAGTTCCTCCAGCAGCACAAACAGCGTGCAGGGAATGAGAGGAGGACCTGGCGGAGAAAGCCAGCAAACTCTTTATCTCGTGGAATAAAAAAAGAGGCATGGATGAATCCAAGCCTCTTTTCTATTAAGCTTCTTCTTTTACATGTACCTTTAACACAGCCTGCACTTCAGGATGCAGCTTCACAGGCACGTTTGTATATCCTAATGCTCGAATGCCGTCTGGCAGTTCAAGCTTCCGCTTATCTACTTTAATGTTATGGTCTTTTTGCAGCTGTTCAGTGATTTGCTTGCTTGTCACTGAACCAAATAAACGGCCGCCTTCACCTGATTTTGCGCTAAGCTCAACAGTCAGTTTTTCTAATGTCTCTTTCAAGCTCTTAGCTTGCTCAAGCTCGGCAATGGCTTCTTTTTTCTCTTTCTGCTTTTGCCCGTTTAGCGCGCTGATGTTTGACGCGTTCGCTTCAACCGCGAGGCCTTTTTTAATGAGAAAGTTATGCGCATAACCGTCTGCTACGTTTTTGACTTCGCCTTTTTTTCCTTTTCCTTTTACATCTTGTAAGAAAATAACCTTCATCTCTGTACGCCCCCCTCAAAATACTCATCTATGGCGTGCTTCAGCCGTTCCAGCGCTTCAGAAACTGAAATGCCGGACAACTGCGTCGCCGCATTTGTTAAATGCCCTCCGCCTTCCAGCGCCTCCATGATGATCTGCACATTTACCTCGCCAAGCGACCGCGCACTGATACAAACCGTTTGTTCATCCCGTCTCGCTACCGCAAATGAAGCCTCAACCTCACTCATCGACAGCAGCGAATCAGCAGCCTGCGCAATCAGGACTTGATCGAAGTATTCCTCTTCATTTTCAGGAAGAGAAGCAATCGCAATGTTATCTTTATAGAGGACCGTATGCTGGATCAGCTTCGCCCGTTTAATATAGGAATCAACGGTTTCTTTCAGGAACTTCTGCACCAGCACCGTATCGGCGCCTTTTGCCCTTAAATAAGAAGCCGCATCAAAAGTCCGCGAGCCCGTGCGGAGAGAAAAGCTCTTTGTATCCACTATTATACCAGCTAATAGGGCTGTTGCTTCAATCATATTGATTTTTAAGCGCTTCGGCTGATATTCAAGCAGCTCTGTCACCAATTCTGCTGTGGAAGAAGCGTACGGTTCCATATAAACGAGCAGCGGGTCTCTGATAAACTCCTCACCCCTGCGGTGATGGTCGATGACCACGATATGTTCAATTTTATTGACCAGCCGCTCCTCCATAACAAGCGACGGCTTATGTGTATCAACGATCACAAGAAGCGTGTCATCATTAGAAATTTCCATCGCTTCTTCAGGTGTAATAAATCTTGACCACAGCTCTTCATACTTTTTGATTTCCTCAATCAAACGCTGCACACTTGATCCGATTTGATTTGGGTCAATCACAATAAAGCCATCTTTGTTATTTGCCTGTGCCACCTTTAAAATCCCGATCGCTGCGCCGATAGAATCCATGTCGGGGAATTTATGCCCCATGATAATCACATTGCTGCTTTCAGAGACAATTTCCTTTAAGGCATGAGAAATGACGCGGGCCCGCACCCTTGTTCGTTTCTCCATTGGGTTTGTTTTACCGCCGTAAAACTTCACCTTGCCGTTTGGCAGCTTAATGGCTACCTGGTCTCCGCCGCGTCCCAGTGCTAAATCCAAGCTGGATTGCGCCAAATCGCCAAGTTCTTTCAAGGAAGAGACTGAAGCCCCGACACCGACGCTTAACGTCAGCGCTACACCATCAAATGAGGTTTTTTCCCGCACTTCATCAAGAATCGAGAACTTCGAATTTTCGAGTTCAGTTAAGATGTGTTCATTAAGCACAGCGATAAAGCGTTCTGAAGATGTTCGTTTCAAGAAGATCCCGTACTCCTGCGCCCAAGCGTTCAGCAGAGATGTTACCTGGCTGTTCATCGTGCTTCTCGTCTGGTCATCCAATCCTTGTGTCACATCATCATAGTTATCAAGGAAAATATAGGCCAGCACGGTTCTTTCGTTTTCATATAGCTTTTCAATCTGGATTTGTTCTGTAACATCAAAGAAGTATAAGAGACGCTCATCCCGTTTGATGACAACCCTAAACTTGCGGTCATTCAATGAAACCGTTTCCGATTCCACCTCTTGTTTGATCAGCGGTACCACCGATTCACAAGTATCGTAAAGTGATCTCCCCACTAAAGTGCTTTCATTAAAGCAAGAGGAAAGAAACGGATTTGCCCATTCTATATAATATTGGTCATTAAAAAGCATGATTCCGATCGGCATTTCCATCAATGCCTCTTCACCGACTTTTTTCAACCTGTAGGATAACGTTGAAATATAAGCATCTATCTCTTTTCGAATAAGAGAATCAGCACGTTTAATAAAAAACAAAATAACTGCCAGCAGCAGCACTTCGACGGCTCCTAATATCCAGTTAAAATAAAAGCTGATGAGGATTGTAATGATTGACAGAGCAATCAATGCATAGATGGGATACCGAAACAGCGGTTTTTCATAAAAGCTTGGCATTTCTATCACTCCCCACCATGTGAGTAAAACTCATGTTCACTTCACCTTATTCCTTATATGAAAGCCTATATCTAAGACGCCTAAAATGCGAATGACTGCCATAAATACCGGATGCACAAACCCTAGTACGACAGCAATCACAGCCGCAGCCTTTGGATATTGTTTCTTATGGCAATAGAAAAAGATAAATGATAAACCTTGGATGAAAATCAGAAACCCGAGTATAAACTCCCCATTTAAAGCGATAGAGTACAGCATTTGGCCTTTTTCTAAAGGCAAAAATGAAAGCATGACAATGATCAAATACAGCACTACAACACTTTGCGGAAACTTCAACTCTCTAAAAGGCTTTAGATTAGGAATATCGGGGGAGAATCGCCTTAAGAGCGGCTTAGCGATAAGGTAACTGAGGAAAGAAAAAATAGCTCCTACCATCACAATAGCTGTTGGAAAAAGATATTGAACGATACCCAATTGTTCTTCCATCAGTTTTAATTGCTTCTCAAACTGTTCAGCATTGCCCGACTGCTTCACTACAGTTTCTACAATATCAAGAGATTGCCGGTATTGTGTCATCGCCTCATCAATGATATTGATACCCAAAAACTGAATGCTTATCACAAAATAGAAGACAATACTAATCATATAAATAAGCGCGCCCGAAATAATGGCGTGCCCGGGCTCTTTCCTTTTGAAAAAATGTCCCATGGCAATGCCGGCGCAAGCTGACATAAAAGCTACAATAAGTCCGTTAAAGGACCCGACAATAAAAACAACCGGAAGACTGACAGCGCCCATCCATATCCCTAGCTTCAATCCATGTCTGATCGTATACAGGATCATTGGCAGCGGCAGTGCAAATAACAGAATTGTTCCAATCACAGGAACATAAACGACCAAAAGCGTGATGATCGCAAACAGACTGATTAAAATAGCACCTTCCATTAATGCTCTCGTTTGTTTCACTTAGTCACCTCGTATCATCCTGAACATACGAATAGAAAAGAGCAGCATAAACGACTGCTCTTTTTTCATCGCTGCAAACGTTTTGCACCGAATGTTTTTATATCATCTCTAAATTTTACTTTTATATTTTAACATAAGTCCAAATCGCAAGTAAAATGACGCTAATGTTTCATGTGAAACATGAAAAAGCAAAAGACATTCTTGGAAAAGAATGCCCATCACCATTAATGTTTATCATCCATAAAGCCAGAAGATTCCTTGTTTTTCTTTTTCGTTTTTCTGACATACATAAAAATTAAGATCACCAGTAAAAGAGTTGTTGCTTGCAGAACGCCGCTGCTAAACAAGAAAAAGTTCTTTATCATGTCCCACATTGTATTTCACCTCTTTGTGCATGTTCTCAACCCGTAGCCTATATAAGGTGAATTTCCCTTTTTAAAAACTTCAAAACATCATGAACAACATTGAGCTTTGGGCATATGCTGATATGGAATCTGATTGATAAAGGAGAATTTTCACATGGATGAACGCAGAACATTGGCTTGGCATGAAACCTTAGAAATGCACGAGCTGGTTGCTTTTCAATCAAACGGACTCATTAAACTGAAGAAAATGGTAAGAGAAGTAAAAGACCCTCAGCTCAGACAGCTTTATAACACGTCTATTCAGGCCGTTGAGCAAAATGTAAGAGAGCTTCTTCCGTTCTTTCCGCAGGCTCCGCATAGAGAGGATGAAGAAGAAGAACGCGCAGATAACCCATTTTACAGCGGTGACCTGCTCGGTTTTACCAAAACATCTGTCCGCAACTATGCCATCGCCATTACAGAAACAGCAACACCTCAATTAAGAAACGTACTGGTCAAACAGCTGAATGCTGCCATCCAGCTGCACGGCCAGGTTTATCGATACATGTATCAGCATGGATACTATCCGTCTTACAACCTTTCTGAACTGTTGAAAAATGATGTCAGAAACGCCAACAGAGCCCTTTCAATGAAATAAAATAAGCAGCAAAGGAGTTCCCTTTGCTGCTATTTTTGCTGATCCTTCAGCAAGCCGTTCGAACGATAAGATTCCAGCACGTCTCTGTTGGATTCTCCCCATTCTTTCATTTGCAAAACAATCGGTTCAAGCGTTCGCCCGAATTCCGTCAGAGAATACTCAACCTTTGGCGGCACCTGTTGATAAACCTCACGATGCACGATGCCGTCCGCTTCCAGCTCCCTCAGCTGGAGAGTAAGCATTCTTTGAGTAATACTCGGGCAGATTCGCCGAAACTCATTAAACCGTTTCTTGCCATCTATCATGTGATAAAAAAGAATTCCTTTCCACTTTCCGCCAATGACATCAAGAGTAAATTCAACTGGACAGCCTTCTTTGTTCGGGTATATATTCTTTTTTTCACTCATTCTTGACCCTCCAATAGTACCTTTTTTGATACTACATTACATTTTGCAACTAAGCTACCCAGTATTTTACACAGCTTTTCTCCTCAGCTCAAAGAAAATGCTTCTTATTCACATCAATTTTTAAGGGTTTGCATGATTACACCTGCAGCTAGACGTGTTAAACTATATAAAGATTACACTACTTAAAAAAGGATAGGAGCTATCATGGAAAAGATACTTATTTTCGGACACCAAAACCCAGACACAGATACGATTTGTTCTGCGATTGCTTATGCTGATTTAAAAAACAAACTCGGCTTCAATGCTGAGCCTGTCCGCCTCGGACAAGTCAACGGCGAAACACAATACGCGCTTGACTATTTCAAACAAGAAAGCCCGCGCCTTGTTGAAACAGCTGCAAACGAAGTAAACGGCGTTATCCTGGTTGACCATAACGAACGCCAGCAAAGCATCAAAGACATTGAAGATGTTCAGGTTTTAGAGGTTATCGACCATCACCGCATCGCTAACTTTGAAACAGCTGAGCCGCTTTACTATCGTGCTGAGCCTGTAGGCTGTACGGCTACCATCTTAAACAAAATGTACAAAGAGAATAACGTGAAAATCGAGAAAGAAATTGCCGGCCTGATGCTGTCTGCGATCATTTCTGATTCCCTGTTATTTAAATCTCCAACTTGCACGGATCAAGACGTAGCGGCAGCAAAAGAGCTTGCAGAGATCGCTGGCGTAGATGCTGAAGAATACGGCTTGAACATGTTGAAAGCAGGCGCTGATCTAAGCAAGAAAACAGTGGAAGAGCTCATTTCTCTTGATGCGAAAGAATTTACACTCGGCAGCAAAAAAGTCGAAATCGCACAAGTAAACACAGTGGACATTGAAGATGTAAAAAAACGCCAAGCTGAATTAGAAGCTGTGATCTCAAAAGTTGTGGCTGAGAAGAATCTTGACCTGTTCCTTCTCGTTATCACAGATATCTTAGAAAATGATTCACTTGCTCTTGCAATCGGTAACGAAGCAGCGAAAGTGGAAAAAGCGTTCAACGTGACATTAGAAAACAACACGGCTCTCTTAAAAGGCGTTGTTTCCCGTAAAAAACAAGTCGTTCCTGTCTTAACAGATGCAATGGCTGAATAATAAAAAGCATCCCATATTGGGATGCTTTTTATTATTCACCCAGCTTTTCAATCTGTCCCATCATATCAGTGATTTGCTTTGCGTTTTGGACCAGGTCTGACTGCTCCAACTCTTCAAGCGATACCTTGCCTTCCTCGACTTGTTTCAACACCTCTTCAGCGCTTTTCTGCAAGGTTTCGTTATGCTCCTGAATGGTTTGATGAATCTCCGCAGCGGCATCAGGCGGTGTTAACTCATTAAAATCAGCGGCAGCCTTCTGAATCGACTCAAGCTTTGCTTCAAGTTTTTCTTTCGCTTCGGTGTCATTTACAGCTTTCTCAGCCAATTCAGGTGCTTCCTCTGCAAATGTCTTCACCTTCTCCACATAACCCGCTGCTTCACTCGTATAGTTCAATCCGTCATTTACCTGATCAAGCATGCCGCATCCGCCTGCACTCAAAAGACCCACTCCGGCAAGTACTGTCAAAATAATCTTCATTGTCAGCCTCCTCATCGTTTCTTCTTCACTGTTTCTTTTAAGATCGGAATCAATTTCTCTTTCGCTAACGGCAGCCCTTTCCTCACCAATTCACGCTTCAGCCGCTTTTTCAACGTAGACATCCTGACGCTCCTCTCCCTTTTTGATAAAAATGAAAAAAACTCCACCAATTTGATTTGGTGAAGTTCTGAAACAAAAAGACCTTCACCAAATCAGATTTGGCAAAGGTCTCGCTAACAATTAGATTGCCAGCAAAGCCGAGGACATCTTGTCCCGTAATGACGACTTTACTGTGAAAGCTACTCCCCTTTGGAGTGTTCATTTTTATTACTTTCATTCTAAAGCACCCATCTGTTCCAGTCAAATTCCTTCCGTTTACATAAAAGCACGCTGTGGTATTTAAAATTTGAATGGTTTTTCCATCAGGAGATCATGCTATGAAAGAGGAGGTTTTCATCATGAGTCAAGAGCGTGTGAAACGGCCTGGGCATACCAGATGGTACATATCTTCGTTACTTAGCGGCATTATTATTCTTAATTATTTTGACCGAGTGGCCATTTCGGTAGCGGCCCCTGCGATACAAGATTCGTTTCACCTTACTGCAACTGAACTCGGCATCGTATTTTCCATTTACACCTATTCCTATACACTGATGCAGCTGCCTGTCGGAAGTTTGCTGGACCGGTTTGGGGTGGCATGGGTCACAAGGGTTGGAATGACAATATGGAGCATTTTAACGATCCTTCTTGCTTTTTTACAGGGAAAATTGCTGCTGTATCTGTTCCGGTTTCTCATTGGGCTGACGAGCGCCTCTGCGTTCCCTGCTGCCTCTAAGGCAACCGCTCTATGGTTTCCTCCAAGTGAGCGGGGATTGGCAAATTCACTGTTCGATTCAGCCGCCAAGTTTTCAAACGTCATCGGAGCGCCATTGGTCGCCTTTCTTGTCACAACGTTTGACTGGCGCGTCGCCTTTTTGACGATTGGATGCATCAATGTGCTGTTTACAATCTTTTTCTGGCAGTATTATGAACAGCCTGAACGGCACAAACGCATTTCCAAAAGTGAACTCAACTATATTCAAAAACACAACACCATTACAACAGAGCAAATCCCTTACAAAACGGGTCCGCTTTTAAAAAAGCTTTTCACCAACCGCAAAGTATGGGGCTTAATGATCGGATTTACAGGGTACGGGTATACATTTAATCTGCTGCTCACCTGGCTTCCGACTTTCTTTAAACATACATACGGGATGGATCTCATGTCGTCCGGTTTATTTACAGCCGTGCCGTGGCTGATCTCAACCATTTCCGGAATCGCTGTCGGCGGCTGGCTCGTCGATTATTTTATTAAGAAAGGCTATCCTAACACCAAGGTGTACCGAACCGTGATCATCGTCGGGATGAGCTTTGGCTTTTTCTTTTTAGGCTCCATTCTGACGAACAATATTACCGTAGCGATTATTTGTATTTCCATCGGGCTCGCTGGAATTTCTGCTACCGCTCCGGTTGGCTGGTCCATCTCCGCTGAGCTCGCGCCGATCGGTTCCGTATCGATGCTGAGCTCTATGGTGAACCTCGCAAACAACCTGTTTGGAGGCATTATCGCTGCATCACTGACAGGGTATTTGTTTGATGTGACAGGCTCCTTTACGCTCAGCTTTCTGGTAGCCGGTTTTGTGCTGCTGCTGGGCTTGGTTTTTTATGTGTTTGTACTAGGGGAAGTGAAACGGATTAAACTATAGAACATGAAAAAGAGAGCTGCCACTTCGCAGCTCTCCCATTACATCAAAGAATCCGGCCCGTCCCCATTGATCTTCTCCTCGTCCTGTTCCTCTATATCAAGTCCCGAAGCCAGCATTTCCTGCTCTATCTGTTCGAGCGCCTGTTCGTTTTTTCCTTGAAGAACCCCTTCATAATGAAAAGCATCCTGTGTGCCGTTTTCCTCTATTGTCGCTAAAATATCGTGTATATCATTATGGTCTCCTGAAATGGAGCCGAATCCTTGGTTTTGTTTTTTATAATTCACAAAACCGCTGGGGAGGTTGTTTCCGAGGTTTACACATGATGCGCCTTCAACCGTACCAATGGAAATGGAGCCAATAAAAAAAGAGGGAGAAAACCGTTTCACGTTAAACATCCTTTCCCTGATTGATGGTATACGGCACTGGTTTTCCGTCTATTTTGACCTCAATATCATCTGTTTTTGCTTTCTTTAGTCGAGACTGCGATTTTGATTTCGGGTGAACATGAGGAGAGAATACGTTGCCAAGATTCAGCATCCCGCTTAGCTCCTGTACATCCAGGTGATCGAGATGAAACGCTAAATCGTCTAAATGCAGCTTCTCTACATTCAATTCCTGTACATCCATCTTCACAAAAACAGAAGGGTTGCGTTTCTCCTGGGAGGATTGTTCAAGCGTATGGACTTTTTGGGCTAATTCTTCAAGCTTTTTTAGGATCTCATCTATGCTCATATACGCCATCCCTTTTAAGAACTTTTCTCCACAGCTCCCGCATTTCCTTTGATTTTATTATGTTTCCCCTTTACGGCGCCAAAACCTTCATTGATAAAGGTTTCACTTTTTCTGCCTTTTTGGACATTTGTTCCGACAAAGAGGCCAGAAGAATTTCTCAGATGGTTAACCCGCAAAGAACCGTATTTGATAGAGGTCATCGCTCTTCTCCTTTTTCATTAGTCCGGTACGGAACGGTAACCGTTAATATTCCGCTTTCAAATTTCGCATGAATCTGATGCAGATCGTACTCTTCAGGAATGGCGATCTCCCGTTTGAAAGGGCCGTAAAACCGTTCTCTGACGATCCACTCTTGTTCCTCTTCCATCGGCTGGGGGTTAATCTTTCCTTCAATGATGAGTGTGCGATTCTTTTGGCTGATTGACATATCCTCTGCACTTGCACCAGCTGCATCAATGGTTATCGTCAATCTGCGGTTTGTTTTTATGAGATCGGCTCTCGGTTCGACAAAGGGAGCAATTTCGCGCAGCAGCTCAGCGAAATCCTTTCCCATCATTTCTTTCACATGGGGATAAAAATGAGATTTTGGCATAAATAAAAACCCCCTGCACATAACCATACATCTTTAAAATCTATAACTATGCTTATGTGCTTTTTATGGAGGTATGCTAAAAGAAAAATATTCACCATTAAAGCGTTTGATTTTGTACACTTGGCGATATATTTTGGTTATTCATGACACCGTCTATGCCATCAGGGTCAATAACCGTTGAAACATTCCCCTGGTTCAAGACATTTCCTGCGAAGAAGCCGATTCCGTTATTTACTTTACGATGCGCAGCCCATCCGGGTAACTGATTTTCTCCAATCGCGATGGCTGTATTTGTCTGCTGGGAATTCACATTGATTGCACCGAGTGTAAAACCGATAGCCAAACAAATCCTCCTCCTTTTCAAACCAAGGCAGCCTCTTAAAAGTAATCATTTATTTGACAGTCATTTTCGTCGTTATCTATCACGAATGACGAGTTTTGAGTGTTTTGAATAGTGCCTAATAACCTTCCCTGACCGGACGTTCGTTTACTATGTGAACTCCAGCCGGTAAGTTCGTTTTCGCCAACTGAAATGGCGGCACATGTATCCAGAACATTAATATTAATTTCTCCAACATCAATATCATTCTGGTTTTCTCCCGAGTTCCCTTCAAATGAAATCCTGTTTTCATGATGAATCGGCGTATCTACCTCATCATTATCCGTCACATAGCTAAAATTGTGAGACACCTGGGAGTTGGTCATTGATCCGAGTCCGTAATTGTTTTTCCGATGCGAAGACCAATTATGCGCATAATTGGTTCCGATAAATATTCCTGAGGAGGTATCAATTGAAATCACGCTAATGTTGTTGACTTGAACCTGGTTTACTGCTGGTCGATGATTCAATCTTATTCAGTCCTTGATATGTCTTTTCAGTCCATTACTTTACAATATGTTTTACATCGATTATTGGTTCGGGTTCTTTTTCAAGCAGTATCTGACTTGGACACGTCTGTAAGCTAAAGACCAATTAAATCCGTACCATATGAATGACGATTACGCAAAGCCACTCGCCTTGCGCATTCTTCTTAAATACATAGGTCGCCCTTCTTTCCATCGTCTACTCGGAGTCCTTTTTATCCGAATCAAGCAGTGTCTGAGAAAGGACGAGTACAGTGTCACCTGCTTCCAGCATGATCATTTCCCCTTGTTTTGGCATAATATGATGATTAAAATAGTTCGCAATCGTGATAAACGCTTTTTTGATTTCTTCTTTGCCTCGCGCGATCACACCAGGCTTCACAACTAAAACGGCATCTTCCGAGTAGCAAATCTTCATTTTGGATTGCCAAATCACACGCAGAGATGATGTCTTTCAATTGCTGTTCCAAATGAATTCCCCCAATCATCATGATTGGATATATGATACAATGCTTGACACGCTGAAACCGTAAAAACAAAATGAAAAGGATCCCTATTTCCTATATAATCAAATAGATATATTTAACAAAGTACCCAAGTGAAGGGGTGGACAATTTTGTCTGCGGAAGTAACGTTACATGACAATATACATCATAATTTAAGCGCGGATTGCCAGCATTGTTTTGGCCTGTGCTGTGTCGCCTTGCCTTATGCGAAGTCGGCAGATTTTGCTTTTGACAAAGACGGGGGCACGCCTTGCCGCAACTTACAATCAAACTATCAATGTTCGATACATAAAAATCTCAGAGAAAAAGGATTTCGAGGCTGCTCTGCATATGAATGCTTTGGCGCCGGCCAGAAAGTATCCCAAATCACTTATGAGGGAAAGGATTGGCGAACCAGCCCGGAAACAGCCAACGAGATGTTTGACGTTTTTCCTATCATGCAGCAGCTGCATGAAATGCTCTGGTATTTACATGAAGCTCTTTCGATAGATATAGCCAAGCCGATTCACCCTGAACTGAGAACCCATTTTGAAAAAATAGAAAGTCTCACCAGACTCAGCAAAGAACGCTTGCTGACACTTCAGGTGGACGAGCATCGAGCTGAGGTCAATGAATGGCTGTTAAAAACGAGTGAGCTGGTGCGTGCCCAAGCCCGCAATCCAAACCTCCCGAAAAAAGTCAGCCGGGGAAGTGTCCTGATCGGCGCAAAACTAAAAGGGCTTGATTTGCGAGGAGCAAACCTAAGAGGGGCACTGCTCATAGCCGCCGATCTGGGAAAGGCTGATTTGAGAATGACAGACTTTATCGGTGCAGATGTGAGAGACGCTGATTTCAGCGGCGCCGACCTGACCGGGAGCATCTTTCTGACACAGGCACAGGTGAACGCCGCTAACGGCGATTCGAACACAAAGCTGCCGCCGTCTTTAAGAATCCCTGCCCATTGGAAATAAAAAAAGGACCCGCCTGCGGTCCTTTTTTGCTGTCATCAATTGAATCCTTTTTCGTTCCTTTTATCCGGCACTTTCGCACTTCTTGCCAAGTATCCCGACAGCCATAACGCAACCAGCAGCATGAAGGTGATCATACCGACGACGCCCAGCCAGTGAAAAGCAGACCAGAATAGCCCCCCGACTGTTCCGCAAACACTTGAACCGGCGTAATAAAAGAATAAATACAGCGATGAAGCCTGTGCTTTGTTGTGAAGGGCTCTCCTGCCTACCCAGCTGCTGGCAACTGAATGCCCGCCGAAAAAACCGAATGTAAAGAGGGCAATTCCTAGAATTTTCACTGCCAGCATATTGTTTATCGTAAATAACGCACCTGCAATGACGATGAAAATATTCATCATCAGTATTTTTGGATAACCATATCGATCAACCATTCTTCCAATGAAAGACGAGCTGAAAATGCCTACAATCATCACAATAAAGATCCAGCTGGCAAATGCTTTATTAAGCGAATACGGCGGGCCCAACAGCACATACACAATGTAATTAAACAATGCAACATTGCTTCCGAGAAGCAAAAAACCAATGAGAAACAAGCTGAATAGTTTTCGGTCCCTCAAGTGGCCGATCAGAGACATCCCCAATTTCCCGAGCTTCAATTTTCTTGGCGTAAAATGCCTGGATGGAGGCAAATTTATAAAAAATATAACACTAGCAATCAAACTAATGACACCTATTGATCCCATCGCCATATGCCAATTCAAGTACTCGCTCAGGAGCCCGGAAACGATCCTTCCAAAAACGGCGCCGATTGCATTTCCGCTAATATACAGGCCCATCGCTGATCCAAGACTTCCGGGTTCAATTTCTTCTCCTAGATAAGCCATCGCAATTGACGGAAGGCCTGCGAGCGCAACGCCTTGAATGGTTCGCAATACGAGCAGCGTATGAAAGTTCGGACTGAAGGCCGATGCCAGACAGAGAACCGATGCGGCCAGCATGGAAATACCCATAATCGGCTTGCGCCCCCATACCTCGGATAATGAGCCAAAGACAAGCATGCTCACCGCTAACAGCATTGTGGTAACGGATAAAGAGAGACTCGCCGCAGTAGGCGTCACATGAAATTCCCGCGTGAATTCCTCCATGAGCGGCTGTACGCAATAAAGAATCGCAAATGTATTGAAGCCCGCGGCGAAGAAAGCAAACGTAATTTTTCGAAAAACCGGTGTGCCTTTTTGAATGTATGTCATCGGGATTTTATCTGCCCCTCCGCATGTTGTTGAGCACTGCAATTCATAAAAAACCATCCTTTATTCTTCCGATTTCAAACATCCTCGAGTCTGTTTATACTTTTATCTTAGCACCGTCGTTATATGATGTATAATGCATATAAAATATCCTTTTGATGCTTATATGTAATAAAGGAGGTATGATGATTGGAATGGGAGCAACTTGAATATTTTCAAACCCTGGCCCGGATGCAGCACGTGACGAAAGCCGCAAAAAGCCTCTCCATCACACAGCCTGCGCTTTCACGCTCTATCGCCAGGCTGGAGAATCATTTAGGCGTCCCGCTTTTTGACAGGCAAGGACGATCCATTAGCTTAAATCAATACGGACACATTTTTTTGCGACGGGTTCAGGCGATGATGAAGGAGTACACCGAAGGAAAAGAAGAAATCCAAGCTTTATTAAAGCCAGACCAAGGCGAAGTCTCTCTCGGTTTTTTGCATACATTAGGCAC
Source organism: Bacillus sp. FMQ74 (assembly GCF_001875785.1). Lineage (NCBI taxonomy): Bacteria > Bacillati > Bacillota > Bacilli > Caryophanales > Bacillaceae > Bacillus > Bacillus sp. FMQ74. The sequence goes on along the minus strand of NZ_MOEO01000010.1, from coordinate 46,733 downwards.
TACGCTCGTGCCCGATCTCATCGGCTCCTTTCAGCAGGAATACCCCAACATTGCCTTCCAGCTGAAGCAAAACCACTCTTATTGGCTGCTTGAACGATTAAAATCCGGTGATCTCGACCTCTGTCTGCTCGCTTCGATTAAGCCTGAAAATCCGATCCAATGGATCAAGCTGTGGAGTGAAGAGCTCTTTTTATTTGTGCCAAATGATCATCCATTAGCCAATCATGAGAGCATTACCCTGACCGAGATTGCCGGGGAACGTTTTATTTTATTGAAAAAAGGCTATGCGCTTCGGATGACGGTCGATGAGCTGTTTGAGAAGGCTGATATACAGCCGAACATTATGTTTGAAGGAGAAGAAGCAGCTACTGCCGCAGGTTTTGTGGCAGCCGGACTGGGCATTTCTATTCTGCCAGACCTGAAAGGCTTAGACCAAAGCAAAATCACCAAAATCCGCGTCAGATGGCCCGAATGTCAGCGTGTCATAGGAATTGCCTGGATAAAAGGCAGATTTTTATCACCGGTTGCTGAGACCTTTAAACAATATGTCATCAGCCATTTTTCGGAGTAAGGGAGGATACAAGCATGAATGTCAAAAAAATCACGTCAGAACAGGATTTACATACAGCGTTTGAAATCAGAAAGGCAGTATTTGTAGAGGAACAAGGCTGTCCCATTTCAGATGAATTCGATGAGTTCGATACACTCCACGGTGACTGCCGGCACATTCTGGCTTATCATCAGGATGTACCCGTTGGCACTGCACGCGTCCGTATCGTTGACCACGCGGGAAAACTGGAACGAATCTGCATTCTGAAGCCCTACCGCAAATTCGGTCTGGGAAAAGTAATCGTCGATGCATTAGAACGTATTGTGAAAGAACAAGGCATTTCTGCCTTCAAATTGCACGGCCAGACACAGGCGGCAGGCTTTTATGAAAAGCTCGGCTATCAGACTGTATCAGAAGAATTTATGCTGGATGGCATTCCGCATGTGCTGATGACAAAACAAGACGATTCTGCGCTATAGATTGTTCACAAATTTGTCACTTATGAGCATGAACGGTTCATTGGTATACTAATCACCGATTATGAAGAGAAGGAATGATTGTATGCCAGCAAATAAAAAAGAAGGCCTTATATTTGGCGTGATGATGTGCTTTGGAATGGTCTGCGTCATGTCGATTTACAATGCCATCATCAACGGAGCCATCCACGATTTTTCACCGGTGACCATTTTTGAAATGGCCATCGGTTTTATTGTCGCTCTCCTGTTAGATTTACTGTTAGTGGGCCCCCTCGCCAAGAAGATTGCATTCAGCATGCCGTTCGACAAGACTAAAAAAATATATGTCATCCTTGCCATGTCAACTTGTATGGTGATTGGCATGGTACTTTGCATGTCTATGTTCGGTTTAGTGACAGCGGTTCTGGCAAATGGACTGAACGGAGACAGCCTCTTCAGCACTTATCTCATGATGGTGTTGAAAAATTTCATCCTGGCCTATCCATTGCAATTACTGATTATGGGCCCATTAGTCAGAGGGATTTTCATGAAATTTGTTAAACCAAAGAGCTCACAGCCGCAGTTTAAATAGAATAGGAGTGAGCCTGACACTCACTCCTTTTGCTCATGAATAGAATGTAAAACAAGCCTCCGCAAAAGCCTCTGCGGCAGGCAGCTGCCATTTTTTCTTTTTGAGTAACAGGTGTGAGTAAATCGGAACAAGGGATTCAACATGCTGGAGATTTTTCAGATTATGTTTTTTACTGCCATTAGTCCCTATACCGTATCACATAGCTTTTATACAACTCTTCGTTATAAAGAATTTCTTCACCATGTGACGAGCATATGAGCGTAGGTTTGATTTCATCTATGATCGCACCGCTATCAATGTTCTCATTTATATCCACACTGAATCTTCTGATAGGGGGATGTAAATCTTCCTTACTTGTGGTAAAAAGATCACCCGTTAATAGAGTACGATCGATTTTATGATAATACACGACATGCCCCGGAGAATGTCCGGGTGTTAAATAATATTGCAGAGGCAAGTGAGCAAGCGTTTGCTCTGTCAGCGGCTGAACAATATGGGCTACCCCTGTATTCTCTACTTCATTTTTGTTCGGGTAAGGCGCTTCTCCATTGATATATATAAGTTCTTTCTGGTGGGCATAAATCGGAATATCAAATCTCTCTAACCATTTTGATGCACCTCCGATATGATCACTGTGGCCATGGGTAAGCAAAATGGCTTTTGGATTGCCGATCGCTAACGCTGCCCTAATTTGAACATCAGCAAAACGTTCTATCCCCGTATCAACAATATAAACATCATCGCCATTTTTAATAAACCAAGTATGAACCGGGACACGAAGGGGAACATCAAGCTCAAATTCACATTGAAAGACATGTTCTGATAGTTGTCTCAAGTTCATCAAAACCACTCCCTTTGGAAATTTCTTGCTATCATTACTGTAATACAAATCAATTCAATATGTAACTACGCACATTTTTGTAACTTGATTGTGAAATGATTCGAAGCAGGAAATTTGCCCTTCCCGGACTCATATTTGGTTCTGTCGCTATTGAAGATCAATAGTGCTTTTTTTTAAAGATACATTTTGTACATTAATAATCCCTTTTGTTCCCCTTCTTCACATACTCCCAATCACGTTCTACATTTTTCCTCACTCTATGAAGGAGTGCAGAAATGGTTTCCTTTTCCTCGTGTGTAAAACCGGACAAAGCGACTTCCGTGGAATGTTCTCCTTCTCTTCTTAACAAGGGATACACCTTTTTCCCTTTCTCAGTCGGGAACAGTTTTTTTATTTTTTTATTTTGCTCATCTGGCAGTTTTTGAATAAATCCCTGCATTTCCAGCTTCTTAATTGCCCGCGCGGCCGTTGTCCGGTCCACTTTTATCATTTCCGCCAGCTTCTCTTGAATAATTCCCGGATTTTCGTGTATACGTACGAGATAGAGATACTGCCCTCTTGTTAAGTCCAAATCTTTAAATTCGATATTGCTTATGGAATCCAACGCTCTTGCTATCATGCCGATTTCACGCAAAATATCATTCATTCTAAAACCCCTCACGTATTTTTGTTGCAATTACAACAAAACTGTTTTAACCTTACTATTATAAGACCACATGCATGCTGGACAGTCCAGACTAATATCAGAAAAGGATTGATTTAATGAATATAAAAAGAATAACAACTGAAGCGGATTTACATGAAGCTTTAAAGATTAGAAGAGCCGTTTTCATTGAGGAGCAACATGTATCTGAAGCTGATGAGTTCGATGAATTTGATACGCTTCAGGAACAATGCCAGCATATCTTGGTATATCATGAGAATCAGCCTGTTGGCACAGGCCGTGCGCGCATCGTTGGCCATACAGCAAAGCTGGAAAGAATCTGCATCCTAAAGCCTTACCGTAAGTACGGATTGGGGAAGATCATCGTAAGCGGGTTAGAGGAAATCATGAAAGAAAAAGGACTGACTGCATATAAGCTGCATGGTCAAACACAAGCAGCAGGCTTTTATCAAAAACTGGGCTACCAGACTTCTTCACAGGAATTTATGGAGGACGGCATCCCTCATGTCTTGATGACAAAAGACATATCGCGGAATATAACATGAAATATACATATTATGGGTTAGGCATACTCATATTAAGTTTGGGCATTTCCTTAACCATACAGTCAGGACTGGGCACATCACCCTTCGATGCCCTTTTGGTTGGTCTGTCAAAAGAAGTCGGTCTTACCGTAGGAAGCTGGGAAGTCCTTATTTCTGTGATCCTCTTAATCTGTAACGCTATATTAACGAGAAAAAAACCTATTCTGCTGGGCTTAATTACAGCATTCATTACTGGAATAGGCATTGACCTATGGTTGTTTGTTGTAAAAAACACCTTCTATCTAAACGCGTTGTTAAGCAAACTAATATATTTCGGAATTGGTTTGGTGCTCATCGGTCTTGGAACAGCCATCTATCTGCAGACGAAGTTTGCATCAACGCCCATCGATCATTTGACACTTATTATCCGAGATCTCTCCAAAAGAACTATCTTGTTTTCAAGAACATTGGTATACGCTCTTTTTTTGGTATTAGCCATTATCTTTAAAGGCCCTATCGGCATCGGAACCCTTTTAACGGTTTGTTTGGGAGGAATGATCCTTCACGTTTTTATGCCTATTGTGGAAAGACATTTCTTATCAAAGAATAGAAGAGGTTATTAAGAAACCTCTTCTGATACAAAAAACGAAACCAAAAACAAACCCCGTTTCGTTCGTCAGTTTTTTATCTCTGGTACTGTTGAGATTTTATAATCAATTAAAATTTATAGTACCAAAAAATCGCAATTTCATTTGCTGTTGGAAGGTTGGAATAAAGCATCGTATCAACCGCACCTATTATAAAATGATGTTTGGCATAAAAATGACAAGCTGAGACATTAATATCTTGTGTTTCAAGCATAAGACCACAAAAGCGATTCTCCTTTGCCCACTCAATCGCTTTATGTAGTAATGCTGTTCCAACACCTTTTTTTCTATAGTCTTTTGCAACGGCAATGTCCTCTATTAGTGCATACCCATTCCAGTTAGAACGAATCTTAATCCGGCCGATGCAGTTGTTTTCAACATAATATAAAAAAACAACCTTCCCCTCTTCTTCAACATAACTAACATCCATTTCATCATTTTCATATTGTTTAAAATAAGGTTTAGAAAATCGTTCCTCAGTATATGTCCAAACACCGTTTTCAAAAGCAGGTATCATTCTCCCAATAACAACGAAAGGTTCGTTTGGTTTATTGAAATCTTTCATATTCAATTGAGTCATTTTATTGATCATATCAATCTCCGCCAATCGAGATAATATTTAGTAAACTCGTTTCGATACTATTCAATAACCGCTTCCAAAAGTGCACTCTTTAGGAGAACAGCCTTAGGTAAGACATCCATTACCTTATATATATTTCACTATCTTAATGAGGTATTTCAACAGAGGCTTGTGGTAAAGTAAAAGGGAATAGAAACAAGAGAAAAGAAGATGACCCTATGCCCACTAACAATAAACTCAATGAGACATATCATACTTCCTTCAACTCACCCACAACCCTGTTGACTAGTACCCGTGGAGAGAGGAAGCTTTGACACAGCTTCTGCCATTGGTGACATCTCTATTGAAGCATCCAAAGGACAACCAAGGATCGCTCTTTGACTTTTCCAAGAAGAAATTAGAGTGAATAAAGGAGTGATTGAGTATGTTAACAAGAGAAGATATCTTTAAACACGTCAAAGAAAAATACGGTACATCGCCTGATTACCCGTGGGAGAAATACCCAAACTATGCTTCTTTGAGACATACATCGAACAAAAAATGGTACGGTCTTATCATGAATATTCTCCCAGAAAAATTAGGCTTGGATGGTCATGGCGAAATAGATATTCTGAATCTAAAATGTCCCCCTGAAATAAGTGATAGCTTAAGAAACGGGGAAAATATCTTACCCGGATATCATATGGATAAGGAACATTGGATTTCAATTGTTTTAGAACGGACAGATCCAGAAGGCGAAATCTATAACTTAATCGAGCAGAGCTTTCATTTAACCAAGTGAAGATAAAGAGTGTTCCTGCTAATCAAGCTGCGAAGAGTAGTGGGCACTTTCATTTTAGGATATTGTTCTTCACTCTGTCCATAAACGCAACTTAGTCTATCTGGTGCGAGAGTGGGAGAAGAATTTCTATCAACTTCTTATGTAAAAGGATGAATAGTTATGACAAATAACTTAAAACAGAGAAGAATAATTTTAGATTTAGCAGTTACTTTAGATGGTTTTATTGAAGGGAAAAATGGAGAAGTTGATTGGTGCATTATGGACCCTGATATGGGGTTTACTGATTTCTTAAATCAAATTGATACTATTTTATATGGTAGAAAAAGCTACGATTTATGGGGACAATATATTCCAAAAAATGAAGACTCTGATACAGAAAAGGAAATTTGGAAATTGGTTCATAGTAAAAAGAAATATGTTTTTTCCAGAACACAAAATGAGATTGATAATCAAGCCATATTTATAAATGATAATATTCTTGAGGAAGTAAATAAATTGAAGAAAAAGCCTGGCAAAGACATCTGGCTATATGGTGGAGCGAGTCTCATTACAACTTTTATAAATTGGGGGCTTGTTGATGAATTTAGATTATCTATTCACCCTGTTGTTTTGGGAGAAGGAAAACCGTTGTTTATTGATGTAAAACAAAGGATAAATTTAAAAATGGTGAATACAAGAACATTTTCCTCTGGCGTTGTGCAAATCGTTTATCATTGGAATGGCTAAAAAAATTTTTCACTCCAAAATATACATTGTAAGGTAACACTCGACAGTTATTTTTCTTATTGAACTAAAGGGGAATCCATAAATAATAGGTTCCCCTTAATACTATGGAATTATCAACATCGTATTTTAACAGAACCCAAATTGATTAAAGATATCTATACCAACTTCATTCATCGTTTTAACAGCATTCGGATTTAATCCATGTGCCTCTATCCCGCGCTATATACTTTCCACTCATCACCTAAATATTGTTTAGCCCATCCCTCAGCCATTTGACTTCGGCAAGAGTTCCCTGTACATAAAAAGTAAATAATTTTATTCTTCATATATTCCACCTCTACATCGAGTGACTTCGAAAGTATTTTCGTTGAAACCATAAAGCAACCTTAACGAGTGCAATCATGACAGGCACTTCTACAAGCGGACCAATTACGGCAGCAAATGCTGCACCTGAATGAATTCCAAACACACCAACAGCTACAGCAATCGCTAATTCAAAGTTATTGCTTCCTGCTGTAAAAGCTAAAGTAGTGGTTACAGCGTAGTTTGCTCCGATTTTCTTTCCTAAAAAGAAGGAAACAAAGAACATTAAAACAAAGTAAATCAATAATGGAATCGCTACTCGAACAACATCTAACGGCAAGCTAACAATTACATCACCTTTTAAGGAAAACATGACGATAATTGTAAATAGCAAAGCAATTAACGTAATTGGGCTAATTTTAGGAATGAACACTTTTTCATACCATTCTTTGCCCTTCACTTTTACAAAAATATAACGTGTCACCATTCCTGCAATAAAAGGAACTCCAAGGTAAATGAATACTGATTTTGCGACTTCTCCCATCGTAATATTCACTACTGCTCCTTCCATTCCTAACCATTGCGGAATAACTGTTACAAAAATGTAAGCATAAACTGAGAAAAAAAGCATTTGGAAAATTGAGTTAAAAGCAACTAATCCTGCCGCGTATTCTGTATCACCTTTTGATAAGTCATTCCAAACAATAACCATCGCAATACAGCGAGCCAATCCAATCATAATAAGTCCAATCATATACTCCGGTTTATCTGGCAAAAAGATGATAGCCAAAATAAACATGAGAGTCGGACCAATGATCCAGTTTTGCACTAAAGACAAAATTAACACTTTAATATCTTTAAATACCCGACCAATTTCTTCATAGCGGACCTTTGCTAGTGGTGGATACATCATTAATACTAATCCAATAGCTAAAGGGATAGATGTAGTTCCAACTTGTAATTTGTTTAATCCACCAACAAAACTCGGAAATATAAAACCTAATCCTATCCCCAATACCATCGCAAGAAAAATCCAGATGGTTAAATAACGGTCTAAAAATGATAAACGTTTCATTACTTTATCCTCACCCTTTTATTAACAGCAAGAATTCGTTGTACTATCGCTTGATGGTGTTACACAACAAGAGGAGAAATCTTGTTTTTGAATCTCGCTGTTCGATTTGGTATAGAAAAATTCCCACTCGTTCCCATCTGGATCAGTAATCCAAAATTTATCTTGGACTGCATAACAACAAGTCGTATCCATTTCTTCACGTGCAAAAAACCCCTCTTTTTCAAGCCTTTCCTTGTGTTTCAAAACTTCTTCCAAACTATCTGCTTGGAATCCAAAATGATTCACTTGATTTCCCTTCACCTCATCTGTGACATTTAAAGTGAAGTTCAGTCCAGGAGTCTCTAATAAAAACTTTGCATAGTCTGTTTTTACTTTCACAGCCTTGACTCCAAAAACTTTTTCATAAAAATTGATCGATTTCTCCAAACTGACAACGTTAACCCCTACATGAACATATTTCATTTTAATTCCCCCTTATATATTAATCAAAAAAATTTGATTTAATGACTAAAAATTTTTTAGCAGCAATCTCCTTCACCTTTTTTTCTAAATACACAACAAAGCTCTTCTGATAATAAGCTATTTACTTCCTCATCATTTAAATCATAATAGCTCCATGTTCCCTTTGTCTCTTTCGTTATTAAGTTGGCATCTAATAAAATTTTAAGATGATAAGAAAGTTTAGATTGTGTCACCTCAAAGATCTCAGTCAGATCACAAACACATGTTTTTCCCCTTTGACAAAGTTCATACATGATCTCTAATCGTTTCTGATCAGCAAGAGCTTTAAATTTTTGTTCATATTTCTGAAGTAGTTCTGATTTCGTCTCATTCATTATATCGCCTTCTTTAATCAATTTTTTTTGATGTATTTATTATACTCAGATTTTTTAAATAAATGCAACCAAATAAATCAATTTTTTTTGATTAATCGTTAAAGCCCCTAAAACTTGTGTAACCAGATAGGAATTTTCTATTTTTTAACATTTTCTTCATCGCAATTACATCAAAGTTATCACTTGTATTTGGTGCCATGTCCGTTAAAATATCAAACACCTTAAAGTTACGTTTATTTGTTAATCAAAATTGTCAATTTATAATTAACATGCTTGTTTAATTCCGTTAAAAATTGATCTAGCACTTCATTATTCGGAAATCTACATTCAAGAAGATAACAGCCATCTCCGCTAATTTTATAATTATTGATTACATGTTTCTCTTGTGTTTCTATAAATGTAAGAAATGGTGTATGATATGTGTTTTTTGTATAGATATTCAGCATGGCATGTATGTTACATCCCAATTTTTGTTGGTTTACTCTAATTGTATATCCCTCAATAACACCTTTGTCTTCTAACTTGGCAACTCTAGAAGCAGTTGCTTGCCCAGTCAAATGAACTTTTTCTCCTAATTGTTTCATTGAAATACGGCTGTTTTTTGATAACTCTTCTAAAATTTTCATATCAGTATGATCTAACATGTAAATTATTCCTTTCCTTGATTCTTCGTGTTTATAAAAGCCCCCTGAAGAAGTAATTATTTTTTAATCCGATTCTCTGATTTACTAACAGTTTACACAAAATAAAATACATACTTTCAAAAATCAAGTCAATCGACAGAAAGACTTGATTTGTTCCATGTATTTACTCAGTGGCTGTATGTAAACTATACACATACCAAAAAAAGGAGTGTTTACACATGGAAATACAACAAATTCGTAATGCCACACTTGTTGTCGAATATGCAGGCAAAAAGTTTTTAATAGATCCTATGTTAGCTGAGAAAGGTGCTTATCCTCCATTCCCAAATGCGCCAAGACAAGATCAAAATAACCCTTTGGTTGAATTGCCAACATCTGTTGACAATATTATAAAAGATATTGACGCTGTAATTGTTACTCATTTACATTATGACCATTGGGATGAAGCTGCTAAAAAGAGATTACCAAAAGATATCAAGTTGTTCTCTCAAAATGAAGAAGATGCAGCAGAAATAAGAAATGCCGGATTCAAAAATGTCGAAGTTTTAACAAAAGATACAGTCTTTGAAGGCATTCAACTGATTAAAACAAAAGGCGAACACGGAAGAGGAGAAGTTTTAAAACTTGCAGGTCTTGTATGCGGCGTTGTGTTCAAACATCAAAGCGAGAAAACATTATATGTAGCCGGAGATACAGTATGGTATGATGCCGTTCAGGAAGAGATTAATACACATCAACCAGAAATTATTGTCGTAAATGGCGGAGATAATCAATTCTACGAAGGCGGTTCTCTCATCATGGGTAAAGAAGATATCTATGAAACGTATAAGGCTGCTCCAAAAGCAAAAATTATTGTAAGCCATATGGAAGCTGTAAACCATTGGGGATTATCAAAAGAAGAACTAAAATCCTTCATTAATGAAAAAGGAATTGCTTCTCATGTTTTAGTGCCTGAAAATGGTGAATCATATTCATTTTAATCTAACATATGATATGAAGTTTTAAGGGAGGGGAGTGTTCATTATGTCCATTGATAACAATAAAGAATTAGTACGTCGTTACTTTGAAACGATTGAACAAGCTTAAAAGACTTTTGCCATAAAGACTTCGTATTCTATCCACAATTAGATACACCGTATCCAGGCGTAGAGGGTTTAATTGAATCAGAAAAGAAAAACTTTGATGCTTTCCCCGATTTCAAAATGCCCATTCAAACAATGGTAGCTGAAGGCGACCTTGTTGCAGTTTATTTTATTTTTGAAGGAAAACATACAGGTATTCCATTTGCTGGAGTTACTGCAACAGAAAAAAACGTTAAATTCTCTCTTATGATGTTGCCACGTATTGCTGATGGTAAAATTATTGAGCATAGATCTCATGTAGATGTGCATGATATTCTCCGTCAACTTAGCGTTCATTAACATTAAAAAGCTAGGAATAGAAATAGTGAGAGACTAAGAGATTAGCTTGGTCTCTTTTTTTTATAAACGTATGTAAAAATAAACGGCTACGGAACTTGAGTTTGGTGCCAGTTTTTTAGATTACCCAAAATATAAAGTTCCTTATGTAAGAGTATGAAGAGGTTCAAAAAGAATAGATTGTCTACAGCATGATTCCCGTTGAATAGTGGAGGTATGATACTTACAAAAAAGTTGTTTACTTGTTGGCCTAAGACAATACAACTTAGTAAACAACTTTTATGTGTAAAAGCACAAGAGCTTGTCTCAACTCCTTCTCATAATAAACATTTATTAATCATTATTAACTATCCAATCACTAATTTCCGAAATGGACAAACCAGATTTCTTTAATCGTTTAATTGTCTCAATTCTTTGAACCGATTCTTCTCTTGGATATCGCCGAATACTTTCGAGGCTTAACATGATATTGTAATGTATAAAAAAATTAAAAGAGGATAACAAAAGTTATCCTCTTTCATTATATTTTTGTTCGTACCTATCCCAATCATTCAACAAGATATGTAAATAATCATTCTTATTACATTCAGTCTGACTGTACCCTAAATCTTTTCTTATTAAAACCATTAGTTCACCCAAAAGGTTTATTAATTTTTCAGCTTCTTCGAGCTTATTAGTTTTTAAAGATTGCTTTCTATACTCAACAAACTTTTTAACAGTATCATCTGATGCAAAGAAAAAAAGTTTAGAACCTAACTCAGTCATACTTTTAATATGCTCTTTCTTAACTTCTTCATTTGTTGACAATTCATTTATATAATCTTTATCAGTCAAATTCATAACAAGTAGCCTAATAAGTCTTACAAATTCTTCTGTCTTATGAATATGTAACTGAGCTTCATTGATTTTCACTAACTCTAGGTCAGTTGTCAGTTTATTTCTGAACTCTTCTAACTGAGTATTTAAATCGTGCTCAATTTTTTTTAAATTTTTGGCATGTACTTGATCAGGTAATTTTTTAACATAAGTAATTATAAACCAGCCAACAAAAACCAATACTAACTGCAAAATCACACTTAAAATCTCCATATACAAGCTTCCTTGTTTTTTCCTAATTGTACCACTGATTTGAAGTATTAAGTAAGACCACTTTGAGAGATTAATGATTATTGCACAACGTCCAACGCAATTCCATTCCAAATAAAACCAATCCAGCTAAAAATGATATAAATAAAAAAGTGAGGTTTTATACACCTCACTAACAAACCTATAAAACTTTACAACCTCAATCCGTTTCATTATTTGTAGTAGCACTTGCGTTTTCAACACTGTGTGCTTCACCATGACCAGGACCAAAAAGATTTAATATTACAACTCCTACAAGTATTAAAACAATCCCAGTAACACTGGCAACGTTAATTTTTTCTTTCCAAATCAAAATTGAAATTATTGTAGTAGCAATAATACCTATACCCGACCAGAGTGCATAGGCAGTATTCAAAGGTATGGTCTTCATTGCAAGTGATAAAAAGAAAAATGAACCAATAAAGGAAATAATTGTACCAATAGTAGGGTAAAGTTTTGAGAAACCTTCAGCTGCCTTGAGCATAGAAGAACCAATAAGTTCACCTAAAACTGCGAGTGCTAAATATAAATATGCCATTGTTATTCTCTTTCCTCCTGTATCAAATAATCAACGCATTAAAAACCTGGTTTATTTCACTATTTCTTTATTAGTTACAACTTTACAAGAAACTGCAAATGGTTATAAGTCTTGATTTTGCAAAAAATTGTGCGCAAAAATGGCTGGTTTTCACTAGACGAGTAATAAAATCTAATCTAATAAGGCATAAACTAAACTCCATTATGGTAAAGTAAAAATAGCAACAAATAGCAAAAGTGAAAGAAGGTGGTCCCATGCCCACTAACAATAAACCCAATAGATTAATCGCTGAGAAGTCCCCATATTTACTCCAACACGCTCACAACCCTGTGGACTGGTTCCCGTGGGGAGATGAAGCCTTTGAAAAAGCAAAACGCGAAAACAAGCCGGTTCTGGTCAGCATCGGTTATTCGACTTGCCATTGGTGCCATGTCATGGCCCACGAAAGCTTTGAAGACGAAGAAATCGCGCGTCTTCTCAATGAACGGTTTGTGGCGATTAAAGTCGACCGGGAAGAGCGGCCGGATGTGGATTCTGTTTATATGAGAATCTGCCAGCTGATGACCGGGCAGGGCGGCTGGCCGTTGAATGTATTTATTACGCCTGATCAAAAGCCGTTTTACGCGGGTACATATTTTCCAAAGACGAGTAAATTCAATCGTCCCGGTTTTGTTGATGTGCTTGAGCATCTGTCTGAGACGTTTGCGAACGACCGCGAGCATGTCGAGGATATTGCGGAGAACGCCGCTAAACATTTACAGACCAAAACAGCTGCAAAAACTGGTGAGGGCCTTAGCGAATCAGCAATTCACCGGACATTCCAGCAGCTTGCCAGCGGGTTTGACACGATCTACGGCGGTTTCGGGCAGGCACCGAAATTTCCAATGCCTCATATGTTGATGTATTTGCTTCGTTATTATCACAATACAGGGCAGGAGAACGCTCTATACAACGTGACAAAAACATTGGACAGCATGGCGAATGGCGGCATTTACGATCATATCGGGTATGGGTTCGCGCGCTATTCAACCGATGACGAGTGGCTTGTTCCCCACTTTGAAAAAATGCTCTACGACAATGCGCTGTTGCTGACCTCTTATACCGAAGCCTATCAGGTCACGCAAAACAGCCGCTATAAAGAGATTTGTGAGCAGATCATTACGTTTATTCAGCGGGAAATGACTCATGAAGACGGAAGCTTTTTCTCCGCTTTAGACGCGGACACAGAAGGAGAAGAAGGAAAGTACTACGTGTGGTCAAAGGAAGAGATTCTGAAAACGCTCGGGGACGATCTCGGAACGCTGTATTGCCAAGTGTATGACATCACTGAAGAAGGAAATTTTGAAGGCAAAAATATTCCAAACCTCATTCACACAAAACGAAAACAAATCAAAGCGGATGCCGGGTTAACCGAAGAAGAGCTCAGCATCAAGCTCGAAAACGCAAGACAGCAGCTCTTGAACATTCGCGAACAAAGAACCTATCCGCATGTCGATGATAAAGTGCTGACCTCATGGAACGCACTGATGATCGCGGGTCTCGCCAAAGCAGCAAAGGTATACCAGGAACCGGAATATCTCAGCCTAGCGAAAGACGCCATTACATTTATTGAAAAAAATTTAATCATCGACGGCCGTGTGATGGTCCGGTATCGAGACGGCGAAGTGAAAAACAAAGGCTTTATCGACGATTACGCTTTTCTCCTATGGGCCTATCTTGATCTCTATGAAGCTTCGTTTGATCTATCTTATTTACAAAAAGCGAAGAAACTGACAGACGATATGATCGGCTTATTTTGGGATGAGGAGCATGGCGGATTCTATTTTTCCGGACACGATGCAGAAGCCTTAATCGTCCGGGAAAAAGAAGTGTACGACGGCGCCGTGCCTTCCGGAAACAGCGTGGCAGCTGTTCAGCTGCTGCGTCTCGGACAAGTCACAGGCGACTTATCACTGATTGAAAAAGCAGAAACGATGTTTTCTGTATTCAAGCCGGACATCGACGCGTATCCGAGCGGCCATGCTTTCTTTATGCAAAGTGTGTTAAGGCATCTGATGCCTAAGAAAGAAATCGTTATTTTTGGCAACGCAGACGATCCAGCCAGAAAACAAATCATAGCGGAGCTCCAAAAAGCCTTTAAGCCTAACGACTCCATTCTGGTGGCAGAGCATCCCGAGCAATGCAAAGACATTGCACCATTTGCAGCAGACTACCGCATTATAGACGGCAAAACAACCGTGTATATTTGTGAAAACTTCGCCTGCCAGCAGCCGACAACGAATATCGAAGAAGCGATCCACACGTTAATAAGCAGCAGGGATTAAGACCCTTGCTGCTTACTTTTTGATTTCTTATGGTACCATAAAGCGATCCCCGCAAACACAAGATTGACCGCTATCGTAAAGAAAGCCTCCCACATTGGGTTCCCCCGCGTAACCGTAAAGAGAGAAGGAATTCCTCCATACACACTGTTTTTTTCTGTAATAAACATACACAAAAACATATTATTCGCGGCATGGGCGCCAAGTGATATTTCAATACTGCCAGTTTTAATCGTGTAATAGGTCCACACAAAACCAAATGTTAAGTACTCAATTCCTGCCCAGACAGCTCCATTGTTCATTTCTGGATTCGCAAAATGCAATACGCCAAACAATCCTCCGACAATCAGTGTCAAGATTAGAGGATTTTTCGTCAATCTCCCGAAAGCTTGAAGCAAAAATCCCCTGAAAAACAATTCCTCGGCTGATGTCTGAAACGGAACCAAAATGAGAGCCGCTGCTAGCAGCCAGATAAACCGTGTGGCATCAAAGGCTTGCATTGAATAATTGTCTGGATGAATCGCAAAATCAATCAATTGTACGATGATCATCAGCAAGAAATAAGCAATAAAGCCAAACAAAATTCTCCGCCAATTGATCTTAGAATTCGGTGTAATCACCGTTCGGAAAGGCCGCTTCAAAATAAAGCGCACAGCCAGCCAAACTCCCGGAATGGCGAATAAATAAATCACATGGGACAAATAAAGATCTACAAGAGGATCACTCAGCACAGCTTCATCCAAATCAAACGTGATATCCGGATTCACAATAACCGTGAACAGTATGGCGAAAAGGTAAGCTATATTCCCGAATACATATAACCCTACCATCACCAAAAAAGCGAAAAAGTATCTCCACAGCGTATTGTTTCCTTCTATAGGACGGATAAATGAATTCATTCCTTCTATGTCTCTTCCTTTCAATGTGAATATTACTATATATTTGCATAAATCGGTCTATGAATCTACTGTTTTGGAAATCTTTTAAGCAAAATGAACAGAAAAAGTGCGAATTTAGTTCTCCCATCTAGTGATTTGAACTCTGTCGCCAATGAACCAAGATACTTATAATATTCACAAGAAGGGAATTATCAGTCTTTTCTTACTACTTAAAAGGGGGTTTTTTATGAATACGATCTTCAAACAAAAGAATGCACATCCTTTCTCAAACGCAGCGAATCGTTTAGACCGCCTTCCGATTTCACGCGTTCATTTGCAAGTGTTAACCGCTCTCGGCATTGTTTATTTCTTTGATCTCGCAGATTTATTTACCCTCAGCAATGTAGCGCCGGCACTGATCGAGCATTGGGGCATTCCGCTTTCAACTATTGCCAACGTGACGGCGGCTTCATTTTTAGGCATGTTTTTAGGCGCTTCACTGGGTGGACGGCTGTCCGATCGAATCGGCCGCAAAAAAGCCTTAAATCTATTTGTCTTTGTTTTCTCAATCGCATCGCTGTGCAATGCCGCTGCATGGGACATTCCATCTTTAATGACATTCCGTTTTCTCACCGGATTTGGCGTCGCAGCAGCCATGGTCATTACGAATAGCTATTTGGCGGAATTTTTCCCTTCAAGTGTACGTGGAAAATATATTTCTTTTTGTGCCATGATTGGTTTGATCGGGGTTCCGATCACCAACATTGTGTCTGCCTTTGTCATTCCGCTCGGTTCATGGGGATGGAGGCTTGTATTTGTATGGGGTGCCGTCGGCCTTATTTATTTTTTCTTCATCCGCCGTCTGGAAGAGTCACCTCGCTGGCATGAAAATCGCGGTGAATATGCGAAAGCTGATGCGATCCTCAACCGAATTGAGGCGCAGGTTGAACAGGAGAAAGGCCCGCTTCCGGCACCGGCTCAATCTAAAGCAAACAGTTCCGTTCAACAGCATGCCGGTTACGCAGGATTATTGAAAGGCAGAAACCTCAAAATCACCATTATTTTATCTGCTGTATGGATTTTTGAAACGTTTGGGTTTTACGGATTTGCCTCATGGGTTCCAAGCCTGCTAAAAAGCAATGGTGTCACCATGGAAAATACATTGTGGTATAACGTATTGCATTCTGTCGGCGCTCCGCTTGGCGCACTGCTCGGCTCCATGATTTCTGAGAGATTTCAAAGAAAGTGGATTTTAGCTGCCAGCGCGTTTCTAACGGCCATCGCCGGGCTCTTATATGGCATGACTTTTATTCCCATCATGATCATTGTGTTTGGTTTTATCGTAAATATCACAGAACGGGTTTTCACCTCGAACTTATACGCCTATACATCTGAACCTTATCCGACTGAATACCGCTCGTCCGGCAGCGGATTAGCCTATGGTCTGGGCCGTTTTTCAAACATTTTCGGCTCATTGCTTGTCGGATTTATTGCCGTTCAGCTCGGCTATGTCAGCGTCTTCTTATTTATAGGCGGCTGCTGGCTCGCATGCTCCTTGCTGTTAATCTGCTTCGGCCCTAATACCAATGCGAAACAAATTTAAAAAAGTCAGTGCGGATCTGCCGCACTGATCTCTTTACAATTCCTTCAATATCCTCGCAGGGTTTCCGCCTACAACAGTGTTAGCGGGCACATCCTTAGTCACAATAGATCCTGAAGCAATCACCGCATTATCACCAATTGTCACTCCTGGGTTAATCACTGCCCGGCCTCCGATCCAAACTTGATCTCCAATTGTCACAGGCTTACCGAACTCCTTCCCGGACTTTCTTTCAATCGGATCAAGAGGATGTCCAGCCGTGTAGATATGTACACCCGGCGCAATCAAACAATGACGGCCGATACGCACCTCACACACATCTAAAATGACACAGTCAAAATTTACAAATGTGTGATCTCCGATATGAATATGATAGCCATAATCACAGCGAAATGTCGGCAAAATCGTGACTTGATCCCCAACCGAACCGAGCAGCTCCATCAAAAGCTCTGTCCGCACTGCATCATCTTCTGGTGTTTCGTTATATTGTCTAATCAGCTGTCTCGCATGCTTGCGTTCTAGTACTAGTTGTTGATCTTCCGAATTGTATAATTCTCCGGCTGCCATTTTTTCTTTTTCTGTCTTCAGCATTCAAGTCACTCCAGATGTCAAATTGTAATCTCGATCAAATTTCCTTCTTCATCTTCAATCACACTTTCATAGTAGCCGTCTCCTGTTGTCCTTGGGCCGTTTACTACTGCGAAACCGTCCTTCTTCAATCGGGCAGTCAGTTCATCAACCTTCTCCCGGCTTCCTACGGAAAAGGCAATGTGTGCCCAGCCTGTCATCGTTTGTGAAGGCGGATCGGTCACATTCCCTTTTTTCATAATCTCCAGCCTTGCTCCGGAATCGAACGTAATAAAATAAGATTTAAAATCCTTTTTCTCATTATGATACAAATCATTCGCTTTGCCATTAAAATACGTTTCATAAAAAGACTTCATTCGCTCTAAATCATTGACCCAGATCGCTGTATGTTCAATTCGCATTTCTTCTCCTCCTTTACCTTCAATGAAGTTATAAGGTATGAAATGCATTTCAGTTCAAGCTTTTTTCTCAAAGTTATGCTGAATTTTGATATCAACGGGTTCATCCTGCAAAAAGAGAGAAAATGCGGAGGTGCCAAGCTGCTCAAGATTCAAATCAAGCGATGGAAATCCAAGAACACGGCTGATAGAAGAATTTCCCTCACCTATAATTTCAACATCCCAATTATTCTTCCGGGCGAATAGATGAATTCCAGCTGCCACTTCATCACTGTTTGCATAAATAGCAGTCGGAACCCGGCCACTCATATAAAAATGTTCGGCTGCCAGCTCACCATCACTCATATCGTTACATCCGGACAGCATATGACCGTTTTCCAATCTTCCGCAGACAGCTTTATAGGCTGCGGCTTTATCAGCCGTGCTCGGGCTTCTATCAGCTTCTCTGACACACGTGAAAGCAATATTCTCATGACCGCGGCTCTTTAAATAGCGAAAGCTCTCTGCATAAGCAGCTTTTCTGTCATTATACGCACAAGGGACATCAATGTCTCCGGTATCCTCACAGGCGATGATCGGCCCATATTCCTGATAAGCTAAAATACTGTCCCAATGATTGGCGCGGGAAGTAATAATAAGACCGTCTATTTTCTTTGTTTTTAACAGCTCTAAATATTTGATTTCAATAGCGGGGTTATAATTGGTGGGGAGGAGGGTCGTTGCATACTCATGCTGAAAAGCAGCCTTGGTGATTCCGTTAACGATTTTATCAAAGCAGGGATGATCGCTATAAGGCAGAATCACACCGACCGTATGGGTTTTCCCGCGAATGAGATCGATTGCGGTTCGATTTGGTGTATAATTCAATTCCTTCATGACTTGATGGACAAGCTTTCTCTTTTCTTCAGACACATACGGATGATGATTCAATACACGCGAAACAGTTGAAACAGATACATTTGCCAGTCTTGCAATCTCTTTTATATTTGCCATCCTCTTCTCCTTTTTCATATAAAAAAAGCAGTAAGTGTAAAATCCTTACTGCTATCTCATCATATATTGATGATAAGTTCAACAGGACAATGGTCGGAACCCATGACATCCTTTGATATGCTGGCATCTTCAATCTGTTCCTTAAGGCTTTCAGAAACAACAAAATAATCAATGCGCCATCCGATATTTCTGTCCCGGGCGCCGGCACGATACGACCACCAGGAATAAGCGCCTTCAAGATCAGGATAAACATGACGAAATGAGTCAACAAAGCCAGCCTCTAATAAACGAGTGAATGCCCCTCTTTCTTGATCAGAAAATCCAGCGTTCTTCCGGTTCGCCTTTGGATTTTTTAAATCTATCTCCTGATGAGCTACATTCAAATCACCGCATAAAATCACTGGTTTTTTCTTATCCAATTCAAGAATATAAGACAATAAAGCCTCTTCCCATTGCATGCGGTAATCGATCCGCTCTAATCCCCTTCTGGAATTGGGCGTGTAAACAGTCATCACAAACACGTTTTCAAATTCCAGCGTAATCACTCTGCGCCTTCTTGGTCATGCTCTTCTACTCCGATACCGTACATGACATGCAGCGGCTCTTGCTTAGAAAAAACTGCTGTGCCGGAATATCCTTTTTTCACTGCATAATTCCAATACACATGATAGCCTTCAGGCTGGAGATCAACCTGGCCGTCCTGTATCTTCGTTTCCTGAAGACATATGATATCTGCATCCTCTTCTTTCAGATAAGAGAGAAAATCCATTTTTCTCATTACAGCCCGAAGGCCGTTTACATTCCATGAAATCAGCTTCATGTTTCATCCCCCTATAAAAAAGAGCAAGAACCCGAAGGTCCTTGCTCTTTACGTATCAGCTTACTCACCGCTTACGTATGGAAGTAAAGCCATTTGACGTGCGCGTTTGATTGCTGCAGTCAATTTACGTTGGTATTTAGCGTTTGTTCCAGTTACACGACGTGGTAAAATTTTACCGCGCTCAGAAACAAACTTTTTAAGAAGATCTACATCTTTGTAGTCGATGTGCGTGATACCGTTAGAAGTGAAATAACACACTTTACGGCGTTTCGCACGACCGCCTCTGCGTCCTCCTGCCATTGTCATTTCCCTCCTTTCTTTTTCATTTTAGGCGATAATCACATTAGAATGGAAGATCATCATCCGAGATGTCAATCGGTTTGCCATCGTTGGCAAATGGGTCATCATTAAAGCTGTTCCCTTGATTGCGTCTCTGGTTGTTTTGATTTCCCCCGAATGGATTATCATTTTGGCCTCCGCCAAAGTACTGGCCTCCGCCGCTGTTTCCTTCGTTGTATCCACCTGAACCAGAACCGCCGCCGTTTTTCGGTTCAAGAAATTGAACACTTTCAGCTTGGACCTCTGTCACGAAGACACGCTGTCCTTGCTGGTTTTCATAGTTTCTTGTTTGTAAACGGCCATCTACGCCTGCAAGGCTTCCTTTTTTCAAGAAGTTTGCAACGTTTTCGGCTTGTCTTCTCCAAGTGACACAATTAATGAAATCGGCCTCACGTTCTCCGGACTGGTTCGTAAATGTACGATTCACAGCAAGAGTAAACGTAGCAACAGCCGCACCGTTTGGCGTATAACGAAGCTCTGGGTCTTTTGTCAGTCTTCCGACTAATACAACTCGGTTAAGCATAAGAAAGACCACCTTTTACCATTATATATTTCAAAATTGCTTATTCTTCTTCTTTAACAACAATGTGGCGAATGATATCGTCACTGATCTTAGCTAGACGGTCAAATTCTTGAACTGCCGCAGCATCAGATTGAACGTTTACGATTTGGTAGAAACCGTCGCGGAAATCGTTGATTTCGTAAGCAAGACGACGTTTACCCCAATCCTTTGTTCCAGTGATCTCCGCACCGTTAGAAGTCAGAACGTTGTTGAAACGCTCGATAACTGCTTTTTTAGACTCTTCGTCAATGTTTGGGCGGATAATGTACATAACTTCGTACTTTCTCATCTGTTTGCACCTCCTTTTGGACTAAGCGGCCCATAATGGGCAAGGAGCAATAATTCTATTACTCACAATTTTATATTATACCAAAGCTCTTGTCCCTTTACAACTGCATCCTAAACATTAAATCGGAAATGAATAACATCTCCGTCTTGGACCACATATTCTTTCCCTTCGAGGCGGACTTTTCCTGCTTCTTTGGCTCCTGCCATACCGCCGCCCGCAAGAAGATCCTCATAAGCAACTGTCTCAGCACGAATGAAGCCTCGCTCAAAGTCACTATGAATAATTCCTGCACACTCAGGGGCTTTCATGCCTTTTTTGAATGTCCAAGCTCTGACTTCCTGTTCTCCCGCTGTGAAGTATGTTGCAAGGCCAAGAAGAGAGTAAGACGCTTTGATCAGCTGATCAAGGCCTGATTCTTGAATGCCCAGCTCTTCCAAGAACATTTGCTTTTCTTCGCCTTCAAGCTCAGCAATTTCGGATTCGATTTTCGCACACACAACGATTACTTCTGCGTTTTCGCCTGCAGCGTACTCGCGAATCTTCGCTACATTTTCATTGCCAGATGGATCAGCCACTTCATCTTCACTTACGTTGGCCACATACAAAATAGGCTTCGAAGTCAGTAAATGGAGCTGCTTCACAAGCTTTTGCTGCTCTTCAGTGAATTCTACAGATCGAGCAGGCTTTTCACTCTCAAACGCTTCTTTCAGTTTAGATAAAATCTCAAACTCAAATACAGCGTCTTTATCTTTTTGTTTCGCAAGTTTGCTGACGCGTGTAATCCGCTTTTCAACCGTTTCCATATCAGCGAGGATCAGCTCAAGGTTGATCGTTTCAATGTCATCAATCGGATCAACTTTTCCGGAAACGTGTGTAATGTTGTCATCGGAAAAAGCACGGACAACGTGGCAAATCGCGTCAACCTGGCGAATATGAGATAGGAATTTGTTGCCGAGTCCTTCTCCTTTAGATGCGCCTTTTACAATCCCTGCAATATCAGTAAATTCAAAAGCAGTCGGCACAGTCTTCTTCGGTTTGACCAACTCAGTCAGCTTTTGCAGACGATCATCAGGTACTTCTACAATCCCCACGTTCGGATCAATCGTACAGAACGGGTAGTTCGCTGATTCGGCACCGGCCTGTGTAATTGCGTTAAATAGTGTTGATTTCCCAACATTCGGCAAACCAACAATTCCAGCTGTTAAAGCCATTCTTTCATCTCCTCTATATAAAACCGTCATTGTATGAACGTATTTTGAACCTAGAGCAATTATAAGGAGGTTCACTGGAAAAGACAAGCTGACAAAAAAGCATTTTCAGCCTGTAAATCTCCTTGATTATGCTTTTTTCAAGCCTACTAAACAGTCAAAAAGCGTACTTCCCAATCCATTATCAGAATTTGTATCATTTGTCAGTGCATTGACTGAACCTCCAAAAGCCGCCCACATGCCTTCATCTATATTAATCGTCTTCGCATGAGCCTGCTTCATCACTTTCACCTTTCCCTTCAAGCGTCCGCGGTCATTAAAGATGACAACCTCGTCTCCATCCTGAAGGTCTTGCTCAGCCGCTATATCTGGAGAAATATCGACCTGAACGTGCTGAAGCTTTTCAATAAACGGCACATGCTGTGAATGGTTGGAACGCTGCGGATGAATGGACAACAGCGTATAAGGATACTTTCCAGCTAACGCCTCATTATGGAAAACAGACTCTTCGGGCACATTTAATTGAAGCAAGCCGCTAAACCCTTTTTCTTCAGCTAGTGACGAAGTAAATTCAAATTTCCCACTCGGCGTCAAAAACTTATAATCATCCCATGGCACCTGTTTTACTGGAAGAGGGAGGTGGCCTTTTTCCTTTAAACGCTCGAGTGTCACACCCTCTGCTTCCAATGAAGAAAGCCCCATCTCTAAAAATTCTTGAGTACTGTATTCAAACAGCTCGCCAAACCCAAGGCGTTTTGCAAGCTCTGACCAGATCCAGCTGTCCGACTTCGCTTCACCCTGGGGCTCCACGAGTTTTTTTCCGTACTGAACATAGTGGTGATACATACTGGAATAGTAGATATCCTCTTCTTCAAAAACAGTGGCAGTCGGCAAAACATAATCACACAGCTTTGCGGTATCCGTCATAATGGAATCAATCGCTACCGTCATTGGAACCTTTTCAAAAGCTTGTCTGACTTTGTTTGTATTCGGCACCTGAGTCAGCGGATTTCCACACGTCACAATAATCATCTCAATCGCAGGATCAGCAGCGGTCAACACCTCTTCAGCCTGCGTCATCATTGAAAATGAACGTGATGCTGTTTTTAATTCCGGCTGCGTCAGCTTTGTTTTTGCAAAGCTCTCGCCAATCTGGACATTTCCGAAATTCGCGCCGCCGCCCTTAATTCCGACATTTCCGCTTGCCGCAACGAGTGCATCAATCCAGCGAATCGTTCCTCCGCCGTTTTTATATCGCTGCATGCCAAGCCCCATAAAAGTAGACACCGGACCATCAGCATACAAACCGGCCAAATACTCCAGCTCCTCCATAGAAGTTTCTGTTTTCACTATGAACTCTTCCAGAGAAACGGTCTTCAAAAGCTCTTTTACATCATCAAAACCGACAGAATGCTCAGAAATAAACGTTTCATCCGTTCTTCCCGTCTCAATCAGAACCTTCAAAACAGCAGCCGCAAGCCAGCCATCCATTCCAGGCTTGACAGAGATATAGCGGTCAGCAAGCTTAGCAGTCGGATTGAAGATCGGATCAATCACCGTAATCGTGGCGCCCTTTTTTTTCACCTGCTGCAAATGATGGTATAAGTGCATATTTGTTCTGGATACATTTCTTCCCCACACAACAACATGCTTGCTGTTGTAAATATCAAGCGGGCCATGCCCGTACGAACGGCCAAAATCCCAGCTTTGCGCCTCGATGCCGGAGCCCCAGCATATGCTTCCGACGATTTCAGTCACACCGCCATATCCATTAAAAAAACGCTGATCAAGCGCTTTTAACAAACCATTATTCGCATAATCATGGCTGTGCAAAACAGCAGTCGTCTCCGACGTTTCCTTGATCTCCCGAAGTTTATCGGCAATTTCATCAAGTGCCTGTTCCCAGGAAATCCGCACAAACTCGCCATTTTGTTTTTTCATCGGATAACGAAGCCGATCAGGCGAATTTGTTTTTGTCTCAAGCATTCTGCCGCGGCCGCAGATTTTGCCCTCCGTAATCGGATGGTTTGGATCCCCGTCCACTTTCGTTACCTTTCCGTCTTCAACAGTCACCAAAAAGCCGCAGCTGTCCCAACAATTCAGCGGACATGCCGACTGATGCACTTTACTCATCGCCGTCTTCTCCTTACCTTCTATATGAAAAAGCATGAGTGTCGGCCTATTTATGAAGTAGGCTCCTCATGCTTGACTAGTACTTTTTTTAGTTTTCTTTCAAATTCTTTTCTCGGAATCATAACACTGTGAGAGCATCCCTCACACTTAATTCGAATATCCATTCCCATGCGTATAATTTTCCAGCTGTTCGCTCCGCATGGATGCGGTTTTTTCATTTCTACGATATCATTCAGGCCAAAGTCTTTATCCGCCAAGACCCTTCACCTCTTTTCATAAACTGCTGTATCTATTGTACAAAAAAACTGATCATAAGAGCAATCAAGATACTTGAAAAGAAATACATCCTCTTATTTCCATTTACTTAGAATAGGGTATAAGAGAAGACAAACTAACAAATACAAATTTAACATCCCGTATATCGGATACAAAAACGCGATCAAATCAGAAAATCCGAAAGAAGTAAAAGGTACCATTAACACTAACAAAATCAACACAATCAACCATCTCGGCATTTGAACAAATCCCATCAGCCGGCTGGACAGCCCCAGCAATCCCGCTACCGTCGTCGTGTAAATGGCCAGACACAGCACCGCCGTCATACATAAAAAAAGGACATAAGGCGCACCCTCCAGAACGGCAAACAGCGGTATTTCAAACTGAGAAAGGGAGCCCGCCAGCTCCACTAACGTTTCATTATAAACAAATGAGATCACGCCAAAAATGAGACCGCTTGCCACACTTGCGATTTTCGCCTCTCCGAGTCCTTTCATCTCTTTCCCGACAGAGGATAAAATCGCAACAACTGAAAGGATGTTTAAAGAGGTAAACGTGATGCTCGCAGGCCAGTTATACTGCTTAGACAAGTCAATCGTCCACGTATGGTGATGTGTGCTCTGAAAAGAGATCAGCGCATATAAAAGCCCCGCTACTAACACAGGAATCAAAATACTATTTATAGACAATATTCCTTTCACATCCCACAAAAACAAACACACTGTCACGGTGCAGATCAGTGCGATTCCCCACCAGAAAGGAAGCTTGTACATCTGCAGGGTCACACCGCCTCCGGCAATCATCACCATAGTCGTCGAAAACAAATAAAAAATGATGAGAACATCATAAATTTTCGCTAGCCATGGCCCCATTAAATGCTCCAGAACCGGCAGAAAATGAGTGGATTGAACCTTAAAACTGATTTTCATCACAATATAAGACGAGAAAATGAACATGATTGTAAACAGCACAATAGCAAGTCCGCTTTCCGCCCCAAAAAACTGCCATATCTCCTGACCGCTCGCATATCCGGCCCCGATTAGGCTCCCTAATATGAGCAGCATCCACTTCATTCCGGCTCTCCACAACATCATCACCTCATAGACAAAGATCAGCTTGTTTCCGTTATTGTTACTATATAAATAAAAGGAAGCAAAAATGCCATATTTTCATAGACATTTGAACACAAGCTGAAATTATCATCCGAAATACTCATAAAAAAAAAGACTGCTGATGCAGGCAGTCTAAAAAATATCATTTTGTGTGCGGAATGAAGGAATGAACCTCATTAACCATTCCTATCTATAAAGTGTTTTGTAAGCAGACCATAGCTTGATCATGATCGAGGCAATAGGGGACAATATTTGTAATTCACCCACTAACCATTCATATCATAACCTCTACTTTTTTAAAATCTCCGGTGTCATACACAAAGCATAAAAAACCGTACTGCTGGATATACTGTAAACAACCTTACATAACGAAACACACTATAGCAATTCTGTTACCTACTATAACAAGGAAGTGAAACCTATGAATCGAAAAGGCGGGCTTTTTTCCTCTCAGGAACGAGTAAAACAATATGTTTCACATACAGATGCAGCTGCAGCAAAGCAAATCCAAACCATTCTCTCTTCATCCTTACGTAAAGCTGCCGGCAAACCAATTGTCGTGGTTTGTATCGGAACAGACCGTTCAACCGGTGATTCATTGGGCCCGCTCGTAGGAATGAAACTCAAACAGATGCAGCTCACCAGATTTCATGTCTACGGAACCTTATCTGACCCCGTCCACGCTGTGAACATGAAGGAAAAAATCAGTGACATTCAAAAATTGCATAAAAACCCATTTATTATAGCGGTCGATGCATGCTTAGGCCGCGTTAAGAGTGTGGGTTCATTTCAAATCGGAGACGGGCCATTAAAGCCTGGAGCCGGTGTGCAAAAAGACCTTCCTGAAGTGGGAGATCTTCATATTAACGGAATCGTGAATGTGAGCGGTTTTATGGAATATTTTGTATTGCAAAATACAAGACTCAACTTGGTCATGAATATGGCCAATGTTCTCGCGGAAGGATTGAGTTTAACAGATCGGACAGAGTGGAGGCAAGAACGCCTTAATCCGCTGCAAAGGCTCACTGGGCGCATATAAAACAAAAACCATCTTCGCATGAAAGATGGTTTCTTCATTTATGATTCCCGTTCAGACAAAAGCTCTAAAATCCGATCAAGATCTTCATTAGAGAAAAATTCAATTTCGATTTTGCCTTTTTTCTTCTGTCTTTTAATATGAACTGTTGTTCCAAAATAATTTTGGAGATAGGATTCCCGTTCTTTTAGAACCGCGTCTTTCACAGGTTCTTTTTTCTTTGTTTCACGTGGAACATTCTGATTTAACTGCTGAATCAGCTGCTCAAGCTGGCGAACATTAAGCTGCTCCGCAATCACTTTTTGTACAAGCGGTTCAAGCTTATTTTTGTTTTTTAAGCCAAGAAGCGTGCGTCCATGTCCCATAGAAAGCGTACCTTCGGCAATAAGCCGCTGAATATTTTCTGGCAGTGTCAGCAGTCTTAAATGATTCGCAATATGCGGTCTGCTTTTCCCAAGACGTTTGGCAAGCTGCTCTTGCGTGAGATCTAAGTGTTTCAGCAAAGAGTCATATGCCTGAGCTTCTTCAAGCGGAGATAAATCTTCGCGCTGAAGGTTTTCTAATAAAGCAATTTCCCTCATTAACGCCTCTGATAATTCACGGACAATCGCGGGAACTGTCTCTAAACCCGCGAGCTTTGCTGCCCGAAAACGCCGTTCCCCCGCAACAATATCATAGCCTTTTAAAGATTTTCTGACGATAAGCGGCTGAAGAATGCCATGCTGCAACACTGAATCTTTAAGTTCAGCTAATGCCTCGTCATCAAAGTGTTTTCTTGGCTGATAAGGATTAGGGCGTAAATCGGCAATTTTAATTTCTTCAACTGTCTCTTCAGACAAATCGACCTGATTAAATAACGCATTAATCCCTTTTCCAAGGCCTTTAGCCATTCGCAGCCACTTCCTTTGCTAAATCTAAATATACTTCCGCACCTCTTGACCGCGGATCGTATAAAATGATGGGTTTTCCGTGACTTGGTGCCTCACTCAGACGGACATTACGTGGAATAACTGTCTTATATACTTTATCTCTAAAATACTTTTTAACCTCTTCAATCACTTGAATGCCGAGATTTGTCCGAGCATCAAGCATTGTCAGCAATACACCTTCAATCATTAAATCAGTATTCAAATGCTTTTGCACAAGACGTACTGTATTTAATAACTGGCTGAGCCCCTCCAAGGCATAATATTCACACTGTACAGGAATCACAACGGAATCCGAGGCAGTAAGAGCATTAATCGTCAGCAGTCCCAATGACGGCGGACAATCAATGATAATGTAATCATAATTTTGCTTTACTGCTTCAAGCGCCCTCTTCAATCTCACTTCTCTTGAGATTGTAGGAACCAGTTCGATCTCAGCCCCGGCAAGCTGAATCGTCGCAGGGATCACGTCCAAGTTCTCGACTGTCGTTGCTTTAATAATATCTATAACATCTGCATCATCTACTAAAATATCGTACACACACTGCTCTACATCGGCTTTTTCAATCCCTAATCCGCTTGTCGCATTTCCCTGCGGATCAATATCTACCAGCAGAACCCTTTTCCCTATGTAAGCCAAACATGCCCCAAGGTTGACAGACGTCGTTGTTTTGCCGACCCCGCCTTTTTGGTTCGTAATTGCTATGATTTTTCCCACGATGTCACCTACTTTCACATGAACATGTACTATCTTGCTTCTATTCTATCAAAAAAAGATTAAAGCGTTTCATTTTTTTCATCATTTTGTTCCGAATCAGAAGGGAAATAATTGAAAATTCAAGCACGCTTTATGCTTTCTCTTATAAATTCTACAATTTCTATGTTTTTTTGACTTAAAAAAGGAATTTCTTAAAGAAAAAAAGAAGAAGTCACAGTAACAGAACGTGGAAACAGGACGGTGAGAAAATGGTTTATCAAACAAAGAGAGATGTACCCGTTACGCTGATGATTGTGTTTCTCATATTACTGATACAAGCAGATGCCATTGTTCCTTTTGTGCTGGGAAATACGAGAGTATCGGGCTGGGTCATTTTTATTCTGCTGACTCTTTTAAATGGACTCATCATATGGAGCTTTATTGATCTGAAATATGTATTGAAGGAGCACCATCTGATTATTAAAGCCGGACTGATCAAACATCAAATTCCTTACGAAAAAATCGATAAAGTGATCCAAAAAAAGAAGCTGTGGTCAGGTTTTCGTCTAATCGGCTCTCGCCACGCCATCACGGTCTACTATCAGGGAGGATGGGGACATGCAGTGATTTCACCGCAAAATACTGAAGAATTTATCCACAAGCTCAAAGGAAAGAATTCTAATATAATAATATTCACTAAAAGTAACTAATTACCTTTTATAACAAATATAAAAAGCTCTCCTGCTTTTCAGGAGAGCTTTTATTTTGGTATGCGAATCGTTAATTGAATATATTCTTCAAATTCTTCTTCTTCCGTATTCAATTTTACACCACTGTCCTCCACCATCGATAGTGACTGGCGAATCGTGTTCATCGCAATTCTTGTATCTCTGCTGAACGCTTTGCGTTTCGGCTTTGGCTTTCTCTGGCCTTGCTCCAGCATTTTCACCACGCGGTCTTCCGTCTGCTTTACATTTAAACTTTTCTCAATAATCTCTGTGAGCAGTGTGACTTGGAGCTCAGGCTGTTTCAGCGGAATCAGCGCTCTGGCATGACGCTCGGTGATTTTCTTCTCCATAATCGCGTCTTGGACTGGCTGAGGCAGCTTTAATAACCGGAGCTTATTCGCGATTGTAGACTGCCCTTTTCCTAAACGCTGTGCGAGTGCCTCCTGTGTTAAATCATGCAGCTCAAGCAGCCTAGCATAAGCATGGGCTTCCTCAATAGAAGACAATTCTTCCCGCTGCAAGTTTTCAATTAACGCCACAGAAGCGGTTTCCGTGTCGGAAAAATCCTTAATAATCGCCGGAATCTTTTCCCACTCAAGCGATTGCACCGCTCTCCAGCGTCTTTCACCTGCAATGAGTTCGTATTGGCCTTCTTCTTCTGTATGCCTAACAACAATCGGCTGAATAATGCCGTGTGTATGAATGGTCATTGCTAACTCTTTGATTTTTTCATCTGAGAAAATGGTGCGTGGCTGAAAACGGTTGGGAACGATAGCATTTACCGGTATTTCCAGAATCTCTTCTTTGTTTGTATCATGTTCAGCAATCTCCGGCTCCTGTTCCTTCTCACCAAGCCCGAAGAAACGAGAGAATGAATGCTTCATGTACCTACACCACCTTTAAAAACTGCCATTTTTATAATTCTATTTTCTCATGGTTTTTCCTGCTATACATCCATCAATTTTGATGAAAATATGATGGTATTGTCATATCAGGCTGTCTAAATTACCCTTCAATTGGCGATTTATTAGGAGTTCCCGGTTTTCTTGGATACTTCTTAGGTGTATTTTTTATCTTGCGTATCACCATAATATTACGATCGCTTTCTTCAATAGGCAGCTTAAAGGAATGGATATTCTCAAGTTCTCCTCCAAGCGTCGTGATTGCTTTTTTGCCTGCATTCAGTTCTTCTTCAGCTGATGCCGCTTTTAAAGCAACAAATAAACCGTTTTTCTTCACCAGAGGCAAGCAAAGCTCACTCAAAACAGATAATCTTGCAACTGCTCGCGCTGTCACAATATCATAGCTTTCCCGCACGTCTTTCCGTTGTCCGAACGTTTCAGCTCTGTCATGGCAGAATGTTGTATGCTCCAATTGCAAAGCTTCAGATAACTTTTCTAAAAACGTGATCCGTTTGTTCAGTGAATCCACGATTGTGACATTGAGGTGCGGAAAACATATTTTTATCGGCAGACTTGGAAAACCCGCTCCCGCTCCAACATCACAAATCGTGTTCACTTGATTGAAATCGACATAGAAAGCAGCTGTAATGGAGTCATAAAAATGCTTAAGATACACTTCTTTTTTCTCTGTAATTGAAGTCAGATTGATTTTTTCGTTCCATTCAACCAGCATGTCGTAATACAGCTCAAATTGCTCCAGCTGACGGGGAGAAAGGGAGATCCCTTTTTCCGCCAAACCGGAAGTGAATTCTTCAATATTCATGCCGTCATCCTTTCTACTCGGCTATCTTCGCAATGCGTCCCTGCTCTAAATACACCAATAGAATTGAAATGTCCGCCGGGTTTACACCGGAAATGCGGGAAGCTTGGGCGACAGACAGAGGACGCACATTTTTCAGCTTTTGACGCGCCTCAGTCGCGATCCCTTTGATTGCGTCATAATCAATTCGATCCGGAATTTTTTTATTTTCCATCTTCTTCAGTTTTTCCACTTGCTGAAGAGATTTTTCAATATATCCTTCATATTTCACTTGGATTTCTACTTGTTCTGCCACGTCTTGAGGAACTGGCACTTCTGGCGGCGCCAGTTTTGTGACTGTTTCATAGTTCATTTCAGGACGTTTCATCAAGTCTGTGCCGCGAACTCCATCTTTCAATTCGCTTCCGCCAAGAGAACGGATATATTCTTGGTTTTCTGGAGACGGCTTGATAATTACAGAATACAGACGTTTTTTCTCCGCTTCGATCGCCGCTTTTTTCTTCTCAAAAGCTGCATACCGCTCATCAGAAATCAATCCAATGCGGTGCCCGATTTCTGTCAGTCGTAAATCAGCATTATCATGGCGAAGAAGCAATCTGTATTCAGCACGCGATGTCAAAAGACGGTACGGCTCATTAGTTCCTTTTGTTACAAGGTCATCAATCAGAACACCAATGTAGGCGTCAGAACGGCTTAGAATCACTTCTTCTTTTCCAAGCGCTTTTCTTCCTGCATTGATTCCCGCCATAATTCCTTGTCCCGCGGCTTCTTCATAACCGGATGTTCCGTTAATTTGGCCTGCAGTGTAAAGGTTGGTGATTTTTTTTGTTTCAAGTGTCGGCCAGAGCTGTGTCGGTACGATTGCATCATACTCGATCGCATAGCCGGCTCTCATCATTTGCACATTTTCAAGTCCAGGAATCGTTGCAAGCATTCTTTGCTGTACGTCTTCTGGAAGGCTTGTAGATAAACCTTGGACATAGACTTCCTGTGTATTTCTGCCTTCCGGCTCAAGGAAGATCTGGTGACGCGGTTTATCATTAAATCGTACTACTTTATCCTCAATGGACGGGCAATATCTTGGGCCAGTACCTTTGATCATACCGGAATACATCGGTGAACGGTGCAGGTTGCTGTCAATAATCTCATGTGTCTCAGGGCTTGTATATGTCAGCCAGCAAGGGAGCTGATCTGTGATATATTCCACTGTTTCATATGAGAAAGCGCGAGGCACTTCGTCACCAGGCTGAATTTCTGTTTTGCTGTAATCAATTGTGTCGCTTTTAACGCGAGGCGGTGTACCTGTTTTAAAACGAACAAGGTCAAAACCAAGTTCCTCCAAATGCTCAGAAAGCTTAATAGAAGGCTGCTGGTTATTCGGGCCGCTTGAGTAAGACAGATCTCCAAGAATGATACGCCCTCTTAAATATGTCCCTGTCGTCATGACAACTGCTTTCGCACGATAGTGTGCGCCGGTTTGTGTAATAACGCCTCGGCATTCGCCGTCTTCAACAATCAGCCGCTCCACAATTCCTTGCAGCAATGTTAAGTTTGGTTCTTTTTCAAGTGTATTTTTCATTTCGTGCTGATATTGGAATTTGTCTGCTTGCGCACGCAATGCACGAACCGCAGGACCTTTTCCTGTATTCAGCATTCTCATTTGAATATGCGTTTTATCGATGTTTCTTCCCATTTCTCCGCCAAGCGCGTCAATTTCGCGGACGACAATCCCTTTTGCGGGGCCGCCGACAGACGGATTACATGGCATAAATGCAACCATATCTAGGTTGATGGTCAAGACAAGCGTTTTGGCGCCTTGGCGTGCAGATGCGAGGGCAGCCTCAACACCGGCATGCCCGGCGCCAATCACAATCACATCGTATTGGCCTGCTTCATACCCCATGATTCTAGTTCCTCCTTTTATTATTTTCCTAAACAGAATTGTGAAAAGAGCTGATCAATTAAGCTTTCGTGGACAGAATCTCCGATGATTTCACCCAAAAGCTCCCAGCATCTTGTAAGGTCGATTTGCACCATGTCGATCGGGACATCCTGTTCGATGCCGCTAAGCGCATCTTCAATGGCACGTTTTGCTTGCTGTAAAATAGAGATATGACGTGTGTTGCTGACATAAGTCAGATCCCCGCTCTCAATGGCACCCGTGTAGAACAGCGATTGAATCGCTTCTTCCAGATCATTGATGCCTTCCTCTTTTAAAAGAGATGTCGTAACAACTGGACGTCCATTGGCAAGTTCACGGACACGCTCAGTGTCAATCTTTGCCTCAAGGTCAGTCTTATTCAAAATCACGATAACGTCCATGCCCTCAACGGCTTCAAAAAGCTTTACATCTTCTTCAGAAAGCTCTTCACTATTATTAAGAACAAGTAAAATCAGGTCCGCTTCCTTTAGAACCTGGCGAGAACGTTCAACGCCGATTCGCTCAACAATGTCCTCTGTTTCGCGAATACCTGCTGTATCAACCAGACGAAGCGGGACGCCTCTTACATTCACGTATTCCTCAATTACATCCCGTGTCGTTCCGGGAATATCGGTTACAATGGCTTTTGCCTCATGAACGAGACTGTTCAGAAGAGATGATTTTCCTACGTTCGGCCGGCCGATAATGACGGTAGAAAGACCTTCACGCAAGATTTTTCCTTGCTCAGAAGTCCTCAACAGCGCCTCAATTTCCTTTTTAACGGCGGTTGCCTTTTCAACTAAAATTTGATGCGTCATTTCCTCTACATCATCATACTCCGGATAATCGATATTCACCTCAACATGAGCCAGTGTTTCTAAAATCTCACTGCGCAAACGGCGCACCAAAGCAGAAAGACGCCCTTCCATTTGATTCATAGCAACGTTCATTGCCCGGTCCGTTTTCGCTCTGATTAAGTCCATAACCGCTTCAGCCTGTGAAAGATCGATTCGCCCGTTTAAAAACGCACGTTTCGTAAATTCGCCAGGCTCTGCCAGTCTCGCTCCCTCTCTCAATGCGAGCTGAAGCACTTGGTTCACAGTCACAATTCCCCCGTGACAGTTAATCTCGATAACATCTTCTCGTGTAAAAGTTCTCGGCGCTTTTAACACTGATACCATTACTTCCTCAACGACACGATCTGAAGGTCTGTCTACGATATGACCATAATGAATCGTATGTGATTCAACCGAGCTGAGTGTTTTCCCCTTCGGTCCTTTATAAATTTTATCTGCGATTTGAATGGCTTCTGGTCCGCTCAACCGTACAATCGCAATCGCGCCTTCTCCCATCGGTGTGGAAATTGCCGCAATTGTATCCATGCTGTTCACCTCTCTTTACTTATGTTTCATCTATATAAAAAAATTTTTATTATGCCAAAACTAAAAGATAACATAGTTTGGTTCGAAGTGGAAGATGTGTTATCCACAGAAATAGAAATTCGTCCCTTATTACTTTAACTTATCCACATGTGAATAACAATTAATTTTATTTCCTGAACTTCCTTTTTATCAACAGGATACACCTAAAAAGAAAAAACTTAAACGACAAAACCCTGATATTACTAGAAAAAGTAGCTTTTTCACATATAAAAAAACCGAAATCCGATTTTTACCGGACTTCGGTTTTATGCTATTTTTTATGGGAAATAACGAGATGGCGATTTTCGCCTTCACCCATTGAATATGTTTTGATCTGGTGGTTTGCATATCCAGAAAGAGTATCATGAATAACTTTTCTTTCACTGGATGGCATAGGCTCAAGCTTGATTGCTTTTTTCGTTTTCAAAACCTGATCAGCAAGCCTGATGGCCAGCTGGCTCAGTGTTTCTTTTCTTTTCAAACGATAGTTTTCTGCATCCACCGTCACATTTTTATATTGGCCTGGATAACGGTTAAGGACAAGCTGTGTCAATGTTTCAAGAGCATTTAAGGTTTGCCCTCTTTTCCCAATCAACAATGCCGTTTTTTCACCTGTTATATGGAATCTCACTGCCTTTTTACTTTCTTGAACAGTCACATCAGACTTCCCGGCAATGGCTTCGGCGATCGTTTGAAGATAAGACTTCGCTTGCTGAATCGGATCAATCTTTTCAACTAGCTTGACGACCGCCGGCTTTTTACCGAAAATACCGAGAAACCCTTTGTGTCCCTCTTCAATCACAGTAATTTCTACTTTATTCCTCGTTAATCCCAGCTCTTGCAATCCGGATTGTACTGCTTCATCGACATTTCGCCCTGCAGCAGTCACATTCCTCACTTTTTCTTTCCTCCGGCTTTTTGCGGCTCAGGATTTTTTTTAATATCAGGCCCTTTAATGAGGAAAGTTTGCGCAATCATAAACAAGTTACCGACTACCCAATAAAGAGAAAGAGCCGCCGGGAAGTTGATCGCAAATACGATAATCATAATTGGCATAATCCAGAGCATCATGGCCATTTGCGGATTTTGCTGCGCATTGCCCGCCATCATCAGTTTTTGCTGAACAAATGTAGCAACACCGGCAACGATAGGAAGAATATAGTAGGGATCCTTTTCTCCTAAGTCAAACCATAAGAAGCTATGCTCTGAAATCGCCTGTGTTCTCATGATCGCATGATAGAATCCAATTAAAATCGGCATCTGGATCAAAATCGGGAAACATCCCGCCAATGGATTAACACCATGCTTTTGGAATAAAGCCATTGTTTCCTGCTGAAGCTTTTGCTGTGTTTTTTGATCCTTTGAGCTGTATTTTTCTTTCAGCTTTTGCATTTCCGGCTGTAAAGCCTGCATCGCTTTCGAACTTCTCAGCTGCTTAATCATCAGCGGTAAAATTAATAAACGAATTAAAATGGTAACAAGAATTATTGAAAGTCCGTAGTTATCTCCCGTCAATTTCGCTACATACGTAATGAGCTCAGACAATGGATATACTACGTACTTGTCCCAGAAATGCGGACTATCTGCAGTGATCGGCTCTTTCACACTCGAGCATCCAGCCAAAAGCATGAATACGCCAACCATACTTAATAGCAACCCTATTCTCCTTTTCAACAACATTTCCTCCTATAATTAATCTTTACACTCTTTTATTGCAAAGCATACTTGTATGTATTTTAGCATCTTTCAGTTTTAAATGGTGTCTTTTTCTGATCAACCAGAAAGGAAGCGCTTTTAAAAGTTGTAAGAAAGCAGTGGTGATGCCTACTTTGACGAAGATTTCTTATATAATGAAGACTTTCTGAATAGATGCTGGAGGCTTTTTTTCGTTTCCTCATATGTCAGCTGGTTCGCCGGTTTTCTGGCAATAATGATGTAGTCCTTTTCCTTCAATCTCTCTTTCTCTTCAAGAAAGGCCTGCCGAATCAAACGTTTGATCCGATTTCGCATCACAGCATTGCCAATTTTTTTGCTGACGGAAAGCCCGACACGCAGCTCATCATTTTCAGGCTGATCAAGCGTATATAAGACAAACTGGCGGTTTGCAACTGATGTCCCGTGTTTAAACACTTTTTGAAAATCTTCATTTTTCTTTAAACGATTTCGCTTCTTCAAATGACTCACTCCGATACTGGCTGGCAGAAACTTTTAAAATTTATTATGAAAATGAGATGCATTTGAACCAGGAAGCATGCCCCGGTTCATTACGCATCACATCTATCTTTTCCCATAACGTGAAAAAAGACCACTGACATTATTCAGTGGCCTAAGCTGATAATACTTTTCTGCCTTTGCGGCGACGGCGTGCTAAAACTAGACGACCGTTTTTTGAACTCATACGGCTTCTGAAGCCATGAACTTTGCTGCGTTTACGGTTATTCGGTTGGAATGTTCTTTTCATTTATGACACCTCCCTCGAGGAATAGCTGTTAAAGACAGTCTTACTTATTATATTTGCGTTACCTATTCATTGTCAACTTTACTAGTGCTTTTATTTCTTGCAACCATAATAGGATACCATACCTTTTCAACTTTCGAAACCTTATTTTTTAGATTCCTTAATTTAACGAAAAAAAGACAAATCCAAACAATTTGCCCCTAAAATCCCGCGTGTGGATATCTTTTTCGACTTTTTTTAATATCCACAAAGGTTATCGACAACATTTTCACATTACCAACCCCTGTGGACAATATTTTTTCAACAGGTTGTCCGCTTTGTGGATAAGATTGTGACAACCATTGCAAGCTCTCGTTTATTTTGGTATTATATTTGTGTTTTAACTCTTGATTACTAATCTTGCCTTTCCTCTTTATCCACAAAGTGTGGATAAGTTGTGGATTGATTTCACACAGCTTGTGTAGAAGGTTGTCCACAAGTTGTGAAATTTGTCGAAAAGCTATTTATCTACTATATTATATGTTTTCAACATTTAATGTGTACGAATGGTAAGCGCCATTTGCTCTTTTTTTGTGTTCTATAACAGAGAAAGACGCCATTTTCTATGAAAAGGAGGGACGTGCCGGAAGATGGAAAATATATTAGACCTGTGGAACCAAGCCCTTGCTCAAATCGAAAAAAAGTTGAGCAAACCGAGTTTTGAGACTTGGATGAAGTCAACCAAAGCCCACTCACTGCAAGGAGATACATTAACGATCACGGCTCCCAATGAATTTGCCAGAGACTGGCTGGAGTCCAGATACTTGCATCTGATTGCAGATACCATATATGAATTAACCGGGGAAGAATTGAGCATTAAGTTTGTCATTCCTCAAAATCAAGATGTTGAGGACTTTATGCCGAAACCGCAAGTCAAAAAAGCGGTCAAAGAAGATACATCTGATTTTCCTCAAAATATGCTCAATCCTAAATATACTTTTGATACTTTTGTCATCGGATCTGGAAACCGATTTGCACACGCTGCTTCCCTCGCAGTAGCGGAAGCACCCGCGAAAGCTTACAACCCTTTATTTATCTATGGGGGCGTCGGCTTAGGGAAAACACACTTAATGCATGCGATCGGTCATTATGTAATAGATCATAATCCTTCTGCCAAAGTGGTTTATCTGTCTTCTGAGAAATTTACAAACGAATTCATCAACTCTATCCGAGATAATAAAGCCGTCGACTTCCGCAATCGCTATCGAAATGTTGATGTGCTTTTGATAGATGATATTCAATTTTTAGCGGGGAAAGAACAAACCCAGGAAGAATTTTTCCATACATTTAACACATTGCACGAAGAAAGCAAACAAATCGTCATTTCAAGTGACCGGCCTCCAAAGGAAATTCCGACACTTGAAGACAGATTGCGCTCACGTTTTGAATGGGGCCTGATTACAGATATCACGCCGCCTGATCTGGAAACGAGAATTGCGATTTTAAGAAAAAAGGCCAAAGCAGAGGGCCTCGATATTCCAAACGAGGTTATGCTTTACATCGCGAATCAAATCGACAGCAATATTCGGGAACTCGAAGGCGCATTAATCAGAGTTGTTGCTTACTCGTCTTTAATTAATAAAGATATTAATGCTGATCTGGCCGCTGAGGCGCTGAAAGATATTATTCCTTCCTCAAAACCTAAAGTCATTACGATAAAAGAAATTCAGAGGGTAGTAGGCCAGCAATTTAATATTAAACTCGAGGATTTCAAAGCAAAAAAACGGACAAAGTCAGTAGCTTTTCCGCGTCAAATCGCCATGTACTTATCAAGGGAAATGACTGATTCCTCTCTTCCTAAAATCGGCGAAGAGTTTGGAGGACGTGATCATACAACCGTTATTCATGCGCATGAAAAAATTTCAAAACTGCTGGCAGATGACGAACAGCTTCAGCAGCATGTAAAAGAAATTAAAGAACAGCTTAAATAGCAGGACCGGGGATCAATCGGGGAAAGTGTGAATAACTTTTCGGAAGTCATACACAGTCTGTCCACATGTGGATAGGCTGTGTTTCCTGTCTTTTTCACAACTTATCCACAAATCCACAGGCCCTACTATTACTTCTACTATTTTTTAAAAATATATATATTAATACATTATCCGTTAGGAGGATAAAAATGAAATTCACGATTCAAAAAGATCGTCTTGTTGAAAGTGTCCAAGATGTATTAAAAGCAGTTTCATCCAGAACTACGATTCCTATTCTGACTGGTATTAAAATTGTTGCATCTGATGATGGCGTATCCTTTACAGGAAGTGATTCAGATATATCTATTGAATCCTTCATTCCAAAAGAAGAAGGAGATAAAGAAATTGTCACTATCGAACAACCCGGAAGCATCGTTTTGCAAGCTCGCTTTTTTAGCGAAATTGTAAAAAAACTGCCGATGGCAACTGTAGAAATCGAAGTACAAAATCAGTATTTGACGATTATTCGTTCTGGTAAAGCTGAATTTAATCTAAACGGACTGGATGCTGATGAGTATCCTCACTTGCCGCAGATTGAAGAACATCATGCGATTCAGATTCCAACTGATTTGTTAAAAAATTTAATCAGACAAACGGTATTCGCAGTGTCCACCTCAGAAACACGTCCTATCTTGACAGGTGTAAACTGGAAAGTGGAGCAAAGTGAATTATTATGCACGGCGACGGATAGTCACCGTCTTGCATTAAGAAAAGCGAAACTTGATATTCCAGAAGACAGATCTTATAACGTCGTGATTCCGGGAAAAAGTTTAACTGAACTCAGCAAGATTTTGGATGACAATCAGGAACTCGTAGATATCGTCATCACAGAAACCCAAGTTCTGTTTAAAGCGAAAAACGTCTTATTCTTCTCACGCCTTCTGGACGGAAATTATCCAGACACAACCAGTCTGATTCCGCAAGACAGCAAAACAGAAATCATTGTGAACACAAAAGAATTCCTTCAGGCCATTGATCGTGCATCCCTTTTAGCCAGAGAGGGACGCAACAACGTGGTAAAGCTGTCCGCAAAACCGGCTGAATCCATTGAAATTTCTTCTAATTCCCCTGAAATCGGTAAAGTTGTGGAAGCAATTGTTGCGGATCAAATTGAGGGTGAGGAATTAAATATCTCTTTTAGTCCAAAATATATGCTGGATGCACTAAAGGTGCTTGAAGGAGCAGAAATACGCGTAAGCTTTACAGGTGCAATGAGACCTTTCCTAATTCGCACGCCGAATGATGAAACGATTGTACAGCTTATCCTTCCTGTCAGAACCTATTAATCCGATACACTGCTGCCGACCCGTCGGCAGCTTTTCTATTCGGTAACTGCTCCGACAAGTTTTCCCTTTCCCTAATTCGTTTTTTTTTAGTACAATTAGATATTAGTGATATTT
Source organism: Bacillus sp. FMQ74 (assembly GCF_001875785.1). Classification (NCBI taxonomy): domain Bacteria; kingdom Bacillati; phylum Bacillota; class Bacilli; order Caryophanales; family Bacillaceae; genus Bacillus; species Bacillus sp. FMQ74. The sequence continues at coordinate 6,599 of NZ_MOEO01000010.1, read as the reverse complement.
GAAAGAGGTCGATATAATGGCAAATCCGATTTCAATTGATACAGAGATGATTACACTCGGACAATTCTTAAAATTAGCCGATGTGATTCAGTCTGGCGGTATGGCGAAGTGGTTTTTAAGCGAGCATGAAGTGCTTGTGAACAACGAGCCGGACAACCGCCGAGGCAGAAAGCTGTATGTTGGAGATGTGGTAGAGATTGAAGGATTTGGTTCATTTCAAGTCGTCAATTAAAGCGGGTGACACTGATTGTATATCCAGAACTTAGAACTGACATCTTACCGCAACTACGACCATGCTGAACTTCAATTTGAAAATAAAGTAAATGTGATCATCGGTGAAAACGCCCAGGGGAAGACAAACCTCATGGAGGCGATCTATGTCTTGTCCATGGCGAAATCGCACAGGACATCAAATGACAAAGAACTTATACGGTGGGACAAAGACTATGCTAAAATAGAGGGAAGAGTGATGAAGCAAAACGGGGCGATCCCGATGCAGCTCGTCATCTCCAAAAAAGGTAAAAAGGGCAAGGTCAATCATATTGAACAGCAAAAGCTCAGCCAGTATGTCGGGGCCCTCAACACCATTATGTTTGCGCCGGAAGATTTAAATCTTGTAAAGGGAAGCCCTCAAGTGAGAAGGCGGTTTCTTGACATGGAAATCGGACAGGTTTCTCCCGTCTACCTTCATGACCTTTCTCTTTACCAGAAAATCCTTTCCCAGCGGAATCATTTTTTGAAACAGCTGCAAACAAGAAAACAAACAGACCGGACGATGCTCGATGTTTTGACCGATCAGCTTGTGGAAGTTGCAGCAAAAGTCGTCGTAAAACGCCTGCAGTTTACAGCACAGCTTGAAAAATGGGCGCAGCCCGTTCATGCAGGCATCTCAAGAGGGCTTGAAGAACTGACCTTGAAGTACCATACAGCTCTTGATGTATCAGATCCCGTAGACTTGTCGAAAATAGGAGATAGCTATCAAGAAGCGTTTTCTAAATTAAGAGAAAAAGAAATTGAGCGCGGTGTTACTTTGTCAGGGCCTCATCGTGACGATGTCCTTTTCTATGTGAACGGACGCGATGTGCAGACGTATGGTTCTCAAGGACAGCAGCGAACAACGGCGTTGTCCCTTAAGCTGGCGGAGATTGACCTGATCCATGAAGAAATCGGAGAATATCCCATTTTACTATTGGATGATGTACTGAGTGAACTGGATGATTATCGCCAGTCGCACTTGCTTCATACGATCCAAGGCCGTGTACAAACGTTTGTCACAACGACAAGCGTTGATGGCATTGATCACGAAACCTTACGTCAAGCAGGAATGTTCCGTGTGCAAAATGGTGCGTTAGTGAAGTGAAGAAATGAGGTGAGCAATTGTATATTCATTTAGGTGATGACTTTGTGGTTTCAACAAGAGATATTGTCGGCATTTTTGACTTTAAAGCCAACATGTCGCCTATTGTTGAAGAATTTCTGAAAAAACAGAAACACAAGGTGGTGCCTTCCGTAAACGGCACGCCCAAATCTATCGTAGTCACGGTTCAGAATATATATTACTCTCCCTTATCTTCCAGCACATTAAAAAAACGTGCGCAATTTATGTTTGAAATAGATTCTTAGAAATTTTTATCACGAATATATCGTTTAGAAAAGTGTAGGTGAATGACGTGGCTATGGAACAGCAGCAAAACAGTTATGATGAAAATCAGATACAGGTATTAGAAGGATTGGAAGCTGTTCGTAAAAGACCGGGGATGTATATCGGCTCGACAAACAGCAAAGGCCTTCACCACCTGGTATGGGAAATTGTCGACAATAGTATTGACGAAGCCCTCGCCGGTTATTGTACAGATATCAATATCCAAATCGAAAAAGACAACAGTATCACGGTTGTAGATAATGGCCGCGGTATTCCAGTCGGTATTCATGAAAAAATGGGCCGTCCTGCGGTAGAAGTCATTATGACGGTGCTTCATGCCGGAGGGAAATTTGACGGAAGCGGCTATAAAGTATCCGGAGGATTACACGGTGTAGGTGCGTCGGTCGTAAACGCACTATCAACAGAGCTTGATGTGACGGTTCACCGTGACGGTAAAATTCATCGCCAAATCTATAAACGCGGAGTTCCGGTTTCAGACCTTGAAATCATTGGCGAAACGGATCATACAGGAACGACGACACATTTTGTCCCGGATCCTGAAATTTTCACAGAAACAACTGAGTATGATTATGATCTGCTTGCCAACCGCGTGCGTGAATTAGCCTTTTTGACAAAGGGCGTAAACATCACGATAGAAGATAAACGTGAAGGGCAAGAGCGCAAAAACGAGTACCATTACGAAGGCGGAATTAAAAGTTATGTAGAGTATTTAAACCGTTCTAAAGAAGTTGTCCATGAAGAGCCGATTTACATTGAAGGCGAAAAGGACGGCATTACGGTTGAAGTGGCTTTACAATATAATGACAGCTACACAAGCAACATTTACTCGTTTACGAACAACATTAACACGTACGAAGGCGGTACCCATGAAGCTGGCTTCAAAACGGGCCTGACTCGTGTTATCAACGACTATGCCAGAAAAAAAGGGCTTATTAAAGAAAATGACCCTAACTTAAGCGGAGATGATGTAAGAGAAGGGCTGACTGCGATTATTTCAATCAAACACCCTGATCCGCAGTTTGAGGGCCAAACGAAAACAAAGCTAGGCAACTCAGAAGCGCGGACCATCACTGATACGTTATTTTCTGCGGCAATGGAAACATTTATGCTGGAAAATCCAGATGCGGCCAAAAAAATTGTCGATAAAGGTTTAATGGCGGCAAGAGCTAGAATGGCTGCGAAAAAAGCGCGTGAACTTACACGCCGCAAGAGCGCTTTGGAAATTTCAAACCTTCCCGGTAAGCTAGCGGACTGCTCTTCGAAAGATCCGAGCATTTCCGAGTTATATATCGTAGAGGGTGACTCTGCCGGTGGATCTGCTAAACAAGGACGCGACAGACATTTCCAAGCTATTTTGCCGCTTAGAGGTAAAATCTTGAACGTTGAAAAAGCAAGATTGGACAAGATCCTTTCTAACAACGAAGTTCGCTCTATGATCACAGCACTTGGCACAGGTATCGGGGAAGATTTCAATCTAGAGAAAGCCCGTTACCATAAAGTTGTCATTATGACAGATGCCGATGTTGACGGCGCGCACATCAGAACACTGCTGTTAACGTTCTTTTACAGATATATGCGCCAAATTATCGAAAATGGCTATGTGTATATTGCACAACCGCCTCTCTACAAGGTTCAACAAGGGAAACGTGTTGAATATGCGTACAATGACAAGGAGCTTGAAGACTTGTTAAAAACGCTTCCTCAAACACCTAAGCCTGGATTGCAGCGTTACAAAGGTCTTGGTGAAATGAATGCCACCCAGCTATGGGAGACAACCATGGATCCTAGCTCTAGAACACTGCTTCAGGTAACTCTTGAAGATGCAATGGATGCGGATGAGACATTCGAAATGCTGATGGGCGACAAAGTAGAACCGCGCCGTAACTTCATAGAAGCAAATGCGAGATACGTTAAAAATCTTGACATCTAATCATAAAAAGCCTTATTTCCAATAAGAAATAAGGCTTTTTTCTGAATAAGATCAGATGCAGCAATGCTTGCAATACCTATATATTCTAGCAATTTAATGTGTATAATCATAAGTTTATTGATATAATGGAGAATAGTGAAATCGTATTGAAGGTCATAATGGACAATCTACTCCCACATATTTCATGTGATACTTCAGGGAGGTTTTTTAATGAGTGAACAAAACACACCACAAGTTCGTGAAATAAATATCAGTCAGGAAATGCGTACGTCCTTTTTGGATTATGCAATGAGCGTTATCGTGTCCCGTGCTCTTCCGGATGTTCGTGACGGTTTAAAACCGGTTCATAGACGGATTTTATATGCAATGAATGATCTAGGCATGACCAGTGACAAGCCTTATAAAAAATCCGCGCGTATCGTTGGAGAAGTTATCGGGAAATACCACCCGCACGGTGATTCAGCGGTATATGAATCCATGGTCAGAATGGCTCAGGATTTCAACTACCGTTATATGCTCGTTGACGGTCACGGAAACTTCGGTTCTGTTGACGGGGACTCAGCGGCTGCCATGCGTTATACAGAAGCAAGAATGTCTAAAATCTCGATGGAAATTCTTCGAGACATCACAAAAGACACAATCGATTATCAGGACAACTATGACGGTTCAGAAAGAGAACCTGTCGTTATGCCTTCGAGGTTCCCAAATCTGCTCGTGAACGGTGCTGCCGGCATTGCGGTAGGTATGGCAACAAACATTCCTCCGCACCAGCTGGGGGAAATCATTGACGGTGTACTTGCTGTCAGTGAGAATCCGGACATTACAATTCCAGAGCTTATGGAAGTCATTCCAGGCCCTGATTTCCCGACTGCGGGTCAAATCTTGGGACGAAGCGGTATACGGAAAGCATACGAATCTGGCCGAGGCTCTATTACGATTCGGGCAAAAGCTGAGATCGAACAAACATCTTCAGGTAAAGAAAGAATTATTGTTACAGAGTTACCTTACCAAGTAAATAAGGCGAAATTAATCGAGAAAATTGCTGATCTCGTTAGGGATAAAAAGATAGAGGGCATCACGGATCTGCGTGATGAGTCAGATCGTACAGGTATGAGAATTGTCATTGAAATTAGACGTGATGCTAATGCAAATGTCATCTTAAACAATCTGTACAAACAAACTGCTCTACAAACATCTTTTGGTATCAACTTGCTTGCACTTGTTGATGGTCAGCCGAAAGTTTTAACTCTTAAGCAATGCCTGGAGTATTACCTTGACCATCAAAAAGTCGTAATCAGACGCCGTACTGCTTATGAATTGCGTAAAGCGGAAGCGAGAGCTCACATCCTGGAAGGCTTGAGAGTTGCTCTGGATCATCTCGATGCAGTTATTTCCCTTATCCGTAATTCTCAAACGGCTGAAATTGCGAGAACAGGTTTAATTGAACAATTCTCACTGACAGAGAAGCAAGCACAAGCGATCCTTGATATGAGGCTCCAGCGTTTAACAGGACTGGAACGTGAAAAGATCGAAGAAGAATACCAATCTCTTGTTAAATTAATTGCAGAGCTAAAAGACATCTTGGCAAATGAATATAAAGTGCTTGAGATTATTCGTGAAGAACTCATGGAAATCAAAGAGCGTTTTAACGATGAAAGACGTACTGAGATCGTCACTTCTGGACTCGAGACAATTGAAGATGAGGATCTCATTGAGAGAGAAAATATCGTCGTCACTCTGACACACAACGGGTACATCAAACGTCTTCCTGCATCAACTTATCGCAGTCAAAAACGAGGCGGTAAAGGTGTACAGGGAATGGGAACAAACGAAGATGATTTCGTTGAGCATTTGATCTCTACGTCAACTCATGACACGATTCTCTTCTTCTCAAACAAGGGGAAAGTGTATCGTGCAAAAGGGTATGAAATCCCTGAATACGGCAGAACGGCAAAAGGAATCCCGATTATTAACCTGCTTGAAGTAGAAAAGGGTGAGTGGATCAACGCGATTATTCCAGTCACGGAATTCAATGCAGAGCTTTACCTTTTCTTCACAACAAAGCACGGGGTTTCAAAACGAACTTCGCTGTCTCAATTCGCTAATATCCGCAACAATGGTCTAATCGCTTTGAGTCTTCGTGAGGATGATGAACTGATGGGTGTACGTCTGACTGATGGTACAAAACAAATCATCATCGGAACGAAAAACGGTTTACTGATCCGTTTCCCTGAAACAGATGTCCGGGAGATGGGAAGAACTGCGGCAGGCGTAAAAGGCATCACCCTGACAGATGACGACGTTGTTGTCGGCATGGAGATATTAGAGGAAGAATCACACGTCCTTATCGTAACTGAAAAAGGGTACGGAAAACGGACTCCGGCTGAAGAGTACAGAACCCAAAGCCGGGGCGGAAAAGGGCTTAAAACAGCAAAAATCACCGAGAACAACGGCCAACTAGTAGCAGTGAAAGCTACTAAAGGTGAAGAGGATCTAATGATTATTACAGCCAGCGGTGTACTCATCAGAATGGACATCAATGATATCTCAATCACCGGACGTGTCACTCAAGGTGTGCGTCTCATCAGAATGGCAGAAGAAGAACATGTTGCTACAGTGGCTTTAGTAGAGAAAAACGAAGAAGATGAGAATGAAGAAGAACAAGAAGAAGTGTGAGAAAAAGCGCAGCTGAAATAGCTGCGCTTTTTTGTTTCATACCTCTTTACAGTCTTAAAAATTATGGTATAATCATTTTTGTTGTCTTTTAAAAGACGCAAACGTAGCAATTATTACTAGTAAAAACTTTTTCAAAAAAGTGTTGACCTAGTTAACTAAAAATGTTACTATTAAGTAGTCGCTTCGAGAGAAGTACGCAAAGTTCTTTGAAAACTAAACAAGACAAAACGTACCTGTTAATTCATTTTTATAAATCGCACAGCGATGTGCGTAGTCAGTCAAACTACTTTATCGGAGAGTTTGATCCTGGCTCAGGACGAACGCTGGCGG